>NZ_JBQAEG010000003.1:0-675174 GCF_051915205.1 Bacillus cereus group sp. MYBKT111-2
AATTTCAGTTAATGATTTTCCATTTAACGTATATTCACCCGCATTTGGTATATCAATTAACCCGATAACATTTAATAGAGTACTTTTCCCTGAACCTGACCGACCCATTACCGCTATCATTTCGCCCTTATTTATTGTTAAATTTATACCGTTTAACGCGAACGTATTGTGATTCTTATTACTATACACCTTCTTAATATCTTTTAGTTCAATTAATCCCATTATTCCATCCCACCTATTAATGTTTTCGGTTCAAGCTTTCTAATAAATAAGAAGACAATTAGATTCGAGACAATGATAATCAGTAATAAGAATAGAAATACTAAAAATAATATAGGCATATCCAATTTAAAGTCTAATACCGTTACTGTTTTTATATCCTTTGACATTTGCAATAGAGCCCCATATCTCCATGAAAAGTAAACTAATGACATCCCTAAGCCAACTATTGCTACAATAATATTTTCTAAAACAATTTGAATAAACATTCCAAATTTACTTTCGCCAAAAGCTATTTTTATACCAAATTCCCGCTTTCTCATCAAGATAGAAATAATAGTCGTTACTACAATTCCGACGATTGAGAATAAAATAAATAAGATTCCGACTATAAGTTGAGGTATTTCAGAATAGCTATCAAGAGTAACCCCTTCATTTATTTCTTCACCTAAACTTTTTAAATAAAACGTACCATCGTTTCCTTTAAGTTGAATTGATTCTTCTAATTTCTTTATATCTGCACCTTTTTCTAAATATAAAACCGTACTTTGATGTAGTCTTAAAAACATCGCTTCATATTTTTCATATCTATTAGATGACATAGGCATTATCATTGCGTAATCCAACTTCAAATATGTGTTGGTCGTATTATTATTTACGATAAATTTATTTTCTGGCAAAAATCCTATAATTGTATATTGATTATTAATTGTATCCCCAACTTGAAAATATTTCTTAAAGTAAGAACCCATTAACACCTTTGTTTTCTCTTCACTATTTTTTTGAAAATCTTCATGTAAGAAGCCTTCTTCAAATTTCAAAGGTAAATGTAACAATTTGTAGTAATTTTCATCTACAAAAATTGTTTTAATAGTAGGTCTGTCATCGTGATACGTTTTATGTTTCAAATCATTGATCATACTGGTTTGAAGTGGTCTATTACTTGACTCTATTTCAATAACTCTCTCCTCGTATGTACCATACGAAATCACATCTTTATTTTGTTGAATCGTTTTATAAACTTCTTGAATTTGTTCTTTATTAAATTTTTTGCTTTGTAACCTATCTGCCGTCGTTTTAAAATTAATTAAATATGTTTTATCCACATTTAATACTGAGCTGGATTTATCGTTTAGATGATGTAAGTTATAAAATACATTAATTGAACTCGTTATAGTTGCTAATCCAAATGTAATCTGAATTAGAAGAAGTACCGAAAATAGAAATCTCTTTTTTAATGCTAGGAACGCACTTTTTATTCTCATCTTTTTTACTCCTTTAATGCTTTAGCAGGTTCACTTTTCAGCACATATACAATTGGTATTACAGAGAGGATAAAAGCTATAGTAAGTGAAAGAAATACACACATTACAATATGAGTAGACTGTAAACTAATGCTATAACTTGTAAACTCTAAAATATTTTCACTCAAAGTTTTAAAAATCCATTGTATGCATATCGCACAGGCTGATGCGGTGATTGCACATAAAAATAATTGACTAAATATAAAAATAAAAAGATTTATATTACTTGCTCCCAAAGCCTTCCTTAACGACAAACCTTTTTTTTTCGTATAAATCCAATAATAACTTACTATTATACTGGTAATGAAAGCTATACATAAAAGCCTATATGGAAAACTGAGTAACTCTTCTACGGCTTCACTTGAGTTTTTTTCCTTCTCATAGTTCTCTTTTTCACTAATCACTTTGGCATTTATATCTTTATTGTTCTGCTTTACATGCTGTATGAAAGTTTCTATCTCTTCTTTAGGGTTTTCGTTAGAACGAACGATCATTTGGAATGTCTTTTCATTTTGTATCATTTGTTTCACTTCATCTGGCATGTCATGTAAAGAGACATAAATTTTCATATCATATTCATATTCGGTATTTACTCCTGCTACGCCTTTAACTGTATATTCCTTATTAAATAGTTTTATTGTTTCCGTATTTTTATAAATTTTCTTCCCCACTATTACACTATTTTCTTCATCTTGTTCCATCTGAGAACCTTTTAGCAATGGTGGAGACCAATTTTTATTAAGGAGACCATTCATTGTTATTCGCCCGATATCTGGAATAGTAATACGAATATCATTTGTAATAACGCTAGCATTTTTAAAATCAGATTTTACTAACGTCTGAAGTTGTTTGAAATTGAATTCCCCCATATTAGTAAGTTGAACGGAATAGTAATAATTAAAATAACCATTTTTACTATCATAAAATCTCTCATCATAATAATCTTTCGTCGACATTGCGATAAGTATCGGCCATATTGTCAATACAAACGCAATAAATAACATACTGAATATCGCTTTGTTCACCACTATTTCTTTTAATACTAGATTCATATATCCTCCTCATTTTAAAAACCGTGAAAAAAATATATATCCTTTTTCACGGTTTTGTTGATTTTTATTTAATTACCATTTCCTTATAGGCGTACGCACTATCATCCTCCACGACTAACCATTCATGCTCCGAATAACCACCCTTCACTTTCCCTTTGGATGAAACTTCAACATTTATACGATCTGATATTCGTGCATCATCCACTTCTGCTTTATTAAAAGAGCCATCACTAAATTTAGCTTTTACAATCATTTTGTACATAAAAGGTTCATTTGATTTTGCAGTGTAGGCAGTTGCCCTAGCTTTTGATCCGGATCCTGACCAGCTTGCACTATTATCCCAACTAATCGAAGCAAATGAAACGGAAGAAACCATACCTAATAAAGAAGCAGTTAGTCCTGTAACAGCTAAAGTTTTTTGAAGTAAGCTTTTCATATAAACTTAATCTCCCTTTTTAAAATATTCACTTAAATATTTAAGTATTTTTAGGCCTTGTCCTCATTATACATAAAAAAAATAACCTCATACCTATAAAACCTAATATTTACATTTTTTAATATTTCTCTTACATTCCCCTGAACTTTTCGTCATAAAACAAAAAGATGGTATGAAACTCCAATTCACACCATCTTTTTACTAAAATTATTTATTTGACCGTATACAAGGAAGAATACATTTCACAATTAATTCCCATCTATCCCGTGCATTTGGTATAACTTCAGAAGCAATTACTACAACCAAATCCTGCTTCGGAATACAACAAATCACATTCCCACCATCACCCATTGCACAGTATGAAAAGATTCCATCCTCTTCTCGTAACCACCATAAGTAACCATATTGATTTTGGTTCATTGTTGTCGATTCTTTTATCCATGATTTTGATAAAATTTGTTTTCCATTATGAATACCTTCATTCAAATACATCTGTCCAAACTTAGCCATATCTTTAACTGTTAACGTTAGTCCCCAGCCGCCTGTCGAAATACCATTTGGATCATGAACCCATCCTTTTACATCTTTTCCGAATAAGTCATCAAATCCAAACGCTTTCATATTGTAGTTTGGAATTTCTCTCATGTCGAGTGGCTGAAATAGCTGTTCATTCGCAAATTCACGCGCACTTTTTCCTGTTGCACTCGTGATAATTGCTGATAGTACATGCGCTCCTGCAGATGAATATTTAAAAGTTCCAATCTCTCCGCCGTTCCCCATTCTATGAAGTGTATACTGTACCCAGTCTGGTTGTGTACATAATTCTTCTAACGGTTCCTGCCAGTCTACAAAAGGATATGGAGCTGTCATTGTAAGTAAGTGTCGCACTGTTATTTCAGATTCCTTACGTTTATATTCAGGAAAAAACTCTATTACTTTTTGATCAACGCTTTTTATATAGCCTTTATCTATACATATCCCAATTAGGGCCGAGATTATCGTTTTTGTGACTGACGCTACATGAAATGCATCATCTGGATCATGCCCGTTATAATAGTTTTCAAAAATAACATTACCTTTCTGCACTACTAACATACCATTCATGTTTTTATATTCTTCTTGTATAATCTGATCTAACTTTTCAGCAGTTTTCATTATTCCTTCCCCTTTAACCTATAATTAAAAAGGTTCGATAGGTACATATATATCAACTATATGTTTATTTTCTGGGTGCTGCCTTGGGTCATTTTTATACATTTCAAAAGGATACGCATCTCTCGGTTTATATCCGCTATTTGGTAGCCATTCACCGTATATAAAATCCCATGCTCCTTTATATTCATCTTGGAATATTTCAAAATGCCCTACTGCATACTTGCCTGAAGGTATTACCATTATTCCAATGTCGCTCGTTTCTACTGCGGATTCATCCGGAATTGTTATACATAAACTAGTCCTTAACTGATAGTCCTCTGTAAATTCATGATGATCGTGGTAAATGGTTAATACTTTCGTATCCTCAAATACATGATAGTTTTGCTTAGCTGCGTAATGAAATAATTTCTCTATCATTTTTGGAAAAGCTATAGTTAACTCTTCATATGTACCTGTATGTCTTATGTATGCGCCGTTTATATCATCCACTGTTACAATTTCAACATTCCCTCGAACCTTCTTACATTCATTGTATTGAGAAGTTCTTCTTAAGTCTTTGCAATTCTTGCTATTATAGTTTCGATATTGAGACGGACTTACTCCGTAATAATTTTTAAATGTACGGGAGAAAACTGCCGAATCTGTGAAACCAAAATGGTAAGCGATGTCAGTAATCGTCATATCCGAACGGTATGTAAGAAGGTTTGTTGCCCTTTCCAGTTTCAATCGGTTTACATACCGAGATAATGGTTCATCTACTATCCCTTTAAAAATTCTATGAAAATGATACTTTGAAAATCCTGCTACATCGGCTAGTTCTTCAATAGATAGTGAACTATCTATGTTTGATTCTATATAATCTTGAACCTTATGTATGCGTCTTACATACTCATATCTACTTTGTTTATTCTCCATACTTCTATCCCCTCACAACAAAAAGGCTAACTATTCGCTAGCCTACTTTTACACATGTTTCAAAAATAAAACTCTACTCCCACCGTTCCCATCATAATTTGTATGTACCGATACACCCTCTATCTCATCGTCCCCAGCCTCAATTCGAAAACCGATTTCTTGATGAAACTGTATCGATTTTTTATTAACTGGTGACGTAATTGCTTTTACAACTTTACGATTATTTGCACGTGCGACATCAAAGAAATACGAATACAATGTCGATGCAATTCCTCTTCTTCTATACTTCGGATTTACCCCGATAAAATGAACGTACGCTTCCTCTTTATGCGTTTGTGAAAAGAATCCGCATAAGAAACCTAACGTTTCGCCATCTTCTTCAATGATAAAACTCGTTTCTTGAAAGTGAACGAAAAACAATTTTGGCAACATAGCAGCCATGTCTCTCCCGCCCCACCAATCATTTAAAACAGAATGAATCTTTACATAATCTTCCCCTTGGATGTTTCTTACTCGCATACGTTTCTCCCTCTCACTCACTTCATTTTTTCATACATTTTAATGACTGTTTCTACTAAAAGGATAAATACCCATATCCCGCAAAATACAAGAACTGACTGAAATATAGAACCTAACATAACAATACTTATTAAACCTAATTCCGATCCCGAAATAGATATTTCATCAAACCCAAGATTATGTATAAATGGACCAGTTGAAAAAGCCATTAAAATTGATCCTATTAAATAAATCACACTCATTATTTTTAATATTTTTATAGAAAGATATGAAGTTTGTTTTTCTTCCACTTGTGATAATTCGATTTCCCCACTCGCAATTCCTTTTTGCAAACAGTCTTCACATAAAAATTCTTCCTTAATTTTTTTACCACCGTGCAATGTACCTGTTATTTCTTTACAGCGCGAACACTTTCGATTTATCATTTTGTTATCACTCCAATCTCGTAAGATTATACTTATACAATTCCATTTTTACCTTATTATCCATTTTATGTATTTTATAGAGAGGTGACGTGTTTTATGATATCTAAACTTACTTTTGGCTATAAAAAGCCTACTGAGCAATATGTATTACGGCCTAGTTGTTATGCAATTATTTTTAACTCAACTTCTTCAAACATTGCTATTATCCAAAAAGGAGAACGCTACTTTTTACCCGGCGGTGGTATGGAAGGTACCGAAACAAAAGATGAATGCTTACATCGTGAACTACTAGAGGAATTAGGATGGGCAATTGAAATTAATCAATATATCGGTAATGCAATGCGATATTTTTATGCGGAAAAAGAAGATACTTATTATTTAAACGATGGGTTCTTTTATATTGCGAACATGGTGCAGAAACGAACTGGAAACTGTGAGGAGGATCATGTTTTAAGGTGGATGTCTCCATTACATGCTATAGAATATTTACTTCACGATCATCAAAAATGGGCGATTGAACAAGCACTTTTATTACGAAATGAAAAATGATCTCCTTCTATATGAAAGAGATCATTTTTACTGTTAGCTTACCTTTTTCAAATTGAGAGCTGGCTTTTGGATTCCGCCTTTTTTTACAACATATAGACCCACAAAGATAATAAGTCCGCCAACCAGTTGCATCATATTGATTTGCTCTCCTATTGTTACTGCCGCAAAAATAACTGCGAACAACGGTACAAGATACATATAAACCATTACTTTCGTTGAGCCTATTTGACTAATACCGACATACCACATTGCAAGTCCGAAGATGGTCGCAAAGACAATTGAATATGCTAGTGATCCCCAGCTTGGCGTATCTACTGGCCACGTTAATGTATTTACGTTGAATAAACAATATATAACGAGAGGTACAATTCCAATTAAAGTAGACCAAGATGTGACTCTCATTGCGGAGTATTTTGTAATAAGAGGTTGTGCTAATATTGGATACCATCCCCAAGCAATTGCTGCGACTAATCCAATTACATTTCCAAGCCACGCATACTCGTAAGTAGCTCCTCCTGTATGTCCTGTTAATAAAACGAATGCTGCACCAATAAACGCTACTATTGAACCAATTTGTACTTTCATCGAAAAACGTTCTTGTTTGTGTAATACTGCTAATATCCCTGTAAATATAGGTGACATCGCAATTAATAATGAGGCGTTCGTTGCTGAAGTATATTTCACAGATAGCATAAACATCGTTTGATACATTGTCGTTCCAACGATGCCGACTGCTACTAATCGTAGCCAATCTTTTCTTTCAATACGTAATGAGCGTTCCATCATAAAAGTAATAAGTAATAATACCGGTGATGCTACTAAAAATCGTAAACTATTAAATTGAATGGATGACATAAATGCCACACCATACTTTCCTATTGTATAATTTGCTCCCCATACTAATGCAACTGATACTAGGAGCCATTCCATTTGCCATCGTTTCATCCGAATCTCCCCTTCCCTATTTAGCATAGTAAAATTGGCTGGATAAAACACCGTCCAATTGGCTGTTTTTTTACCCAGCCAATTTGCTATACTGGATGTATATAAGAGATACGGAGGCGTTTTTTATGGAATGGAAGCTAGATAGTGACAGTAAAATCCCTATTTATCAGCAAGTTGTTGACTTTATTGAAAAACGTATTACATACGGAGAACTTCCTCCAGGTAGCTTCCTACCTTCCGAACGGAAATTAGCTACGCAGTTAAATGTAAACCGAAGTACAGTAACGACTGCTTATAATGAACTACGTGCTATGGGAATTGTAGAAAGTACGACTGGTAAAGGAACACGCGTGAGTACACATATGTGGGGCGTTTCTCCGACATTAACGCCAAACTGGAGAAATTTCGTAGAAGGCGGTACGTTCCTACCAAACTTACCGTTACTTCGCCATATTCGGGCAGAAGTACAACAAAATGAAAATATCATTGATTTTGCAAATGGAGAGCTCGGTTGTAATCTTTATCCTCACGATCAGCTACAAATGATTTTACGTGAACAACCGTTAACGCATTCATTAAGTTACGATCATCCGCAAGGGTACCTCCCGCTAAGACAAGCGGTAGTGAAATATATGAAGGAATATTTAAAAGTTGAAGCGACTGAGCAATCCATTATGATTACATCTGGCGCACAGCAAGCACTTCACCTTATCGTACAATGTTTATTAAATCCAGGTGATGCTGTTGCTTTCGAAAGTCCTTCACACTGTTATTCCTTACCTTTATTCCAATCAGCGGGTATTCGTATTTTCCCATTACCTGTTGATGAACACGGTATTAATCCAGATGATGTGCAAGAGCTATATCGAAAGCATCGTATTAAAATGATCTTTTTAAATCCAAACTTCCAAAATCCTACGGGCACAATGCTGCATCCAAATCGTAGAAAAAAACTACTATCCCTTTGTGCAGACTTACGAATTGCGATTGTTGAAGATGATCCTTCTAGTTTACTTACGCTAGAAAAAAAACAACCTTGCCCTACTTTGAAATCGATTGATGAAAATGGAACAGTCATTTATGTACATTCCTTATCAAAAATGATTGCACCAGGTTTACGAGTCGGCTGGCTCGTCGCTCCGCAGTCTGTAGTAGAAAGGTTATCCGATGCAAGACACCAAATGGAATTAGGTATGAGCATTTTCCCGCAGTGGCTTATGCAGCAGTTTTTCGAAACTGTGCCATTTCAGTCGCATATCGTACCGTTACGAAAACAGCTAGCAGAAAAAAGAGACGTTATCGTTCGAGCCCTAAACGAGAAACTTCATGATAAAATCTCTTTTTCAAACCCGACTGGTGGTATTTATATATGGGGAAAATTAAAAGAACCGATAAACGAAAAACAACTCATTATGCAAAGCTTAAAACAAGAAATTGCTTTTATGCCTGGTAGTATTTTCGGCGCGAAAGATGGTTATATACGTTTATCTTATGGAAAAGTGGATATTGATCAAATTGAGGAAGGTATTTCTCGTTTGCGGGAGGCTATTTTGGTTTGTGGAAAATAAGTAGTATCCTTGCATATCATCAATATAATTTAATTCATTTTTAACTAAGTACATAAACTAAAAAACACTTTAGTTTATTACTTGTATTGGTTCATTTTTTTATTTCAATAAAATATGTATCATAAGATTCTTTCAAAGTATAGCCTAGCTTTTTTGCTAGTTCAACAGATTCAGAATTTGCTCCATCCCAACTAGGATATTTTCCTCTATCTAAACAATCTAATATAATTGCAGATGCTACAATCATAGCTAAACCTTTTCTTCTATGTTCAGGATGACTCGCAATTTCAATCTCGATACCATCATCAAATATACTGAATGATGTTGCAGCAGAAACAACTTGTCCTTTATTTAAAATGGCGTACCCTACGCCCCTATCAATAAAATCATCGATTGAATCAAACTGACTAGTAAAATCTTCTGAGAGTGCATGAAATGAAGATGACTTTGCTATATCTTTATCAATTTTTTTCATTTCGTAATTTTGAGGTAATGTAGACAATATATCCCGTATGTATTCTTTATCTAAATCGCCGGGGTTTTTATTAAATCTAAACCTTTGAAACTTCTCAATTGATCCTTTGTGAACAGTCTCTATCCGTTTTTTCCATTCATCCGAATCAACAATGGCAAGAGTAAAATCAGGTAGATTACATAATAATTCTTCCGCCTCTTCTGCGTTTGGATTCCCGGCATAAAACACAAAAATTCCTACAGTTATTTGAGCAACAGTTGGATTTTCGAGATTGTCTACCCACGCATTTCCCATATGCCCTTGGAGATAGGAAAGTACAATCGTGCTATCGAAATCATCAAACATCTCAACTAACTTTTGCCTTACATTGTTATCTGCTTTATAAATCATTCAATTCCCCATTTCTGAAAATTATTATTATTACACCAATTGTATATTAACATATATTTTTAATTATATACAATTTTTGTAAGTTAAAATACAAAATCCTCGTTTGACAAAACCTAAATCTACCATTATCATCAACACGAACCTAGTTATAGGAGTGATACCAATGAAAATCTATGTTGATGCAGATGCTTGTCCTGTAAAAGATGTAATTATTTTTGAAGCTACGAAGGCAGAAATTCCTGTTACCCTCGTTACAAGCTTTTCTCATTATTCTAATGCAGAGCAGCCAAAAGGCGTGGAAACAATTTATGTTGATTCTGGAGCAGATGCTGCGGATTACCGAATTATGCAGTTAGCCCAAAAAGAAGATTTAATCATAACACAAGATTACGGTCTTGCTTCGCTTGCTTTAGCAAAAGGCTGTATCGTACTACACCATAAAGGTTATAAGTATACGAATGATAACATTGAACAATTGTTACAAACACGATATTTAAGTGCAATGGTTCGAAAAAGCGGTAAGCGTACAAAGGGACCAAAACCATTTACAGCAGAAGATAAAGAAAAATTTAGAGTGCTCTTTAAAAGTATGATTGCACTGTAGAAATGAACCGTCTATTTGTAAAGAAAGAAAAGAAGAGAAGAGAATATCCAAATGAACATTCTCTTCTTAAGACTTACCCGTTTAAAATGAAGGTAAATTATCTAAGTTATTTTCTTTTATTCCATCAGGTTCGCTACGTATAATATCTCTGCCATACTTATGAAATACGTCCACATGAGCTAACTTCCCTGATTTTGCTTCACTAAGAGCAGTCATATAATCTAACTCTCTCCCGCTACTTGTTTTAAACGCTATTAAATCCCCATCATCATTTTTACGAACGGCAACAATTTGTTCTGCTCCTGTATTAACTTCATGGCCTACTTCAAATTGAGCTTGTTCTTCTCCTTGATGTAAATAATCATTATACACTTTTTCAAAATCTTTTTTGTCCATTAAACTCACCTCCAACACATTTTATTAGTATGGTTGGGAGGTGCTGGTTTTATGTAATTTCCTTTTAGCAAAATGGATTTTTAATACCTACGCAAATCCTTCAAAGTTTCCAAAATATCATCTGTAAAGGCTGTGCTACCCTCTGTCTCTAAAACTCTAAAATATAAACTTCTTAAGAAAGCTCTAATATTTTGTACTAAAATATCATACTGAGGATGCGGGATGTCTTCAACAATTGCTATACTATGTAACCAGTTGCTCCACTCTTCTTCTGTTAAAAGATTTTGATTACGTAACGACATAATTGGCGTTACTAATCTCTCATCCTCAAAGTGTATGTAAACATAGTCATTTAGGCGAACTTTCTGACGAACAGCTGCAAGAATCGCATATGAAAACTCACGATTTTGTATTGTACGTGCTAACGCATCGAGCGCATCCGCTGCATGTGCAGTAGAGTGTGCCCATCCTTTTCCTTCTACATAACCTCTTACATCTTCTTCTAAATATACATATTCCAGCACTTGTTCTGCTACACTGTATAGTTGTTCTTCTGATAACAACGGTTCTCTTTCATGAACAGATAAAATAAGTGGTGGAATTAATACAGAGAATGCACGTTTAAAAACAGAGTCTGTTCCCTTTTCACCAATTTTATAAAATAAATAATCAGGACTAATTGCTTGTAGCATTAATCCCCGTAATTCTTTTTGTCTAAATACATCATTTGTAATCCATGTGTGAAGCGTACTATAAATTAAATCATCACGTAATTCAGCATCAGGTGATCCGATATAATCTAGCATCCACTGCGCATATGGATATGCATCTACGTCTTCTGGTACAGCATAATTATTATTTTTAATTTGTAGTAGTTCTTCTTTTAATTCTAGTACTTCATTCATTCTATTTTTCTCCCCTTTTTGCGTTTCTTATTGCCTTATCCCCCGTTTTTCACTTTCTAAAGCTAATATAATTATACGAGAATTATAACTATTAATAAAAGGCTATACATATACTTTTGATTGTGTATTTCTTCCGCTAATTCATTTGCAAATGTTGTTTTTCCTGATGCTGTAATACCGCTTACTCCAACTCTTGTTGGGTGAGTTAAGTTTAATTTTAAAATATGATCTACAATTTCTTTAATTTGTTGTTTTCGGTTCATGATATTTCCCCCTTCGTTTAGTTTACATAACAAAATTATAATTAACTTTCTATGTCACTATTTGTCGGTAAGTCGATATCCTATGTCGAATCGTCGATAAATCGAAAAAATCGTTGATATATTTTAAGTTACGATAGATATATTTGAAAAATCGTTGATATATTTTGATTAGCTTACTTCCCCTTAAACCCTCGATATAAAGCAGTCCGTAACTCTTGTTTGTATTCTTCAATTTCTGGCATATCGAGCTCTTCTGCCAGCCTGATAGCTAATTCAATATCGTACGGTACACGTACAAGTTGGATGGAAAAGCTTGCTGCTTCTTTTTCATTGTAAGTTCCTTCGAATATTAAATAGGAAGCTTGTGTAATTTCAAGCGGATTTCCTACGCTACCAGCATTACATAACGTTTTCCCTCTGAAATTTTGAACGAATGCTTGGTGAACGTCACCGTAGCAAACGACATCTGGTTTTCTTTCTCCTTCTATATTCTCCGTGAGCTCACTGTTTTCGAACATACTAATACGCTCTTCTCTTGAAGCGTGTGGTTGTATTCTTTCATATAAACTTCTCGGTGAAGCATGAAACATTCGAATGAGTTTTCCACTCATATAAAACTCGATTGAAAATGGCAAGCTTCTTAAATAGTCATTTTGTTCTTCCGATAGTTGTTTTTGATGCCATTTTAATGCTTCAAATTCAGTCGGCTTTGTAATAAAATCATCCCAGTTTCCCATTACGACTACTTCACATTCTTTACGAATGATTTCAATTACTTCGCTAGAATGAGGACCTTTCCCTACTAAATCTCCAAGACAAATTATGCGTTTGATTCCTCTCAATTTAATGTCTTGTAGTACAGATTCTAAAGCTGGAATATTACCATGTATATCTGAAATTACTGCTATTTTGTCCATATGAATTCCTCCTTTATTTATTAAATTCACTTGATTGATACCATTTTGGAATATAGGATGAAAATTGATTATGATCTTCTAAAATTTGGTTCAATCTTTCCTTCATATCATCTACTAAATGCGGCGTGCTTCGGTTTGTCCAAACGATATCCGCTGGGAATGTCATTGCTGCATATAATGAGTACAGTTTCCAAAAATGAAGTGATGGTTCCCCTCCGCAATAACCATGGACTTGTCCAACCGCAAATGGTTTGCTTATTCTTGTAGTAAAAATCGCTACGTTATAAAAATCTTGTATAGGATCGCCAAAATCATATCCACCAAAATCGATAACGATAAATTCCTTATTATGAATCATACTATTTGCTGGATGGAAGTCATCGTGTAAAAATGTGATTGGACGATTTTTTAATAAGTCTTTATGATTGTCTACAAAGGTTAATACTGGCTTCAAATCTAGAAAATTCACTTCGTAATTTGCTAATGCCTCTATGTATCTTTCGTATTTATTCCATCTAGATGTTTTCCATTTATTACTTGCACTTTCTTTTTCTATCGAGTGAATCCTCTTTAATACTTCTCCTGCTTTTCTTCCTGCATGATACTGTTCTTCCGCCGATAGCTTCCTTAAACCTTCTTGACCATTTACACCTTGGACCCATTCAAATACTTGAACACATTTATTTAATTCCTCAAGTTTTATGAAATGAATTAACTTCGGCGTTGGAATATGTAATAACTCTAATTGTTTCATATACGTATATTCTTCTTGTTTACGTTCAAAATAAACAGCATCACATACTTTTACAAAATATGTTACTCTATTTTCTAATTTTATTTTATATTTCTCTTCATGTGAAAAACCTTTTGAAATAGCTGTACACTTTACAATACGAGGCCATTCTAGTTTTCTCTCTATCTCTCTAAGTATTTCTTCCAAAGCGTTCACCTCTATCAATATATGTACAAACTACCTAACACTTCATACTCTCGTTTATTTTCCCCTTTAAATTCTACTGCAAATGGATATTCACCATAATTCTTTATGTATTCTTGTACTAGACCTTCTCCAATCGGTTCACAAAACTGTACTTGAATGTCACCAAACGATACACTTTGACACTCCGCATTCCATTCTTCATTTTTCATGACTGGAGTTGCAGTTAGCTCCATGACTGCTTTCCATTTCCGTGCTGTTTCTCGAACATTTTTTACTGCGTAATGGATTGTTTCAATTTGTTGTACTTTATTTTTATGTTCCGTGATTGTTCCAATGTTACGTAAATCTTTTCTTCTTTCTTCATCTGTTTCATTCCACTGTATAAAGAAAGGTAATTTCGGCCCGTTCTCTTCTTGCTTTACAAATAACATTTTCCATTCTAAAAGGCGGCCATCTTTTCTCATACGTTTCCCTTCAAATGGTCCTATTGTTTGTAAACCGTATTTACTAAACTTATCTGCTAATTCTTCAATGGTATCTGTTCGAATTGCGATTTGCAGCATCCCTTCACCATCTTGTAATTTCACTACCGTTTCTTGTACTAACGGATTTTCTGCTTCTTTCGCTTTTTCTTCATGTTGAACTGCTAAAAATTCTATGTATGATAAATCAAAATAACTTAAACTATTCCAAGTACCCCAAGTAGTATGCTCTCCGCCTAGTGCCGTATGAAATCCAAGTTCCTGCATTTGTTTTGCCGCTTCCTCCGGTGTGCCATGAACTGCGTGAACGAGATGATCAAATCGTAACATGTCTTTCTCCCCTTTCTCTCCATCCTTTTATTGTATATTTTATTTTTCTTTCATTCAATTCAAAAAACTTTAAAACCTAGTTGATTTATACGATTAATATGTATTATAATGAAACAAATTTCAATATTGCTGATTGGAAAAACCAAAGGCACTTTTCTCATACGGGAAAAGTGCCTTTTTCATTTACTATTACAGGGGGATTATTTATGCAGAAATTAATTGTCTTTGCTATTATTGGATTTTTCGCTCAATTGATCGATGGAGCGCTTGGAATGGCGTACGGGGTAACGTCTACCTCACTTTTACTAATGTTTGGTATCGCACCGGCTGTAGCTTCCGCATCTGTTCATTTAGCTGAAGTTGTTACAACCGCCGCTTCTGGTGCATCTCACCTCAAATTTGGGAACGTTGATAAATACACCGTTTCCAGGCTTACATTACCAGGAGCAATTGGTGCATTTGTTGGGGCATGTTTTTTAAGTAATTTACCTGGCGATGTAATTAAACCGTACATTTCTGTATTTTTATTTACTTTAGGGGTTTATATTTTATTACGATTCATTATTCAAAAACAAGTTGTTACTTCAAAGAAACGTATGTCAGCTAAACAACTTGTTCCGCTTGGCTTATTCGCTGGATTCGTTGATTCAACTGGTGGTGGGGGCTGGGGACCGATTACGACACCTGTTCTTCTAGCAAGAGGAAATGAAGCGAGAAAAGTTATTGGATCTGTAGATACGAGTGAATTTCCTGTTTCACTCGCTGCAACAATTGGCTTCTTCATCTCACTTGGCTGGGAACAAGTAAGCTGGGTTTGGGTATTTGCGTTAATGCTTGGTGGTATTGTCGCAGCTCCAATTGCTGCATGGCTAGTACGTATCGTACCATCTCATTTACTTGGCGTATTAGTTGGTGGTCTTATTATCTTTACGAATATACGTACACTACTTACTACTTTTAAAGTAGATCCAACTATTATCTCACTTTCTTACGTCGCAGTTGGTCTTGTCGTTATTATTTCTATTTTCATTGCTGTTCGTAATCATTCCAATCGTTCTAACGCATCAACAGCCCAATATCCGAATGATCAAAAACAGATGCTACCTTAATTACTAAAAAACCGCTCAACTTACTTCGAGCGGTTTTTTTCTATTTTCCAATTCATCATTGTTTCTGTCGCATCTACTCTTTTCATATGTAACTTCTCTAACACACGAATCGAACCATAATTATCAAGGAGCGTCTCTGCAATAATCGTTTCTACCTCTCCTGTCTGAAAAGCCCAATCTATTAGTTCTTGTACAGCTTCTGTCGCATACCCTTTATTCCAATATTTCTCAATAAATCCGTAACCAACTTCTACTGTATGTTCCTCATTTGGTTTCCCTTTAAAACCTATATCACCTAGAACGATGTCATCTTCTTTTCGAATGACATACCACGCGCCCCAAGGTAATAAATCCTTATCCTGTCTTACATTTTCTACATGCCCTACAATATGTGGGCCACTATTATATCCTTGCTCGTTAGCAACGTGAATACTCTCTTCTGTACACGGCACTATATAGAGCCTTTCTGTTTCTAATTTCATTTTGATTTCCCCTTTTTTACTTACACGTTACTCTAATTATATCAAAAAATATGACCTGATTATGAATGTCGAATTATATTTTCTGAATTTTCTTTTAATTTTTGAAGGGTTTTTCAATATTTTTTGCGAAACATTTGTATAACAATTTTTTCTTTGCTTATTGTTACATAATAGTAGGTTCGGGTGGAGTTTTGCAAGCGTTTCCTATACAATAACCGATATTTTTTGATTTTTTCCTACAAAATATCTTGCAATATATTCAGAAACTCATTACAATTGCCATATATTAAAAATCTTAGCAATATATCAAATCCTCATCAATCCGATGAGGTAGAGGTTGCGACTTTTAAGAGTAAAACGGACGAGACACAGAGAAAGTCACCGACTCCGTTTGAAAGGAAAAGTTGCCGAAGTTTATATTTCTTCTCTGGAAATATGAGCTGGGGCTGTCTCCGAAAGGAACAGAACTGTCACGTTTACAAAATTACCGTGTAAACGTGGGGTGCTATCTTAACGGAAGGGTATGATGGGGTGGTTATTTGTGAAACGTTCCGCCAAATTCCTTTGGCGGTTTTTTGTATTTTTCTCCCCCGCTCCTTCCTATCTTACAAGAAAAGGAGTGTTGAACATGAATAGCGCAACGAATCAAGCTACCTCTAAAACAGAAGCTACAAAAGGAAAAGGTGAATTAAGACGCGGTCTAAAATCAAGGCACCTTACGATGATTTCTCTCGGCGGTACAATTGGTACCGGACTATTTCTTGCCAGCGGTGGTGTCATCCATTCAGCTGGACCTGGCGGTGCATTAATTGCATACGCCGCAATTGGAATTATGGTTTACTTTTTAATGACAAGCTTAGCTGAACTCGCAGCTTACATGCCTGTTACTGGCTCTTTTAGCACGTACGCAACAAAATTTGTTGATCCATCACTTGGCTTTGCACTTGGATGGAACTATTGGTATAACTGGGCAATTACTATCGCTGCTGAACTAGCGGCTGTAACATTAATTATGAAATTTTGGTTTCCAGATACTCCTTCCCTCATTTGGAGCGGATTATGTTTAGCTATTATTTTCCTTTTAAACTACTTATCTGTTAAAGGATTTGGTGAATCTGAATATTGGTTCGCACTTATTAAAGTAGCTACAATTATTATCTTTTTAATTGTCGGGTTTATGATGATTTTCGGAATTATGGGCGGCGAAACTGTTGGATTTAAAAACTTCACTGTTGCAGATGCACCATTTAATGGCGGCATCATGGCAATTATCGGTGTATTTATGGCAGCTGGTTTCTCATTCCAAGGTACTGAATTATTAGGTGTAGCTGCTGGTGAAACATCTGATCCAGAGCGTAATATTCCGAAAGCAATTCGTTCGATTTTTTGGCGTATCCTTTTATTCTATATCCTTGCGATTCTCGTTATCGGTTTATTAATTCCTTATACAACTGAAAGTCTTGCCGCAAGTGATGTAACAGTAAGTCCATTTACACTTATTTTTGAAAAAGCGGGCGTTGCCTTCGCTGCTTCTGTTATGAACGCTGTTATTTTAACGGCAGTACTATCTGCTGGTAACTCTGGTATGTATGCATCAACTCGTATGCTTTGGGATTTAGCTCGCCAAGGGAAAGCACCAAAGTTTCTTGGTAAATTAGATAGCCGCGGCGTACCTGTTAACGCATTAATCGTAACATCGATTGTCGGTAGTATCGCTTTCATTGCTTCTTTATTCGGTGACGGTGTTGTATACATTTGGTTATTAAATGCATCAGGAATGTCTGGCTTTATCGCATGGGTTGGAATCGCAATTAGTCATTACCGTTTCCGTAAAGCATATATCGCACAAGGAAAAGATTTAAATGACTTACCTTATAGAGCAAAATGGTTCCCATTCGGACCAATCTTCGCATTTGCACTTTGCGTCATCGTAATTTTAGGTCAAAACTACGGCGCATTTATGGGTGAATCAATCGATTGGAACGGCGTACTCGTTTCTTACATCGGTTTACCACTCTTCTTAGTACTTTGGTTAGGATACAAATTTACGAAAAAAACAAAAGTC
Organism: Bacillus cereus group sp. MYBKT111-2; assembly: GCF_051915205.1. NCBI lineage: Bacteria > Bacillati > Bacillota > Bacilli > Caryophanales > Bacillaceae > Bacillus > Bacillus cereus group sp. MYBKT111-2. Next base: position 18,446 of record NZ_JBQAEG010000003.1, read on the forward strand.
ATTCCACTTGATAAATGTGAACTGAAATAAAGTGAAACTTTAATCCGTGGGGGTTTTCTTCATCCCCCACGGATTATCAGCCCTCACCAATCGGACTTTTATGGGCAGTTGATCCCCCACCTAACTTCTTTTCTTTCGCTGCATTTTGAGGTGGGGGTCTTACTGCCCATTAAAGTCGGATAAAGGGAGACGAGCAAACAAATTTGTTTGCTCGTTTTTTATTACAAACCTCTTTACTTCCCTATTTCTTCTGTTTTTGCAATAATAAAGGAAATATAAATAAAGGTTGGGATACAATGAACATTCGCATTACTGATGAAGCAATAGCAGCTATACATAGATTAGAACGTGAAGATAAAAAAATCATTCGCATTAGAGGGACAATGACAAACTCTTGTAGTATTTTCGTTGATGTCGATTTAATTTGGGATACATATGTTGCAGATGATGTTGTATATGAAGATGCAGACCTTATCGTACAAATGGATTCATTTACGAAAGACTACACTGGTGATACGGTGAAGCTTGATTATAAAACGACAGGTTTTAGTATTACGACTCCGAATGAGACTTTAGTTTATGGATTGTCGATTAAAAAATAAAACTTGTTTTCAACTGACCACTGAGGTGAAAAAATGGGTAAATATGTTCCGCTAAAATTTTTATTTAACGAAGAATTAGCAGAAAAAATGGCTGATTCTATTTGTAAACACGATCCTACTTTCTCTAAAAGAAACTTTGTATCTTCCGTAACATGTAACGTTGAAAATTTAGAGCTAAAGCAGCGTATTGAAGTAATGGCAGATGAATTACACAATGCTTTACAAAAAGATTTTAATGAAGCAATACATATATTACTGAAAACATTAGGACCAGAAAATACAACAGAAGTAGGCACATTTACAAACGGATATATGTACATGCCTATTGCAAAATACGTTGAAAAATATGGACTTAACGAATTTGAAACCTCATTCAACGCCATGTATGAAATAACGAAAAGGAATACTGCTGAATATGCCATTCGGCCTTTTCTTCAAACATACCATGAAGACACACTAAACATATTACAAAAGTGGATTCATGACGAAAACAGCCACATTAGAAGATTAGTTTCTGAAGGTACAAGACCAAGGCTTCCTTGGGCTAAAAAAATAGGAGCCCTGAAAGGTGACTTTAAGTACAATTTACAGCTTCTTGAGCCTTTAATGAATGACCATTCTAAATATGTTCAAAAATCTGTAGCCAATCATATTAACGATATTACGAAAGAAGATAAAGAACTCGTTTTTCAATGGTTGCAGCAATTACGTGATAAACAGCATCCAGTTAATCCTTGGATTATAAAACATGGGTTACGAACGGTGATTAAAAATGGTACTTTACCAAAAGATTTTTGTTTTTGAGTATTTTAAACAAAAACGCGTATGCTTCAAAAATAAAGCATACGCATTTCTTTCTTTTAAATACAGCAATAACAAACGTATTTTTCCAACATTCCACTTCTTCAATGAAAGGTCTATAGTATTATTTCGATAAAGCTAAACCACCTACCATTGCTCATAAAATCTATCCCTATTCCATTTCTACTTGCTTCACATAATATTCCATCGCTTCATTAAGCCATTTTTGTTCATCTTCTGTGAAAGGCGAAGGTATCATATTTTCAAGTTCTTGCATATCCAGTTCTTCCACACTAGTATTAGCTAACTTTTGTATCAAATCTTCACTAAGAAATGAAAAAGACTCTTCTATATATTCCTTTACCATCTCTTGTACTTTCGAATCCTCGACTGGTTTACCATATAATTGCTTAACCTTTTTAGACAATTGAATAAACGTTTGATTCAAAGCAATTTTATCTTCTTCTCGTTTCTTTGATAACTCTTCCACGATATCCGTTAACTCATGACGTTTCATCCATTCTTTATGTGTATGTTCTGTATTCATACCGTAAATAAGACTAAATAATACTATACTATCTATTTCACATTCCTCTTCGACTAACTTCATTACTCTTTTAATCGCTTGCATTGATTGCTCAATTTGTTCTTTTTCTCTTTCTAACACTTGCAAATGGAGAGACAAACTTTCATTCAGATCAACACCAAAACTTGATTCGTGTAACAAATTAGCGACTTTATCTAGACTATAGCCTAGAAATTTTAAACTTATAATTTTTTGTAAGGTTATAATATCTTGATATTTATAAATGCGGTGCCCTGAAGAAGGATTCTTTTCTGGTTGTAACAATCCAATTTCATCATAGTAATGCAAAGTAGGAATTGGTATGCCCGTTTTTTTCGAGAATTCTCCAATAGAAAACTTTTTATCCGTATTCATGTAAATCCCCCTATTAAAAGTATAAACCCATTTTAAAACCTAAAGTAACTAGAGGTTCAAGAGGTAATTTAAGAAAATTCAAAATGTAGAAAATGCATATAATCAATATGTATTGCGCTATCCCATTTTATGGCCCGATTATTGACCAGCAAAACTTTCCCTCACAAATTCAAAGGACTTTCACTTACTTATCCCGAATATATAAATAACCATTCTTACAAGGAGCGAATTTATATGAATCTATTCGAACACGAAACGTAAAACCGTTCCCCTTTCATAAGAGGTCCTCCTTTTTTCTTTTCTCACCATATCATTTACTTACAAAATAGGAGGATACAATTATGAAACGTGATCCATTATTTTTAACTTTATTAGAAAGTGCTAATACAAATTTTAGCGGTTGGGATTTTTCTTTTATTTCAGAAACTGGCCGAATGAAGAGCGAACCTTTATCATGGTCATACGGCAGTACTGCTTTCCAGCTTATGCAGCATGCAGAATCAATGCTCAATATGGGTACTGGCGGCGGAGAGTTTTTATCTATGTTACAACCATTCCCGCCAACTATTTATGCGACTGAAGGTTATGCTCCAAACTTGCCAATTGCTCGGAAGAAATTAGAGCCTTTAGGAGTTACTGTTGTCGAAGTGATTAATGATACTGCTTTACCATTTCAAGATGGTCAATTTAATTTAATCATAAATCAACATGAATCATATACTGCCTCTGAGGTAAACAGAATTCTTTCTCCTAATGGAATGTTCCTTACACAACAAGTTGGTGGTCTCGATTGCGCTGAACTTAATGAACAGTTTGACACACCACTAAATAGCGAATTTGCAAGTTGGTCGCTTGAAGCGGCATGTAATGAACTACAGGAAAATGGATTTACTATCTTAGAAGCAAAAGAAGAATTCCCTTTCCAACGCTTTTATGATATTGGCGCTATCGTCTATTATTTAAAAGCAATTCCGTGGCAAATCCCTAATTTTACTGTCGAAAGGTATTATGAGGAATTATATCGTATACATAAAGTCATCTTACAAAAAAGGTATTTTGATGTGACGCAACATCGTTTTCTGATTAAGGCGATTCGCAGCTAGCAAAAAGGAGGTGGCAAAGCACCTCCTTTTTGCTCCGTTTACGTATGTTCTCTACTCTTTCATAATGAGAAAAGTTATATCATCCCACTTCTTATCTAATTGCAATCTACTAGATTATAAGAGTGATTGTTGTCATATTTTTTCTATTGAGAAACGAGTTGTTTTTCATACCGTTTGTTCGCATTATCATCTGTCAAATATGAAGTTGTGTAAGTAATAATATTCCCGTTATCATATGTGAATATATGCTCTAACTTATTTTCTTCTGTTAATACTATTGGTAAGTATTTTAGTAAATTGGTAACTACACCTCTATTATCCTTATTTAATATCCAATCAATTTCTTTCCATTCTAACAATCCTTCCGCCGTACTTAATGGCGTGTCCATATGTACTCCATCTGGCAGATCAGCAAGGAATACATACATTCCTTCACTCCCCCGAGGCTCGTCCTTACTTTTAAAAACCACATTCCCTTTATACGTTACACTTGGAAGATCTATGCCTGTTTCTTCAAGCGTTTCTCTAATTATCCCTTCATATGGCGTTTCATTATCTTCAATTTTTCCACCAACACCATTCCACATTCCCATATTTGGCTTTTTATTTCTATTTAATAGCAGTATTTTATCGCTTTTTCTAATAAAACAAATTGTGTACTTGTACATACAATCATTTCCTTTCATTTTCACATGAGTTATTTGGCTTATTTTTAAGTAAAAACACTCGCCTTACAATTCCTTACCACATAGTATATAGTACAACTTTCATGCGTAAACACTTTACGTCAAACGAGAGAATCCTTTATAGAAAGGAGAATTTAAAATCGATAATATAAGCAATGAATTTCTAAACCAATATTACGACAGCCTTGTGTGGTTTAAAGATACACACTGGTTCGGTGTTCCAATTTGTAAACTTCCCTCTGATCTCTTTTTGTATCAAGAAATCATTTACGAATTAAAGCCCGATTTAATTATTGAATGCGGGACATTTCATGGTGGTAGTGCACTGTATTTAGCTTCTATGTTAGATTTAATCGGAAAAGGTCACGTACTTACTATTGATATAACTCCGCAGCCAAATCGGCCATCACATAATCGGATTACGTATTTAACAGCTTCTTCTGTTTCTGTACAGGCCATCCAAACAATAGTAAGTATGCGCAAACCTGATGATGTGATTTTAGTTATTTTAGATTCTGATCATAGTAAAGAGCATGTATCCAAAGAACTTTTATTATATAAATCTATCGTCACTACTGGAAGTTATATGATTGTAGAAGATACCTCTATTAATGGAAATCCGCTTCTTCCTGATTGGGGACCTGGCCCAATGGAAGCGGTTGAAGAGTTTTTAGCTACAAACAACAATTTCATAATCGATGAATCTAAGCATAAGTTTTTCATATCGTTTAACCCAAAAGGTTTTTTAAAGAAGATAAAGTGAAACGTTAATAAGTGGGGATAGAGAAACCCCCACTTATTCTATGATCTTCATTTTTGAAAAAGGATAATATACAAATTCCACTTTGCCTATTATATTATCTTCTTCAATATATCCTAAACCGTTTCGACTATCTCTACTAAGTTCACGATTATCTCCCATTACAAATAATTTATTTGGTGGGATTTTTGTCTTTTGAAAGTTATAAAACACTTGCGTATTATTGAATAAATCTTTATTTGTATACGGTTCTTCTTGTTTTTTATCATTCACATATACAGATCCATTCGTTATGTTAATTACGTCACCAGGAAGTCCTATTACTCGTTTTACATAATATTTCGATTCATCCTCTTCCTTTATAATGACAATTTCTCCATGCTCTAAATCAGAAAAGTGTACGGCTGCTTTATTTACAAATACGTAGTCTTCTTCATATAAAGTCGGTTGCATCGATTTCCCTTCCACTTTACATAAAGTAAAAGAATGATAGGCTATTACCAAAACAAACACGAAGAGTATGTATTTCCCCCAACCTCTTTTAATCTCCTGTTTCATATCCATTCCCACCTTATTCAAACGCTTTTTAAATCAAAAAATATATCACTGCACCATATGTCTCAATGCAGTGATATTATTTTTACTGGGCCTTGTTCGGCTGCTCTACTGGGACTGGATTTCCACCTGCTCTTTTCGCTTTCAATTCAAAATACGCATCCAAAATCTCTTTACCAATCGCGGAATTAATTCCTGATTTGTCATCATTTACCCATGGTACAACAACTGAAAAAGCTACTTCCGGATCAGCATCATACGGCGCATAACCGGCAAGAGTTAAATTATAACATTTTTTTCGTTTATTGTTTTCATCTCTTCCAATTTCACTTTCTCCGCCATACACAGTTTCAGCTGTCCCTGTTTTTCCAGCTGGTTTATACGGTAATCCTTTAAACGTTGCAGTACCTGTTCCGTCATTCTCTTGAAAAACTCTTCTAAATCCTTCTTTTACATGATTAATGTATGAAGTGTTCATATCCACTCGATTTAAAATAACTGGTTCAATAGATCGAATAACTTTTCCAACATCCTCTGGTCTATGTGGTTGTTCTCTCACTTCTTGCACAATTTGCGGTTTCATTCTGTAACCACCGTTTGCAATGGTTGAAATATATTGAGCAAGTTGAAGCGGCGTATATGTATCGTACTGTCCAATCGCATAATCAAGTAAAAAACCAGGTATGTTATCCGTTCTACCCATTTGACCAATCGATTCATTCGGCAAGTCAATACCAGTCGGTACACCTAAACCAAATTGTCTAAAATAGTAGCGCATTTTATTAAATGTTTCTTGTTTAATGTCTAATGGATTGTTTGGCACATAATTTATACCTGCCATCTTTAATGCTGTATTAAACATATATACGTTTGATGAAACTTGTAAAGCTCTTAAATCATCAATATCACCAAAGTCTTTCCACGATTTCTTCGGCTTAGAGCTTCCTTTAAAATACATAGGTGCATCAAAGAAATGTGTATACGGCTTAATTGTGTCAGTTTGATAGCCGGCTAATAATGTAGCCCCTTTCACAGTTGACCCTAACTCATAAGAACTTGTCATCGTCCCTAAAGCATAGTCCTCTATTTGCACCCCGCCATCTTTATTTACAATTTTCTTTCCTGCCATCGATAAAATTTGACCGTTTTTCGGATTCATCATTACAACGAATGCACGATCCATCATCGGCTCTGCAGAATGAAATGCTCGTAAATTCTTTTCAAGACTTTCCTCTACTTTTTTCTGTAACTCCATATCTACTGTTAACATTAAATTATTTCCACTTTTTCCTTCGGTCACTTTTTCTGTCCGGATTATATTTCCTGCTTTATCTGTAATGCTTCTAGATTGCTCTTTCGTTCCATGTAATGCGTCTTCATATTGCTTTTCGATGTAACTCTTACCAATGCGGTCATTTCGGTTATAATCACGCACTAAATAATAATCTAATTGTTCCCTTGGCAATCCTTCATTTTCAGTAGAAACGCTACCAAGAATAGAACGAAGTATTTTATCATTTGGGTATTCACGTTCCCAGTCTACTGTCGTATCTACTCCGGGCAAGCTTGCCAATCTTTCACTTACGACTGCATATTCATTTTGACTTACATCTTTTTTAACGATTTGCGGCGTCATTTTATATCCCGCATTCATTTTGCTTTTAATAGCTAGTACTTCTAGGTCTTCTTTTGAAAGTTCGCTTAATTCTTCTTGTGTAATTCTTTCCCTACGTAACTCTTCCACTTTTTTATCTAATTCTTTCCCTTCTATCTCCTGCTTCCTAAATTTACTCTCATCTTCTTTCGTTACTTTTTCTGCTGCCCGCTTTTCATTTAACTGCATCCAAAAATCCTTTTTATCTGTTTCTGTTAACTTGTCTATATCCTCTGGCGACATTTCAATTAACTGGGCTAACTGTCTTGCTACTTGTAAAACTTCTTTCGAATCTACTCCTTTCATTTTCGTATATGTAACAGTTCGTAGTGGTTTATTATTTACAATCACCTGACCTTGTCGATCAAACATTTTCCCTCTAGGAACAGGTGTACTTACCGTTACATCTTCCTTTTTGTTCACTTCATTTCTATACGTTTCTCCATCAATGATTTGTACTTTACCTAATTGAATTATAATAGCTGAAAATAAAAGAAAGACGATAAAAAATAGTACATTTAACCGAAAAGGAATATGAGTCTTTTTCTTTTTCGATTGTTTCTTCTGCTCCTTTTTCTGTCTCATTTCGCTCCCTCGCTTCATTCTATTAACATTTCTACATGGAACCATTATGTATCAAATTTATTTATATGATATATATAGAATTTTATATTAATTATAAAAGAAATAAAAGATTCAATTTTCAGTTTTTTAATTTTATATCCTATTTATTACCATTCACTTAATGCACAATAACATGAATATTATTCTAAAAGAAAAATGGTACAAATTTATTTTTATACCATTAGTTTACATTTATTTGTATACTAAAGAAATAAATTCATAAAAGACATTACTTAAGGAGAGAACGAAAATGACAGATTCATTTACAATACATACTAATGCGCCCCATTGTTTAAACTTTATGATTTATATTCAAAATATTTATCTCAACCAAAAAGAGAAAAAGGAAAATTTAAAATTTCCTTACATAGCAAGACAATTCAATTTTTCTACTAACTTTGAAGCAAATTTCAAAGAATTATGGCATTCACTTCGCAAACAAATGGCTAATGACAAGTATGATTCGCAAATTTTTTATGATGAAAATCATATGTTTTATGAGAAGCTTTTTGATAATCATTTATGTAATGAAGAATTATTCAAAGAATTAATATGTAGTTTTAAAGTATGGCGGACTAGCATAGCAGGTCAGCTTTCATTAGAATGGTCTGTAAGTGATTTTAGTAGACAACTTTACGAAGACTTAGTTTTATATATAAAACAACACCAAATAAAACCTTTACAACAGCTACATATTAGCTTACTTTATGACGATTGTGTATTCGTTAAAAATAATACTACTTCTTACTCTGCTATTTTACCTACGAAACACTTTTTTATTAATTATAGAGATGTTGTTACTACATTATCGACATGTTTTCACGCTGCTTAGTATAACGATTACTCAAATAAAAAACTGAGGCGGATACCTCAGTTTTTTCGATAACTTATTTCCTTGAAGACAATCCGTCAACAAATTCACCAATCTTATTTTGAAAAACATAATCAAAGTTATATTCTTGTCCTGTTAACTCTTCATTTACTAAAACGGTTGTTGCTCCTACTTCCCTCTTTGCGATTTGCGGGAATGAAGCAACAGGTTGTACTTTGAGTGACGTCCCCATAACGATAAGCACATCTGTTTCATATAAACGTTTGACCGCATTTTGATATTGCGGCAACGTATCTCCGTATAAAACAACGTCTGGATTTAAAATGAAATTACACTTCTCGCAGCGCGGCACTTCATGATCAATCATGTACTGCAAATCATATCCCGTTTTACACTTCGGACAATGTGCTGTTTGCAGTGTTCCATGTAAATCAATAACATGTTTACTACCACCTAATTGATGTAAACCATCAATATTTTGCGTTAAAATCGTAATATCTTTCCCTTGCTCTTCTAGCTCTGCTAAAAAGCGATGGCCACGATTTGGCTTATATTGATGAAACGTATTAATTTGAAATATTTCTTTATAATGCTTCCAAAATTCTTTCGGACTTCGGTTATAGTACCCTCTTGATAAGTACATTTCCACATTCGCATCAGCATACAATCCATTTGCTGAACGAAAATCTGGGATACCACTTTCCGTACTTGCACCAGCTCCTGTTAATACTGTCATTTTCTTCGCTTTTTCTAAAATCAAACGTACTTCTTCAAATTGTTGCACAAAAATCACCTCTATGTATATTGCTATACTTATTATACCAGTTGTTTACAGGAGGTGTCGTACGATTCGATTTAATTACTATGTTACATTATCTACACCAAAACTTTTTGGGGCGTAATTAAAGTTCCCAAGATAACTACTGTTCAATTAAAATTAAAATGAAGTTATTTAATTTTAATTGAACAAACTGGCATAAAACTATTGACTATACAAACCAAACGAACTAACATATAGGCGGATTCACAACTGATTACAAATGCGATATTATATGTGTTGGATCAATGTTCCTAGAAAACAAAACACACCTAATAGACTAATAGAACTTGGTAAGAGAGCTGACTATTTATCTAAAATAGAGCTTCTTAAACATAAAGACTGCGTCATAAATTTACTCGATGAACGATACACCTGGGAATACAAGACCAAAACTCCAACTCATTTATGTTTTAAAATACCGATGAGTTGGAGTTTTCTTATTGCTATATTTACAAATAAAATAAAATAAAGATTACTAAAAGTATATATATGTAAAAAACTATTTCTTTTAGAGTGTTTCAATAAAAGAAATAGTTTTTTGAAGTAAATGAAGTCATGTCGAGGGCTACTAAAATACTATCTATCCAACTTATTCTAATAATTTCACCTGAGTTGGAATCCCTTTGCTTTGTAATACGTTATTTGCACTAAATTCCGCCAAGTTTTTATAATCTTCCTGAAGCACATAAATACTCTTTTCCAGTGTATTAATATAGTCTGGATCTTTATTCGGTTTATTTTTTTCTTTTTGTAACATCAAAAGTAAGTCCTTGATTAACTGTTCTTTTTTATCTAGATTTCTCACTAAACCTCGTGCTTTTTCATCAAAAATCCTCTTTTGTTTCTCAATCTTTTCGTTAAATATTGATTGGCATTTAGAATATCCTTCATTCTTAAATTTTAGTTCAGTACTTTTTAGAAATATCATATACATGTCTCCAATCAGAAAATTCCTTATCTAACGGCAAGTGTTTCATTTCATTAGAAGAATAAGAGTTTACATCATCATTAAACACATCTAAACATCTAATCAGTAACTTCATTCGTTCATCATTGTATTCATTTGAACTATCTTTTCTTAGCTTGCTAATAGCTAGTATTAAATGCTCAATTAATCTTTGCTTTTCTATATCAGTTACCTCAAGTTTGAAGAGCCATTTCTCAAATTCAAGGTTTAATCCTGTGATTATTCTATCGTAAACATCACTTGCTGTTTTATAGCCCTCAATTAAATAATCATTTTCTGATTTAAATAATCGTGTATAAATAGGGTCACATTCCCATGAATATTTCTTAGGAATAAGATTTTCCATGCTCTTTATGTCATTCGAATTTCGTTTCATTTTCCTACCCCTTATTTAATATTGAAGTTGTATTCATCACCTTGTATTAGCTGATTGAAATTATTGTAAACGAATTCAGCTTTTACATTTGTTATAAATTTAGTGTCTGTGGCAATACGATATAAAGCACCTAACAATCCCCCGATATCTAATCTTTTTGTAGTTAGTTTTCTTTTTCGCCTAGACTCAAATGCTACGACAATAAGGTTACTTGCTGATGCGATTATATTTGAGTACATTAATATTTTTCTTGTTTTCACTTTATATAAATCTAATGAGCCACATGTTTCTTCGTTATAGAAGATTCTATGAAGCATAGCTATTAATAAATTGATCAACATAGAGTATGTCACTTGTTTACCAACTATTTTTAAATTGCCGGCATCAATACCATAGTGAGCAAGTTCTTGAGAAAATTCTGGTGAAAGTAAAATAGTACCTGGTATCGGTAAGCCGGCTTTTGAATATTCATCAGACTTTATATGTAATCCTTGTTTTATTAATGCAGCTCCAAGTATCTCCGGTTCATTAAAAGCCCGATTTTTTACTTTCTCAAACATAATTGCAGTATCAGCCTCTTCCGTTATTTTTGCTTTTAAATAACCATTTGCCATCGGAGAGGGTGCTATATGATACGTATTTAGCTGCGAGTTAGTTAGAGTACTGGTCATAATGTTCGAAGTTCCGAATATCCAACCTAATAACGGATCATGTCCCAGTGTTCTATAACGATGCGCATTACCACTCAGGCCAAGGCCAAAATCTCGACTGCCAAATTGCGCATCATACGGAACTCCCTTAGCTATTATGTCACTTAGCGAGGCAGAATAAGGTATGCTGTTTCCTTTGTTAGCCTTTTGACTAAACTTGTTATTGAAAATCTCTTTTTCTCTTTTTTTGTATTCCTTTTCACTAACATCGTGAGTATTTCTTTCTTCAAAAGGAGTTAAAAGATACTGCCTTAAACATTGTAAGGATACCGCTAAAAATAAAAAGGGATAATCCTTGATGTCTAATTTCGTTGCTTCAGCAAACTTTCTATCGATATCATTCAAATAAAAATTCGAGTTCTTAGCAATTTCTATAACCCTTTCATTTTCATCTATAACCATTTTCATATCTTTTCGTAACAACTTGGATTCATTATCTAGCTGTTTACTCCTAATAATTAATTTTTCAAATTCATCCATTCAATTCACTCATTTCGTTAATACATTTTTTACACCTAAACAATCACTAATGAAAATATTTATTGATTTATTTTATTATAGGAATTATCACTATAAAAAAGATTATCTCACAAATTATTTACAAATAATAGGTGAGATAATCTTTACAGTCACTCTTAGAAAAACTAAAACATATTAAAATCTGATAATGCCATGTTTGGTTCCCACCATTTCCTTCAGCATAAACAAGGAATCGCTCACTTTCTTTGGCTAAAAGTTTCCTTTTATTTGAAACAATTCCGTATATGTTAGACTGCTCCTATTACAACAATCTCCCTCTTTGTATTCCATACTGCATCTTCATACAAATACAAAAAGAGGGCCACATCAGCCCTCTTTAATCTACTATTATTTAATGCGTCGCACCCCCAATTTCTACTATATCCACCTCAACGGTCATCGTTACCTCAACTGCCAACTCTACCCCTTTACGAATAGTAGAAAGTGACATACTCGGTTGCCCTGGATAATTACTCGCTTGCTCTGGTAAAAACGGAATATGAATAAATCCGCCTTTTACTTTCTGATCCTGTTTCTCTAGTTCATGCATGAGACCATAGAATAAGTGATTACAAACGAATGTACCTGCTGTTTGTGAAACGGAAGCGGGTATGCCCTCTGCTTGTAGTCTTTTTACAATTGCTTTCATCGGAAGTGTAGACCAATAAGCAGCTGGTCCTTCTTCTACGACTGGTACATCTACCGGCTGGTTTCCTTCATTGTCAGCAATTCTTGCATCATCAATATTAATTGCGACACGCTCTATCGTAATATCTGGTCTGCCCCCAGCCTGTCCAATGCATATAATAAATTCCGGTGCTAGTTCTTCTATATACTCTTTTAATACGCTGATTGATTTATAAAATACAGTGGGTACTTGTTTACTAATAATCTTGTATTCTCCGATTGTTTTTTCATGCAAACTTTTTGCGACTTCCCAAGCTGGATTGATGATTTCTCCGCCGAACGGATCGAATCCTGTTAATAATACTGTTTTCATAGTTTTCCCTCCTAATTAGAAACGATATACAAGGCCGTACATAATAAACATATTGATGATAAAGATTGAAAGAGCAATTGGTACTTGCGCTTTAATAACTGCATTTTTATCTTTTAGCTCTAAAAGCATTGCCGGAACGATATTAAAGTTTGCTGCCATTGGCGTAAGCAATGTTCCGCAATATCCAGCAAACATACCGAGTGCTGCCATAATCGCCGGATTTCCTCCGTGCATTTGTACAATTAAAGGTAAACCAATGCCGCCAGTAATAACAGCAAATGCTGCGAAAGCATTTCCCATTACAACTGTGAAAAGCATCATTCCTAAACAATACGCCATAACAGCAACGAACGGATACTCTGTCGGTAATACTTGTCCAACTAAATCTGAAACGACTTGTCCAACGCCAGACTTCGCGAAAATACCGCCAAGAGCTGCTAACATTTGTGGTAAAATAACAGCCCAGCCGACAGCTTGTAATAATCGACTTCCTTCTTGAACAGGTGTTGTTATTTTTGATTTTGTAATACGCATTGCCGCAACGAATGCAAGTAATGCTCCTAGTGCTAATGCAACTAATGTCACTTTATCTGGATCAACAAGGGAGACATTTCCCCATTTGATTTTTCCTAACGTTAACGTACCGATAATTGTAAAAATAGGAATTAATAGTGCAGGCATAAAGATTTTATTTTTTAATTTCTCCGCATGTTTTACACGTTCTTTTACTGGAACTTCTTTCTCCTCTGATTTTGTTACTTTATTTAGTGAAGCTAACACAACCATAGCGAGTACAATACAGCCAACGTAAAACGAAGGGATTACATTTCCAAATAAAAATGTAACTGCAAACAACGCCCAAAATAAACTAGAACCAAATCGGTTTGGATGCTCACGATCAAAGGCAATACGTACAGCGATAAAGGCAACGATTATACCTAATACATAGTAGATTGTATCCATTGTGATGATGTTCATTTTATATTGCCTCCTTCTCTTCTTTTTCTTTTGATTCCATCGTTTTTGCTATATATTTATCAAACCTTTTAAATCTGATCCAGCTTACAATAAGTGCAGATATTGCAGTTGGGATACCCCAAAGCGCCATATCCCATACTCCGACATGCATACCTACTGAATCGAAGAACCCTTTCATTAATAGAATCGCACCAGTTGCGATAAAAATATCTTCTCCGAAAAACCAAGCTGTATTTTCCGCAGCCGCTGCATTTGCTTTAATCTTTTCTCTTAATTTTTCAGGGAGCTTACCGTATTTACCTTGCGCAGCCCCTTCTGCCATCGGTGCAACGAGTGGTCTTACCGTTTGTGCATGACCACCAATATTCAGTCCAAGTGCTGCTGATGATTCTCTTATCGTAAAATATGACATTAATACTCTTCCAGTTGTTGCACCTTTTGATTTCGTTATAAGTGCTTCTGCTCTTTCTTTCAAACCGTAACGCTCTAAAATTCCGATTACCGGTAAAGTTAGTATGATAGGCATAGACATATATCTATTTTCTATGAAAAATTTACCGAACATGCTAATCACATCATAAAAGCTTAATCCTGAAACCATACCAGTAACAATACCTGCAACCATAACGACTAAAAGTGTATTTAATCTAAATAAAAAGCCCACTGCAACTAGTAATATCCCGATTAATTTCACCAATTCCAACACTTCCCCACATTTTTTTATTTCGGTGCACAAATAGAAATACCATTATGTTCGAATGTTCTGTATATTCTTTTCGCAAATTGTACTGCTTTTTCTCCATCACCGTGTAAACAAATCGTTTGCGCTTGAACTGCTACTTTCTGCCCGTTCATCGAATTTACATAGCCTTCTTTCACCATTTGAAGCACTTGCTTTATCGCTTCTTCTTCATTTTTTATAAGCGCATTTTCTTCCGTACGACTCGTTAATGTTCCATCTTGCTTATACGTACGATCTGCGAAAGCTTCTTGTACGAGAGTTATATTGTATTTTTCCGCAGCCTGTATAAACGCCTCACTATTTGCTAATCCGTAAAATAATAGATTTGGATTACTATGATAAATTGCCTTCGCGATTGCATCTGCAATCTCAGGATTAGTCGCTGCCATATTATATAGGGCACCGTGCGGCTTCACATGATGCATCTTCCCGCCTGCCGCTTTTACAAAAGCGTCTAATGCACCAATTTGATATAGAACATAATCGTATACTTCACTTGCTGGAACGTTCATATTCCTTCTACCAAATCCAATTAAATCTGGAAATCCGGGGTGTGCCCCTATCGCAACGTTATGTTGCATTGCCTTTTCAACTGTTTGACGCATAACGGACGGATCACCTGCATGAAAACCGCAAGCAACGTTTATTGAGGAAACGAACGGGAGAATTTCATCATCATTCCCCATTTTATAAGCGCCAAAACTTTCTCCTAAATCACAATTTAAATCAATTGTAGTCACACTGTTTCCCTCCTAATTTCAGCTTCGTAAAGCAATGAATTTCTTTAATAGATTCATATTTACTTCTTGTTCTATGTACAATTGTTCCGCTTCTTCAAGCGAAATTTTCTCAAAAGAAACATAGTCCCCCGGCTTTAGCTGGGCAAGAAGAGGTAAATCTACTGAAATGATATTTCCCATTCTCGGATAGCCACCTGTCGTTTGCCTATCTGCCATTAATATAATCGGCTGTCCACCATTAGGAACTTGAATGGTTCCAAATGTAACAGGACTCGATAAAATCTCTTTTTCTTCCATCCTATTTAATACTTCTCCCTCAACCCTATAGCCCATACGGTCAGCATAATTAGATACCTTATACTCTTTCGTAAAAAATGCCTTTCTACTTTCTTCTGTAAATTGATTATATTCAAAGTCAACTATGACACGAAGCTTAGGATGTTTCTTATACTTTGGTAGTACGCTGTTGCTAATTGCCCATTTCGTTTTTATTCTCTCATCTTTTTGTAAGTCTTGAATGAAACGATTCGCCATTTCTGGTTGTACACCAATTTGGAAGTAGTCACCCTTTTTCAACATTCTTCCTTCTATACCTCCAATCGCAGCACGTATGTAAGTACTTTTGCTTCCCATCGTACGATCAATATGGATACCACCTGCAAAAGTCACATACGTTCTGCAACCACTTTTCACTTTTCCAAAGCAAAGCATACTACCTTCTTCCGCTAAAATGGGACGCCATAATGGTATACGCTCCCCATTTAGTAACGGTTCCATATCCGCACCGCCAATCGCAAGTAACGTCGTTTTCTTTATTAACAATTTCGGTCCCATTATCGTCATTTCGAGTGCCGCTTCATTCTCTTCATTACCAACTAACATATTGATCATCCGAAGTGCACTTTGATCCATCGCCCCGCCAACTGGCACACCGTATTGTTGATAATGAGATCGTCCTAAATCTTGGACTGTTGTAAACATCCCTGCATGCAAAACCTCTACATCCATTCTTTAGCCCCCTCAAGTGATACGTACTCTTCCTTCGTTATTGGGATAAATCGTAAATACATGCCGCTTTGAATAAAGGTTGGTGTTTCTTCTTCCGGATTAAATAAGGAGATTGGTGTTCGGCCAATAATATTCCATCCACCCGGTGTTTCAAGCGGATAAATACCTGTTTGATTTCCGCCGATTCCTACCGAACCAGGAGAGATTTGTAACCGCGGTATTTCTTTTCTAGGTGTTTCTAGTTCTTTTGATAGTCCTCCTAAATATGGGAACCCTGGTGTAAAGCCTAACATATATACAAAATACGTTGTTTCACTATGTATGCGAATGACATCTTCTACTTGTAAACCGTGATAATGTGCGACCTCTTCCAAATCAGGTCCATATTCTCCCCCGTAACAAACAGGTATAGAAATATGTTTCACATCTCGTTTCAGCTCTTCCTTATACGTATCTAACATTCCAGTTATATATTGGCATACGTAATCATATGGTCTTATCTTTCTATCATTTCCCTTCCATACTTCATACAAATTGTAGTAAACGGCCAATGAAGTAAACGACGGAACACATTCAACCATCCCTACAAACGGATGTTGCTGCAACGCTTGAAATAGTCGTTGTACTTTTTCATATACATCCATCCCGATTTCTTCACCAAATGTAACAATAATTGCTTGATCCCCTAACGCAGAAAATTTCATCCTATTCCCTCTTTCTATGCCAAAAAGCCGAGTTCTTTCGAAATGCGATTCGCTGTCTCTTTCACCTTCGCGATAAAATATGAAATGTTACTTTCGCTGTACTCAATTGCTAATCCTGAAATACTAATGCCTGCTACAACCGTTCCATCATTTGCGAAAATAGGCGCTGCTATAGCTGCTGTATGATTTTCTAACTCCGAATAACTAATGGTATGTCCTTCCTTTTTCGCTATTTGTAACACTTCTAGCAATTGTTTTTTATCTACGATTGTTCCATCTGCAAACTGTTTTAAATTCGTTTCCTCTATGTATTTCCGTTTCTTTTCCTCAGAAAAGTACGATAGTAAAATTCTTGGACATGCACCAGCATAAAGTGGCGCCCTTCTTCCAACCGCCGTATACACGCGTACAGGCTGAACGCCTTCCATTTTTTCCACATAAATCGCGTCGTTACCATCTTGAATAATTAAATTAACTGCCTGCCCTAAACTATCTCTAAGCTCTTTCATATATGGAATCGCAATATTTCTTACTGATAGTCTTTGTGAAACAAGTTGACCGAACCGTAAAAAAACAACTCCTAGATGATATTTCCCCTTTTCGTTTTTTTGTAAAAACTCCATTTCTTCTAACGAGCCAATTAAACGATAAACAGATGTTTTCGGCATACTTGTAAGCTGAACCATCTCTGTTAAACTTAGCTCTTCATGCTCATAAAACAACTGTAAAATATCCATTGTCTTAACTGCCGTTTTATTTATACTCATTCTATCTCCTTCTTGTTCTGAATTCCGGAACTTAAATTCCATTTTATGAAACAAACATATAATTTAAAATTATAAAATATTCTTTCAATTCTATCAATATTTTTTTCAAGCACATACTCCGATATATTTGTCAGTCATTTAAAAAACGTAAATAATTAAATACATTTGTAAATTCATACATCAAACTATTACACTTTCAATACATTTCAATTATCATGATATTTGTAAAATAAAATATAAGGAGTGTTTCTTTTGAAAAAGCTGCTAATGATTCCTGCTATTATGCTATCTTTTTGTATAGGTTATAATGTGACATTTGCAACAAACGAGGATACTAAGCTACAACGTGCCATAACTAACGAAGATGTTGCCTTTTTCGGATCAACTACTTATCATTTCAACTATTTTAGTGGAGATAACTTAAGCGTTCTTGTACAAAATACAGGTGATTCTACTTTTAGTTATACTTTGTATAATGCTAAAGGTTCTTGGATGATTGACGGAACTTTAAAACCTGGGGAACAAGCGATAAGTGAATTCGATATTCACTGGACTGATTGGCTTCCTGACGGTGAATATAAAATTATTTTTAAAAATAGAGACGGCTCCCTTTCCACGGTACATGTTGCTACAAAACCGTTAAATTAAAAATTCCAATAAAAAAAGTATGGAAGAATATATATTCCCCCATACTTTTTCTTTATAGCGCTCTTACTTGTTTCAACGGCCAGAAAACAGCTTGTCCTTTTCCGACAATTTCATCTTCTGAAATAAATCCAAACATACGACCATCTTTAGAAACTTCACGATTATCACCTAATACAAACACTTGGCCTTCTGGCACTTTCGTTTTTCCTGTAATTTGTTCTAACGTAAAGTCTGGAGTTAATACACGACCTGCTGCTTTTTCTTTAAACTCTTTTAAATATGGTTCTTCCATCGCTTTTCCGTTTACATATAAAACATCATTTTTATACTCCACTGTATCGCCTGGTAAACCAATTACTCGTTTTACTAAATCGTATCCTTCTTTTCCGTGGAAGACGATAATATCAAAGCGTTCTAATCCACTTATACTATAACCAATCTTATTGACGAGAACTCGTTCGTTATTTTCTAAAGTCGGCATCATCGATTCGCCTTGTACTAATGACGGTGTAAATAAAACACCGCGAATAATTGCGATTAATACAAGGGTAAATCCTATCGTTTTCGCCCATGAGAATAATTCTTTCTTCGTATTTTCCTTCATCGTTTCTCCTCTTTCTTAATTGTTTATTGTATGATTTGAACTAATTCTTGTACGAAATTAGGATCAATTTCAGCAAAACATGATTTCCCTTCTCTTACAGCTGTACCGACATGAGCTTGCGAAATTCCAGTTTCATCTAGCAATCGTTTTATATTTTCTTTCGTCACACCAGCTCCAGCTACAAGCTGAATTTGACCATCGCTTACCTTTTGCATATCTGTAAGCACCGGAATATTCTCTACTATATTTCCTTGTCCACCTGAAGTTAAGACGTGAGTCACTTTATGAAACTTCTTTAACGTTCTCATTGCTTCTACTGGATTTTCCGTGTCGTCTATTGCACGATGATATGTGACATTTATCCCATCTACCACAGATAATAAATTCGCTAGTTTCTCTTCATCCACTTCATTCTTTTCATTTAATACACCTAATACAACACCAGCTACTCCTAATTTCTGAGCAACTACAATATCTTCTTTCATCATTTCAATTTCTTCTTCCGTATATGTAAAAGACTTCGCATGCGGACGAATCATAACGTGAATCGGTATATGTACTGCTTCTACCGCTTTTTTAATAAATGCATAACTCGGCGTTAAACCGCCTTCTGTATAAGATGAAATTAATTCAATTCGCTTCCCGCCAGCTCGTTCAATTCGTTTCACATCTTCTAAACATGTTGCAATAACCTCTAGCATGAGATAACCTCTTTTCGTGCTTTTTTCTTATTATACAGTAGGTGAAATAAGAAGCATAGCATTCTCCTATAAAACGATAAAAAGAAGAATGAAAAGAAAGATTTTTTCAATTGATAACGTGTATTGGTAATCTTATATTTTTCATATTCTACAAAAAAGGAGTAACCCCCTAGAACGCCTAACTAGGTGTCACTCCTTTTCATTTTACAAAAACACTAAATTTCTCCGCTATATTTAGTTATTTTTCTTTGTTACTTCATTATAATAATGGCTAAATGCTTCTACTAATGCGTCTACGGAAGCATACAGTTCTTCTGGAGTATTATCTACCCCTCCCATTTCAATAAGTAATGCATTTGGAGAAAGATCTTGATTATATACTCCATTCCCGCTTTTACGATCTTTAATAAAAATGCCTCGGCTTAAACCGTAATACTTCTCGTCTAAATATGAATTGATTGCTGTTACTATTTTTTTATTTTTTTCATAGTTAGGATTTTCTCGACCTAAAATAAAATAGAGTCGTGCATAATCCTTTCCATTAATCGTTTTCTTCGTAATATTTTTTCGTGCATCGTCCCTATGAAGATCAATGGGAAACATAATATTTTTATCTTGTGCTAATTTATCTTGTAATATTTGACGGGACCCTTTGTAAGATTGGGCCCAGTTTAAATTTTTATTTCGTAGAAAGTCCCTCATATTTGTCGTATCATGTGAAACGCCTATTCCTTTTTCTTCTAACTTTTGTTTTAAATAATTTCCAACAAACGTAATATTCACTTCATTATTTGTACTAGAGGCATCATCAGGTTTAGTAGCACCTGGAATGAGAGGAATAAACGACTCCCAACTATGTGTATGATAAATAAAAACTTTATTTTCACCGTTATTTTGTGTATTTGAATTGTTTTCTTTCTCACTCTTTGGGTGTTTAACAGCAGTACCTTTATCTTGAATATTCTCTAAAGGAATGCTGGATTCTTCAGGAATGTTCGTATAATCTGTTCCTTCCCCGGCAATTAATATTTCTGAATAAAATTGATTCATATTTGGAAGTTCTCGAGTTAATAAGCTCCGGAGGTCATTTACATTAATATTTGTAGAAAGTGAAAGTAAAAAAGATTCCAAAGACGCTCGTCCTTTTTCTTTATGAAATTCTTCGGCAAAATAACGATTTTCACTGCCTATCATATACATAAGGCCTTTCGTAGAATTCGTTCCTAATAATTGATTAATATAATAAGATTTAAATACGTTTGAATTACTAGAAATGAAGAATGAAGTGAGAATACATATAATTGTGAATAAAAGACATATCATTACATACTTTATATTAAATACTTTCAGTTTCACTTTATTCATTTTATATCTCCCTTCATTTACTATATTCTTACGCATAATTTTCAATGAATATGATTACTAATTTAATAGAATCGTCTCAACTACTATTTTTTCAGCTAATCTCTTTCCGTAAAGCAAGTGAGGTTAATTTGTCGTGCGCAAATATCACTAAAGATTTTTAAAAGAAATGAAATAACCTGAGTCTACATTTGTATAGACTCAGGTTATTTCATTTCTTTATTTTCCATGTCAATGCCTAATTCGTCTTTCAAGAACTTCATACCTTTTCTTGTAAGATGGACAGCCCGATTCTTATCCGTTTTTGTAATCCATTCCTGTTCAAAAAATAGTTTTGCTATTGCAGATCCTAACCAACCAGAAATATGGTAGCGTCGTTCACTCCAATCAAGACAAGGTTTTGCAAATATTCTTCTCTTTATATTTGCCGTTTCAATATTTATTCCAAAATTCAGAAACCATCGCTTACCTTGTTCCGTTACAATGTATTCTCCTTTCTCTAAAATGATAAATTCCTTATCTAATAATTTTTCGGTTATCTCTACACCGAGTCTACCTGCAAGATGATCGTAACAAGTTCGAGCATAACGAATTTGTTTTAGTTGATCTGATTGTTTTAAAGACCGAACTTGAACTGTTGGTGCGATTGTTCCTAACTTTTCAAGAACCTCTGCTACCTCTTGATTAGCAAGTCGATAGTAACGATGTCTACCATGTTGTTCAACTGTCAGTAGATTCCCCTCTACTAATTTAGAAAGATGAGAACTAATTGTTGGATGTGACACCTTTGCCATATAAGCTAATTCGCTAGCAGGTAGTGCTTGATTATTCATTAAACAATCTAAGATGATTGCTCTTGTAGGTTCAGCAATAAGTTTAGCTATATATGAGATATTCGGATATACATTCATATTTCGATGATACCCTAACTATTAAATTGATACAATTATTTTAAATTTAACAGTAAAGGAGAATGTATTATGAATGCAATTGATCTTAGTATATTAAATTTGAAAGAAACGAGAAGGCGCTCAGAAAAATTATGGAATTCTCTTCCCGATAATTTTCTTAATTGGAAGCCTGATCACGAGGCTATGTCCTTTGGTGAAATGATTCGTCACGTATGGACCTCAACTTTTTACTATCATATGATTTTAAAAAACAACGGCTCAATAAACGACATACATATCCCGTATGATGACGAGCCAATTACTTGTGTTAAAAAAGAAATTGAATTAGCACAATCATGTTTTGCCGATTTCATAGAATATGTTCAATCAATAAGCATAGCAGAGCTAGATGCAAGACTTATTGATCGAAGCGATGTTGGCTATCAACGATATTTAGGCGATATGCTATTACGAATTGCCTATCATGATGCGGTCCATGCAGGTCAATTTTTACAATATTTACGCATGGTAGATTTGGAAAGACCATTAATTTGGGATTAAATTTAGTAATTATTTATAAAGGTTCCAAATTGGCATTACGATAAGAATTTTTCAACAAGAAACAATCACAAAACCATGATAACCATTTATATTAAAAACCTACATCTCAACTTGGTACGTTCCTGCACATAAAAAGCACGTGTTCGATTACTAATCAAACACGTGCTTTCAAAACAACTATATTGTACATAAACAATAAAATTCAAGTTAAAAAAACTACGATCGAAACGCCGCATCCGCAAGCATAGACAGTGTTGCATCGTCCATCGGCGGATTGTGTAATCCTGCTCTTACGTTTAAATAGTAACGATGAAGCGGATTTTTTTCTGATAAACTTTTTGCTCCTACGATGCGCATTGATTTATCCACTATCGATATCGCCGCATTTGTTACGGCGTATTTCACTGCCGCTAATTCTGCTTGCAGTGACAGTTTATCTTCTGCCTCATCGTATTTTTTTGCAATTTGATATAAAAAGACGCGAGCTTGCATAAGCTCGAGTTCTAATTCTCCAACTAATCTTCTAACATTCGGTAATAAACTAATAGAATGGTTTAAACTATTTGGTTTGTATGATCCCGCAAACTGAACTGCATAATTTCTTGCTGATTGTGCAATTCCTAAATAACATGCTGGTATATGTAGCAACCAGCCAATACCCTTTTGTTTCACTTTCCCGCCTTTTACATCCGTAAAAAAGCGGTTGTCTATCTCTACATTTTGTAAGACAAGGTCGTGGCTAGCAGTCCCTCGCATTGCAACGCTATCCCACGTTTCTTCAATGGATACACCGATTGTATTTCTTGGAATGACAAACTCACCAACTTCTTCTTTGCCCTCCATACTTGCTGAAATAATAAAATAATCAAGTACTGGTGCCATCGTTGTAAAAGTTTTCCTTCCATTTATAACCCACTTCTCGCCTTGTTGAACCGCTATTGTTTCTGGTTTACCGCCACGCGTCGGGCTCCCTGTTTTCGGTTCTGTTGCTGCCCTATTAAAGAGCGCCCCATTTCGCACTTCTTCGCAAAACCATTTAAACATCTCATCATTCCAAGAGCGATTTTCCGCTAGTTCTTTCACAATGCCAAGATGCCAGCCAATCGATAATGCAGTAGCCCCGCAGCCTTCCGCAATTTTCTCTTGAAATAGAACGAAGTCATATAAAGAAATCGCACTACCACCAAATTCCTTCGGTAACGTTAATTTCGTATATCCGATATGTTTCAAATCATTTATATTTTCATACGGAAATGATCCTAATTCACTTAGTTGATGCTCCCTTTCCATGAACTTCGGAATCAATTTATTTATTTGTTCAATAATGAAAGATTGTTTTTCTGTTTCAACAAATGAGAGTGCCATACTATAATCTCCTTTATGTTCGATTCATAAACCGTTCATTTTGTCATTATGATTATATGAAGCTACCTCTCTATTGTTTCACTATTCCGATAAAAATACAATGTTTTTGACTAATAAGAAAAGTTCCTATTTAAAGATAGGTTCTTTTCTTATTAGTCTCCCTTCAATGCCTTTAATGGCAACGAGGTTACATATCCAATATACGAGAATAATTCTTTAAAGAAGAATGGTATTTCTGTATCTAACGTTTTATATGCTGATGTCGGCGTTGGTGAAGCATACGCTTCAATATTAATATGTTTTGCGATTCTCATTGCGCGTTTCATATGAAGTGGATCACTTACAATCGTGTATGTGCGTATGCCGTTCTCTATTCCAACTTCCTTCGCATTCTTTAAATTTTCTTCAGTGAAAAGGGATTTTGTTTCAATTAAAATATCTTCCTCTTTTACACCTTGTTTCATTGCATATACTCTTGCAGTACGCGCTTCCTCAAGTTCGGCCTCGAACTTTGTACCACCTGTAAAAATAATCTTTTTAATATTTCCGTTCTTATATAAAGAAATCGCATGATTAATTCTTTCTTTAAATACAGGAGATGGTTTTCCGTTCCATGAAGCTGCTCCTAGTACAATACCAGCATCCGTTTTTACGTCATCATTTGCTTTAAAACGATAACTCCAAATATCGTAAGCTGCATAACTTACATATAAAATAGCAGAACAAATCATTAGTAAAAATACTTGAAAGATTCGCCTTTTCTTACTCTTCTTATTTTCTTTCATTTGTAATTGCCTCCGTACATCATCCATACTTCTATAAAAAAACATTTATATCAAATCGTTTTGTTTGAGTTTATTTAAAAGAAGGAACTTTACTTGTTATTTATGTATAAAAGGGTTTTCATTTAAAATTGAGGATTATCAATTCATTTTCATTTGCGGTTTTCATTACATGTTTTAAATTCATAAGTTTATTACCATACAACTACATTGTAACGAATTTTTTCTCAGAAGGGAACGATGAAACAAAAGGAATTAAAATAAAGTAGCATTTTGTAAGAAAAAAGGTATATTTTTCATGCCTTACGAACAATATACCTTTCAAAACACGAATTATAGCTTTTCTTTATACAACTCTAATTTTTCTAACAATTGTTCTTTCACGTCTGGCCATTCACTTGAGATAATACTGTACACAACTGCATCTCTCACATAACCATTCGGTAATTTTCTTTCATTTCTAAGCACACCCTCTTTTACTGCGCCTAACCTTTCAATTGCTCGTTGTGCTTTTTCATTTCTTGCATCCGTCTTAATTTGTACCCTGAGCATATGGAGTTTTTCAAAAGCATACTGGAGAAGCATATACTTACACTCTGTATTTATACTCGTACGCTGGACACTTGGATGATACCACGTTTGTCCTAACTCGACTGTTTTATCTTCTACCGAAATATTATATAGACGTGTACTTCCTACAATCTTATTCGTCTGTTGATCCACTACAACGAAAGGTATTTGCGTACCTTTTCCATAACCTTGTATCGCTTTTTGAACATATTGCTGCATATCTTGCACACTATCCATTTTAGAGATTAAATACGCCCAAATTTCCCGATTTCCTTCTACAATCGAAAACAAAGTTTCGACATCATTACCATCCATTAACCGTAGCTTTGCTCTTTCGTGAATGATTTCCATTTGTAAGCCCCCTTTTTCTTACTATATCACAGAAATAAACATTTAATTATATAGATATTAAAACATTAATACTAACTTTTAAATGCACTTAAAATTCAAGTTTTAATACCTTCTTACATAATAATCCGTAAAAGCCTGTAACAAATACCGTGTCCATCCCATTATATCAAGCTACATTTATATTGATTTCATTTCATGTAAGGTTTTTCTTTTTCTAAAGGTCTAGTGTGCATTATTGAAAGATTTGCACACCAAAAACGCTATTATTTCTACAAAAAGATTATTTTTTCAATTTGGTAGTATGGATAATTCTGGATTACACCCAAAAAATACTATATAATAATAAAGTGAAAGTTTTACAGTTAATTCATATGGGGTAAATGGGGGGATATAAAAATGCTAGATCAAATTACTTGGGGAACGCCAGGCAGCTTATTATGCTTAGGATTCTTTTTTGCAGGATTAGGAATTTTCTTAAGAAGTATTACGTCATATTCGAAAAACAAATAAAACATCAAAACAGTGTACATTTTAAAGTATTTACTTGATAAAAACACTAAACAAAAGAATCCTTCCTTTTATAGAAGGATTCTTTTTTATACTTTTCCCCTTTTTAAAGTAACAAATAAGCAATCGGCGTAATGATAAGCAATGTTAATATCGTTCTTTGTACGTACAGAATAATAAGTTCTGATACTTTTAACGGAATATCTGTCGATAAAATACATGGGATGGATGCTGAGAAAAACAATATAGATGATACCGAAACAACCGCAATGACAAACTTTGTCACAAGTGGTGCACTAACTACTAATAATGATGGTAAAAACATTTCCGCAATACCGACGGATGCCGCTTTAGCAGCTAAGTCTGCTTCTGGCAGTTGTAAAGCCCATGTAAAAGGATAAAAAATATAGCTGACCCAATCAAATATTGGTGTGAACTTCGCTAAGACAATACCAATTAACCCTACAGACATAATAGATGGTAAAATTCCCATCGTCATGATAAAACCATCTTTTAAGTTCACTGCGATATTTTTTATAATACTCGGTGCAGTTTTTGATACTTCTAGCGCATCTTCCCAAGCACGCTCTAGCATTTTCTCCTTATAAACGGGCTCTGGGAACCCTTCTTCTGTTACATATGTATCTGGTTTTCTACTAAGGGGTGGAAGTCTTACGGTGATAGCAGTTACGATGAATGTTACAACGAGAGTCGTCCAAAAATAAACATTCCATAAATGCATAATGTCTAATGTTTTTGCGATGATGATCATAAATGTTGCGGATACTGTAGAAAATCCTGTAGCGATAATGGCCGCTTCTTTTGTCGTATATTTTCCTTCTTTATATACGCGATTCGTAATTAATAAAGCCAGTGAATAACTTCCCACAAAGGATGCAACCGCATCAATTGCTGATCGTCCAGGTGTTTTCCATAACGGCCTCATAATCGGACGGCAAAACGTACCGATAAATTCAAGTAATCCATACCCGACTAATAATGCTAAAAAAGCCGAACCAATCGGAACGAGTAAACTTACAGATATGACTAGTTTCTCATACAAAAACGGCCCAACATCTGGCGCAAAGAACCAAGCTGGCCCTACTTTCAAACAATATAATACACCGAAAACAACGCCAACCACTTTTAAAATAGAAAAGCAAATATCTACGATAGATGTATTCCATTTTTTCGTATAAAACGGATAAATTGCACCCATTACCATAACGAGTAGTGCGTAATAAGGTACGACGCTCGGAACCGAAGCTCTAATCCACGACACGATATGATCAATCATTATGGAAGAAGCGCCATTTATCGTAACTGGTACGAAAAACATAAACACCCCAACGAGACTAGCGAGTATAAACCGAAGAATGATGCTCTTCTCACTCCCTGTCTTAATTACATTCCTTTTTAATTCAATTTCACTCAAAATTCGACACCTCCTATTATCTAAATATTCTGTATAATAACGTTGTATTCCTTCTTTCCATTTCTAATATTTAATCATGTGAAAAAGCCTATTTTGAAATAGGCCTTTTCTACTACCCCTTATAATCATCCACAATCACTTGAATCACACGATATGATTCTTCTGCCACTATCTTATTACTAATCTTATTCGCATCATATATAATTAACGCCTTCCAAAGCGCCCATCCTCTCGCTCTATTCCACGTTTCTTCGTCTATTTGCAGTACTTCTTTAAATATCTTTCTACTACTTTTATCAAAAAACGTCCATGACATCGCTGCATCACAGGCCGGATCCCCTACTCCTAAAATACCAAAATCAATGACGGCACAAAACTTTCCGTCCTTAACGAGTAAGTTCCCTGGTGCAATATCTCCATGAACCCAAACTGGCTTACGCTCCCACGTTGACTGAAGTGCTAAAGCCCAAAGATGCTTTAATACTGTTTCATCAAAAACGTCCTTATTATTTTCGATAGCACCTCTCGCCTCTTCATCATATACAGATATAAGCCCACCTCGGTAAAAATTATGTGCTCCAGCTATTGGACCGTTACTCGCATCAATGGCTTGCAATTCCACTAAAAATGAACCTAAGTCCACCGCAAATTCATTTAGGTCACGAACATTTTGTTTCGTAACTGTTTCTCCCTCTATCCACTTATTAATAGACCACGGCCATGGATACACTTCAGATGGATTTCCTTTGGCAATTGGTATAGAAATAGGTATAGAAAGCTCCTTACTTAATAAAGGTAGCCACTTGTTTTCTTTCTCTACTTGCGGTGCATATGCCGCATCACTTGGCAATCTTACACTCATCTTATCACCTAGGTGAAATGTTCTGTTATCATGCCCACTACACTTTACAGGTTTCACCTCTAAATGTGCCCATTCAGGAAACTGTTCCCCTATTAACCTTTTAACTAAACCAGTATCAATTTGATTCATTCACTATCCCCTTTTCTTTTGAAACTTACTAAATCCATCTGTACTGCCAACATAATCAAAATCATTTTTCTTATAAAAATCATTCAACGTACAATTATGTCCAACGCAATCCAACTTCAAAAACTCTTTGTCATGTTGTACATTCTCTTCTATCCACTGTAAAATCCATTCTCCTATTCCGTTACCTTTATACTTTCGTTTTACCGCAAATCTATGAATATATAATGAATTAGAAACTTCCTCTTTACCAAAAATATATTCATCCCATTCATTTTGTTTAGGAGATACTGTAACTGTACCGATAATTTCATCTTCTTTCGTAACCACATATGTATATTTCTCTCTTATACCTTCTAATATTTCAGCCGTAGCTTCTCCTCCTAAAAGGTACTGCCACTGGTCCACTTCTTTATGTTGTAGCCATTGTGCTACTTCTTTTAATAGAGTAATAATGTTATCGCTTTCCTCTTCAGTAGCAGTTCGAATCTTATATTCTTTTGTTATTGTATTGCTCTTCATATTTTCATGTCTCCTTTCAAATTACTACTATACTGATAATCGCGTTCTACCGTCATTTTCGTCTGTCACGTATTCAACGTAAAAATCTTGATTCAGTGCGTTTTCATACATCAACTCAATCGCTTTTTGATCTTTAGCGTAAATTGTGACGTATGTACAATCCGCAACTAGTAAAACTAATTCACACTTGCTCTCTTTAAATTCTTCATATGTTTCAATATCTCCTAGTACTTCCTCTTTTGGATACGCTTTTAAATCTGCAAAAATAACATAATATATATTGTCTTTAAATAATTTTTTCAAATCTGATCCTTCCACCTTCTTAAGTTGCTGGGGATGGTGTGGCATTTAAAAATAAATAACTTTGGCAGATGGAGAGTGGACTTCTTGGATTAGATTGGGCAACTAAAATAGAGCTAATACTTTGCCAATTCCGTCCTCAACAGTGCAGTTCCTCTTAGGTCGTGTCTTTTACATTTACTCCCTCCATGAAGAACAGGGAAATATATTTTATCTGGGTAATATTGCTTTTTTTATTTTTATCTAGGTATAATTGGTAAGGTAATCAGAAAGGCGTTCAGCATGAAGTAATACCCTAACGCGCTTTTTCTGCATGGCATTAGAAATGACTCAAGATTCAACCTAAAGGGGCATAGGGAACATTACGAAAACTCATTGATGAAACTCATAAATAAGGACCAACTAGAACGTTATTTTTATCATTCTTGATTGTCACTTTGTTATTTATCGAGAATTAGTCTTAAACAATATTTTCATTTAAACAGTCCATTTATGTATTTTAAAATTAAATCTATTTTATTTTAAATTAGGAGGATAAAAGATGTTTATTCGAAATGCTAAAATAGAAGATAGAAAAATACTTAGTAATATTGCATATAAGTCTAAAGCACATTGGGGGTATTCCCCTGAGTTTTTGCATGCACTTAAAGAAGATTTGGAGGTAACTATAGAAGACATACAAAATAAGATAGTTTTTGTAGTAGAAGATAATTCTCAATTAGCTGCCTTCTATTGTTTATCTAAAGAAAAAAAGAAATTAGAATCACTATTTGTACATCCTAATTACATTGGTAACGGACTAGGTAATTTATTATGGAACGATATTATTGAAAAGGCGAGAGCGAATGGTATTACAAGTTTCACCTTAGATAGTGATCCTAATGCACTTCAATTTTATTTGAAGATGGGCGCTAAACAAATCGCCGAAATAGAATCCACTCTCTTCCCCAACCGTACATTTCCTTTGATGGAGTTTAAATTATAAAAATATAATATCCTTAAAGAGGATTTTGCCATATCGCTATCAATCTAAGATAAATTTGTATCCATATAATCAAAAAATGCTATTCTTTTTGTAGAAAAATACAGAAAGGATGGCGTTTTGTATCACTCTATCGATTCAAGATGAGTTTCATTTATTCGCTGAAGAATTATAGCGATATCTATCTCCAAGTATCCATTTATTTTTAAAGAATTCACTTCGACTTCACAAAATAATATAAAAACCATACCGCATGATTTTGTTCATCTGCAGCTATTCTCCGCAACAAGTCTTTCATAGATGCATCCGATGTTTCATCTGCAATTTCCAAATAAAAATCTACTGTCTTCTGCTCATCTTGTATAGCGAACTCTAATCCTTGTAAGTACGTATTCGGGCAGTCTTCCGTAATCTGTGGTTTCGGCTACCTACCAATTAAATTCGTATACATTTGTACAAAGTGATGAAAATGCCTTATTTCATCATTTCGGATTTCAAGAATTTGTTTTTGTTCCATTCCATTTGGAGCCATGGTTGCTAATTTCGCATAGCAGTTTATAGCGCTATACTCCCCGTTTATAGCTTTTTCAATATCATTAATCAACTTATCATTCTGCCTATACCAATCATAATCATTCAAATTATACATCGTATCCCCTCCATAATTTCGCTTAACATTTTATGCATTTTGAAATAGTCGGAGCATGTGTATATAACAGGACAACTGTAGATTTTAAATAAAGATTGATACAATGGTCTATTTTGCAAAGGAATTGCTTATTCATAAAGTGAAACTATAATCAGTGGGGGTCTTACTGCCCATTAAAGCGGGATAAAATATCACTATTTTTTTGTACACCGTTGCTATAAATCCGCATCACATCAGGTTTCCAACCAAATGTGATGCGAAGCTATTATGAATACAGTGACATAACTAGGAGGTTCCACTATGCCATCTTTATTTAAACCTATGGCCTTCCAACTGAAAACCGAAAGACTTGAGCTTAGCATGTGGGAGGAATCCGATTCAGTTTGGCTGAGCAAATTAATTGGCGAACGTGGTGTGGACATTCCAGCCGTTGATTCCGTTCGTAACCGGCTCATTGAGATGCGCAAGAAGGCTGACGAAAATGGTATTTCCCTTCTCACTATTCGTAGGCGAGGCGAAGGTGATTTCATCGGATACTGCGGCTTAATTATTGGTCGTTCCACACTTGAAGAGCCGGAGATTGCATACGAGTTGTTCCGCAGCGCTCACGGTAAAGGCTACGCAACTGAGGCAGCATCCGTTGTGCTAGACGCTGCGATTGCTACTGGGCGCCACAAACTTTGGTCGACTGTAGGCGCTTGGAATGTTGCTTCCCTCCGCGTGCTAGAAAAGATAGGTTTTAAGCAGCATCACAGTACGTGGGACGACGAGCGCGGTGAGATTATTTGGAACGTACGCGACCTTTAGAAATCTCGATACTATGGAAAGGACGAAAGGTCATTCACTTAAGCAAAAATCCATTTAAATTTCATCACAAAAACCGTTTCACTACTAGTGAAACGGCTTTTATTTTTAAGCATGTAATTCTGCTTTATGTTCCTTTACTGCACTACGCTTCAATGCCGTTGCTAATATAATAACCATACTTACTATCCCAATCCAAACGAGCACAGTAACAGATGTACTCCAGCTTAACCCTTTTCCGAAGAAGAATATTTCTCTAAGTCCTTCAATCATAAATCGCATCGGCAACCATGTATACACCCAGTCTTGGTAAAATGGAGACAACATTTCAGGCGCTAATGATAATAACGGTGCACCAAAGAATAGTAAGAGAGCAAATATACTGATTCCCTTTAGTCCGACTATTGAAAGTACCGCTGATATCATTAAGAAGAAACTAAACGATGTAATAGATAAAAACAGTGCCGTATCAGTGAAGTTTGAAATATTTAGTCCTACCATCCCATCCGCAATCCATGTAAGACCGAATCCAATTACAATTGTCGCAACTGCTCCAGCTACTATTTGTTTTATTTTTAATACCAAGTTTTCTTTTCTTGAACCTACCGGCATTTTACTAATCGCCATAAAAATAATCGCTGCACTCGCTAAACTTGCGATCCATAACGGCTGGAATAATGAAATTGGTGAGTTACCGTTCGCACTATTTTCCCCGACCTCATTTACATTTGTCACTTTCTTTGTAATAGGTGTTACTAATTTCGCAGCTTCGTCTGTTGTTAAAGTAGCCCCTTTTGCTTTCAATCCTTCTAATAGTTGTGTACGAACATTGTTGTTCATATTATCAACTAGCCCATTTAACATTTGCCCTGCCATAGTTGATGCTGCTGTATTCATTCCTTGATTTATAAATATTTCTACCTCTGGCGAAGATCGCTGTGGTGTTCGTAATGATGATTGTTTTGCGCTAAAGTCTTTCGGAATGACTAATGCTGCGTAATACTCTTGATTATTTAAGCCTTTTTGAACTGCTTCTTTATTGTTCACTTCTATCCACTTCACCGCAGGTTCTTCTTCTGATTTTGATGTCTTTTTCATATTATCAACAATTGTTTGCCCCATATTCATCTTCGGTTGATTCGGAATTTCTACTCCTTGATCCTCATTTACAATTGCGATTGGCAAGTTTTTCGGCTGAGGTTGAACGGTTGGAAATAACGTTAATGAAAAAATAAAAACAACAAGTAGGGCAATAACTGGTGATAATAATAAAAGTTTATTTTTAAACATTTTCTTTTCTCCTCCTATAATTTGATTTATAATAACCAACAACGTGTTGTTTATTTATATTTGAATTATATGTTCGAGTTGAACCTTATACAATAATCAAAAATCGTGAATGTGTCGGTTATAAGACACATTTTCTAAATGTGTTCAGTAAAATTAAGGAGGGACATGCTTTGCGCGATAGTAATTTAGATTTACGTGTTGTTCGTACGAAAACTGCCATACGAAATGCATTGGTGGAATTAATTGAGGACAAAGGTTTTGACGCCATTACAGTGAAAGATATTACAACGAAAGCAAACATTAATCGCGGTACTTTCTATACGCACTATCAAGATAAATTTGATTTAATGACAAAATGCCAAGAAGACATTATGTATGAGTTTTCTAACATTGCAAAAAAGAGATTCCCAGAAGTGATTGCGGATCTCGGATCGAATCCTTCTCCAACAATGCCATTTCTACTTATCACTTCTATTCTTGAATTTCTAAATGAAAATAGTGATTTTATGAAAGCTGTATTAAGCCCAAAAGGAGATTTATCTTTTCAAACAAAGTTGAAAGACTTTATGTGGAAAACATTATTTGAAGATACGAATGGTGCTCTCATTAATAAGGAAAATTTACTTGTTCCAAGCCAATATTTAGCTTCTTATATGGCATCTGCTCATATTGGTGTCATTCAGCAATGGTTAAATAGTGGCCAAAAAGAAACACCAGAGGAAATTGCTCGTATTTTATCAACAATCGCAGTTCATGGACCTTTTTATGCAGCTGGCTTAAAGAAGTGAGTTATTGCAAAATAAAAAGATCATCCACTATTTATAGCGGATGATCTTTTACTTCATTACAACACTTCAATATACCCTTCTGTTCCATGTACTCGTATTCGTTGCCCATCTTTTATTAATTTCGTAGCGTTCTCTACTCCAACGACTGCCGGTAATCCATATTCCCGTGCAATAACCGCCCCGTGAGTCATAAGTCCGCCGACTTCAGTGACTAGTCCTTTTATAGATACAAATAATGGCGTCCAGCCAGGGTCAGTAAAAGCTGTAACTAATATATCTCCCTCTTCTAAATTCGCTTCTTCCATGTTTAAAATAACGCGAGCTCTCCCCTCAACTACTCCAGAAGAAACAGGCAGACCTGCAATCGCGTCAGCTGGGAGGTTTTCTCGTTTATATTTACCTGTAATGATTTCTCCATCAGACGTCATTATACGAGGAGGCGTTAGTTTTTCATATAATTTATAATCATTTTTTTGTTTATGAATAAGCTCATAATTTAGTTTCTTCGTGCGAACAACTTCGTGAAGCTCTTCAAAAGTTAAATAGTATATATCATCAACTTCATGAATGACACCGCTCTGCACAAGTTGCTCAGCTTCTTTTAGTAACGCCTGCTTATATATGAAATAACGATTAATCATACCGTATTTCGGATATTCACGATAGCCGATAAAATTACGGATATTGCGAATCATTCGCTTCGTTTCTTCTACTTTTTGTTTTCCATCCGGCAATTGCTGCAATCGATCTACTAACTCTTCTTCTTTTTTCAAAGCTTCTTGCAGTCCTTCTTCAAATTTCCGTTTACTTGCACCATATTCAAAATCTCTTATATTATTTAAAATCATCGGGATAATGGTTGTTGGCTTCTCACTCCAGCGCGTTTTCGTAATGTCGATTTCTCCGCTACATCTCATTCCGTATTTATTTAGAAAAGCATCTATTGCCTCTCGAGCTTTTTCTCCGCCTTTAAACTGAACGAGTTCATCTAAAAAGCTATCATTTTCTACATGTTGTAAATACGCAATAACTTCTTCGTACGGCCGAATCACATCAGCAACTTCCATTAATGCTAAACCCATTTCCGACGTAATATTATTTTGCACCGATTGAGAAAGGGTGTCCGCTGCATTCTTTTCGCCCAGCCATTGCTCCATTTTTTCATTGATCCATGTTGAAGCATTCATACCTGCCATAATAACTGCTATACTTTGCGGATTAAACAATACTTTCTTTAATTGCTGAATATCTTCCAAAATAAAATCAAGTACGTCCACTCCTGATTTCAGTTGCATAGTTTCTTTTAACTCTTCAAGTGATGCTTCACTATTCTTTATTAATTCCGTAACGATTGCTGGATCATTTTCGATTTCTGGTCGCGAACTTACTGGTGGCTTACTTTTACTAGCACTCTTTTCCGTTTCTTCATCCGGTAACAATGTAATAAAATTATCTCGCTCGACTACAGTCGTTAATGCATCTCTTATGAGCGGATCTGATTTTCCTAACGTATTTATTAAGTAATCTCTGCTAGCAAGTGATGCTAATTGTTGCGTAGCATCCACAAACAGCCTTCCGCCCGCTTTACGCATTGGGGCACTTGTCGTTAACAGAAAAAAAGATAACCCTAATGGTTTCATCGCATCGGTCATCATTTGTTGGTGACCAACTGATATATATACATGATTTTCCCCATCATTTTCTTCCGGAATTGGATATAAAGTCGTTATTGGCCTGCTTTGAACAATATAAAATGTATTACGGGCTAAACACCATTCAATATCTTGCGGACAGCCAAAATAAGCTTCTATCTGTCTTCCGATCTGTTCTAGTTGTAATATTTGTCGTTCAGACAATGTTTGAATCTTTTGCTGAGCCGGATCAATCTGTTTCGTCTCTGTTCCGCCCTCTTTTACAGCATAAATAGCTAATTTTTTAGTTGAAATCACCTTATCGACGATTTTCCCCTCTTTTACTTTATAATTATCAGCAGAGACCAGTCCTGATACTAACGCCTCACCAAGTCCAAAACTGGCATCAATTGATAGCACCTTTCGGTTAGAAGTAACCGGATCAGCCGTAAATAAAATTCCCGAAGCCTGCGGGAAAACCATTTTTTGAACGACTACACATATAGAAACTTGATTATGTTCAAAACCATTTTGCATACGGTACATGACTGCTCGCTCTGTAAATAAAGACGCCCAGCACTTTCTTACATGCTGTAAAATCGCATCTTTTCCGATAATATTTAAATACGTATCTTGTTGACCTGCAAACGAGGCATACGGTAAATCTTCAGCCGTAGCACTAGAACGCACGGCATACGCATGTTCATTTCCAAAACGTGAGAGATAATGAGCTACCGCTTCCACTACATCAGAAGGGATTTGTACTGCCATAATGACTTCTCTAATTTCCTTACTCATTTCACCAATTTGAGCTCGGTCTTCAAGCTTCAACTTGGTCAGCTGCTGCAACAAAGTTTGAAGCTCTTCATTTTGCTCGATAGCTTTTTCATATCCTACCGTTGTCACACAAAATCCTTCTGGCACCTGTATACCTTGAATATTTGTTAACTCCCCTAAATTCAAACCTTTTCCACCGACAAGTGAAAGCTGTGTTTTTTCTATTTCCTGAAAATCGAGAACGAAAGAACTCATATAACATCTCTCCTTACTATGCATGTGTTCTTGATTGTAGCAGGAGTAAATGAGAAGAAACAGTCTATTTCGAATTTGATTTACATGATATAATTAAGTTAGGAAGAGATTAAATAATGCCCTAGTTGCATAATGAAGCAACTAAAGCTTCTTATTTCCTCTCAATTTTAAATTACAATTTGTTCACAACTAACTTCAATGTATTTCTTTTTTCCCCTTTTATTATAGAAACGCCATGAATTATCACACAATTCTTATCTCAACAAATGGTACATAACTCAAAATACGCCTTAGTTTAACCTCCTGTGAGCTTTTTCACAGGAGGTTTTATACATACATATATTATTTATAATTAACTCGTTCTCCTATTTTTCAAAAGCATATTTTGTGTCATAATAACGCTTTTTAGAATTTATATATACCTTCTAATTTTTCTAAAAAGGGATGATTGTATTGGAAATGAAAAAGCTTCAAGGAATGTATGATGATGTTATTAGTTTAGGGGAAAATTGTTATACTACTATTCATCTAAAAAAATATAAGCTGCGGAAATATTCAGGTCCTCTAGATTGGTTTGTATCACCGAATCTTTCTTCTATCAACACATTATTGAAAAATAATTTCATAGACTTTATGGATTTAAAAAACATGCAAGCAATGCCGGAGCAAAATATTGTGTTTAATGATGGCGTGATACAACCTGTTTTTTCTCATATTATAAAAGATACAAAATATAACGTAACATCTTATCATGATTTCCCTGTTATTCCGAATGAAGATTGGTTCATCACATACCATGATTTCAAACAAAAATTAGATCAAAGAATTGATAACCTTTACGAAAGAATGCATAATTCACAATCCATTTTATTTGTTAGATGGGGCGGAAGCTTGACTGAAGCGCTTGAATTACAAACCGTTTTATCAAATATTGTTAAAAATAATTTTAAGATCCTTTTACTCTATCCAACAGGACTTGAAAATGAAATAAACAAATTAGAATGGGCGCTTGATCATGTTTTTCCCGTTCAAGTTTCAAGTAATTATCAAAATAAAAGAACTTGGTATGTCCTCTTAAAAGATATACACTTAAACTCAAAAAAATAATATAAACTACGACTTTAAAATCAATATTCTTTGTTTACATTTTATATAAATTGACATATCTCCCCCTTAATTCTAAGACTAAGTTATTGTTTTTTGTAATCCCCCACTCATTCTTTTTTCAAATGCTCCAAAATGGATTTTCAAAATTAGGGAACTATAATTTCATATTGGAATAAATTAAGGGGGAGAAAAATTGGACAATGAAATGAATTATGGAAGTGATTTCAAGTTTATTCCGGCAACTTCAATTAAAAGTGGTCACGGCATTGAAGTATTGCCTGATTTATTTTCTTATACAATTCAAATCGTCAACATTTGTTTTGTTGGACATCCGCATACCAATGATTTTATTTTAGTTGATGCTGGAATGCCTAAATGTGCAAATGAAATTATCTCTGTCACTGAGAAGCGATTTGGTACAAACAGCCGCCCAAAAGCAATTATTTTAACTCATGGGCATTTTGATCATGTTGGGGGAATAATTGAACTTATCAAGTATTGGGATGTTCCAGTCTATGCCCATCAATTGGAAATACCTTTCCTGACTGGACTACAAAGCTATCCTGAACCAGATCCAACAGTTGAAGGTGGTATGGTAGCGAAAATGTCACCTCTGTTCCCTAATGAACCGATTGATTTAGGAAATAACGTAAAAGTACTACCTGCAGATGGAACTGTTCCTCATATGCCAGAGTTTAGATGGGTGCATACACCAGGACACACTCCAGGTCATATTTCATTATTCCGAGAAAAAGACCGAACATTAATTGCAGGGGACGCTTTTGTTACAGTGAAACAGGAATATCTATATAAGGTAATTACTCAAGAACAGGAAATAAGCGGTCCGCCTCGTTATTTAACAACAGACTGGAACGCTGCTAAAGAATCCATTATTAAATTAGAAAAATTAAAGCCTCTAGTCACTGTTACTGGACACGGAATACCAATGTCAGGTGAATTGCTATCAACAAGCCTTAAAACACTCGTTCAAGAATTTGATAAAATTGCTGTACCTGATTACGGAAAATATGTAGATAAAAAGATACATTAAGCACAAGAAACTTTGGTTTTTATATTAAAGAATTAAAACGGAAAAAATTATTAAGTTTAGTAAAAAAATACTGTACTTAGGCAACATCTCGATTATAAGAGTGGAACGCCCCTTTGTGAATAAAGCTCGATATTCCGCAAATACTATCCATAGTATAAGCCTGCTTCTTACCCAGCTTGTACCTCTTCCCATTAAAGAGTGATTAAAACGGGTTACGCTATATAAAAGCATAACCCGTTTTTAATGAAATATTTTATTCCATATACGTTTAGACAATGGAGGAAAATAATGAAACATATTGTTGCTTTATTAATTAAATACACAGCGATAACTGCAGTATTACTTATCGTACTTGGTATCTTTCAAGGTATTTCCATTCCTAGAGTATTGCTTATTTCTCTCTTCCTAACAGGAGTTGCCTATTTAATTGGCGATCTTTTCATTTTACCTAAATACGGAAATATGATTGCTACAATGGCAGATTTTGGCTTAACCTTCTTCGGAATTTGGCTTTTAACATCTTTATTTACTAATTTAGATACTACTCGTAATATTGGATTTTCTTCATTTATAGCCACATTAATTATTGGCGGAATAGAGATTTTCTTCCACATTTATATGAAGAGGTTAGTACTGCGTAACAACGATGAATTAAGAAATCACAATCATATTCACCATGATAAATACGCTATGGAAATGTCAGATGAATATATGGATTCTTCCACAATAAATAAATCCAAGCTTGAGGATACATCAAAAAAATAAAAAAGTGGCCAACGCCACTTTTTTATTTTTGTTTATTAAGCTTGATCTGAATTTCTTACATGTAACGGAGGTGGAACTACCCACCCTTTTTTCTTACTTAAACGTAGCAACGTTACACCTGCCTGCGCTTTTTTCATATGAAATTGTCCAAATAACATACCTACATCTTCTCGAAGGCATTTTCCCATTACTTGACTACATGTGACAAGTCCAGCTGCTAATCCTGTAGAAACAGCAGCAGCAATTTCTGCATCATTAATACGTGCTCCAGGAGGAATGTCTTCGATAGATGCAACTGGTCGTTCTGGAGGAGCAGGCGGTAAAGCAACCCCATTAACTTTTAAAAGCGCCTTTAATTCTTCTATTTCCGAATTCATATCATTTTCAATTAAGCCTTCTAAAAACTTCTTCAAATCTTCATCACCTGTATGATTCATAAACACTTGATGACTTGCAATCGCACCCTGTGCAGCAAGAAGATAACTCCAAATATCAAATACTTCTCCGTAATGTAACGGTTCATTTTGAGGATTTCCACTTAATATACCCATTTTTAAATTCCTCCCTTTCGAAAAGATAATAATAAATATTGATTTCAATATTAAAATCAAATTTTTAAGTATGCTTTTTCCTGCAAAAGCTTTTCTACTATGCATGGAAAACACCTTTCCAACACTGCGTGTTTATTGTTTAGGAAAGTAGTTTACAAATAAAATACCCAAAGATTATGAAAGAAGATTATCAATAATCTTTGAGTGAGAATTCATTTACTATAAGGGTTTGTTTTTTATACATATACAAAAGAAATTGATTTACATATCTACTATATTTTATGTCAATTCACTTAACGGTTAGTTCTACCACCAAGTTGTTGTTCAGCCATTGCTACTAAACGTTTTGTAATTTCACCACCAACAGATCCATTTGAACGAGCTGTTGTATCTGCACCAAGTTGCACACCAAACTCTTGTGCAATTTCATATTTCATTTGATCAAGAGCTTGTTCAGCGCCTCGAACTAATAATTCATTACGACTTCCACTGTTATTGTTTGCCATATCGTTTCACCTCCGATGTTTTTAATATGCTACGGATTATGAAAAAATAGTTATCCTTTTTATGGGAATTAGATCATGTATAAATATTGAGTTTCTTCTTAAAATAGGGCAAAAGACATAAGAGCTACTATAACGTACTTTCATAACGACAGTATGTATAGCTTTCTCTCTACTAATTTTTTTTGTCAAGAGATACTTATAAATTATGAAAAATGATTCCTAAGGAGATATGAGATGAAAGCCGTAACCTATCAAGGGCCAAACAAAGTACAGGTTAAACAAGTGGATGATGCAAAGTTAGAAAAAAAAGATGATATTATTGTAAAAATTACTTCAACTGCTATTTGCGGTTCTGATTTACATTTATATCAAGGCAACATGCCTTTACCTCCAGGGTACATTATTGGTCATGAACCAATGGGAATTGTTGAAGAAGTTGGTCCAGATGTTACGAAAGTAAAAAAAGGAGACCGTGTTGTGATCCCCTTTAACGTTGCTTGTGGACATTGTTTCTATTGCCAACATGAAATGGAAAGTCAATGTGATAACTCCAATCCTCATTATGATTCTGGTGGATACTTTGGTTACACAGAGAAATTTGGTAACCATCCAGGTGGACAAGCAGAATATTTAAAAGTTCCTTTTGGAAATTTCACTCCATTTGTTATACCGGAATCATGCGAACTTGAAGATGAATCCCTACTATTTTTATCAGATGTTTTACCAACAGCCTATTGGAGTGTAATAAACGCAGGTGTTAAGCGAGGTGATACTGTTATCGTCCTTGGTTGTGGACCTGTTGGATTAATGACACAAAAATTTGCTTGGATGCAAGGTGCTAAACGTGTAATTGCAGTGGATTACTTAGATTATCGGATGAATTATGCAAAAAAGATTAACAATGTTGAGGTATTTGAGTTTACAAAATTCCCAGATATGGGAGAACATTTAAAGGAAATTACACATGGGGGTGCCGATGTAGTTATTGATTGCGTGGGGATGGATGGAAAAAAATCGCCTTTAGAATTTCTGGAACAAAAATTAAAATTACAAGGCGGAACTCTCGGCCCTATTCAAATCGCTACGAAAGCCGTAAGAAAATATGGAACAGTTCAAATGACCGGCGTTTATGGTGGCAATTATAATGCATTTCCACTCGGGGCATTTTGGGTTAGAAATATTAACCTTAAAATGGGACAAGCACCTGTCATTCATTTTATGCCGGAACTATTTGAAAAAATAACAAATAAAGAATTTGATCCAAAAGAGATTATTACGCACAAAATCCCCCTTGAAGAAGCGAGCTACGGTTATCAAATTTTCAATAATCGTGAAGATAATTGTATAAAAGTCATTTTAAAGCCTTGAAAATATAATTCATTATTCTTAATGAAAAGATAAGATTACATTTCGTAATCTTATCTTTTTTATTAAAACACTAAGTATCTCCCCCATTTTCATCTCACATCGAAAATAGTTATTTTCAAAAACTTTGTATTTCGAGATAGTAATCAAATGCAGTTCCTACCAATAAAGATACAGCATTACTATAAATAGTACGCCTTTATTTCAGGGCCACCGTACTATTAATTTATATTAAAGAATAAATTTATGAAAATTAGACTCTCTTCGGCCACTATAGATAACTTAACAAAAAAAGCCGCTAATTCCTGAAGTACCCCCAAAATGAAAATTTCTTTTTCTACAGTTAGTTATTTGGAGAAGTTAGCTCTTTTTTCGTTTTGGGGGTGTTTCCTTTTCTTAAGTTGATGGGCATGGGATAAGGCCAGAAATCAGGCTTTTTCATTGCTCCATTAAAGCGCCATTTCCTTGAATCATTACAAATTCTATTTGCCGTTATTTATTGATGTTCTTTAAATCTCCCTTAACTTAAATATTAATATCTAAGATCTTTTATCAACATAGCAGAAGGGATTAATGGCTTATAAGCAATAGGTGAAGAAAGTGAAATTAATGTTGTAGAGTTACCAAATTTCATACTTTCGTTTTCAAATAGTTCCAATTCCTTTGTCGATTCTACTACTACTTTAATCAAGTAATTATATTCGCCACTTATACGATGACACTCTACCACTTGCGGCATATTCTCGCAATAATCCACAAAATTTAGGCATTGAGTAGTTCTAAATAAAATGAAAGCTACTGTTGACTTTCCGATTTTATCCTTTGCTACAATTGTCCTGTAATTAGATATGATACCTTGTTCCTCGAGTCTTTTTACTCTTTCTGTTACCGCAGGTTGTGACAAACCTACAAGCTTACCTATAGAAGTCATTGACAATCGTGCGTCTTTTTGCAAATGCATTAATATTTCTTGATCCACACTATCCATAACTAATCCCCCTTATAATGTATAAACACTTATTAAAAAATCTCTAAATAATAAAGTTAAAATCCCAATTTTATATAGTTTATCATCAAATTATTGATAACTACATTATAAAGAATGATTTTTAAAACCTAAATTATAAAACATAAATAAAATAGCATAAAATCATTTAATTTATAACTAAAATAAGAAATATTGCGATGGTTTTTTATGTAAAATAATATTTTATTGTTTTAAAATTAATTTATCTTATAAAAAACAAGAGGAGTGATATTTCATGTTAACAAGAGATAAGGATATTGCTGGTTTGAGTAAACGAGTTCATGAAGTTATAAACAAAGCAATCGAAAACAACAAAATCATAGGTACTGTCACCTTAATTTGCAAGGATGGCAACCTCATCTATAAAAATGTTGCAGGTTATGCTGATCGAGAAGAAAAAACAAAAATGGAGCTGGACTCGATATTTCGCCTTGCATCTGTTACAAAACCAATCGTTTCTGCAGCAGCTTTAGTTTTGGTCTCAAAAAAA
The DNA here is from genome assembly GCF_051915205.1 of Bacillus cereus group sp. MYBKT111-2. NCBI lineage: Bacteria > Bacillati > Bacillota > Bacilli > Caryophanales > Bacillaceae > Bacillus > Bacillus cereus group sp. MYBKT111-2. Next base: position 61,958 of record NZ_JBQAEG010000003.1, read on the forward strand.
TAATTGGTTTGGATGATCCAATTACTAAGTGGCTTCCGGATTTTCAACCTAGGTTAATGAACGGTGATAAACCTTCTATTGATGTTATAGATAAACAAAAAATAGTTACACAATATCTAAGTTGTTCCCCTATTCCTAAAAGAATGGGTGATTTTCCACTAAAAAAGTCTGGCTTTGAGAAGTATAAATTATAGGCACCTTCCTAAAAAAGAGCTGCCTACTTATATTTTCTTTTATATATATTGAATTTATTTTATGAATCAAAGGATTTGTTGATTAAATAAAAACTAATATGATGAGGTGCTATTCATATGGATCAAAATGTAAGCTTATCCACCCAAAGAAGCGCTACCACTTCCCCTTTACCAGAACGCCTTCCGTGGAATGGTTTAATTGCTCTGGCGCTGGCTGGATTTATCTGTATACTAACAGAAACTATACCTGCTGGGTTATTAATAGAGATTGGTCATGGACTAGGAGTTACTGAATCTCTTGCTGGTCAACTTATTACTTCATATGCTCTTGGATCATTATTAGCTGCTATTCCTTTAACTACAGCAACTCAAGCATGGAGAAGGAAGCCTTTGTTACTTCTATGTATCGTCGGATTCCTTTTATTTAATACTATTACAGCTTTTTCTTTTAACTATACTTTAACGTTAATAGCTCGCTTCTTAGCTGGTGTAACTGCAGGTATTCTTTGGGGGATGACTGCTGGATATGCCCGTCTAATGGCACCAGAATCACTTAGAGGGAAGGCTATGGCCGTAGCTATGGCTGGGACCCCTCTTGCTCTTGCATTTGGAGTTCCTCTTGGAACATTTCTTGGGTCATTTTTGGGATGGCGCTCTGTCTTCGGAATCATATCACTTTTATCTTTAATATTAGTAATTTGGGTTCTATCGAAGGTTCCAGACTTTCCTGGACAATCTAAGGAAAAACGCATATCTCTATTGAAGGTTTTGGTCACTCCAGGGGTAAGATCAGTACTGTTTGTTGTATTAGCTTGGATACTTTCACATAACATACTTTATACTTATATTGCACCTTATCTTGACTATATTGGGCTAGCACCAAAGATTGACATGATATTACTTATATTTGGCATATCAGCATTAGTTGGTATTTGGATCATTGGAATATTAATTGACAGTAAGTTACGGTTGTTAGTTTTACTTAGTATTGCTGGATTCGGTATGGCATCTGTAATATTAGGCATTGGATTGAACCAAACTATTGTCATCTATTTTGCAGTTACATTATGGGGGCTTACATTCGGCGGGGCAGCAACACTTCTGCAAACTGCGATTGCAAATGCTGGTAGAGATAGTGTAGATATCGCCCAATCAATGCTCGTGACAACTTGGAACTTGGCAATTGGAGGCGGAAGTGTGGTTGGAGCATTCCTTTTGGAAACCGTTGGAGTTTATTCTTTTCCATGGGTAATGTTCTGCATATTGCTAGTTGCATATATTATTGTATGGAGAGCTAAAACATCTGGCTTTACACAAAAACAGAAATAGTACAATTGGATAGTTATTTGTATAGTGGAAAAGGATTTAAAGATTACAAGGAGGATTACTTATTTTTATGTGATTAAATGCTTTTCAACCCAAGGTTTTTGCTATGATACTTATGGTTATTGACCATTTGTATACTTATATTCCAGATATGCCTTTATGGATACATCATCCTGGACGCATAGTTGCACCTATTTTCTTCTAGCATGTTACTTTTGTAGCCTTTCTTTTATTATTTGTATATTTATCATCATAATTAGAGTTATATTATTTTGAAGGTGCCAAACCCTTATTGTCAAAACATAATTTATATAAATTGACCTTTTTTATCTTGGCCAAAGATGTAGTTTTAACTGTTTGGATCATCTGATTTTAATGTTCCATAGGGGCCAAATTTCCCGTTACTATTAATCGGTCACAGTAAGACGTTATTTCAAACCCAAAAAATAGATTACCTGTACACTAAAAAGTATAGGTAATCTATTTTTTGAGATTAATAAAAACCTAATTTATTTTTTGAATTCTTCCATCAATAATAGACTGAATTGGTTCTTTTGATTTTTTTATGTAATCTACTAATGCTTCAAAATCAGTTGGTCCTGTTTCAGCATCTTTACCGTTTTTAAAGGATACAAATCCATCTCCACCTGAAGCTAGAAATGCGTTCGCAACGACGCTATAAGTTTTTGAAGGGATAATTTCTTCTCCATTTGTTAGGCGCATACTTGTTACTTTTTCTCCATTAGGTTTGTTTGCATCCCAAGTGTATTGGATCCCTGAAATTTGAAGCATTCTTGTTATATCTTTTTGCCATTGTTGATTTAAAATATCACGAATATCTTGACCCGTTAAATTTACTTTTATTAATTGATTTCCGAATGGTTGAATACCATATATCTCTCCCCATGTAATATCACCAGCATCTAAGTCATTACGAATACCACCAGGATTCATAAGTGCAATTTGAGATTGCATTGTTGCACGCTGGGCATCAGCAACTAAATTTCCAAGAGTAGATTCACCAGCCGTATTTAGTTTGCGATCTAGTGGAGCAATAGACTTACCTACAACTTCATTGACAAGAGGTGCAATTTTTGCTTGATATTTCTCCATCTTCCTCTTTATTTTTTTATCAGGCTCCATGCCTTCATGGTAAGTTGTAACAATTTCTGCTTTTTTCTCAACAATATCTTGTGTTTTACGATCAATCTTTACATCAACATCAGCAAAAGCCATACCGTAAGAATTTGCTTGTACGACAAGTTTATTATTAACAGTTCCATTTACATAAGTGTGGCTATGCCCCCCAAAAATAACATCGACTTCTGGATCAGTCTCATTTGCTAATCGGACGATATCACCATTTGTTACGCCATTCCCATCTGTTGTCCCCCCGTTATGTGCAAGAACAACGATAGATTTAACGCCTAGTTTTTTTAATTGCTTTACGGATTTGTTAATAGCTTTAACTTCATCTGTAATTTCTACATTCTTTAGCATAGTAGGCATAACAAGGTTAGGCACATCCGTTGTTACGACTCCGATAAATCCAACAGGAACTCCTTGTACCTTTTTTATAGTGAATGGTGGTAAAAATAAACGACCAGTGGATTTATTATAGAAATTTGCGGCAACATATGGGAATTTTGCTCCTTTAAATTTCCCTGTTTTCTCATGGTATCCACCATAAATAAGGCGGTTCATTTCTTCAACACCTTCATCAAATTCATGATTTCCTATTGTTCCAACATCGAATTTCAAATCATTTAGAAATTCAATGGTAGGTTCGTCTTGTAATAATGCTGAAACAGGAGTACTTGCTCCAACAACATCGCCAGCATGTACTTTTAATGTATTCGGATTTTGTTTTTCACGATCGCGTAAATAAGCCCCTAAGTACTCGATTCCCCCTGCATCTTTATTGTTAATTTTTTTTACTGTGTCTAGTTGCCCATGAAAATCGTTAATCCCGAGCATTTGCACATCTATGTAGCGGTTTGATTCTGTACTTGCTTGGGCTGAAGGCACAGCGAATACACTAGTAAAAGTAACTGTACTTAATGCTAAAGCAACTAGAATGATTTTTTTCAACATAAAATTTCTCTCCCCTAATAATTAAAATCTTACATAATACGATGTTATTTTAATATATTAAGAGGATTATTTCTATAAAAATTCTACTAATTATAAAAATTAATAAGATTTTATCGTTTTCTGACAAAAACATTTCTTTGTTTTGAGGATTATTCAAAATATTATCTTGATAGTAATATAGCAATCCACCTAAGAGACAAAAAAACTCTAATCCATAAATTTTAGCCGTTAAGAAAAATATTCAACTCGAAACTAATAGAGATTTATCAACCTAACATTTCAATATCAATATTTAAAAATGAGCAAAAATTTCGTTATAGAAGATTTCGATTCTTTAAATTGATTACAGTGGTGCACTACGCCGCATTCAAAAAGGTGCTCCTGGATTTATCCAAGAGCATCTTTTATAAAGCTTTATTTTTTACTTGTTTATCAATTATCTTATGATATTTAATACCCCTCATATTTTTAAACAAAACTACTTAGTAATCGTATGAAAGGCTGCCCAACCATTTTTACGGCACCTCTAAGTATATCCTATTGTGCTTATGTCTAATTAATAAGGATCTGATTCATGGCTTTTCTTTACTGCATCTTTTGTTGCTTCGTTTGCAGCTAATGAACCTTGGCCATATTTTGATTTACTTACTTCGCGGCCTGGAAGTTTGTTTTCCGTTTTAGCTTCTTTCATTTTCTTTTCAATACCTTCTTTAACACGACGGCCATACTCTTCATCAGCTTGTGTGAAGTGTGCAATCATCGCATTCTGAATTCTTTTGTCACATACTGCAAGTGCTTCAGATAGATTTTTAACCAACTCATTTCGTTCCCACTCCTCAAAACTACGATACGTGTGACCTGCTTGACCATAATTATTAGGACGATCGATTGGTGCACTCATAGCAGCCGCATTGTAAGTTGGTTGGTGTGGATGGTGCTTTTCTTGTTTTGCATCTTTATAACCACCCAGCATAGATGGCTCATAGTTAATATGCGGATTTTCTCCAGACTCTTTCGGATTACGCATATCCATTTGACCACGATGTTGATTTGTACGAACAGGTGCTTTAGGTGCATTTACAGGTAATTGCAGATAGTTTGCACCAACGCGATAACGTTGCGTATCTGAATAAGAGAAAGTACGACCTTGTAGCATTTTATCGTCTGAGAAGTCCATGCCATCAACAAGTACTCCTGTACCAAAAGCAGCTTGTTCAATGTCTGAATGGTAATCAACTGGATTACGATCAAGAACCATACGTCCTACTGGTAACCAGGGGAACTGCTCCTCTGGCCAAAGCTTCGTATCATCAAGAGGATCAAAATCGAGTTCTGGATGATAATCATCCTCCATAATTTGTACAAATAGCTCCCACTCTGGATAATCTTTGCGCTCAATTGCTTCATATAAATCTTGTGTTGCATGACTAACATTCATTGCTTGAATACTGTTTGCATCTTCTTGTGTTAAATTTCGAATTCCCTGCTTCGGCTCCCAGTGATATTTCACCAATACCGCTTCGCCTTTTTCATTTACCCATTTATAAGTGTTTACACCAGATCCCTGCATATGGCGATATGTTGCTGGAATACCCCATGGAGAAAATAAAAATGTAATCATATGCGTTGCCTCCGGGGTACGAGAAACAAAATCAAACATCCGCTCAGGATTCGCCACATTCGAAACCGGATCAACCTTAAACGCATGAATCATATCTGGGAACTTCATCGCATCACGAATAAAGAAAATTTTTAAATTATTCCCTACTAAATCCCAGTTACCATCTTCCGTATACATTTTCACTGCAAAGCCTCGTGGATCCCTTGCTGTTTCTGATGAGTCCTTAGCTCCAGCTACTGTAGAAAAACGAACCATTAACGGTGTTTTTTTGCCAGCCCCCGAAAACACTTTCGCACGAGTATATTTTTCTACCGGCTCATCTCCAACTTTTCCATACGTTTCAAAATACCCAAATGCTCCAGCTCCTCGCGCATGTACTACACGTTCTGGAACCTCTTCTCGATCAAAATGAGAAATTTTTTCGATGAAATGATAATTTTCAAGTGTTGCTGGACCACGATTCCCAATTGTTCGGATATTTTGATTATCCTTCACAGGGTGCCCCTGTCGTGTTGTCAATGTCTCACGTTTCACGTCTTGTTCATCTAGAGAATTCATGTCCTGGTTTTCTTCCATAATTGAAAACCTCCTCAAAATTATTCACCTTTAGGTATTTCCATTTATTAGAAAAAATATGATAGAATTGCAAATTATTTATCATGTATCAATTAACAATGATATAGTTGTAATCAGTCCTTTAAGAATAATAGGAGTGCTTCATGTGTTAATTTCCCACTATATTCAAATGGTACAGTTGCATCTGAATCACCATGAATAACAAGGGTAGGTATATTAATCTTGGCTAAATCGCCTCTGAAGTCTGTTTTGCTGAAAGCAGCGATATCTCTATTGTAAAATCGAAATGATACTATCCCAATTAATAAATATTACTAACCATATATCTATCATATATTTTATAAACAAGATTAATTAGATTTAAAAAAAGATTTCTTTTTCTTTACTCGTAATAAGTCACCTGTCCATCCTTTCACTCTCATATACAAATACATACCACCTGTTGTAAAAATGATAAATAAGAGAGCGATTAAATAGCTATATTTCCATTCTAGTTCAGGCATATATTTAAAATTCATCCCCCACAATGCTCCTAAGGCCGTCAAAGGCGTACTTACAGCAGTTAATACAGTAAGAGCTTTCATAATCTCATTCCCACGATGTGAAGAAACAACTTCTTGTAAATGAATCATCGTGTCCAATTCTTCTTGGTACTCTTTAACAAGTTGTAATCCACGCTCTAATTTTACGTTTGTTTGCTTATAACAAAGAGTGTTTGTTAAGTTTTCTAACCAAGCTTCTTTCAGGCCTTGTAACACTTCTTGTATTAAGCGAAACACATGTGTGTTCATAAATAGTTCATGACGAATATGATAAATTCTTTCTAAAACTGCTATGTTATTATGATGATAAAAATCCCATAATACATTCCTAAAATTGTTTTCGAAATAGTCAACCTTTCGCAAGTAGTGAGATATAAACATTGATAAGATAGCACATAATCCTTCAGCGGAACTATTACAATTTTTTGCACTAAAAGAGGCCTTATGTATTAATTTCTGAAAGTCCCCTTCCTCTTTTTCCTGAACCGTTATGAGTATTCCATGAGCTACGAAATAATGAAGAAATTTTTGAATTTTGGCGTCCTTTTTATCTTGATCATATAAAAACGAACCATATACACAAGTTTGACTTGATGATAACGTATAAACATATAATCCATTTTCACAAGGAGAACTTATTTTCTTTACAAATTGAGAGAAATAAGATGTTACATCACGAGGAATTATAGAAGAAAGTTTTTCAAGCTCACTAGTTTTCACATGATACCAACTCCATTTCGGCATTTTTATGCATTCCATATTATTCTTCCTTTCTAAATAGTTTTATGTTTGATCGAATCATATCCGTAATATGAAATTTGTATGTAGGTATTCATGTCTTGGAGGAAAAGTTTTTAGATCAACTAAATTACAAAATAAAGTGAAACTTTAATCAGTGGGGGTTTTCTTCATCCCCCACTGATTATTAGCCCTCACCAATCGGACTTTTATGGGCAGCCCGACCCCCACCTAAATTCTTTGCTTTCGCAGAATTTTGAGGTGGGGGTCTTACTGCCCATTAAAGTGGGACAAATGGCATAGGAGGTCTTATTCTATTAAAAGGAAGACCCCCTATATATTAGCTATTTTTATTCTCAAATTTAAACATTTCCTCTATACAAGCACTTTTTATCTTTTCTTATAAAGCATTTTTTATATCTGGAAAAGAAGCTACATAATTTGGCACGTCTATTCAACGAACTCCATTTTGGTCGTTATTATAATTTAGATTCATATACAGATTGATTGGTGATGTCGTCAAATACTTGACTTCCAATCATGTAGTATCCATGAAGTGCAGCCTCTTTCGAAGCGTCTACCATACGGAAAGAAGAAATTTCACCTTGCATTTTTTCAATTCGTTTTTTGTGGAGATCTACTATTCCTCCTGTCCAAATAATAGTGTCATACTGGTCTAACTTAAATTGTTCTTGTAATACACGCATAACGTCTTGGAAGTGTGCATCCAACTCTTTTTGAATCAAAGTATAAACCTGACTTGTCTGAGGATCTTCTTCTCGACCTCCATATCCTTTTTCTAATATGTTTGGCATATCGTTAATATGCAATTGATTACTTTCACCCGCATGATTCTGCACGATATTCTTAATATTTTTCAAAGGCTTGCTACATCCTAGTTCCGTCTCATAATGATTTAAAATGACATTCTGTTTCATATCTGTCATTTCTAATGTACGAAATCCACCATCAATAATTAAGATACGATCTTGTTCCTGAATAATTCCCTCTTTTAAGAAATAGGCATGTAAAGCGACCGGTTGCTGAAGAATTAAAGCATTTTCCACCGTAATAGTAATAAATTTCCCATCAATTTGCACAGAAGTTTCTTTTTTTAGTGCACGTTGTAATTGCTCATGCTGACTACCAAAATAAGTGACAGGAAGCCCGGTAACAACTAAAGGTAACACGACATTTTCTTTATAATCCTTTGCAATACAACCAAATATTTGTTGTTTAAACCGTTCGCTTTCATAATAATTTTCTATTTCTTCGTCAAATGGAGGAAGCAATGAAGCGTCAGATTGATGCGCTTCATTTCCCATGTAGTATGCAAAGTCTAAATCTATAAAACTTACCTTTGTTAAATCTTCACTTTCATCATGATTAGGTACAGGGGCTAGTGTGGAAGCTTCACTCTTAATCGTCACCTCAGAATCTACATCCTGTCGATATGCCCGCTTAGTAAAACCAATTCCTACATCAATTGCATACAGAGATTTCATACCTTTTTCCTCACTTTCTCTTTTTAGAATTAAATCTAAGCACTCTCTTCTTTCATATATTTCTTTTCATTTTTCGTTTTTTCTCCGTCTATGTCCTTACTGTTTTGATTTATTTCGTTATCCTTTTCATCTGTTTTCTTTTTGTTCGTTTCGTTTTCTGTTAAGTCTTTAATGGTAGAAATGACAACTGGTGTGGCTGTAAGCAGTTGTGGTAATGTTTGTTTTGCAACATTAGCTGCAGTTACAGAGAATTGTTTACTTGTTTCGGTTACCTTCTCCAATGTTTCCTTTATGTTTCCTTCTTGCAATTTTTCTTTTACGCTTTTTCCTTTTGTTTGTATCGCTTTCCGATTTTCCTTTTTTAATAAGGAGACTATAACTCCAGTCGTAATCCCAATCATAGCGTATTTAAATATTGTATGTTTCATTTTTTCTCACCCTTCTCCACTTTTATTTTCTTCCATGCTACAAGCTAAAATAATTACCTTACCTATTGCAATCTATTAGAGAGAATGATAGTTTTGCGGTTGCCTATCACTCGCCGTTAGTGTTTCATCTGTTACTAGGAGTAAAATTCTCCCTTGATCTAGTTTTTCTTCATATAAGTTAGCTTCCTCCTTCGACAATCCCATTTCTTCCATTTGATTTCGGAGCTCGTCCCCTTTTTTGGAGAAAAAGTTGATAATACTTGTGCCCAATCCTTGTTCTTTTACTCCAATCGTATTTATGTTTGTATCATCCGCAATCTTTTTTGTTATATGTTTTTCATGTGTTAAGACGTAAATGTCATCTTGGTGAATCCCTTGCAATTCTAGCTCTTTTACTTTCATAACTACTTCCTGTTCATTATCATATTCATGAACCACCAGTTTTCTTTCATTCTTATGCATCGTATTTTTCCTCCTTTAGATTTTTTATTTAGTTGTTATGTAATATGTAATACACCTATTTTAAAGATGTTAAACCTAAATTTTCAAAAAATTTCACACGATAGATTATTAATGTTTTTGAATATTAAAGAGATGTCACGAGCACTTTCCTTTGATAGCAGTGTTACAAATAACGATTTGTGTAAAAGGCATGTCCCTTATTTTATAGAAAATTTCTATTTAGAAAAATAAAAAACACTCCTTTTCAAAGAGTGTTTTTAAAAAATATAACCTAATAGTAATGTTTCTATTTTAATCGCAGAAAGAAAGTCTTTATTAAAACATATGGTTGCTAATTTAATTGCAATCTTCCTTGCACCCAAGCAGCAATATCATTTATAACATACTCGGGGATATTAGCAGGACATAATATTCATCTGGTTTACTTATTTCCCCATCACCCTCTGTAAAAAAATGATTTAACTTTGGATATAGTCGATAATCAACGTTACCTCGTTCTTTTAGTTGTTCTTTCCAAAGAGGGATTTCGATTTTCGATTGAACTTGATAGTCTCGTTCTCCTTGAATAATAAAAAGCGGTATCTTTTGTTCTTTTGACATTTCCACTGCTTTCATTTTACGTATAGAATCCTTACTTCACAGGATTTTTTTGCTGTTTTCATTATATCCTTACTATACAAATGAAAATATACAAACTTTGTATAAAAAAATGATTTTATAGTATCTTTTTAATATCCATGTCCACCTTGCCAGCCACCGTGTCCGCCCGGCCAACCACTATGTCCGCCTTGCCAACCACCGTGTCCACCTTGCCAACCACCGTGTCCGCCCGGCCAACCACCATGCCCGCCTTGCCAACCACCGTGTCCGCCTTGCCAACCACCGTGTCCACCTTGCCAACCACCGTGCCCGCCTTGCCAACCACCGTGTCCACCTTGCCAACCACCGTGCCCGCCTTGCCAACCACCGTGCCCGCCTTGCCAACCGCCGTGTCCACCCGGCCAACCACCGTGTCCGCCTTGCCACCAGCCTGCATAGCCTTGTCTCTGTGAGTTCATTCCTTCGCATCCCTTCTTATTAAAAGTTCAAATACTGTAACTGGGTATTCTCTAAATATAATTATGTATCCCAAAAATAAATGTATCCGCAAACATCCCGATTCTTGGTAAAGTAATTATCTAATGAAAAAAACATTTTCGCGGGATAAAAAATAATACGATTTGCATGAAAGAATAACCATACACTGTTATCCCTCCTTTAAACACCTATTTAAGAAAAACTTAAGAAATTCACTTCTAAATTCATAAGAATTTTTTCCTATACTTAAAATAAGTAATTTAACAAGAGGAGAAACGATCATGAAAAAATTTGTAATTTGCATAATAGGAATAGGTCTTCCTATATACTTACTACCTTTCATATTACGCGGGGATTTAGACAGATTTAATCCGATTGCTGAAGAAAAAAATGTATATGCGGTTGCAAAAGGATATGGTGTTCCGGATTATCATCATAAAGGACGAGCTATGTACGCCCTAAAAGGTGTTGATGAGTTAAACAATGAAAAAGAATATAAAGTTGGAACGAACACCCCTAATGATTTTATTAGAAAAACTTTCTTAAAGATTCATGTAAAAGGAAAATATGTTTATTCTTACGATATTATTGCAGAAAAGGATATTCCGGAGAAAATAAGAGAGCAATTGAAGATAGTAAACAAATAAAAAATAAGCTGATTTTTAATCAGCTTATTTTTTTCATTCCTTTATCTTCTCCAGTCCAAAGAGTCGTCTTTGTTTCAGCATCAGCGATAAGATATTTTACTCGGAATTTTTTTTCTGTTTCTGTCCATGATGCTATTAAGTAAATTTGTCTATTCGGATTAATTTTAGGATTTTCTTGTGTACCCGCTGTCTTACTTATCCACGGTCCTATTTCGGATTTCATAGTCGATTGTAAATCTTTATATAGAACTGTTTTCTGTATATGATTTTCAGCGTCATGAAAAGGGACATAGAAAGAACGATACGTATGATTTTTAACCTTACTATAAAAAACTTTTGGATTTTCAAAGATTTTACTTGCATTGTTTTCTGTATAGGAAATCTCTTTTGAAGAATCCTCTGCATTTGCCATCCCTTGTACACTTAGTAAAAGAAAGCTACAAGTAAACAAAACCGCTATCATTTTTTTCATATTAAACTCCTTCCATTTTTTAATATTTATACCCAAATAAGGTTATTTCATGCGAATTGATCCATTCAAGATCTGGATATACATCAAAAATGCTAGCAATTACTAAAAAAAAGACTCTTACATAGTAAGAATCTTTTTTATATAATCTCCATCGATTTATTAAACTGATTATCATTGTTTCAATAGCCATTCTTCCATTACTTTCACTGTTTCATCTCGTTGTGCTTTTGACGTAATTAAACTCGCATTATCACCCTTTTGCTCACCATACATGCCAAAATGAGCATGGTTTCCGCCTTTTATCATGTGCATAGTTGTATTCTTTGACATAAACTTTTTATTGTCCTCTATTTTTTCTACAGTTGCTAACGCATCTACTTCTCCATAAATTGATAACATCGGGATCGATTTCGTAGAAAAGTCATCTGCAGGATACGAACCTAAGAAAATAATCCCGTCTACCTTTTCTTCATGTTGAAAGGCATACTTAGAAATCATAGCTCCGCCCATTGAATGCCCCGCAACATACCATTTTTGAACTTCCGGATACTTTTCAATTACACTATCTACCTCATTGATTCCAAGTATCGCTAAGTTTAATGGTAATTTAGGCATTACTACAAAATGTCCATCTTTCGCAAGAGCTTCTCCTAAATAACTATAAGCCTCGGCTTCTACTTTCGCTCCTTGATAAAAAATAACACCTATTTTCGCATCTTTCTCTCCAAAAACTATATAATCTTCATCTTTTTTATCATCCACTAACGACAAAGCCTCTTTCGTCGGTTTATAACTAAACTGAGACCAAACAAAAAAACTAATACTTCCTATAAGTAAAATACCAAGTAAAGAGTACAGCGTAATTTTTATCCATTTCTTCACACATATGGCCTCCCTAAGATGTATATATTCTATACTTTAGATTATCATTAATAAGCATAAAAACTCGAGCATTTTTATTATGCTCAAGTTTTTTATTTACGTTTTTAATTTATGCATTCAGCTACTTTATTAGCTGAAACTTTAACAACTGTTTCTTTTCCACCTGTTTTATCAATCATGAACCCCTGAACTTTAACATTAGAAGGCACTAATGGATGATGACGAATCATATCTATACTCTTCTCAATATTTTCACTAACATTTCCTTTTCCACTTAGCCATTCCTCAAGGCTACCACTTGAAAATTCAGGCATACAATTTTCAAAGAGATAGTCTAGTTCCTTGTTATTTTTTATAGAATCACGTTGAATTTGTAAATTAACTACATCTGTTTTTTTATCCTCTATTCCGACAACAAAAATTTCTTCCACATTTTCTTCATAAATAGCAATAATAATAGATCTCATTATATCTCCAAAAGGATGTACAATTACGGAATCGTAGCTGTGTATAGTCAACATGTTTTCTTGTTGAATGTTAGTTACTTGTTGGATAATAGGCTCTATTCCTTGTTCCATCTCTGTTAACAATAGAACCTTTTTATGCTTTGAACTCATATATAGCACTCCTTCTTCATGATTGTATTGATGAAACTTTTAAACTAGTAACAATAGTTGATATGCATTACATGATTGCTACCAGTTTTTCCAGCGTCCCTCTGGATCAACACTTGCAAGTCTGACCCATCCATTTTGAACTTTTTCTCGAAATGTGAAATCATTATTTAGCAAACGTTCTATATATTTAGTAGGCGCTTGAATTACAATGAGTAAACGAAGTGGTGAGTGATACGTTTCACTATCTGACTGCATAACGGATTGCCAAGGTAAGCCTGATAACAAATCACTTGCATTTCCTTGCATAACACCGAGACCTGCCGTAACGGTTTGTGTTGTTTTGTTTCCACTACCATAATAATGAGGAGCTACAGTTGAAGCGTAATATTGTAGATTGATCCACTGCGCTACTGTTCCTGGTCCCGCTATGATGCTAGCTAATATATCGCCATTTTCATCCTGTTTCCAATCATAATTATGAAGGAAATCCCTACCTTCTAAGTCACAATCCTGAGTCAATTCACGCTGCCCGATAATAAAAGATGCATTACGAGCTAATCCCCATTCCGGACGTATTTCACTCCAATCTTCTGCAAATCGATGTGCCTCTTTACTCGGATTTTTTATTTCCGTTTTAAAATGAGGTAATTTCATTAAACGCTCTTTATTTGCCTCTTGGCTCACATTTGGCATAATCGACTCAATACAATCAAATGCTTCTTGCGCAGTTTCCGAAAGTTTTGGGACGTAAATCCATTCCAATTCATCCACTGTTGTTTTATGTTCAGCTGCTGCAAAAATGGTGTCCTCAGGAATGTTAATGCCTTCAGCAGACAACGCCTCTCTTACTTCTGGAAGATTACATAAAGTAGCGAAAACTTTTGCATTAAACCCTCCCGCTGCTCCGCCACAAGCACCACACTCAAGCGCTGCGGCATAAGGATTGTTCGTACTTTGACTACTGTGTCCACACATTACAACTAACGGCGCAAATTTTTCTGTCAGTCCTACCATTTTTAAAGCTTGACGCACATAGTTCACTTTTTCTTCTTTCGTAAAACCGATAGGTATCTCACATTTTGTATCATGGACATGATTAAGTGAGAATGTTGTATTAGGTTTTTGTAACATATTTTTACGAAGGTTACGAATGAAGCCACCTACTCTTCTTGGCACAAAACTCCTTGTTATCATTTGTAAACCAAGTAAAGGGCCACTTACCTCAGGTAATAGCATACTTGTCAGTACATTTTTTTTCATCGTCTTAAACGTATAACTTACTGAGCTGTCTATCTTCTTACGTTGCTCATAAGATTTATATTCATTTTCATCCGCGAGTTCTTTTATTTGATGTTTCGGTTTTAATATAACTGGCAAAGAAGGATGGCTGTTATTACTGCCTAGTTCAGTAGTCGCAATTGGTAACCCAAAGAAACCAGCTATTCCAAACGTTTCAAACGGACCTAATTTTTCAAGGTGGCGGCGAAACGGTTCTGAACGTACATCAATACAAAATGCTAATTGAGCTACTACATGCTTTTTATCATTCGTTGCACGTTGTTTAGAAGCAATCTTCTCCCTTAATTGCTCTGCATGCGTCTGTTCCCAAGCTTCTAGCCAAAGTTTCTTGCGAGTATTTTCATCAAAGCGATAAGCGAATGCTAATAATTCACTTTGTTCAGTTGCAGACATTTGTAACCATTTCTCTACTGAAATATCCCCCCAATAGATCCAAGAAGCTATAAGTGGGACGATCGAAACTTTTTTCTCAACCTTTTGATTTTTCAAAGGTAAATACGGTTTTACAATGGCTAGCTCCATAGAAATTCGAACTGCTAAATATTCTATAACGAGTGCCTGTTCCTTAATTGATTGTTGGGAGCGCCATCGTATCATTCCTGCCCATCCAGGCAAAGAAAGTAAGTGCCCTTCAAGGTAAGCTTGCCTATTAGATTCAGAAATTCCTAGTTCAGATAATGCTTTTGTTAAAGCTCCCTGGGCATCCTGTGGCCAATCTTTTAAAACTTTACGTTCAGTTTTACTGAGCGCTGGATCAAATGTAATAAGGTGATGCCATGCACGATAAAAACCTTTCTCTCGGTTTGGCATTGTCCAACTTGCCCCTGAGTCATCAAGATATAATTTACACCATTTAATAATATGGTAATTAAGAACATCTGATAGGTTGTCACCCTTTTGATTCTCTATAAGTGAACTGATTGGTTGCATAGAAAAGTCTTCCATACTCCCTGTATTTATATAACTTATTTCTTCTGCTAATTTATTTAATTCTGGCGATGATAACAGACTAGAAGGTAATCTTTCTAACTTTAAAGCTTCTTGGCAAAAACGCTCTGCTGTCTCTCGCTTAATATGAAAAGATTGTGAATCAAGCCAACGAGACAAGCCTATTTGTAAAAATGATTCCTCAATCTCCCCTTTCACCTTTGCCGAATGAATCATGGAGGCACTAGGATATATATCTACATTACGAGCTTCTTTTAACCAATCTGCAACTTGTTCAAATGATTGTTTTTCAAGTCCCATCCAAGGGTGATGAGCTGCAAAGGTTGAGATAGGCCAAAGTGGTGCAATCACTCGGCTAGCAGATTCAACTAAATCATTCATATTCTTTTCTTGTATTTCAATTTTTGTATCTTTCTTTTTTAAAGTTTCTTTCGTTACGATTGACTGTATGCTCATCACTGATTACCTCCCTTTGATACATCATGTTTCAGATAGCTTGGATGACTTTCTACTGACTTTTGTCTCGCTTCACCTACTCGAACGAACCAAAGATACATTACAGCAAATATTGTAGAAGATTGATTACGAGTAACGAGAGTACTAATAACACTACCAAATAATAAGAGACTTATAACAAAAATAACTGCTGGAGCTGAAGGTTGAACATTTTGATACATGTCAGTATGCAACCATTTATAAAGAGAGTTATGAACGGTAAAGTAAATGAGAGAAAATCCACTCAAAACAATTAAGCCAGCAATTCTTCCCATTCTTCCCTCTCCAAAAACAACAAGCTGTTTCCATGAAACGTATAATGACCAACCTAAGATGAACGCACTAACGAATTGATACCCCTCTCCAGAAGTCATAAACCAGAAAGCAATTGCTATAAATAATCCGAAAACACGTCCGACTATCATCCATAAATTGGACATCTTTTCATTAGATTGCTTCACTCCCTCAAAACGTTGTACGGAAGAACCAGCTTGTAAAAACAGTGTGGCTTTAAATAAACCATGTAACATTAAATGTATAACAGCTGCTAAATACGCTCCTAATGCGCATTGAATCAGCATAAACCCCATTTGTGCAATAGTGGATCCTACTAGCTGACGTTTATAATCAACTTGGACTAAACTAATTCCTGTTCCTATTAAGACAGAAATACTAGAGAAAATGAGTAAAATGATTTGTGCAATATCATCATGAAAAAGAGGTGAAAATCTAGTTAACATGATACCACCAGCATTTACTAAACCCGCATGCATAATAGCCGAAACAGGCGTCGGAGCAACAGCTGATTCAATTAACCATCTTTGGAAAGGCCATTGTGCTGCTGGAATCATCACAGCTACTATAATCAATAAGTTAATTCCTGTTTTCTCCAATGTTCCAAATTGAGCTACATTTTCATTCGTTACAACTGATGTTAACTGCCACTGTCCAGTTATTTGAAACAGCCAAATGATAGCTGATAGCAAGGCAATCCAACTTATTGTAAATAAATAGCCTGAGATTTTTGTTGCTTCACTAACTACCTTCCACCCTTTATTTAGCCCGATGAGTAGAACCAATCCTATAAGAGTTGCTCCCCAACACATAATCATGAAGCGAAGATCATCACTTAACCATGCGACCGAAGATACACCTGTAGTAAATGTAAAAAGTGCAAAGTATTTTCGATATGAGCGATCTCCCATTAAGTAACGTACAGAGAAACGCTGAATGATTAAACCAATTGTAAGAACGAAGAAAGCCATGAACCAAGCTAAAGTATCTAAATGCCAAGGCCCCACAACTCTATCTCCATTGTGATTAACAAGTGCAAGTAAAGAAACTAATGAAGGCAAAGCAGCGATACCAATATGGATATGAACAAAACGTAAAGGCATCCGTGCATGTAAAAACAATAATCCACTTAGCCAAGAAGCACTAAGCGCGATAAAAAATAATGTTAACAGTGTTGATGAACTTAGCGAAATTAACATGTAAAATACTCCCTTCCAAACGAAAATAACCTATAAAAATTCCTTTTCATTACGATAGTTTTTTTAATTTCAATTTTTATTCACTCTTTTTCGTACATCGTTTTTTCCATAAAAAAAACCGACAACTTCCATAATTCAATGATTTTATATCATCATTGAATTATGGAGATTGTCGGTTTCACTTCAACTAACTTCAATAAAGTTTTTTGAAGAGCTCCCATTTTATAGAGGATAGTAATATATGTATTACTCCTATGAAAAATAACAGTATATCTCTGATCTCCTAGATTATGCAATCAATATATCAATTTATGTTATGCGCTATCTTTTCATTAAGAAACTTTTTCATTTAGTCAATATTACATATTAAAAAAATGCTAAAGCCTTAATTATAGCAAACAGTTAAAATAAGCATCTATTAATTTTTAAAACAATTATAAGATAAACCATATTAAGCAGTTTGTCAATTTATTTATCCGTTTTGCGAATCAAAATTCATTATACATAAATAATTTCAAGTTTTCTTGTTTTCTAATCATTACCTTGTTAATAAGATAAAATAAAGTACACAACTTGTAGATTTCTTAATTACCTCACTGCATTTTTAGTGTATCTTCCACTAACCCTAAGTTGTTTTTTATTTTAAAACTTTTCCTCAAGATTATGAAACAACTTAAAAATCATTACTCGCTCACCTGTACGCGAACTTATATCCGTATGAAAGCTTTTCACTTTTTCTCCAGTTAATTCGAGTATAATCTCTTTCAAATCGTCAATTCCAGATTCAACTAACTCCGAACGATTTTTCTTTATCGTTAGCATACCGTCTTTCGTTTCGCAAACAGTATATTCAGCCGGCGTTAAAATACCTTGTAAATTTACGATAATCATATCTCGTAATATATCTGTCTTAACGGATATAGACCCGCGTCCTAGGTAGTCCTTTTCCCAGTGCGTAATTGCTTTACTTATCTCTGACTCAATAGAGCCTTTTGAGTTTTTCATTTATGTATCCTCCTTCAATAAAATAAATTTACAATAACAATATAATAATCTGGATTGATTTTATTTTCAATTATTGAGAACAATTTATAGGAATCGTTGTAGGGTATCCTTTAGTATTAAAACAAATTTTTATATTGCGATATACGTTTTTTGATTATCCCCAACAAGATACTCTTACTATAAGGACTCTGTTGCATATATTTTTAAAAAGGACATTCCGGAGAAAATAAGAAAGCTCTTGTAACGTAATACATAAACGAAAAAGCCGATTTTCTTTATCGTATAGGAAATCGATCTTTGGCTTAATTATTGATTTAGTAATAAAAACACCTTTTTAAAATAACTATGTTTATACTATAGACGTTGATCTTTCTGAAAGTTTAAACAAAAATCCCCCTCATCATTGTATACCCTCTAATCATACCCTTTCTCTTTATAAAATTTAATGATTTCAGGAAGAACTTGTAATGATAGCCTTACTATTGAAATTCTACTATAATTTTGTAATTGGAATGAATTTGGATCAAATAAAGAACCAGAAGAAATACTATTATTTGGAGGTATCCCAATGAGCCTTTTAATTAGAGAGTTAGAAAAAAATGATTTAGACAATTTCCCGGAGATTGATGACAGTTTTATAGTGAATGCTCGGCTAATTCTTTCTCTTTCAAAAGTAAATAGACACATAGAATATACAGTAGAAGACGTTCCGCGTTATGAAAAAATTTATTTACAAAATGATAATGAAGAACTGACGTACAATGAATATATAAATAAACCGAATCAAGTAATTTACATAGCACTGTTACATAATCAAATCATTGGATTCATAGTATTGAAAAAGAATTGGAATCGCTATGCTTACGTAGAAGATATAACAGTAGATAAAAAATATCGTACACTCGGAGTTGGCAAACAGTTAATTGATCAAGCAAAGCAGTGGGCAAAAGAAGGCAATATGCCAGGTATTATGCTTGAAACGCAAAATAATAATGTCGCCGCATGTAAATTTTATGAAAAATGTGGATTTGTAATTGGTGGGTTTGATTTTCTTGTTTATAAAGGTTTGGATATGACAAATGATGAAGTTGCAATGTATTGGTATTTTCATTTCAAATGACACTGTTTTTAACATGAAGCAAAGTCAAAATAAAACCCCAAATCTCTCTAAATTAAAATTGAGAAACTGGGGGTTTTTATTTAAAACAAGTAACTTATTAGTAATCCTGCTGATAATAAAAAGCCGAAAATCGTATTTGTCATCGCTGTTGATTTCATGGCGATGCGCATATATCCGGGATCCTTTGCCCCTTTTTGGAAGCTTTGAATGGCAGAGATTGGTTTTCTCAAACCTAGGAACATAACTAATGCCCAAGGGCTTATATAACCCATTAATACAATTACCGCAATCCATAAATAAGCAATGAAAAAGGCTACAGCTAATGTTACTATTGCTTTTTCTCTCCCAAGGAGGATTACTAATGTCTTTCTTCCACCTTTCATATCTTCTTCGATATCTCGGATGTTATTTGACATGTTGATTGCACCGACTAAAATTCCAATTGGAATGGAAATTAATACACTTTCAGTCGTTATCGTATTCGTTTGAATAAAGAAAGCAATAAGTACAAAGCATGTCCCCATCAACAATCCAGAAACTAATTCTCCAAACGGAGTGTACGCAATTGGTAATGGACCACCTGTATATAAATAACCAACTGCCATCCCAATTAAACCAATGACGACTAACCACCAGCTACTATTCATACAAATATAAATTCCGATAAGTGCAGCTAGTACATACAATAAAAGTGCGACTGTTAACACATTTTTTGGTTTCAATCCGTGACGGACAATTCCGCCACCGATGCCAACAGAATCAGCGGTATCTAATCCACGTTTGAAATCATAGTACTCATTAAATAAGTTCGTCGCGATTTGCAATGCTAAACATGCAGCCATCATCGCAATAAATAAAAGCCAATCAATTTTGGCAACATAAAGTGATGCCACTGTCCCTAAAATTACAGGAGAAAACGTCGCCGTTAATGTATGCGGGCGCGTCATCTTCCATATTAATTTAGCGGAACTAATTTCTTTTTCTGTCCCCATAACTTAGTTCAATCTCCCTACATTTTAAGTATAAATTACTAGCAGTATCTTTCTATCTGTTTTCTGCCACGCATCCATTATAGCAAAAAATGAATTGGTGATAGAACTGTAATGCTCTTGCTTATCTCTCTTAGATTCAGTTTTTCAAAAGAAAATCCGTTGCTCAAATGCGAACAACGGACCTTTTTATATGAACCAATTTAAAACGTCCTCAGCAATCTCTTCTGGTCTATCCCAGTGCATTAAATGCTTATCTTCAAGTATAATCGATGCTATTTCATGTAAGTTAATGACTAGATTACACCTTCACGCCCCTCAAATTAATATAGTTTAATAATTGTATGATTCGTTTATCATATGTGTGATGTTTCAAAGTTCTATCCAGTCCATTTTTTGCTATACGTTTTCTTTCTTGTACATGTTCCAAATAATACTCCGCTTTTTGTATAAACTCCGATGCACTATTAAAAGTTTCTATTTCAACACCCGGTATGTAATGCTTTCCTACATCTGGGCGTATATCAGTTAATTGAAAAGAACCTACAGCATTAATTTCAAACGTCCTATTATTTACTGAATATGCTTGGATATTTGCAGCATTACAATTCAATTCCTGATCACTTGGTG
Organism: Bacillus cereus group sp. MYBKT111-2; assembly: GCF_051915205.1. NCBI lineage: Bacteria > Bacillati > Bacillota > Bacilli > Caryophanales > Bacillaceae > Bacillus > Bacillus cereus group sp. MYBKT111-2. The sequence goes on from NZ_JBQAEG010000003.1 coordinate 83,118, forward strand.
AGCGATGTAAATTTATATTGATTTTAGTCGATACGTAAAATTGCAATGCATCCTCATACTTCGCAAGTGGCAATAGTTGTATTTTATCCTTTAGCCTTTCATAATTCTTTAAATTCTCCCAACCAAATCCTACAATTTTTATGTTTTTTTCTGCTAAATACTCTGAAATAGAATCAACAAAGGTAAGTCTATTTTCAAATGCTGTACCTATAAAACTAAGATCATACTTATATGTATCTTCTTTCTGAGAAGGTTTAAACACATCTTGATTTGCTGCTAACGGAAGATGGAACACATTGTTACACCCTAACCCTCTATAAAATTTGATACAATTTAAATCTTGCGTAAATATGTAATCATAATACGGCACAAGATGTTGTGTTACATCCGTATAATAAGGATCATCTGTCAGCCAAAGTCCAGTAGTAAACCCTGCCTTTTTTAAGAATGGCATAATATGATTAAATTCTTCACTTAAACCGCTTAATACCAAAATAAAATCTGGTTTCATTTTTAACGCGGTTTTTATAGCTTTTTCTGGACTCACCATACTTGTATCGCTGTTTACCTTTTGTAAACTATCCAAAATTGCTGCTTCGATCATTGGATAATAAAAAGGAATTCCCGATTGAATAAATAAAATTTTCTTAGGAGTATTGTCTTTCATGTCACTTCCTCCTATACATATTTTCTCATCCTCAAAAAAGCACTTTATATTCTGGGTTTGCTAAGGCCCTTTTTATGTAGGCTCTGCAATCTTTATTCATTTTCATAACATACTACTTTATATTTATAAGCATCGTTTATGTCCATTATGTGGAACTTTCCTTATTTTATAGGCTGATGGGATTTGGAGAGGTGTCATAAAGGGAATAAAGTTAAGTTATATTCAGCCAAATTATTAAACATAGAAAATGAACATATCTGGACGATTATCCATTCGTAAAAAATCATGTAATTTAACTGTAACTCCAAACGAAGTAGTAACTTCTTGCTTTCGTTCACTTGAAACGAATTCAACCGTAAATGGAGCTCCTTCTTCTATTGCTCTTTTCAATACTTCAAAAGGTGCAAAAGAGACGAGCTCTCCGAATCCATCAAACAAAACAATTTGTATTTTCATTTTTAGAACACCTCATACCCCTTTTGGCCTACCACAATATTCCCAATAATTCAGTTTAACCTATAAGAATTTCTTTCTATATTTAGCTGAATTATTTCCTCACTTTTCCTTTCATGATTTTCACATAATAAAGCAAAAAGACTTAGAAATGATGTACAAATTATTTATCATTCATTTCTAAGTCTTTTTATTACTACTGCTATTTGATTTTGAAATTGCCTATTATTAACCCACTCGTCACAAAGTTAAGTCGATTTACGCAAAAATCGTCCATATTCATGCACTTACAACATCTTTAATATAATTTTTATCTTTTTCCTCTCCTTCTGAATTTGTTCTCTCCTTTAAGTCTATACACCTCTTAATAATTTTGTGGTGAAACAAACTTTTCTGCAACATTTTGTTATGTCTCCAAATTATAAATACACAGGTACCAGTAATGCCAAGAAAAACTACATAAAAAACAGGTGTAACAACTTGGTTTAATGACATTTTATAGCTATCATTAATCAACTTGGATAGTTCTTTAATCGCTTGTTCTTTGTTTGCGTTACTATCAACAAATGTTTTTCCTATAAAAGTAATTAGCGACTGTACGTTCGAATTAAGCATTGTAACTAAAGCTACCACTATTCCTAATAAAACAGAACTCCAAATACTTAAAAATGTTTGTTTCAAACCGGTTTGCTTATTCATATCAACCTCTATATCTAGACTGTCTTCCAATAAAAACAATTCCTCTTTCGAATGAACTTGTGTTGTTTTTTCAATAAATTCTTCACATTGTTTAAATGTTATGTTTTTCACCACACATTTTTCACCAAAGTGTTCTTTTAATTTCCCGTCCATATAAGAAGTCGCATTTGTAAATTTGGGATGTTGTGTTACATGCATCCAATCACCCTTTCCTTTTATTTTTTAATTTATTTATAACAATAATAACATTTATTGTTATAAAATTGTTAATAACTTATATCTAACTCTCCTTCAAATTTCTTGATAAAAAAGAAAAAGCATCCATTCGAATGCTTTTTCAGGTGCAATTTACGTTTTAAAAACGAATAGTGAATGTACAATATTTAGATAACTAAATAATTAACGGTCCAACATTTTAGAGAAGGAACGCTCTAATTCTTCTTCAAGCTCATCTTCCGTATTAGCATTAGGAAACATCGAATACAATCCATCTTCTATTTCCTCAAAACATTTCTTACATTGACAACCCCATTCGTGGAACATATATATACACCTCCTAAAATTAGAATTGCCACTAATACTTATTTTAATTATCGTATTTTAAATTTAATTACTTTACATGATAAGAATAAAACTCTTTATATGCTTATTACCTTTCATATTACTTGAGGTATTATCCAAATTTAACCTATTCATCAAAACAAACATGACATTGCGGAGGGATATAGATTTTCGAATTATCATAATGAAGGCAGATTATATGCTCACTAAAAGGCATTGACACATCTGGAAATACGAAAGAATATGTAATAGAAACGAATACTCCTAGTGATCTCATACAAGAAATACTTGAGATTTTATATAAAAGGAATATATATACTCTTATGAAATTATTTCTGAAGAGTATATTCCAGGAGAAATAATAAAGTAATTGTACTGGAATATATAAACTGGGTTTGTAGCCATATAGAAATAATTCATCTTTTACACATAGATGACATTTGTTTGATAAAAATTAAACAGCTTTACAGTTCCTTACTCCATTAATATAAATACACTCGTTATCTTAATTTATTATTTTCATACCAGTATTTTTAACTGATTTTTCAAACAAAAAAACCTTTAATATTTTATAATTAAAACTAAGTAATCCCTTATTATAAGGTAGCACTAATATTGAAAAATGGAGGAGCTTTAATGAGTCAAGAGATCGAAATCATATACAATGAACATATTGCAGATGAAAAATTAAAGCAAGGTACTAAATACGAAAGACTTGCAGCTATAGTATTTAAGACTTTAAACGCTTCTGATGTTGTAGTTCATGATTTAACACTACGAGGTGATGGAAAGAAAACCCCTCACCAGATTGATGTTATGATCACACGTGCCAACGTATCAAAGAGAGTTTTAATTGAATGTAAAGACTACGATACAAAAGTAGGTATAAGTATAATAAGAGATTTTTTTGGGGCTATTTCACAAATTAAACCTGATGAAGCTTTTGTTGTTACCACCGAGGGGTACACTAAAGGAGCAAGGTCTTTCGCTGAAGAAGAAGGAATCAAATTAGCAATACTTAGAGGATTTAAAGATACTGATTGGGATGGACGAATACAAAAAATACATATAACAAATACTTTCATATTAATGGATACCCCACAGATTTCTTGGGTAGCAACTAATCAAGAAGAAATAGATAAATTTCATACTTTTGCTAATACAAATGAAATAAACTCTGTACAAGAGATTAGTACAATAGATACTTATTTTTATGACGAACAAGGCAATCAACAAGAGAATTTACAGTCAGTTCTAAAACCGGTACTCAATTCATTTCCACGAAATACAAATTCTCCAACCAGTGGTCGATATGAATTTGAATCCACTAAATATGTCAAATTAGCAGGAGTGCTTACAGAAGTTAAAGGGTTCGATTATGAGTTTACCATTCTCAAAATTGTTTCTAAAACTGTTGTTGATACAGGGCAAAAAATTGCGTTATTACTATTCAAGGTTATTGACGGAACTTTGGATAAAGTTATTTTCGACCAAGATTTAGATGCATGGACATTTAAAGATAATGGTGAAGTCATTCCAAAAGATTCTGTTTAAACTTGTTGTATGTCAGCCATTTTATGTAAGTCTATTCTCACTTTTCACTATCCTTTTACCATTCAGTAAAAGTAAATTACTCCCAGATAATAGGTAAATTATTACTGCTGGGTTATTTTTAGAATGAAATGACTTTAAAAAGAGACACAAACTTCTCCTCCGAAAAAATCCGTACTTTTAAAAGCACGGATTTTTGATTTTTTAGCCTGTAATGCTTGTATTCTAGTTTAATATATACTGAAAAGTGTTTTTGCAATGTGGACATTGAAATTGTGAATATTGTTGTAGTTCCACTTTATTTGCAACAACTGTATTTTTACAAATGGGACAAATTCCATTCACTTCATTTGGATTACCAAAAATCAATGCACTCTCTTCACCAAAACCTATGGAATTTCCCGTAACCTGAATATTTCCTTGCTGTGTAATTCCGTTCATTCCTACAGTACCTATAGAGTCCTTAAATTCTGTACCTTGCAAATAATTTGATGAATGATTTGTAGCACGTAAATGAGTACGTCTTGAATTAATTTCAACATTGTGCAAACGATTATGACTGTTATTATTCGCTGACACTGATGTAAATCCTGAATTAATAATTTGATTAATGATAGTTTGTGTACTCCAATTCTCAGTTTCAACAATAAATTCAGATGGCAGCTCTTGCTGTGCTTGTTCCATAATTAAATTAATTTTCTCATCTAAGGCTGATACAGTAGACACAGTCATAGCCATTAGTTGAATTTTCTCTATGTCGTCTTCAATTGTAGAAATACGTGTATTAGTTTGATAAATACACTCTCTCAAATCTGTAATTAAAAGTTTTAGATTGTGATTATTAACTAACTTATTAACTAATAATGCCGCTTGTTGATATCCAGGAACAGGAATTAATGTAGCTAAAAAAGTGTAAAAATCTAAATCCTCGTTTAGTTGTTGATTTGTAGATAATGTTTTAAAATATGATTTAATTTGAGTGATTTTTTCTTTGATCAATTTTTAGTCTCCTCTTTTTTAACTGTTACCAAGCAACAAATTTATAGTAAATTATTAAACTTATATTATTACTTTAGTTTAACAGCATAAAATCTAAAAATTCTCTACCATTTCTAACACTATAAATAAAAGAACCATTTATTTTTTATGATTAAAACACCATGTTTTCTTTATACAACTCTAATCATATTTCTTGCTTAATTAAAAAAGATTATCTTAACAATAAAAGTTTTATCTATATTGGAATCAATATAGATACCATATCTACTTGCTAAAGATACTCCCTAGATAATTCATTATTTATTTTCTTTTTTATATAATTTTGGATTTGGTGGTGTACTATTAAAACAAAATCTCCCTTTTACATCTTCTCCAGCAACCATAATAGGATTACCTTCTTCATCCTCAAGGAACCATATTCCTCCTACTACTTGTCCATTTTCAGGAACATAAAATTCTGCTTCTTTATATGAAAATTCTTTAAAAGAAAGTAATTTAAAGTTAATATTCCCTACTTCCAAGAGTTCATCTACAATTCTATTAGCATCTGTATATACAACTCTAAAGTTATCTTCATATGTAAGATAGCACCGTTCAATCTGTATTGCTTTTCCATCTTGAATTATCATAAAATCATCTGTACAAATAATTGTTATTTGGTACTTTTGCGTCTTAAAATCTTTATAAAAATTTAAAGCTGCTTTCCGTATTAATTTTGGTTGGTTTTTATCAAAAGAATGAGCTTTAGTCAAATTGAGGTCATTAGAAGCAAAAGACAGGTTTTGAATTTTACAATCAAAGGCGTTATTGTTATGATGCTCAATTATATACTTCTTAGCGTAAGCCGTTTCTATCGCTTCGTCACCATACCACAATTTCATTACAATTTGATGCAAATCTCTTCTTGCTCCAAAATGGCCCGAGCCAGTATAAATGTATGTTTTTTTATGATCTACAAACATTTTTTCATCCACATACCAATTAACTTTTGAAAGGTCTTTCCATATCGTAGGTGTATAATCCGTAAATCCCACTATTCCATATTCTTTATTAAAAAATTGAATTTGTTCATTATCATAACTTAGTTGAAGCTTTACACTCATTTATCCCTCTCCCCTAATATAACTACAATGATAGCTTTAAATTAATTGTCTCCTACACTTCAAATATCCATTCTCACCTTTTAATTATAGACTAACGGATACAGAAATTACATATTTAAACAACACATATTAAAATACAAAAAATCCATTTAGCTACCAAAAATAAAAAGATATATAACTAAAACTAAGAATCTTTGAATTTCTTAAGCAAATCGGTTTCATTCATTAAACAAAAAACACCATTCTCTCCTACGATTTCACAGAAAGAATAGCGTTTTTATTTTAGATTTGTTAACCTATCTTTATTTATAACTCAACCAAGCATCCGCCCAGTCCGCATGATCATTTCCATTACCGTTACCTGCATCATCAACGACTAATTTTAATTCTTTCTTGCCAGTAAGATCAACATCAACAAATTTTGCTGGCGTATTATAGTACATTGTACCGCTATTAAATACTTCTGCCCCATCAAGCAGTACTTTAAATACGACCGAACCGCCTTTACCACCAGGCTCCTGGTCGATTCCTACGTATGAATGAAATCGTTTGTAAGTTGCATTTGATATGTCGTACGTAATTTCTGACTTCGAATGCGTTCCGATTCCTTTTTTGTACGTAATCGGTCCTGTCGTTCCAAGTAATGAAAGTGGGTTTTTATCAGTGCTTTTATCTTTTTGAACCGTTGCCCATCCAGCAGTTGCTTTTACCCATGAAATGTCACTAAGATAGATGCCGCCGGAAGCAACTTGCACTTTCGTTGATGTTACCACCGCATTCCCCAATTTTACAGAAACTCCAACTTCTTTTACTCCTTTAAACTCGGATGGCGGAGTTATAACAAATGAATATGTCTCCTCTCCTCCTGCCGGTAATTGAAAGTCTGTCGCTAATGGCTGTGCATTCCAGCCTTCTGGTAATTGCAATTCAATTTTTCCAGGTGTCACTTTTTCCTTTATTTCATTTTGGACCTTTACCTTTAATGTAGTCGAACCACCTTCACTACTAATTGGATGTGGGTCAACATTTGCCGAAATTAGCTTTACTGCTGGCGTTACTTCTATTTGATTGGATTTACGAATCGTCCCGCTATCTGTAGTTACCTCCGCTTCAATGGAATACTTATTAGCAACTACATCAATAGGGACAGGTAAATCTGCCTCAATTGTTTTCGATTGCCCTGGTTCAACGCCTTCAAAAGCTACTTTAATTGGCTTCACATTCCAGCTCTCTGGAGCCTTTACAACCACTTCTCCAGATGAAGATTTCAACGTACCAAAGTTTGATAAGTTTGCCTTTACCTTAACTGTATTTCCTGCTGTTACACCGCTGGGAGATTCTAGATCGAAACTAAGCATAGACTCAATTTTATACTTTTTACCTGCTTCCGTTTTAAATGAAATCGTATCGCCATTCTTCGTAAATGGCACCGGTGTATTCGTCCCAACTTTTGTCACAGTAAACGGCGTATTGAACATTGGACTTTTTAACTTTACATCGTTTCCGTGATCAGAAGTCACCTGAATAACTGTAGGCGTGCCATTTTTCCAATCCGCATCAATCGTAAATGCACCGCGTGCTCTTAATCCTTTATAAGAACCGTCCTTCCAAACTTTCGGAAGTGCAGGCAATAGTTGAATAGAGTCGGTATGGCTTTGAATTAACATTTCAGCAATTCCTGATGTTGCGCCAAAATTCCCATCAATTTGAAACGGCGGATGCGTATCAAATAAGTTGCTGAGCGTACTTCCTGTCAGTTGACCTTGCAGGATTTTATACGCATGGTCACCATCTAACAAACGTGCCCATAGGTTAATTTTATTCGCTTTACTCCAGCCTGTTCCCTCGTCACCACGATGGTTTAAAGTAACTTTAGCTGCCTCTAGCCATTCTGGTGTATTGTGATTAATCATACTTCCTGGATATAGCGCAACTAACTGGGATATATGCCTATGCGTTTCACCAGGATCATCTATATCGTCCTTCCACTCTTGCACCTGACCATATCTACCAATTTGAATTGGCGGGAATAATTTATCCCTTTTCGCCTTTAACTCATCCCGAAATACATTATCAACCTGTAAAACTTCACTCGCTTCAATTACATTAGAGAACAATTCATATACTAACTGTTGGTCAAAGGCACATCCATTAGAAATGCCACCAAGCTCTGGAGACCAGCACGGAGAAACAACTAACTTCTTATTTTGATCTTCTACTAAAAACTTACTATGAAACACTGCCGCTTCTTTCAGTATCGGATAAATCTTTTCTTGTAAGTATTGTTTATCATCCGTAAACTTGTAATGCTCCCAAAGGTTTTGACCAATAAAGGCATTCGCACTAGGTGCCCATCCCCAGCCTAATCCCCATCCAGGCGCAGTAAATCCAAATGGATTATTCATCGTGTTAACGGTCCACCCGCCGCCTGTAACACCAAAATGTTTTTCTGCTGAAACCCTTCCCGGTTCTCTCAATGAATCAACATAATCCATTAATGGCTCAGCTGTTTCAGACAGATTTGTCACTTCTGCAGGCCAATAATTCATTTGGAGATTAATATTAAAATGATAATCACTTTCCCACGGTGGTGTGTTCGAATTATTCCATACTCCTTGTAAATTTGCAGGAAGCGTTCCTGGTCTTGAAGAAGAAATAAGCAAATATCTTCCATATTGGAAGAATAGTTCTTCTAAATACTTACTGTTTTCTTTACTGTAAGATGCTAGTAATTCATTTGTTGGAACGGATGGTTTTTCTCCTCCTAAATTTAAAGAAACACGATTAAATAAAGAGTAATAGTCTTTTATATGTGTATATTTTAAAACCTCATAACTCTTGTTAGAAATAGCAGACATAATTTTTTCAACCTTTTGATGTGGATCTTCCCCCTTATAATTCGGGTACTTATTTTCATAATCAGTAGCTGCAGTCATAATAATTGTTAAACTATCTGCATTTGCTACTTTAATTTTCCCATTCTCTGCTGTTAATGTACCGCCTTCATTTAGTACTTTAAATTCCGATTCATATTTCATTCCATTATTCGCTATTTGTCCTTTTATCGTGATTTTGTTATCTTTGGACGTTACTTGCCCTCCCTGTGCACTCGTTGGTCTAACATCTAATGAAAGCTGTTTCGATTCACTAGCAGTTAAACGCATGACCATAACGCGATCAGGGTAACTTGCAAAATATTCCCTATTATATTGAACACCTTTATAGTTATAGGACACCGTAGAAATTCCCTCATTTAAATTTAATTCCCTGCGATAATTGGAAAATGAAGACCCATCTGGCATATTAAAATCTAAGTATATGTCCCCGAAATTTTGATAGGAACCAAAGCCTTTTTGGAGACCTGTGAGAAATTGCGTAGATTCCCTTTCTGCTCCTGATTTATCACCTTTTGATAACTTTTCTCTAATGCTACCTAAGTGACTCGCTGCCCCATCACGATTCCCGTACGTATACTCACTTGTACTGCTTGGTCCGCCAGTCCAAAGCGTTTTTTCATTAAACTGAATACGTTCTTGTTGGACTCCACCAAAGACCATTCCACCCATATAGCCATTACCGATTGGCAATGCTTGTTTTTCCCAATCTTTTGCTGGCTCATTGTACCAAAGTGATAGTTTCTTTCCCTCTGGTTTTGGATTTTCAATCGTAATAGGTGCTGTTGCTTTTGCTTTACTAAACTCTCCAGTGCTTCCTAAAGAAAATAATAAAGTACTAAAAAGCAATCCCCCTGTTAATACGTTTCTCAGTTTCAAATTTCCATCCCCTTTTGAAAAGCGAATGTAAAATGTCCCCTTCTGCACATTGACTTCTTCTATTCTCTCCTTGAAATTCGCTATTCTTTTATATGGAAGTATAAGAGGCAAAAAACATTTTCCTCTTATACTTCTTTTGAAATACCTTTTCACAAACGTAATAGTTATCTAGTAAATGCTGCTGTTACACCACCATCAACTGTAATCATACATCCCGTTGTTTTATCTGCCTTTGAGGAGGCAAAGAAAGCAATTGATTCAGCAATGTCTCTCGAATAAATATTAACTAATAATGTTGTACGTTTACGGTAATGTTCCTCTAATTGATCAGGTTCGATACCATATGCTGCAGCACGTTCTTCGCGCCACTTTGAACCCCAAATAGCTGACCCTTGCAACACCGCATCGGGAAGAACTGAATTTACACGTATGCCATACTCACCGCCTTCAGCTGCAATACATCTCGCTAAATGCGTTTCGAGTGCTTTTACAGAACTGTATGCCGAAGCATTTTTTCCGGCATACACAGAATTTTTCGAGCCGACAAATACCATATTCCCGCCAATTCCTTGCTGTTTCATTTGCTTGAACGCTTCACGTGCCACTAAAAAGTAGCCTGTTCCAAGTACGTTCATATTTAAATTCCATTCTTGAAGTGTCGTTTCATCAAATGGACTAGACGTCGCAAGTCCTGCATTATTCACGATACTATCAACGCCTCCGTAAGTAAGAGCTGCCTGCTCAAATGCCGCCTTTACTTCTTCTTCTTTTGTTACATCCATTTTCACAGCAGTAGCACGACCTTCGCCGTACTTCTCGTTAATTTCAGCCGCAACTTTTTCTGCCCCTTCAAAATTCAAGTCAGCAAGCACGACATGCGCACCTTCTGAAACGAGGCAGCGTCCCGTTTCACTTCCAATTCCGCCAGCACCACCTGTAATAAACACAACTTTGCGAGAAAATTCCGCTTCAGCCGGTGCTAACGATAATTTATACAGCTCTAGCGGCCAGTACTCCACATTGTAAGATTCATTTTCATTTAAAGAAACGAAACGTCCGAGCGTTGTAGCACCTTTCATTACCGAAATTGCCCTATGATACAGCGCACCACTTACTTTTGACATTACCACATTTTTACCGGTATTCACCATACCGATACCAGGAATTAAAATAACGCGAGGTGCAGATTCAAACATTTTGTCTCCTTCGTATTTGTTACGTTCAAAGTAAGCTTTATACTCATCTTTAAAGTTTGTAACACCAGATTTAATACTCTCTATTAATCCGTCTACGTTTTTTGTTTGCGGATCCCAATCAATATAAAGAGGACTGCGCTTTGTATGAACTAAATGATCCGGACAAGCTGCTCCAACTTGCGAAAGCTCTCGTGCATCGTGGCTGTTTACAAATTGAAGTACTTCATCTGTATCATCATAGGATAATAACATTTTCTTCTCATCACTCACTGCCCCGCGAATAATCGGCATTACTTTTGCAAGAATGCTTCTACGCTCTTCTACTGAGAGTGTTTCGTATTTTTCACCTCCGAATACAGTATTTTCATTCACTCGTTCATTGATGTATTGTTCTGCCTCATTAATAACTGCAATTGTTCTTTCATAGCTTTCCTTCGCCGTATCTCCCCAAACGACTAGGCCATGTTTTTCCATTAACACGAGTTCAGCATTGGGATTATTTTTCACACCTTCTGCAATCATTTTAGATAACGTAAATCCAGGACGCACATACGGAACCCAAACGAAACGATTGCCGTAAATCTCCTCCGCAATTTGTCTTCCATTATGTGCGCAGCAAAGACTAATAATGGCATCTGGATGTGTATGATCCACATGTTTAAAAGGTAAAAAAGCATGTAATAATGTTTCGATAGATGCACGTGGATGCTTACTGTCAATCATACAATGAGCTAAATACTCTACCATTTCTTCATCTGACATTTCTTCGCGCTCCATTAATAGGCGAATGTCTTCCATTCTTAAACCCGTTAAATTTTGTGCTTTCATCGTTGCTAAATCGGATCCACTTCCCTTAACCCACATCACTTCTATATCTCGGCCGCGGAAATCTTTTTCAAAGGTCTTTACCGATGTGTTTCCGCCTCCCCAATTACATACAGCACGGTCTGTTCCAATTAAATTTGAACGATATACTAATTCGTCTACTCCTTGCGATAATTGTGATGCCTTTGTTTCATTCCATAAACTGTTAACCATCTTTTTACCCCCGTTGTTTTTTTATTGTTCTATTATTTCGGATACGAAAATAGTGTGTATCCGTATGTTCAAGAGTTTCCTATTACTTGCGATTTTTTTTAACACTACAATTGTTACACTTTCATTCCAATGCGAAAAAATATGCTCTATAGTAACCCCCCGACGTACGATCAGGGGGGAGTTTTCACTTACTGATATAATGGACCAAAGTTTTGGCAGGCACGGTAATCTGCAGCTTCTGGATCTTTTGTTCCGAACATCCCCCATGCACTCGGTCTGAAGATGTCCTCTTCTTTGACGTTATGCATATTCACAGGAATTCGGAGCATGGAAGCAAGAGTAATTAAATCACCGCCAATGTGGCCGTAGCTTATTACACAGTGATTAGCACCCCAATTATTCATTACTGTGTAAACATTTTGAAAGGCACCTTCTCCCGTTAAATTTGGCACAAACCAAGTTGTTGGCCAAGTTGGATCTGTTCTCCCATCCAATACGTCGTGAACCTCTTCTGGTATTTCAACCGTATAGCCTTCTGCAATTTGTAAAACAGGTCCTAATCCTTTCACAAGGTTGAGGCGAGCTGCTGTTACAGGCATATTTCCTTTTGTTAAGAAATCGCTCGAGAACCCGCCCCCGCGGAAATATCCTGTTGAAGCTGGTCGCCAGGAAGTAGCTGCCAAACATTTTTGCGCTTCTTCCTCTGTAATTTCCCAAAATGGTTTTATAGCAGGCTTTCCATCTTTCGTTTGTTGTCCTGTCCCGTCAAGTGCAGCTGAACCGGAGTTAATCATATGAATAAATCCATGTTCCGCCAATCCTTCAGGTTTATGCCCTGTCACGCGTTCTACTGCCTCTGGGCTCCAATACGTTCTTACATCTGCAAAAACTTGAGCTGTATTTGTTAATAAATGGCCAAATAGCATCGTAACTCCATTTAAACTATCATTTTCAGTAGCCATAATGTATGGCGGGCGAATTCCGTTCCAATCAAATGAGGAATTTAAAATCGTCTCCATAAAATCACCGTTCGGGAAATGATCCGTCCATTGACGCTGGCCTTGGAAACCTGCGGAAATCGCGTTATGCCCTAGCGCTTCTTCACCATAACCAAGTTCCTCTAGTTTCGGATTTCCAACCATGAGATCTCTTGCAATTAACGTCATTTTCACGCTAGTTTCCCAGTCTTTATTCTTTTGCTCCCTTGATCGTTGCATCTCTTCCGCATTATTATCTGGACCTTCTGGGCAATACTCCTTCACCCAGTTTAAAGCTCTTTCATATTCTTCCTTATCATAAATCTCTTCATCTATCCTTCTGACAAATTCGGTCATATCAATATATTCATTTCTCATTCCTAAATAATCTTGGAAAAACTCGGGGTTAACAGTACTACCGACAATCCCCATAGATACAGATCCCATCGAAAGATACGATTTTCCTTTTAAAGTAGCAACGACAAGACCAGACTTTGCAAATTGAAGTAATTTTCCCTGCACATCTTCAGGAATAGATGTATCACTTAAATCTTGCACATCTTTCCCGTATATGCCGAAAGCCGGAATACCCTTTTGATTGTGGGCAGCTAAGACAGCTGCAAGATACACTGCCCCTGGACGTTCTGTTCCATTAAATCCCCATACTGCTTTTGGAATGTCTGGATTCATATCCATCGTTTCAGAACCATAGCACCAGCATGGTGTAACAGTAATAGAAACACCAACTCCCTCTATCGCAAATTTTTCAGCCGCTTTGGCCGCTTCCGCCACACCGCCAATACATGTATCAGCGATGACACATTCTACTGCCTCGCCATTGTAATGACGTAAATTTTCAGTTAATAAATTTGCTACCGATTTTGCAAGATTCATCGTCATATCTTCAAGAGATTCACGTACACCATTTCTTCTGCCATCAATTGTTGGTCTAATCCCGATTTTTGGTAATGTATTGTAAAATCTATTATGAACTGTTTTCATTTTAAAGCTCCCTTCTTACTACATTGTTATCGATTATTTCAAGAAAACGGCCGTATGCTTCCTGCCATTCTAATTGATTTTGAGGTTGATAATGTTTAACAGGAAACGAGTTTTCAACAATGTCTCTACCTTCCTTTAAATCCTTTATTTTTCCTAGCGCGATCCATTGCGATAATGAATTTCCAATCGCACTCGCTTCAACTGGACCCGCTACAACAGGGCGGTTAGTCGCATTTGCGGTAAATTGACAAAAAAGATCATTCTGAATACCACCGCCGCCCATGTGGATGACTTCTATTGACTTATCAGTTAACACTTCCAGCTTCTCTAACACCCATCTGTACCTCAGTGAAAGACTCTCCAAAATACAGCGGAGGAAACTCCCTTCCGTTTCAGGCGGCTGTTGACCACTCTTTATACAGAAATCTCGGATTTGTTTTAGCATATTTTCCGGATTGAAGAAAGAAGGATTATCTGGATCTATGAAATGTGCAAATGGCTTTGTATTTCGAATCAACGTTTCTTCTTCTTCGTAAGTAAAAAGCTTGCCTTCTTTTGCCCAAGTCCCCCTACATTCTTGCATGAGCCATAACCCCATAATATTTTTAAGTAGTCGAAACTCGCCATCTGCCGTTCCTTCATTTGTAAAGCCCCATTCCAAAGCCTGTTCATTAATGACCGGATCCTTCACTTGAACTCCCATTAAGATCCATGTACCACAACTCATAAAAGCAGAATATTCCGACTTTATAGGTAATGCGGCAAGAGCACAGGCTGTATCATGTCCTGCACCAGCAATAACTTTAACAGGCTTCATGCCAAATTCGTTATGAATGGAAGAAAGTGTCGGACCGAGAGTTGTTCCTGGCATCACAATATTTCCCATGATTTCTTTAGGTAGCTTTAACTTAGTCATAAGGGCGGTATCCCAATTATGCTCATGAATGTGAAATAATGATGTCGTTGTACTAATCGTATATTCATTCGCCTTTTCGCCGGAAAATAAATAACTCAATAAGTTTGGTGTTAATAATAGAGTTTTTGCCTTTTCTATTAAATCTGGGTTATTCTTTTTTATCGTATAAAGCTGGCAGATCGTATTAATTGTTGCTGGCGTGACTCCCGTTCGAGAGAACAAAACATCCCTCGGAATGACTTCCGTGATTTCTTTTAAACTATCATTTGTATGCGGATCTCTATAAGAATAAGGATTGCTAAGCAATTCTCCTGTTGCAGAAAGAAGTCCGAAATCAACGCCCCACGTATCGATAGATAAACTTTCGATCGACTTATGACCGTTTTGAATACTTTTCCCTATTCCATTCTTCATTTCTTGGAAGATCCTTAAAATATCCCAATAGTAATGACCAGTTGCGTAAATAGGGCGATTGGAGAACCGGTGAACTTCTTCAAGATAAAGGCGTTTCCCATCAAATCCACTTACCATTAAACGCCCATTAGATGCACCTAAATCAAAAGCCCAAACTTTTTCCATTCCTTCACACCCCTCGGAAACACTTCAATTACTCCGCATCTTTTAATAGTTGTAATCTATATTTCTCAGAAGATAGATTTCTTAATTCGTGACATTCTTCCTCTGTCAAAATTCTTGGCACGCCCACCGTCGATGCAATCGTATATACTTTGGCCGCTTCTTCTAGAATTTGCATGAGAAAATATGCTTCTTTCATTGTTTTACCAACCGTAAGTACTCCATGATTCCTCATTACGACTACATCATTTTCTTCAATCACATTTGATACAGCGTTAGCCAATACTTCTGTAGTCGGAATCATATATTCAAGATAAGATACGCTTTTGATCATTGCTGGAAAATCTGGGAATAGACTCGGAATGGTATGACCAGTACATGATACACCTACCGAATAACTTGGATGAGCATGTAAAACAGCTGTTATATCAGGACGTTTACGAAAACATTCCAGATGCATTAATATTTCAGAAGATGGTTTTAAATCATCCAATATCTCACCAGTTTCAATATCGACACGTACCCACTCGTGGTCTTCTATCTCTTGCAAATCAAAACCGCTAGGAGAGATGTACATCATATTTCCGTCTCTCATACTTAAATTTCCACCTGCTCCTACTACAAGACCCGTTTGGACAATCTTATTTGCATATAATTTCAAATCATTTATTACACTCGACAATAGTATGCACCTCAGTTTCTCTCTTATTTGCACCGCTAGTTTCGATTTAGATTTTATTGATATAGAACTTCCTTAATTTTTGGATCATCAATGTTCTTTTTATCGTACCAATAGAAACCAGTGTCAATTGTTTTGGATACTTGTTTCCCATCTAGGTTCTCAACAGCTGCTTTAACAGTTTCGTAACCAATTCCAATTGGATTTTGCGTAATCGCACCTGCCATTACTCCGCCCTTAATCGCATCAATTTGTAGTTTTCCAGAGTCAAAGCCAACTACTACTACACTCTTTTTGTTCAATTCTTTAACAGCATTTACTACCCCTATCGCAGAACCTTCATTTGTACCGAAAATACCTTTTACATTTGGGTGCGCTTGCATAATTGCCTTAGCAGCGTCAGTCGATTTTAATTGATCGCCGCTACCATATTGAATATCGACAAGTTTGATGTTCGGATACTTTGATTTGATTGTATTTACAAAGCCATCTCGGCGTTCAACACCTGTTTTACTTGTCTGGTCGTGAGCAACTACTGCTACTTCTCCTTTTTCACCAATTAATCCAGCCATTTTCTCAGCTGCAAGAGCTGCCGCTGCCTTATTATCTGTTGCTGCTGTTGCAACAGGTATATCTCCCTCAACACCTGAGTCAAATGCGACAACAGGGATTTTTTTGTTTTTTGCTTGTTCTAATAAAGGAAGGGCTGCCTTAGAGTCTAATGCCGCAAACCCAATAGCATCTGGTTTTTTATCAAGTGTGCTACGGAGCATTTCAACTTGTTTATCCACCTGCGCTTCCGTTTCAGGACCTACAAATGTAATATTCACCTTATACTCATCTGCTGCTTGCTCAGCCCCTTTTTTAACTGCCTGCCAAAACTGATGCTGGAAACCTTTTGAAATAATCGCAACATAGCGCTTGCCGTCATCTTTTGCAGGAGCATCACTATCCTTACTTCCCGTGCTTGCATTATTTGAAGAACACGCTCCCATAAACATTGAGATTGCGAGAATTGATGATAAAACGATGCCCTTTTTTGCTTTTTTCATCCAAAACTCCCCCTATATATTGTTTTATTTAAAAACAGTATCGCAGTTAATTCTTTGCTTTTTTGTTTCGTAACACATCTGCGTAAACTGCCAATAAGATAACCGCTCCAACAACTACTGTTTGCCACTCTTGCGGTACGGAAAGGATTTGAAGACCATTTGTTAACACACTCATAATCAATGCACCGATAACCGTACCAAGAATTGTTCCTTTACCACCACTTAAAGAAGTTCCTCCGATAACGACTGCTGCAATTGCTTCTAGTTCATATCCCGCTCCTAAAGCTGGCTGGGCAGAATTTAGACGAGATGCCATTATGATCCCTGCAACACCAGTAAAAACACCTGCAAGCATGTAGATAATGATTTTCCACTTATCAACATTCACTCCTGAAAGCCTAGTTGCTTCTTCATTGCTTCCTAGTGCAAATGTATACCTTCCGATAATCGTTTTATTTAAAATTAAGCTTGCGAAAATAGCCATTCCAAAAAAGATGAAAACAGCATTCGGAATAGCAAAGCCAGGGATAATAGAACCCATCGCAATTTTGTTAAAGCTTGGTATAGAAGTGAAATAAATTGGAGTGGCTTTCGAAATAACAAGTGCCAATCCTTTCGCGATCATCATCATCGCTAACGTTGCAATAAATGGCGGAATCTTCAATTTTGCAATTGCAGCTCCAGAAATTAAACCTACTACGGCACCTATTAAAATACCCCCGAGTACAGCTACCCAAACTGGTAAACCTAAGTTGACAGCAAACACACCTGTCATAACCGAAGACAAGGTTAGTACGGTTCCACAGGATAAATCAATTCCACTTGTAACGATAATCATCGTTGCCCCTAAAGCAAGGATGCCTGTAACAGCTGTTGATAAAAAGATGCCTATAATATTATCAAATTGCAGAAAATTAGCTGAAGCAATTGAAAAAATGACAACAAGTACAATTAAACTTGCAAATGCTAGAAGCTGCTGAAGAGCATTTGTATTCATCCCTTTCCTCATCTTCCCTTCAACTGGAAGTTCGACTACCTTTTGTAATTCCATTCTTGTTCACTCCTTTATCATCCGTTAGTATCCATTACATAATACGTTTTGTTGCAAGAGTCATAATCGCTTCTTGCGATGCTTTTTCATCATTTTTCAATTCTCCTGTTATTTTGCCTTCACACATGACAATGACACGGTGACTGATTCTTAAAATTTCAGGAAGTTCCGAAGAAATCAGAATAATAGATTTTCCTTGCTGTGCTAAATCATGTAGTAACTTATAAATTTCGTCTTTTGCCCCAATATCAATCCCGCGAGTAGGCTCATCAAAGATTAAGATATCTGAATCTCTAGTCAACCACTTGCCTATAACAACTTTTTGCTGATTCCCTCCTGAAAGATTTTTCACTAATTGATTACCTGATGGTGTTTTTATTTTTAACCTCTTAATTAATTCCTCAGATTGTTGATCCACTTTCGATACATGCATCCAGCCGAAAGGTTTCACATAATCTTTCATCGATGCCATTGCAATATTTGTTTTTACATCCATCCCAACTAAAAGGCCAAACTGTTTTCGATCCTCAGATAAATATCCAATCCCATGTTGCACTGCATCGGAAGGATTTTTAATATTCTGTCTTTTTCCTTTAATAAAAATCTCCCCTGAATCTAGTGGGTCTGCCCCAAATATGGCACGGGCTACTTCTGTTCTTCCAGCTCCCATCAATCCAGCAAAGCCAACGATTTCCCCTTTATACAGTTCAAAACTTACATCCTTTATCGTGTTCCCTCTCTTTAAATTTTTTACTTCAAACACCTTTTCTCTCGATCTCTCTTTCATTTCTGGTTTTTGATTGTTATCAATTTTCCGTCCAACCATCATCGAGATAATTTGTTCAATCGTTGCATCCTTTGTATGCATCGTTCCTACATATGTACCGTCTCGCATAATCGATACACGGTCCGTAATTTTCTTTAGCTCTTCCATACGGTGAGAAATATAAACAATTCCTACACCGTCCTCCCGTAATTTCCGAATCATCACAAATAATGCATCGATTTCAGTATCCGTTAAAGCTGCTGTTGGCTCATCCATAATCAATACTTTTGAATCAAAGGATAGAGCCTTAGATATTTCTACCATTTGTTGTTTCGCAACTGTTAAATTGCCTACCAATTCTCTTGGGTCTAGATGAATGTTTAACCTTTCAAATAGTTTTTTTGCTCTGTTATTTAGTTCTTTTTCATCCAAAAAAAGATTAAATAGCCCTTTAGGTTCTCTTCCAATAAAAATATTTTGGGCAACTGTTAAATGCGGAGCTAAATTAAGTTCCTGATGGATTATACTGATTCCAAGTCTTTGTGCTGCTTTTGTATCGGGAACCTCGATTTCTCTTCCTTCGTATGCAATCGTTCCAGTATCCCTTTGATAAATCCCTGTTAAAATTTTCATTAATGTAGATTTTCCGGCTCCATTCTCTCCCAAAAGTGCGTGAACTTCGCCTTTTTTCAATTCAAACCGCACATTAGAAAGCGCTTGCACCCCAGGGAACGCTTTACTAATTCCATCCATTTTCAGTAGCAATTCACTCATCCTATCACCTACTACCCTATCAATTTTTTATTCAAATACTATATTAGTTTCATCATGCGTTAATCCGTAACCACGCCCTTTTTTAAAATCATATTGGCATAGAGAGCACTTTCACTCGTTGCAACAATTGCATACGCCTTCTTTGCCCTCTCATAAAATGCAAAGCGGTCAATCATCTCAAAACCATCAAAATGAGTATCATATTTTTTAATTGTTGCATCATACGTTTCCCAAATGGAGGGGGATACATGATCCCCCTTTACAACCTTCATTAACGAAACAGAATGATTACTATACGTATCGAGCGGAAAGAATTGCAAAATTGCCTGTAATACTTCAAGAACCCCATGACCTTCACATCGAATGAGCTTCATCCCGCAAGAGGCAGCAGGGAAATTGCCATCCGCTAAAACAATCTCATCCCCATGTCCCATTTCTAAAAGAACTTTCATTAAATCTGGACTAATTATTTTCGGTATTCCTTTTAGCATTTCTATCTCCTTTCTGACTTTCATCTTAATGAAAATACGTTTTAACAACCTATACTTTGTGCATCTATTAATAATTGAGGTTTAAATATTTCATTAAAAGGGCCTTCTTCATTATTTAAACGTTTTAGTAATATATCACCTACTCTTTCTCCCATTTCATATGGTTTGTGAGCTACAGATATAATCCCAGGTGATTGTAATAATTGCGCTGCTTCCACATCACCGAAAGAAGCGATCACTATGTCATCTGGTATTGAGTAGCCTCTCTTCGTTAATTCAAGAAGAGCACCAAATGCCATTTCATTGTTCAAGGTTAGAATAGCTGACGGTTTCTCAGTGAAATTAAGAAAATAATCGACTGCTTTCATTCCGCCCTCTCTAGTGAACGTGCTATTAAATGTATAGTTTTCATCTTCCTGAACCCCAAACTCTTCCAAAGCTTTTTGAAATCCTTCATAGCGCTCTTTACCTGTACTAACGTTTAACAATCCATTTACAAGACCAATCGATCGATGCCCTTGTTTTAAAAGATAGCTCGTTAATGTATAAGCACTTTCAAAATTACTTTCTACAACTGAATCTAATTTTGAATCTCCAATCTCAACAGTCCGATCAACTAAAACAATTGGTACACCAGCCTGATGAATACTTCTTACTCTTTCTTCACACCCTCCAGCAGTAGCAAGTACAATCGCATCTACCCGTTGTTCCACTAGTAGCTGCAACAATTTATCCTCTTTTTTAGGATTTTCATGACTACTACAGAAAATAAGGTTATAGCCCTTTTGCTGTACAATATCTTCAATCGCCTTTGAAATTGTCATGTAATAATGGTTTGTAATATCCGGAATCACAACACCAATCGTGTATGTTTTATCTTGCTTTAAACTTCTAGCAATCGCATTTGGTTGATAATTCAATTTTTTCACAGCTAAATGAACACGATCTTTAATGTCGTCACTTACAAATCCACTTTCGTTTAACACACGAGATACTGTAGCTGTAGACACATTCGCTTCCAATGCAACATCTTTAATTGTAGACTTAGCCATTTCATCACTCTTTCTAAATTTTCAAGAAATCGTTTACTTCAGTTTTGTTTAAACCCTTATTTCATCCATGTAAACGATTACTTAGTAGTTTACATGGATAATAATAATTTAATTTTCAGAATATTTCAAGGCTTTTTATAAACATTTTTTTCACAAAAATCCACCTATTCATCAGATAACCTGAAAAACGTGAATGGAGTCGTTTTTTTTCGTGATTAGATAGGCGTTTATTACACATTCCACTAATGTAATATCGTTCTATTTTGAAGTTTCATAGCACATAAAAAGAGCCTACTCATATGAGTTGGCTCTCCCCATTCCCTTGTACTCTATTTAACAATGAAAATCATTAATCTCCCTGATTAGTAATGAATCACTTTTACCATTTGTTGTACTAAATCCTTTTCCGTATGCTGAATTTCGTTTAGTTTATCGTTTAATTCAACATCATCAGTTTGCCACTTACCATTAGAAATTTGTAAAACTAATCCATCCTTTGTAACTAGTTTACTCCTTTCCGATAAGCGAACATTGCTACTTTGCAAATCACATAGTGCTGGAATACTCTCTATAACGACTTTATATATCGGGTTAATATGTTCTGCTCGCAAGCTCACACCACTTAATTTTTCTATTAATAGTTGCTCCTCATCCTCATAAGAAAATATCATTCTCTTCCCTGTTAATATAGTTGGGTATTTAACAAAATAATATTTCCAGTTTGTTGGATTCCATTTTTGTTCTTGAATTAAATTTCTCAATTTGTTCTCAACACTATCGTCTTCAATTGTTATTAATTTCTCTAGAAAATTTTCATAATGCACTTGTAAATTTGGATCGTAAGTCGTCCATATATATTCTTTTACTGCATCTCCCCCAAATATATACCGAGGTCCTAGATTTGTATAACCAATTTTATGCGCATAGTCTCCAATTGCTAGAAAAGCTCTTGAAACTAAAGATTGGTTTGTACTTAATAACTCTTGCATCACATCATACAATTTTTCAGGATATTTTTTAAAGATTGGTAGTACAACCATTAATGCACCTTTGAAGTATATATTATCCTCTAGCTTATATAACCACTCTTTCAAATCTGGTCTTTCAAGGATCAATTGAACTTTTTCTTGTTCATGTCTTAAACTAGCATCACTAATTTTTGAGAACATTTTTGGCGAAATATCTAAAAGCGATTCATACACTGTTTTTCCCGATTCCACTAAGTAATCAATGAAATCAAATATAGTAGGAATTGTATCATAGCGCATGTTTGACGTGAACTTTCCATCTTTTGCTTGTCTAATTCGATTGACTATATTCCGAACAATTCTTAATAATTCAATTGCATCATCTCTCTTATAAACTTTTGATTGGATGATCGCATATAAATAAATTCGTTCTGGCCATGTAAGGTTATCCTCTTCCACCAAAGCTTTAAAGTAATTTCTTTCATCTGTAAATAAATGAATTTGTTCGTGTATAGAAGAAAACTCGCTTTCAATCTGTTCTGCATCTTTCCATATCGTAAAGATGTCAAAGAGAAACGTAACACTTTCTTCCTCTTTATAAATGGTTTTCAATTCTTTAAAATTAGTATAATCTTTACTAAACGTATTAGGCGCAACTGTACCTATCCTTGAGATTTTGCTTGAAGAAATAAAATTAAATAATCTCAAAAATGGTTTATCTAATGTTTTCGAATCATCTAAATAAGGCCATAAGAAATCTGTCCATTCTTTATCTAATGTAAAAGAAAATTCTTTTGCCTTATCGTTATAACCTAGTACTTCTAATAGTTGTTCAAATTGCGCTCTAAAATTTTCAAAATCGCTTAAAGCTC
This sequence comes from Bacillus cereus group sp. MYBKT111-2, assembly GCF_051915205.1. NCBI lineage: Bacteria > Bacillati > Bacillota > Bacilli > Caryophanales > Bacillaceae > Bacillus > Bacillus cereus group sp. MYBKT111-2. The sequence goes on from NZ_JBQAEG010000003.1 coordinate 106,334, forward strand.
GGCCGCGGGCATTCATTTTAATATATAATTCTTCACCTGATCCAATATTATTTAAATCTTTAAATGTGAAGAAAATTGGACATTCTTTTCCACATAATACTTCTAATAACCCATCCTCTACTTTATAAAACTCTTCATGAATTTTATCTAGCATTCGAAGCATACCTTCTACTGTAGGGTCAAACTTCCATTTATATTGATACCATTTTTGAGATTCAATCACTTTTGATAAAGGTTTATCATCATATTCAATTGAATTGCGAACTAAATAATATACAAAATCTTTAGCTGTTACCCTCGTTTCATAACTAAATTTTTCTAATATAGACTGCATATCACCACTTTCTTTCATATTCAAATACCAATGTAGCAAAAATAATGTGGTTAATCGTTGTTGACCATCTAGCGGCAGTAAACCCCTATTTCTTTCAATTGTTCCATATATAAAATCAAAATCTAAAGGTCTCCCTTCTAGTAAAGCTCCTTTCATATTTTCTATTAAATTTTCACGTACTAAAGTGGCTTTAGCATCCGTTCGTCCTTGCGCATAATCTCTCTGTATCATCGGAATTACTATTCCATATTTTTCAATTAATTGGGCAAATGTCATTATCAAAGCTGAACCACTCCTTTAGCTTGCAATATCAAATCACTGAATTCAGATTCAATTGCTCTTACATAAGCTTCACCATCTTCAAACGACCATAACTCATATTGCGTTACTTTATCGCTATAATACTTCATAAATGTATTACGAGTCGCTAAAGGAATATAAGCTCCTGATTTATCATAATCTATTAACCGTTTATATTTTACTGGATAGAAGTGATTGCTCAGACTACTATTTGTTCCTTGATCTAGTAATACTAAATTGTCTAAGCCATTGCTTTCACTTAAAAATTCACCTTTTGTTTCTTCCATTACCCTTTGAGAAATTCCATTAAATTTCTCTTCCGTCAACTCTTCTAATGAGACTGTTCTTAAATACTCTACGAGTGTTTTATAACGATCTAATCCTTCTAACAAGTTAATAGTTCCTTCTATCCAAACGCTCCACTGTTCCTTCGTATTTAATCCTTCTGTACTTTGAGCATGAATATGTTCTAAACTCCATTTACTTTCCAAGTAATATTCAAAAGGAAAATACGTATCGACATTCTTTTGCTTTAAAACAGTTAAAATGTTAAACAGTAATAACACTTTTCGGATTTCTGCTTTATCGTGATAATAATCAAGTTCCCTTAAATGAATAGATTCAATTTCTTTTGAAATCCTTTGTTTTAGTACGAGTTTAAAATGTTGTTTATCATCAATACTACTACTTCTATATAAATTAATATATTCAGTGATATTTTTATATTGAGTGAGATAACCTAACAAATGATAACATTCCCTATCTTCATACCATTCTTCAAGTAAAGCAAAATCCGCAATAATTTGGCGCCACACTGCTTGAATATCCTGTTCTTGTAATTTATAAAATGTATAATACGGATCTGGACTATGTGAACTTGCATGATTCGCCGCAATATCAAATAAAAATTCGATTCGATTTATGTAATTTTTCTTCTTGCCTAAAAATCTCCAAAAACGCTCATTTTGTAATCGATGCTCGATTTCATCCCATTGTGTTGAAATCATTGGTCTTTCATAAAAAGACGTTTTCAAAATTAAAGCAGCTTTTAATAACTCAGAATTCGTTAATTCAATCTTTCCACTATTTAATCGACTAAACACCTCACGTACTTCAACATCCTCTCCCACTTCATACCAAATTACTTTCACTTGTTCGCCTAGCATAATAGAAAATTTACTTTTAAAAGTACGCCCATTTTGGCGCTTTTGTTCAAACCATTCTTTTATAACTGTATAAGCCTCTTTAAAAAAGTGATAGTCAATATTTTTAATAGAAGTGTCTTCATTATAATTTTTAGCTATATTTTGAATAAACTCCGCACTATCTGGTCTTGTTGCATAAGTAATTGAAAAAGATTCTTCCTCTAAATATGCATGAATTAATGCAATTGTTGTTAAACGTTGTTGACCGTCTATTACTTCATAACCATCTTCATATTTTCGGATTACTAATGGCTGTAAACAATAAAACATATCTTCTTTTTGATTAAACTCCTTCATAAACTCTTCTAAATCATTTAATAAATTTTGAACTTGATTCTTCCCCCAGCGATAACCTCTTTGATACGAAGGAATAAAATACTGTTTATCTTCAACTAACTCATTGATGGACTTCAATTGAATATCTTCTATCATTACTTCACCTACCAACATAATTTTTCGAATCTTTCAAACAAGTAACTTTAAAATATATCTATCATTTTCATATGTGTTAAAATCACAAAATATCCCATATTTTCATTATACATTGAATAGAAAAAAAGATACTTTTTTATTTTGAAACGCCTAAATTAATTAGTATGTTCTTTCCTAAAAAACTCATAAAAAAGGAGTGGCTAAACCCACTCCTTTTAATGACCGATTCAAAAAATAATGAAACGACCTCAGCCCCATGGAAGATAGAACTAAAGCCGCTTAGGGTGTTTTTATTATTCCCCTTGTCTACTTGACGGGGGCGTGTTCACACTAGAAGATTGACTCTTTCCTTTATTTACTCCCCTGTTTCAGAAAATCGCTTTATACGTTCACCAATTTCATCACGAACACGTTGAAATTCGGACCACTCTTTTCCTGCTGGATCATCAAATCCCCAATGAACACGATGCACATCCGGCGGAGTAGATGGACAAACAGAATCCGCATGACTACAAAGCGTAACGACTAAATCAGCACGATTTAAAATATTTGCATCAATTATATCTGATGTTTGATTTGTTATGTCGATATTTACTTCGTTCATTGCTTTAATTGCGTTTGGATTTACTCCATGTGCTTCGATTCCTGCAGAATACACATTCCACTTATCTCCTAAATATTTCTTTCCCCATGCTTCTGCCATTTGGCTTCGGCATGAATTTCCTGTACATAAAAAGTAGATTGTCTTTTTGTTCTTCATGTTGTTTTCCACCTTTATTTTTAAATTTAGACTGATTGATCATTAAAATATTTACGTTTAAACCAAAAAGCAACGTTTACAAGTGCAATCATGACAGGTACTTCAACTAAAGGACCGATAACAGCTGCAAATGCTGCGCCCGAATGAATACCAAACACACCAACTGCTACAGCAATCGCTAACTCGAAATTATTGCTACCTGCTGTAAATGCTAATGTTGTAGTCACCGGATAGTTTGCACCAATCTTTCTTCCCATAAACAAAGAAACAAAAAACATTACAATAAAATAGATTAATAACGGAATCGCTATTCTTACAACATCTAATGGTACGCTAACAATCATTTCCCCTTTTAAGGAGAACATAACGATGATTGTAAATAGTAATGCGAGTAGTGTAAGTGGACTAATCTTAGGTATAAATACCTTTTCATACCACTGTCTCCCTTTTAGCTTAACTAGTACAAAGCGTGTCAACATACCTGCTATAAAAGGAATTCCTAAGTAGATACACACCGATTTTGCTACTTCTATCATTGTAATATCGACAATAGCACCTTCAATCCCCAACCATTCTGGAATTACTGTTACAAACACGTATGCATAAACGGAGAAAAATAACATTTGAAATACCGAGTTAAAAGCCACTAAACCTGCCGCATACTCTTTATCTCCATCAGCAAGGTCATTCCAAACAATTACCATTGCAATACAACGTGCTAACCCGATCATAATGAGTCCAACCATGTATTCTGGTTTATCAGGAAGAAAAATAATTGCTAAAACAAACATAAGTACCGGACCAATAATCCAGTTTTGTACTAAAGATAGCACTAACACTTTTACATCTTTAAATACTCGGCCCATTTCCTCGTAGCGAACCTTCGCCAATGGTGGATACATCATTACAATTAAACCAACAGCAAGCGGAATAGACGTCGTTCCAACCTGTAATGTATTCAGTCCGTCTACTACACTAGGGAACACAAACCCTAAACCAATCCCAACAGCCATCGCTAGAAAGATCCATAGTGTTAAATATCGGTCTAGAAAAGATAAACGTTTCATTTTATTTTCCATCTCCTATTAACAACAAGAATTTTTAGCCACTACGTTAGAAGTCGTACAACAAGATACCTCTTCTATTTTGTGAACATCACTATGTGCTTTTGTATAAAAGAATTCCCACTCGTTCCCATCAGGATCCGTTACCCAAAACTTATCTTGCACTGCATAGCAACAAGTCGTATCCATCTCATCACGCGCAAAGAAACCCTCTTTTTCTAATCTTTCTTTATGTAATACGATTTCTTCAGCTGTATCCACTTGGAAACCAAAATGATTTACCTGATTTCCCTTCACTTCATCTCGTACGTTCAGCGTGAAATTAAGTCCTGGCGTCTCTAATAAAAATTTTGCATAATCTGTTTTCACTTTAACGGGTGATACACCAAATACCTTTTCATAAAATTCAATAGACTTCTCTAAATTCGTAACGTTTATACCAACGTGAGCATATCTCATACCTTACTCCTCCTCTTTATATATCATTAATCAAATTTTTTTGATTAATAAATTAAAATTTTAACAGCAGCTACCTTTGCCTGTTTTTCTAAAGATACAGCACAATTCTTCTGATAATAAATTATTCACTTCCGCATCATTTAAATCATAATAACTCCACGTACCTTTTGTTTCTTTTACAATTAAACCTGCGTCTAATAAAATCTTTAAATGATAGGACAACTTAGATTGTGTCATTTCAAAAATCTCTGTTAAATCACATACACACGTCTGTCCCCGCTGACAAAGCTCATACATGATTTCTAGACGTTTCTGATCCGCCAACGCTTTAAACTTTTTCTCATATAACTGAAAATCTTGCGCCACTGTAGTTCACTTCCCTTCATCAACTTTTTTTGATGTTTATAGTATATACGTAGATGCGTTCTATATGCAACTTGTTAATCAAGTTTTTTTGATTTATCAAAAAAACTTCCTCGCATCATCACTTTGCTACAACTAAAAAAGACCATAGCCTTTTCAAAAATGAAAAACTATGGTTCTTTTTACAACTTAATAGTTACAACATTTCCGAGAAATGGAGTCTCTATAACTATTTTTAATTTGATCATTATAAAGTAGTGCCCCGTCACCCTCAATCTAAGAAAAACAAATACCCCAAAATGAGAAAAATCGATATAACTCTTGTTTTTGGTGCATATTCATAAAAAGCAGTCTAAATCCTTAAGTTGATGGTTGTGGGGCGGGACCCTAATAAGAACGGTATCTAATGAGTGGTGTTCGTTCCATTCCAAAGACCTCAGCCGACGATTAACTCAAGTACCGATTTCGGATAACCCCCATGTGATGAAGCTCGTGTCCTGCAATGCCGTACGCGAGGGCGCGCGCCGTAATGCTTAGGTTGTTGGCTGTGCCCTTGCGGATCCACGCCTCCGCTGGTAGCCCGCGCAGCAATGTAATCGTTGATTGCCGTACGGCCCGGTAGTCTTCGGCCAATTGCGCGGTTGTCCAGCTTCCGAAAGGAGGTATGAATAATTGCTGATCGAAACCGGTCAAAGGCGTCTGGTCCCCTCTTGCGAACCGGAGCAGGCGGTAGGTCATGACGCGTTCCGCGTCTGTAATGTGGCCCACAACTTCTTTCAGTGTCCATTTTCCTTCCGCATACCGATATGCGGCCTGGCTTTCGGTCAACGATGCCAGGAGTTCGGTCATTTGCTTTTCCTGAGCGAGCAAAATGTCGATGATGTTACCGTCTGGCACCAAACGGATATATTCGCCGGAGCTCCCAGCGTATTCTTCTTCTGACGGTCTTTGATTCATACGTAATCACCTCTTTATGTATATATAGAAAATTATAGCACTCGTCTATGTCTAATCAATTCGCGAAATGATAAAACTTCCCTTCTAATAATTGAGGATAAGCAACTATTTAGTCGGTCGCCACACTCTCCTGATTCGTTAGCACAATAAGCAATGCTAATCAATAATGCATAAAAATTAGAAGTTATACAATATTTCAAAGTTATGAATATATATTAGATTATTCCAAAACATACATAAATACATTTTGTCGAAACTATTAAAAAGGGAAATTTTCTCTAGCTGGAGAATTAATAATTGTTTTACCAATATGTAAACATCTCAATTTAAAACTAAAGGAGAACAAAATGGGAAAAATAATTGTATCGATGTACCTCTCACTAGATGGTGTCATGGAAGAACCAGCTTGGACTGCTCCATACTTCAATGAAGAAGTAGCAAAGTTTCAATCCAATTTACTGTTTGAAAGTGAAGCGCTTCTACTAGGGCGAGTAACCTATCAAGGTTTTGCAGCTGCCTGGCCTTCTATGACTGATGAAGAAGGTTTTGCTGATAAGATGAACAGCATTCCTAAATTTGTTGCTTCAACAACTTTAGAAAAAACCGAATGGAATGCAAATCTTATCAAGGATAATGTTATAGAAGAAATATCGAAACTGAAGGAACAGCCCGGTCAGAACCTTTTAATCTATGGCAGTGGTGATCTTACACAAACATTAATGCAACATGACCTCATTGATGAATATCACTTTATAGTCAATCCCGTTATCGTAGGAAGCGGAAAGCGTCTCTTTAAAGACCAGAGCAATACAAAAGCATTAAAACTTATAGAAACAAGAACGACCAGTTCAGGTGTCGTTATTCTTTCCTATCAGCCGGAGAAAAAAGAATAATTATTGATAAATGAAATAAACAAAAAAACTCATCAGAATAAATCCTGTTGAGTTTTTTCAAACAATGGACAAAACTTTTTTACATCCTGGCTCACTAGGATGTAACCATGAACCATTTCGCTCAACACGGTATTGTTAATTTTGATGCTGGGCAATTCTCTGTTGAATTGAAAAAAGTACCATATGATAACGAAAACTTTATAAATCAATACTTAAAGTTACAAATTCCAGATTATAAAACCATTTTAAAGATTTTTTATGGGAAGAACATATAATCTAATTAAACTAGTAGCTTTATTGTTATGTCATGGCTCAAAAAATCTTAAAAACTTCGATATTTCATTTTAATGTTTCACATTATTTTACATAAATGATATCAAATTTGATAGGGCAAGACAAGAATTCGTTCTTTTTTGAATCACTCACAAAAAACCAAGGTAAATCCAATCATTTTGTCGAGTTTTCCTTGGTTTTTAATTAATGAAAAATTTTATATCTCTACTGTTACTCATAAGAATTCAGGTCATTTTTTTCGTTTTGGGGTATTTGCTTTTCATAGCTTGATAGCGATGGTGTAGGACCCCAAACAGTACGATTTTATTTCAAAGACACAACGATCTTACTACACACTTTTTATTTATCCCACACTCTCATCTGCTAGTATTACTATTTTTTATTACTAATGTTGCCGTTTCACTCGGATGGCTAATAGGAAAATGATGGCCATATGGAACAAAATCAACCTTACCAAGATGCGATGGAGCAGAATAGGCTCTGTCATAATCCCCCCAAATCATGTGAAGATTATACTTTGTTACTTCATTGAAATCACCTTGATCGTTTTTCAGTAGTAAACTGTTAAGCTGAACCGTAGTATTTAAAATTCTAGGGGAAGTAAAACTTTTACTTATTTTTTCAATATAATGTTCAGGGATGCTCTCCGTACTTTCAAACAAACCATTACTTAATAAATAACGCCCTATCAAATTAGTAGTGGCCAATTTTAATGTCCATTTGTTCATAAATTGAGGAACATTTAGCGATTTAGCATTTTTTTTAACAACAGGTGGCTGAAGTAAAGTGATTGCATACTTCTTATCTATGTACTCTTGTACCAATGCTTCCAGAAGAATAAACGCACCGAATGAATGTCCAATTAGATGTGCACCATTCGTAGCTTTCTCCAATAACTTTTTCACTACATTCAAATAGATATCTAGAAGATTTTTCTCTCGTTTAAAAGGAGAACGTCCCAAACCTGGAAGATCCAAGATCCATACAGGTTGACCAGTTTTTTCATGAAGCTCTTGTGCTAAAGGAAATAAATCCTCTCCATCACTCAATAAACCATGTAATAAAATAAACGGTTGACCCTCTCCTTGTAATTGGTAAAGGGTATTGTTATCGCATAATGTTCGTTTAAATAAATGATTATGCTGGCCATTTTGATACATCATTCGATAATCCAGATCAGCTACTACGGCAGGGAAAAATTTCATTACACTCGTCTCCTTAAACCAATCTCCTCCCATAATTTTTTTCGCTGAAACATCTGAAAATTTTCGATTTGTAATAAAATTCAGTCCATCAGAAGGAATTTTTGTTATTTTACTTCCTCCACTATTCATAATTGCTTTCATAAATGGCATTGGAACAGAGATTTTTGGTGCCCTCATATTCATACTTTCCGACATAATACTTAATAATTCAGCAATGTTTTGATCGTGCTGTTTGTCTTCAACAAGTGTATATGTTTGAATAGTCGGTTGCTCCAATCTGAAAACCTGCACAATAAACTTCGCAAGCTCATCGTTTGAAATAAGTGGTAACCTATATCCCTTACCTCCAGGAATCACTGGCATGAGCCCTCTTCGCATACTCATCACAAGCAAACCTAATCCTGCTATCTGCTCTGTACTCCCTGTTTTACTACTACCGACTACAGTTGGCGGATTAATTACAGAAAGCGGATAACCTACTGTTGATGCCTGCTGACGGATATAAAGATCTGCTAAAAATTTTGTTCTCTCATATGGATTTTTTATTTTCAAATAATTGTTTCCTTCTTGAAACACATCAATTGCAATCTTGCTATTTTTATCATCAAAGGGACTCATATAACCTACAACATGAATAAATTGTTGCAAGCCCTTCAATTGATGAATACTTTTAGCTAATTCACTAATATGTTTGGCGCCATTTAAAAATATGGAAGCTGCTTCTTTACTTGTCGCTTGAATATCCATGGGGCCTCCTGCGTGAATAATCACATCCGTTTTCAATACCCTCTCCTTATCTTCAGCACTTAGACCTAAATCTATTTTCGTCAAATCACCTTCAATAAAGTGCATAACTTCCTTTTTTAAGATGCCTCTTTCTTGAAAAATGCGTATGGCTTTACTTTTCGACCTTACTAAAAGAAGAATTTTAACATCCTCTTTGGCTAATTCTTTCACTAATTGCTTTCCAATAAAGCCTGTTCCACCAGTTAAAAATACTGTTCTCATATAAAATCCCCCTTTAGTACTACTTAGTACTAATTTGATGTAAAAAAAAATGCTTCTTTTATCGAAGCAATTTTAAAAAATGATCTGCTGTTTTCGTGATTACAGTTGCATCTTTCAATGTTTCTGAAATAAATAACGCTCCTTCAAGATTTGTAATAAAAAGGGATGCAACCTCATCAATATGAATCGTATTTCTGAATTCTCCATTCTCTATCCCTTGTTTAAGTAATAGAGACATTTTCTTTTGTAATCCTGTAAAAAAAAGACCTATTTTTTCTTTTATTTGCGTGGCCTGTGTAGGACTTTGAATATAAAGAGTAATAAATGGACAGCTCCCCTTATACTCTCTCGATTGAACTCCTTGTGACAATTGCTTTAAAAACAGTTGGATACGATCTTCAACTAAAAATTGGTTCTGAGAAAGTACGTCATCAATTGCAGATTGATACATTTCAATCCAATAATCAACGACCCCTTCTAATAATACTTCCTTATTAGAAAAGTGATAATACACATTAGACTTTGAAACTTTGCTTACACGTACTAATTCATCCATACTTGTATAAGCAAACCCTTTTTCTAAAAATAATGTTGCAGCTACTTCAATCACACGTTTTTGATTCATTAATTTTACCTTTTTCATAATTAGAACTATATAGTACTATTTTAAATATTGCAAGTATTTATGTTAATTTTTAAAAAAGTTCCACTAACATTGATTTTACTGCAAAAAATCTTATTTTGAATAAAGTTGAACTGCCCCAAAACAAATAAATGAGCGACTTCTCAGAATAACTATCTGTAGAGAAAGAAAATTTTAATTTAGGAGATATGAAAGTATTAGCTTAATAGGTATGGAGTAGTACCTCTACAAACAAAACCCACCAGAAACATCTATATTCTGCCCCGTTACCCAGCGGCTATCAGAAGAAGCAAGAAATGCTACTGCATCTGCAATATCTTCAACTTGCCCGATTCGACCGAACACAGATGAATTAGTAGCAAAATTTCGTATTTCTGGATCATCTAGCAATTTCGCATTGATATCTGTCTTCGTATATCCAGGCATAATTGTATTCACAGTTATACCTCTTTCTCCAAGATGTTTAGCTAGAGGCAGTGTCATCGTATTTAATGCACCTTTACTTAAGCCGTATGCAATGGACCCTGTAAAACCAAGTCTTACTTCAGCTGATGAAATGTTAATAATGCGCCCTTCTGCTCGTAGTAACGGTAATGTTTGCTGAATTAAGAAGAACGGCGCCTTAATATTTACGGCCATAATTTCATCAAAAACTTCTTCTGTCGTATTTTCAATCGTCCCTTGTGTACCTATCCCTGCATTGTTTACTAAAATATCAATCTCTGAGGTACCAACTCTTATTTGTAATTCACTCTTTAATTGTTCTACTAGCTTTTTGACACCATCAATTGAATTGAGCTCGGCTTCAATTAAGAACGCTTTTCCTCCATTAGATTCAATCTCACTAATCGTTTCATCTGCAGCTGCCTTATTTCGGCCGTAGTGAATCGCAACTAATGCACCGTCGTTTGCCAATCTCATCGCAATGGCACGACCAATTCCGCGACTCGCCCCTGTTACTAACGCTACTTTTCTATCAAGATTCTTCATTTTTTCCATCCTTCCTAAATTTCTGTTTAATAAAACCTATACTTATATTTTTATTCAAACAGCAATATTTTTAAATATAGATTTATAGGTAATTTAACTTGTTCACTTATGATATTATAGTTATAGTTTGTGATTCACTTTAAAAAATAAAACAAGGAGGCTACACAATGCAAAATGCAGTAAAACTAGATGAAATCGACCATAAAATAATGAACTTGTTGTATGAAAATGCAAGAATTTCTGTTTCAGAAATAGGACGAATTATATCCATGACGCAACCTGCTGTAAAGGAGCGTATGAATAAACTTGAAGATCAAGGCGTTATAGCGGCTTACCGAACGAAATTTGAGCCTTCTAAAATTAATAAAAACATTCAAGCATTCATCATGTTTAAAACGAGCCAATGCTCTGATTTTATCCAATATTGTAATGCCGCTCCCGAAGTAACAGATTTATATCGAATTAGCGGGGAATTTAATTATATGATGAAGGTCATGAGCGATTCGATGGATTCTCTCGCTGCATTTTTAGACTCTTTAATGCAATTCGGCTTATCGTCTCCTTTAATTGTTTTAAAGAGTGAGTTTGAGGAGAAATTGTCGTTCTAATAAAGTGATAGGCACCAGCTTTCCAAAAAAGAAAAAGGAGTGGATCATCCACTCCTTTCAATCACCTATCCCTGATTTCTCTGCGCCTCTCTAAACTCCTCCTTCACCTTCTCTAACAACCCTTCTTCCGTAATTAATCGATACGCCGTATTTGCTAATGCTTTTGCGGATGTAATTAATGCTTTATCCCCTAATTCTGAACGTGCTGCTTCTCTAAATTCATTCGTATGTGCAATTAAATCATCTGGGCCGATTTTAATGTACGGATGAATGGTCGGTACGACTTGGCTAACGTTTCCTGCATCGGTTGAACCAATACCAAATCTTTCTTTACGATTTACGTCTTCCCCGAGTAATTCTAGTTCTTCAGCTACGACGTCGTTATATGTTTTTGTTACGAGTAGTTCATCGATTTCATTTTGGAATTGATGGATTTTTACTTTTGTGCCTGTTGCTAGTGCTGCCCCTTGTGCGATATTTTTTACTTTTTCTGTTACTTCCGCACATCTTTTTCTCGTTGCAGCACGGATAAAGAATCTTGCTGCGGCGTAGTCAGGAATAATGTTAGGTGCTTTTCCTCCTTCTGTAATCACGCCATGAATTTTCACGTCTGACGGAAGTTGTTGGCGAAGTGCGTTAATACTGTTGTACAGCTGAATCACCGCATCTAATGCGTTAATTCCTTCTTCAGGTGAAGCTGCAGCATGAGCTGTTTTTCCGTAAAAATGAAAATCAAGTGGATCGACTGCTAGTGAAGGACTCGTTGTTGCTGTTTTTCCGCTCGGATGAATCATAAGCGCTGCATCAATATTTTTAAATAAGCCTGCCTTTACATAACTCGATTTTGCGCTACCGTTCGGTCCTCCTTCTTCAGCTGGTGTTCCGAACACGACAACTTCCCCGCCAATTTCTTCAAGCGTTTCTGATAACGCGATTGCTGCTGCAACGCTAATGGTGCCAATTAAATTGTGACCACACGCATGACCAAGTCCTGGTAAAGCGTCATACTCAGCTAAAAATGCGATTGCTGGTCCTTGTTTTCCTGAACTTTTTCGCGCAATAAATCCCGTTTCATGTCCAGCTATATTGTGTTGCAACTGAAATCCTGCACTACCTAGTAATAAACTTAACGTTCTAGATGCATAAAACTCTTGATTACCGATCTCCGGATTCGCATGAATATCATGACTTGTTTCTATGTACTTTTCCTTATTTCTTTCGATACTCTCTTCAATTGTTTTTCTTTGTGACGCTACTCCTGTCGCTCCCATTTTTCTTCCTCCTTTTATTTTCACGTAAAAAAGCCTCTTTCTAAAAGATAGAAAGAGGCTTCTGTATATACAGTCAAAATGAGCTTCTTTCTTATCTTTCAAGTTACCTTGCTGGAATTGGCACAGTATTCATAACGAATCCGCTGCCGAGGTATCATAGGGCCAGTCCCTCCACCTCTCGTGATAAGAATTTTCATAAAATTATATTAAATTACATTCATTCTAAGTTCATTTCAAATAAAAGTCAAGGAATTCCTATCCGAATTTACCGAATATCTAAAAATCCTTTTAATACACCAATTGTCTCAGGTGCTTGCAGTCTTGCACATACGTACGGAAATTCCGTACTGCCTTCAAATATCATTTGAGATGTGAGCGGTGCGCCTGCCCAGAAGATTTCATCATCAATTACGATAAACGGGAAAGCTTTATTTTGTCTTTGTAACTTTACATTTTTCAGTGGAACTGGTCCGTCACTATACACTGTTATCTGTGCATTTGTACGCATTAACGCTTGCCATACTCGCTTATCCACTTGTTTTGTACTTGGAAGCGAAATAATAATTTTTCGTTTTGCTGCTAAAATATCTTTTAATAGCCCTTTCGTTTCCTCAAGATTCATTTCCATAAACCAGCGTAATCGTTTCGATATTTTTCGTTCCCACAATTGTCTTGATGTCGTGCGATCATACACATCTCCGTGACGTTCTATATGAGCTGTTAATTGTGATAACGCTTGTTTTCTTGAAAGATTTTTACGCATATAATGGCAATCTGATAATTGAATGAACTTTCCTCTCGCTCTTGTCACTGCTACATTGACGAGGCGATGGTTTTTATGGTCAAAGAATAATACGCCAGGTCGTTCTTGCGGATAACTATCTACTGTATCAAAAATCATCATATCTCTTTCAGATCCTTGGAACTTATGAACTGTCGCTGCTAAAACAGGTATGTTTTGGTATTTCGTTCTCTGTAACATTTCTCTAATACACGTTGATAAAAAGCGAGACTGCGCTCTGTAAGGCGTCACAACACCAATGGATTGCACACCGTCTAACAGTCCAATTAACATCATTTGCATTGCTACTAAACCAGACATAATGTTAAAACGAGATCCTGAAGCAGCATCTTTTAACGAAAAAGCTCCCATTTGGCTCGTATCAAATAAAACACTTGCTTCATTTGCGAACGGCTGCAATTGCGCAAGTTCTTTACGTTCTGAAACAGACGGATGGTCGTATACTCTATTTTTATAAATAAACGAGTTTGTAAACTTAGATATATCCGCATGCATACGTCTTTGTTCCTGCAGCATAAACAGGTTCGGATGTGCTTCTGATTTATTAACAGACTCCACAATCCCAGCATGGTAAAACATATCTTCGCCAAGCCATTTGCGAACGAGTTCATGGTTTGCCATCGCAATTGGAGGTAACTGTAAAAAGTCACCACAAACGACGATACGTTTTCCAAGTGAAGCAGCTAATGCAATTTGCGGAACATATGCCATACTCACTTCATCTACGACAACTAAATCAAATGTACGCTCATAAATAAGTGAATCAATAGCACATTTCGATAAAGTTGCGCCGATTACTTTCGCATTTTCAATGTATTCTTTTTCTACTTCTTTAATTTTCGCTTTTTGCTTTCGAAGGTCACTTTCAATCTCTTGTATACGCTTCTTATCAGCAGATGTCGCTTTATATGATAAAATCTTTTCACGAAGATCTTGTCGTGTCTCTTCTAAATAGAGTCTCTCCTCACCCCAAGACCCGTTCGTCGTTTCAACTAACTTCGACGCAAGTAACGTTTCATGATTTCGTATATGTTCGTGTTGACTATAACCGTAACGAACAATTTCACCAGGCGTCCATTTCTTTTTCTTTTCAATTTGCTTTGTTACTTCACTCATTAATACGTCCACTGCTGCGTTACTATGAGCTAACACAAGTACCGACTTTCCTTTTTGATAATGAGCCGAAATAATACGTGATAAATTGTAAGACTTCCCTGTTCCAGGTGGTCCCCATACGTACGTTGTCGGATTATAAAACGAGCGATACGCCAATTCATTTTTCGGATTTTTCATCTTCTCCATATGTTTCGGACTACTCGTCCCATCAATAAGACGTTTTATACGATTACGTTTCAGCTTATCTTTACGTGCTTCCTTTAACCTCTCTTGTAGTTGCTCTAAAAGCTGCCACGGTTCGCTGTATAAAACAGCTTCTCGTATTTCACCTTGTATATAATCATTTAATTTCAGTTCTATTTCTAATCCATGTACAGATAATACTTCCCCTGTCGCTTCCTCACCATCGAACTCAATTCGAATCGGTGAACCTTCAGGCAAGCTTACTTCCGAAATAAGCTGAAATACATATACTGTACTTTCATAATCTGTATATAAAAAACGACCGTTCATGATAGAAATTTTACTACCACCTATCGTTTTCCAATGTTTAATTTCATATGCTAATGCATAATGCCACTCTTTCATCGTTTCCGATAATAAAGGAGTTTGAGTAGGTGTATTCATCGTATAATCTCCTTCCTTCTCCCCAAACATACTTTCTCACTATACCATATAACACGCTAAAATTTGTAAGGTTTTTATCTTGCTTATTTTCTTAATTTTCAATAACATATTGTATATAATTTTCAGAAAGAAGGAATCTACATGCCAGTTAGAAGAATCGAACACGTTGGACTTATGGTTGCAAACCTAGAAACATCTATCGCATTTTATGAAGAAGTAGTTGGCTTACAACTCATTAAGAGAATGGGACACCCGAATCCAGACTTAAAACTCGCTTTTTTAGGTGTGGAAGAATCAAAAGAAACGATACTCGAATTAATTGAAGGCTACAACTCTTCCCTTCCGGCAGAAGGAAAAGTACATCACATTTGCTTTAAAGTGGATTCATTAGAGGATGAAATTGAAAGACTAAAGAAACATGCAGTAACCTTCTTACTAGGAGAAGAAATCGAAACATTACCGGATGGAACACGTTACATATTCTTCGCGGGTCCTGATAGAGAGTGGATTGAGTTTTTTGAGACGGAGAGATAATAGGTTGTTCTCTCTTCTCTCCTATTTCTTTTCTTAATGGGGTAGCGCCACATCGCTATCAAGCTAAGCTCATACAACATCAATCATAGTAGAGGTTGTTTCTTTTTTCTAAAGGCAACCGTGTAGGAAATGGAGACCCCCTATTTATCGATCAATATCAATGGTTAATTAAAAAGATGACTTCACTAATTATAAGTTTTTAATAAACTAGAAAAAAATAACAAAATATAATAATAATATGTTAAATAGCTCTTAATCTACTTGTAATGAATTATTTTAAATTTAGCCCTTATCGTATTACCTTATTGAATAACACTTCTAATAAATTAATCTGAAAGGTCGTTCTTAAGTTATAAAAACTAGTTTTCAGATTTTGTGTAAACAAAAGGAAATAAGATCCATTTTATGGACCCTTTTTCCTTTTGTTATTTTAACTTAGTGTAATCTATATTGTCCTGTTAACTGCTCTTCAGCCATTCGAACTAAGCGTTTTGTAATTTCTCCACCGACAGATCCATTTGCACGTGACGATGTATCAGGTCCTAGTGTGACTCCTAATTCACGGGCAATTTCATACTTCATTTGCTCAATAGCACTTGCTGCAGCTGAAATAAGAATTTGATTTGTATTACTTTCGTGTCTTTGAATATTCATAATTGCACCTCCACTATATTTGTATATAACCTGTGCTTAATTATGATATTTATACGTAAGTAAAATATTTTCTTCTATCGTTTGTTTATAAAAATCTATTCGTTTAATAATATTTTTCACGTCTCCAATACGTATATCACCATCATGATGATACTCAATAACAAACCCCATATCTGGTGAATATATCCACGTATCAAAAATAACAGCTGTAACATCATATATTACTTTTAAAACTTGATGTAAATTTGTTTTAATTACTGGTACTCTGGCATTATCCCAAATAATATATACGGTCTGAGAGTATGTTCCAAAAAAGTTCTGTAGATATAATTTTATTTCATCCTCATTATATAAACCACCATAGTTTTCAATGTTGGACCAATCTACTCTCCCCCCATTGTGTAATAGGAAATGCATTTTCAAAGTTTTTTACTATCATTTTCCCTTGAAGCAATTGACAGTAATGTAAGTTATATTACTCATCACAAAAAGTATTTTAGTAAGTTATATGAATATGACATTAACCTCTGGATCATTGCAATGCTTATATTTTGCATTTTTACTGCGCTTTCTGTTCTTATACTCAAGTTACCCGATTATAAGAAAAATAAAAGCACTCCTATAAAAAAATATAGTCAAACAAATCGGCAAAAAAAAGCAAAGAGAAGGCGGCGAAAATAATTATTTTTTATGTTAGGGTTTTTACGTTGGTACCCCTTAATGTAAAATTGAAATAAAGCCGTACCGTTTATAAAAAAGTTGAATCAAAATGTTATTATGTCAGTTTTCCTTCTTCCGCTAACTGGCAGTTTGATTTAATAAACGATGTTATAATTTAAATCAATTGGGGGATAGATTTGAAAAAGGAATTTATTGTTCTTTTATGCTTGTTAATTTTCAGCTTGTTAATAGCATATTATTTTTATCAAAAAAATCAAAATGAAGAATTCGTTAGATGGGGCGATAGTATACATACTGTTAACACTGAAATATTAAAAGAGAATGATATTGAATACAAAATTGAAAACGATAAAGTTTATATTCCAAAAAGCTCTCTTAGAAAAGCAACATTTTGTTGTTCCTAATAAAAATACAGAGTTAAGTTATAATTCTAGTGTTTGATTTAAAAAATGTTTTAGACTGTAGAAAAAAGTATTAACCTATTAAAAAATAGTTGTAGAAAGAAAAGGTGTTTTCTATATGTGAAAACACCTTTTCTTTCTGTAACCCCATTTATAGTATCCATTTTCCTAGTGGGAATTTTCCGAATGTGTAAGTTTGAAAACATCACGCTCTGGAATGTGTTTATATAGCATGTTTTCTTCTTTGACAAGAATATCATAGGAATGATAGTCGTGTTCAATCGACCCGCCAAAATCTCTAATGTCAATTATTCCGACGAGCATCTTATTTCCGAATTTAAATGAAACTTTTTCACCTAATTGGAACTTCATTGGTTGAAGATTTTTATCTTTTTCACAATACATGAGTTTCACTCCTAACATTTTTTAAGCCAAGGCACCAACAGCATTTAAAGAAAACACACTAAGCAAAAAATAAAATAAACTATCCATTTGGACTGCTCATTTACATAATTTCCGTTATAAAAACTTATAAAAAAAGATCGTTCTCTTTTTTATAAGTTTTTAATATCCTTTAACTTCTTTATCAGTAGGCAAAACAATCGCAGCTATTATATAAATTACTAATATTATTCCGCCAGTAAAAAAGAATGATAATGCAGTTACTATTCGAAGGATACTAACATCAATTCCAAATTTATCACTTAAGCCACCTAGTACACCTGATATTTGTTTATCTTGAGTGGATTTATATAATTTTTTCATTTAGTTCTCCCCTTTATTATAATAATTAAAATATATATGGATCTATGAAGGAATAAGTTAAACAAAAAGAATCATATAAACAATTAAAATGTTTGTTGTTTATATTCCTTTATGCATATAAATAATAAAATTGTTCCTGCTATATTAGACACAATGCTACTTCCTAATAGTACAGCCCAGACAATGTTCTTAACGTTCATTGTAAAAGTCAACATAAGAAAGCACATTCCAATTGAGATAAACAGGAAACCTAAATTTTTATCCATAATTTCACACCTTTATTTTCTATATATTACCATTTCAAAAGAAGGATATGTTGTGTCATTTTGATGAATAAGAATTTCATCATTAGTTAACATAACGTCCTATTATCAGTAGCAATGAAAAAAGGGATTCCTTATTCACAAAAGTAATCCCCTTTTTTATTTTCCATAAAGCTATTCATCTTTTTATGCATTCCTATTATGGCGCGGTTTTGGGTTTCGCATTTGTTACTGAATGAACCGAATAACTGTATAAAGTCTTGCATCCTCTTAGCTTTTTTTCCAAAAATGCTGGCGGTAACCCTTTTATATTAAAAATAAAAATAGATACTACTTGGTCCTCTCCCTGTCAAGTAGACAGTCATAAAAAGAGTATTATGCCACGGCCTCTTCCCGATATTCTATCAGGAAAAGGCCGTGAAGTTTTTCTTGGAACCTTTCTGTATTATAGAATTGAATGTATTCTTGAATTGTTTAATAAGCCATTTCATATGTTTTTGGGCGAACTAAATACAACTTCTCTGTTTTTAAATGTGAGAAGAATGATTCAATATATGCATTATCAAAACAGTTTCCACGTCTAGAATGACTACCCACAAATCCTAATCTTTCTAACTGCTTTGCGTAAGATTTTGATGTATATTGAAACCCTTGATCTGAATGTAAAAGTGGCTTAGTAGATAAGGATATTCTCTCTTCTAATCAAAGACGAACTGCTTCTCGCTTTAGTTCTTCTGTATATTTTTGAAATGATTGTCCCTTTCTTTCCATAAATAAATCCCCACCAGATAAAATAGTATTGAGTCCATCATATCAGATGGACTCTTTTTTTACTGTCTACGTATAGGGGATAATACCACTAGAGTGCCATTTATATGGACAGCTCATCGGCATTCTTCTCTGTTCTTCTACGATGTTTCAAATGCGCCAGTTTCTGCTTGAGAAGAAAAAACAGGAGCTGAGTGAATACAAAGCAATTTATATGATTAAAGATTACTTTCCGTCATTGTTTCAAGCGATAGCTGTTGGCACAGAAGAACTTTTAAAAATTCTGCATCGCCTTTATCAGCTGTACAAAAAGAACGCTCATAAATGTCATAGACATAAGAAAATGACCGTCTTTGAAATTCTAGGGATTGTGTATAAAACGACGGTGAATCATAGACAAACTGACTAGCGAAAAAATCGCGTTTTAATAGGCTTCTTTAGCATGCCTACTTTTTTTATCACTTTCTAGTTTTGAAACAAGGATCAAATCGTACCTAGTAATTTATCTAGTTAGCTTGATGGGCATGCGTCAGTACCCCGATTAAAAAATATAAATAATTACACAAAAACAGATAGATTTAGTTAATTTTACATTTTTTTCTTTTTTTTAAAAATTAAATAAAAAAAGGATGAAATTAGAATTTTTTTGTATAATTTTAGTAAATACAGAAAGTTTCATGTCTTATTTTAAGGAAAGGAGGACATTTCCCTTATGAATATTGATTTATTTCTACAAGTATTTCTAATGATATTGTTAATTTTAAGTGCTTTATCTAAATTTTTAACTATACAAGAATTTCAAGCAACAATTCACGGACTTGGGTTTGGACAATATCTTTCTAAATTTTTAGCTATCATAGTTCCTACAGGTGAATTCATAATTGCTTTATCCCTAGCTTTTAGCAGCTTAGTTTTTAGCGGATTAATTTCTTTAATATTACTACTCTTAATATTCCTTTTTGTTACAATATACGCACTATATACTAAGAAGAAAATTAAATGTAATTGTTTTGGTGGATTAACAAATGAGGAATTTGGTATGAATACTATAGTTCATATTTTGCTTTTTTTCCTTTTAGATACATATCTTCTCTTAAACGCACCCTCTAAAAACATCTTAGATTATCCTCTAAATGACTTAATTAACACTAGTTTCTCATCAATTGGCATAGTAATGCTATATGTTTTAGGATCAACCTTTTATGATTATAAAAAAGCTTTAAAAACTAATAAAATTTAGGGAGAGACTTAACTATGTTCATGCTTTCGTATTTCCTCCTTTGGGCTATAGTAATTTTGTTATCACTTATTCTAGTAACTATACTGCGTAGATCCAAACCTAAACCATTAGCTTTAGATTTGGATGATCTTGGTCTCTCTTATGGGACCACTGTACCTAATTTAAAATTACAAACGGTAACTAATAAGACAATTGAACTTTTGCATCCTAAAAGATCCGGAACTGTAGTAGTTGTATTATCAACTGACTGTGGTGCATGTACTAACGTTTATTCTGCATTAGAATCTTATATGTCTAAATACTCAGACATTCCGGTCATTACTTTAATCGAAGGAAATAAGCCTGACATTTTAGCTAAAATGTCCCACTTAAATATAGAGGTACCAACAATACAATTAACTCCTGAATATATAGATTTTTTTAAAGTTAGCTTATTTCCTTTTGCCTATTTTATTTCACCTAGTGGTGAAGTTACTGCTAAAGGTGGCGTTCCAGCTGGCTTAAAACATTTAGAACTTTTAACGCACATTGGTCGAACAAATATTAAGAAAAGAGTTTCATAAAAGAAAATTGATATCTTTAGCACTGTCTTTTATAAGTAGCCAATGAAAGGAGGTGAAGTACAAATGCTAGATCAAGATTGGTTATGTTATAAGTATTGTAAAAATCGTTGTTCAAATGGAAAATATGAAGAATATAGCCGTTGCCGATTAGTAAATGACCGTGGCGACATCCTTGATGACAAAACTACTTATTATGGATGTAAATGTTAATTAAAAAATTTTAACTTAACTTTCTATGAAAAACATAAAACATCTCTATTATGTTCTATCAAACTTTGTATAAAGGACCTAATTGAAAGGGAGTGTAGTAAATGTTAAATCAAGATTGGTTATGTTATAAGTATTGTAAAAGTCGTTGTTCAAATGGAAAATATGAAGAATATAGTCGTTGTCGCTTAGTAAACGACCGTGGTGATATTCTTGACGATAAAACTACTTATTATGGATGTAAGTGCTAGTACAAGATTTAGTCACTAAGCATCACTTCAATTAAAAGGATGGGGAATCCCCATCCTTTTAACTATTATTCAAAATGAGGTGTTTTAAATGAATGATTTACATAAAGCTTATATATATATTTGGAAAAACGAAAAAAATTGGTTGATATTTTCGATATTGAATAATATTATCCGAGGGATTTTCCCCGCACTAACGGTATGGATAACCGAAAGATTAATAAATTCTATTACATTGTTAATCCAAGAAAAGGCAGGAAATTATCTTATCCCTTTATTTTGGTTGTGTATTCAATTTATGTTAATGGTTTTGACATCTCTTACACAAAAAGGGCAGGAATATATGGATCGGAAGTCTGAGGAAAAATTAGAATTATCATTACAAGAAAATATTTTAAGAAAAACTACTTCTGTTCCTTTAAGTTATTTTGATATTCCCGAATTCTATAATAAACTAACTCGTACCAACAGTAATCTTGGAGGGAAATTTTTAAGTCCGCTACGAAACGTAATGTCCATTGTTAAAGATTTTATAACTATAAGTAGCCTTATTATTTATCTCTTTTCAATTCATTGGAGTTTAAGTGTGATAAGCTTATGTGCTGCGATTCCAATATTGTTAATTGAAGCAAAGCTTGGTAAACAACAATATCTATTGTTTCATGATCAGACACCACTTTCACGTGAAATTTACTATATTACCTTTATACTTAAGCAACGAAACTTTTCAAAAGAAATACGTATTTTTTCATTGGGAGATTATTTTATAAAAAAATGGGTAAATAGACGTACAAAAATATTAAAAGAATCTTTAAGTTTATTACGTAAAAGTCAAATATTCTCTGTTAGCTTAGATGCATTTTCAGCTTTATTTTATTTTTTAGCCTCATTTATAATTATATATCTCATTCAAAATAATTCACTTACAATTGGGCAATTTGTAGCAGTTGGAGGGGCTGTTCAAGGGGCTCAAACTGCTATAAATAATATCGCTAAAAGTATGGCTGAGCTGAAAAGGGAATCTTTGTACATTGGAGATTATTTTAGTTTTATGAATTACAATCACCCAAGTGTTTTAGATTATAAAGGGACAAACCCTTTCCCGAGTGTATTAAATACAGGAATTTCATTTGATAAAGTAAGCTTCAATTATATGAATAGTAGTAAACAAGTGTTAAAAGATATATCATTACAGATTTCTCCTGGTGAAAAAGTAGCAATAGTCGGTGAAAATGGTTCAGGTAAAACAACCTTTGTTAAATGTTTAATGGGGCTCTATCCAACCACGACAGGAGCAATATATTTTGATGACTTAAATATTAATGAAATTTCTAAAGAGGACTTGTTTAAACATATTACTGTACTATTCCAAGACTATATAAAATATTCTTATACAGCTAAAGATAATATATATTTTGGAAATGTATTAAAAGAAGAAAACCTTAACGACATAAAAGATGTTGCCCAAAAAGCCGATTCGCATGAATTTATTGAAAAATTAGATAAAGGATATAACACTTTTTTAGGAAAGGCTATAAGTGAGGGGGAAGATCTTTCAGGAGGACAATGGCAAAAGATTGCATTAGCACGTTCTCTCTACCGAGATAGTGAAATTTTTATTTTAGATGAACCAACTGCAGCCTTAGATCCTCGAGCGGAACTAGAAATATTCAAAAAATTCGAAGAAATAACTAAAAATAAAACAACAATATATATTTCTCATAGAATGGCTTCAGCCAAAATTGCAGACCGAATTATCGTTTTTAAACAAGGAGAGATTATTGAGACTGGGACCCATGATGAACTTATGAGCTTAGAAAAGGAATATTATCGATTATATACAATGCAATCTGATTGGTATAATTCAAAGAAAAATGAAAAATCATTGGTGTAGAAACATTCCTACATCAATGATTTTTCATTTTAACCGGATGTATTTCTATTAAATTCTTTATATTTAAAATGGATATCATCCTTAACAAAGTCATCTACATGTCCTTTTATTCCTTTGTATGTACGTGTATTAATTTTTCCAGCTTTCCATTGTTGATGTAACTGCTTTAATACTTCCTTTTTCAAAAAAACAATCAATTCTTTTTCATGAACCCCTTGTTCTAAGGCGATTTCACCTAATGACTTGCCATTCTGTATAGACTTACTATATTCTTCTTCAGGGATATTTAGGAACTTGTATAATTTTTTATAATTATGTTTATAGTGAAAAGTACTATTATCCTCATATGAAGTCATGCTACTTTTAGCTTCTACAAATGCTGTGGAAGAAAAACTTAAACCTAAAAATGCCAAGATTATAATAAAACTTCTTAACATTATATTACCCCTTCCTATTTTTTAGTTGTACTTATTATTTAATAAATCTTAACAATGTATGCAAAATCCTATTTTAAAAAATCCAACCCAATATTATTTCACATTTTATGATTAGGAATAGTTTGTATAATGAACATAGGTTCCCTTTTTATTCTATATAAAATGAAACTGTTTCATTTCCTTCCTATTCTTCGACTACATTTGACTCTAAATTTTCTACTTACTTATTCATACTAAAAATGGTTAAATTTAATTTTCAGTATAATTTTCTGAATAAATTTATTTTTTGGAAAATACTGTTGAATATTGGTAATATTTACTGTACATTTAACATATAATGGTAAGTTATAAAAAAAGAAATGGGGATGATTTTGTGAAAACGCTAAAGAGAAATGTTTTTATGCTATTTGCTTTTATCATTGGCTTCACTACAATTGGAGTTAATTCAGCAAGTGCTTATACAAGTAAGAAATTCCCTGTAAGACCAGATCGATATGGTCAATGGGATGGAGTAACTATCAGTAAGCATGTTGGTGGAGATATCGCAGTAAGAGTGTGGCAACAAGGCATTCATAATGGACAACAAGCAGAAACCGAGTGGACATTAACGAGCTGGGAAACTGGAAAAATATATAAACAGTATTTAAAATATGATTATGATGGTGCATTCACCTTTAAAAATCTCCCTTACGGTTCTTATTCACTAACTTGGAGATCTTTAACAAGTGCACCAACAGAAGGCTGGTTTTATGTAGCAATGCCAGGTGGATCGGTTTATAAATAAAAAAGAGGGTATGTATGTTGTTTAACATACATACCCTCTTTTTATAATTTCTGCATGGATTGAGCTATTGTAATTAATTCTTGTTTAGAAATTCTTGAACTAAATAACTCAATCATTGTTCCATCTTGTACCCACATTAAATGCCCGCCTTGTACGTCTTTAATTCTTTTCGTTGGTGTTAACCGATGAAACACACCATTCATATTGTTTATTTTCACTCTTTCTCCATGTTCCCCAAGTTGAATATCATTACCCGTTCCCGCCCTTTCAATAATTGCAACTTTTAATTGCGTTCCTTCTCTATTCAAGAAATGTAATTGTAATTTCTCCATATTTTTATGTACTTGTTCCGGATATTTTAATTCTATACTCCAATCTTTTGCTATCTCCTTAGGAATAAAACAATTAAAAGAAGTCTTTCCTTTTAATTCATTCAGGGAAAATCCTTTATTAACTATATCCACATTTTCAGCATAAACATTGCTATTAAACAGACTAGCTGTCATAAACAGAAACAGTACAGTCATTAGCTTGAAAACAATATTTTTCATATTTTATCTCCTACCACAACGAATTTTACTATTAGTATTAGATTCCATTAGAAACTTTATACTAATTAGAACCAATAACAAATTAACACCGTTAAAGATTGAAATTTAAAACTAAAATATTGTATTCACTCGAAGTTGACATAACGTCCTATTATCAGTAGCAATGAAAAAGGGGATTCCTTACTCACAAAAGTGATCCCCTTTTTTATTTTCCATAAAGCTATTCATCTTTTTATGCATTCCTATTATGGCGCGGTTTTAGGTTTCGCATTTGTTACTGAATGAACCGAATAACTGTATAAAATCTTGCATCCTCTTAGCCTTTTCCCAAAAAATGCTGACTGTAACCCTACTATGTTAAAAATAAAAATAGATACTACTCTTATTCTATCTTTACAGTTTCTTTCGATAAGTATTTAAAAGCTGTATCAAAATATTCCTTTTTCCCCCAAGTATCTGAATTCCCTATTACTACAAAGTATTTCTTTGCTCTGCTTGCTGCAACGTTTAATAGATTTGGAGTACTGGACGCCCAATCTAACGGTCCTGTTCGCTGATCATCTACTCCCAAAACTAAAATGACTAATGGAGCTTCCTTTCCTTGGAAAGTATGAACCGTTCCGATTTCTATTTTTTTGTTTTCTACTGCATTTTTGTTTATCTGCTTTAATTTTTGAACTACACTTACAAAAGGTGAAATAATGTAGCAATCTTTCCCTGGATTATTTTGCGTAAACTTATTAGCGATCTCAATCGCTTTTTTTCCTTGCTCAGGAATATAGTGGTTTCCTGAACCAGTAGTTCTTCCTCCAATATTAAACCATTGACTCATGTACATTGGATCCTCTACCATATCTTTGTTCTTAGTCGCATGTAACATCTTGTCTTGATATGTTGTTTTATTACATATCTCAAACATAGGGCTGTCACAACGTCTATGTACACGAAGCGGTGAGCTCAACCACTTTGTGTTATTTTTGGAGTCACTCATTGTTCCGCCAAATTTGTTATTAAGATCAGCAAATTCTTGTACACTTACTTCACTTCTAGTTAAATGATAGAAAAATGAGCTTTCACTCGTAATTCCAGCACTTTCATTTGCTATTAATTTGAGCTGATCATCACTCAACGTTACAACCGGAGGTATTTGTAATGGATCACCTACCACTACAACATTTCTGGAACGCCAAATGGCTCCAATTGCAGATTGTGGTGTAGCTTGACCTGCCTCATCAATAAACAGCCAACCAATATCTTCCGTTTTCAAATCCCTTAAAAATCTTGAAACAGAAGCAAATGTTGAAGAAATTATAGGTGTAAGTAGGAATATAGTATCAAACATCGCTTGGATGAAGTCTTCCCTTTGCTTTTCATTAATTTGAGAATCAAGATTCGTTTTTTCTTTCCCACCTAAAAAATAAGCCCTTGCTAAAGTTAAATTTTTTTCTATTTTGTCCTGGTTTTCAATTAAGAAAGTACAATATTCATCCATCATTGTTTTGAATAGCTTACTCCGAACACAATTAATTCGATCTTCTTTATTATCACCATCAATATTAACAAATTGTTTTTGTGATGATTGCCATTTTTCGTCATCTATATCATCAAAGTCATCGTTTACTTGCGCGGTTTTAATCATACTTGATATCTGTTTTTCTAAACTATCAAAGGAATACTCAGCACTAGCATGTATATTACACAGATCATTAAGCTCATCTGAAATATTTTGAAAATATTCTTTTATATTTGCTGATTTCCCCATTGCAGCTGATATTTTCCCCCAGCAACTTTCATTCTTGTTATATCCTAAATAAGTGTAATTGTTTTTTATTAATTCCTCATCTTTAGGCAAATCCATACTTATATTTTCAACAGCAGCATTATTATTTGATGTAACTAAAATACGATATTCTTTAAGTTTTGAATGAAAAGAATAATAATAATCCTCTTGTCCCTCAGAAAATTGTATTTTTGTAAATAAATTCTGTGTTTCCTTTAAAAACTTTACCTTTTCAAAAATAATATTGGCAAATACATCTTTTAATAATGTAGTTTTACCTGTACCTGGAGGACCGTTTACCGAAAAAATAAACCCCTCCTTTTCCTTTGAATTTGCAATAATAAGATTTAAAGCTACCTGCTGCATTAAACCTAGCGGAAAACCTGAAGGCCATCTGGTAATTGGAATATCTCGTAAAATCCTTTTTATTTCGTTAATACTTTCATTATTAAAAAAGTCTACTCTTTCACCTGAGTTTTTTAATGTTTCCCAGTTATCTAAGGCAAGATATGTTT
Organism: Bacillus cereus group sp. MYBKT111-2; assembly: GCF_051915205.1. NCBI lineage: Bacteria > Bacillati > Bacillota > Bacilli > Caryophanales > Bacillaceae > Bacillus > Bacillus cereus group sp. MYBKT111-2. The sequence goes on from NZ_JBQAEG010000003.1 coordinate 133,950, forward strand.
TTAATGCTTTACCTATCTTTTCATATTTAATGTTATATTTTACTTCCTCCAAATCTTCAATATAAAAACTGTTTACTCCTACATATTCTTTGTATGTAAGTCGAATATTTTTCTCATAATCCTTATCACTAGAAAATCGAAATACTCCTTCTTTATCGAAGTGGCTATGTTTTATGTATGATTTTAATATACTTTGAATGTTCCGAGAAAGTTCTAACCAATTTTTATATCTAACATGTATAAACTTTATACTCTTAGCCAGTTCCACGTGTTCTTCTGACTCATTAAACTCTAAGTCATTACTAATTTTACTGTAATTTTCACTTTCAATTACCGACGTTATTGTACTTAATAAATCCAACTCTAAATCTTTTAAACTTTTTCCAGGGCGAAGAAAATATTTAATTATAGGACTAACTACCACACTAGATTCTAACGTTTTATCCTTTATTGGTTTTAGCATATGATCTAACTGAATATGAATAAGAAAACTATTAGGAAACCCTTGAAAATCAGTAAAACTAATTTTCTTATTAAATTCGTTAGAAAAGTATCTTAGCACTTCTTCTTTTGCAACAGGTAAATAGAATAAAGATGCTTTTGCATCCATTAAATACTTACCTTTTGCACTTTCCCCCCTTTTTTGTAGAAATATTTGCATATAATTTTGAGGTGAACCATTGGGTCTTATAAAATCAAAGTAATCAAGCTTAGGTTCTTTATGAAAATAATTTTTAAAGTTAAAAAGGCTTAATGATTCTTTATCACAATTCATAAAATTAAAATGTTCTAGTTCAATGAAATAATTCATTACTTTTGAGGATACTTCCTTATAATCACTATTTTTAATTTCTTTTTACTATTAAAAATTAAAGAAAAAATTTTCTTTAAACCACTCATTATTAATCTCCTTTGATAAAACAAGATATTATCTAAATTATACCAAATATCCTATTGAAATATAGTCTGATTAAATCAAAAAATTTCCAGTAAGGAGCCATCTTTATTTATCGTGATTTCTTAGGTTGATAGCGTTGGGGTAATACCTCTTTTTTGTGGATTTAAAATAACGGTTAACTGTTATAAAAAAGTTGCAATGCTTTTTCTCTTACAAAATAAAAGATTTGACTTTAAGATTAGACCCGATTTTGAGGTAGTAAAGAATAATCCAATCGTTGAGAATTTTATTTTAAGAGTAAAAATGCATTAATTAAAAATCCAATAAAAGAAAATCGAACTAGATAGCCTTTCTAGATTGATTTTCTTTTTTATATTCTCTAGGAATATTCCTCTTCACTGCAACTCATTGCTATTTGTATAAGAGAAAATGGGATTTGATAAGGACTGTGGGTTGTATGCAGTCCTTTTTCGTTACAATAAAAAAGGAAATAGAAAATATCAGGGTTATAAGGAAGTGAAAATGGTAGAATAATATGTTACGAAGTAATGGGTGGACTGTAATCGGAGTGTAGGGTATACAGGCAATCAAGACATGGGGAATCACGTTTGCGGTATCCTTCCCCAAATCACAATAACCAGTAGCTTAAGACTTTTAATATAATATTAAAAAGTGGATATTCTTAAACACATATCCACTTTCAACTACGTATATTTGTCACCTTAAACATACTTTTTTCCCTATTTATATACTTACCTTCGCTTCTCCAATATCCTGCTTTTTAATTAAATCTAAGTAAAAATGTGAGACAGTTGTGTTGTAATAAGGATAAATAAAAATAAATGATAGATTAAATGTAAACATTCCGATAAATGCGGCTAATAAAAACCATCCTATAAATGATAACCAAAGAACAAATAACTTTAGCTTTTGTCCTTTCATTATTCTTTTACTTTCTCTCAATGCTTCACTTGCTGTATAATCAGGATTCTCTACTAATATGTAATACGACATGGAATAAGAAAAATATTTAATAATACCTGGAACAATTAATAAGAGACTCCATAAAAATAGAAAAATAGCTTGCAGCAGCCCCAATTTCATTGATTTAAACACATTCTTCTTTTTAAATCCCGAAAATACATCGTCTAGTCTACCTTAGCATCTTCTTTTTTCCCTAAGTGTAAAGTAAAAACAGAATATCCATAATTGAAGATACCTTGTATGAGACTATAAATTAGAAAACAAACCCCACCTAAACCAATATAACTTAAAATAAGTACAGCAAGTGCTGTTGGATCTACTTGTGGTTCTCCACCAATTGAATAAATAAATAATGCATCCGGGCCAATTATCCCGATAAACAGTGCAAATATTAAATACATGAAAGTGGCTATTGCTGATGCACTTAAGGTCGGTACAAAATAGAATAAAGCTGATACTCCTATACCTACTCCCCATTTCCCATCTAACGAGTTAAGTGCTGCTTTCTTAAAATTTCTTGTCATTCTTGTATTCCCTCCTTTTTTCTTATTTTGCTTTACTAAAAACATAAAAGAACTTGTAGCAGGCCCCGCTACAAGTTCTTTTAGCCAAATACTTTAGCTCCTCGAAAAATTATTTATTCTACACAATCGGGGGTAATGCCTAAAATATGGTTTGTTAACATCATTATATAACATAATTATGAATTCTTGTTAAAAATTCTATATTTTCAGACAAATAATTCTCCACATTTTTACTTATTTTTTATTTTCATGTAGTCTTTTCTATTGGGGGTAGCACCACATTGCTATCAAGTTAAGAAAGGTAAATGCCCCCAGAGCGAAATTTTGTGCTAACTTGTAGCAAAAAACTCATTTTATTTTTTGCTTAGCGTTGTCTGTTTCCGAAATGCTGGTGGTACCCCTAATTGTCGTGATAAAAGGAGTGGATCCCCCACTCCTCTTCTATTATCATATGATTGTTTAACAACATGTCTTCATAGCTAGATTTAGCCTTAAACTTCAACATTTTTGCCTTTCAGTAAAAATTATCCCTCTCCTTTTACGCTTGCTCCGACTTTCAAAATTATTTCGTATACCCACGATTCAGTTCCGTTAACTTTTCATTGATGTTAAAAATTTTCACTCTAATATCTTTAACACCAGCTGCCTCAAGTCTGTTCTTGTGCATTTCCGCGTATTTTTCAGCATCTTGTTTTTCTTCAAATACATAGATGCCTCCAGCTTCTTTTGTTTCTTGATTCTCTGTCCATATTTTCCAATGGAATCCTTCTTCTTCGTTAATACTGTTTGCTAAATCCCAAAATCCTTTTTCCATTTCTTCACCAAAAGGACCTTCAAACGGAAAATCAACTTGTAATAAATATGCCATCTTTACTCACTCCTATTTTTAATATAAAATTCTTACCATTTCTTTTACTAATTATAATTTTTTTGATTCTAACGATGATACTGTTTACATTCGTATTGCTATTATTCCACCACTAATTTGAAAATCATACTATTTATAAAATACCCACAAAACGGTAGCAATTTGAACGCAAACAGTTTTAAGTTATGTTTAAAAAATATGATACAAACTTATCCCTACACTAAGGATGAACAAAACAAGCGCAGGTATTGCTTTCTTAAAGGGATCTCTCGCTAGTACAATAAGAGTTAATGCAGCTGCAAGCATCGTACCGCCTAACAACAATCCTGCTAATAAAGCTACTGTTGGAATCCAAATTCCTATTAACATTCCAATCGCTCCTACAATCTCAAAAGCTCCGGTTAAGAAATTAAAAAACGAAGGTAAACCAAATCGCTTGAACTCATCTGCCATTTTCCCAGATATAATTTTCGTACCTGTCATTAAAAAGAAAACAAACAACACTACTTTTACAATATTGATGAAAATTAAAATAGTAATCACACCTTTCTTATTATTTGATGAAAACTCGGTATTGTTCAGGTAGTAATCACTACCTTTACCCTATTTCCTGAGATTGACCATAGGGAAATTGCTTCAATTTTAAAGGGATAAAAATTACATGCTATAGCATATATAATACAAAAATTTGACTGGTACTAGGTAAAAAAGTGATCCTGAATCAGATATCATACAAAATAAAGCTATCTTCCCATTCCTCTAAACGAAACTACATGTTATAGCACACATAAAACAAAGTTTGTTCCTTATAAATAGCATAGCATCAATAAGGAACAAGTATTAATAGCGTGTATCATACAATTTGTTTAATAATGATTGTAATACTTTAATCTCTTCTTCGCTCAAATTACTCGTAACGAAATGGTGAGCGTCTGTCACTACAGGCAAGATTGTTTTCTTTAACTCGTCACCTTTTTCAGTTAAAAAAAGGTTATGTGAACGTCGATCTTGCTCATTCAAATCCTTCTTTACAATCCCTTTTCTCTCCATTGACTGTATCATTCTTACGACAGTAGTTTGATCTTTATCAATTGCTTCTGCTAACTCTTTTTGAGTAGTGGCCCTTTGGCTACAAAGAACACTAATAATCCCCCACTGCTCTGGCGTAACTCCAAAAGGCTTTAATTTCTTCGTAAAATAATTCGTCATTTTCACATCAGTACGATGAACAAGATAGCCTATTAAATCATGTAAGTTCATATATCACCTCTATAAATTAATATATAAAAGAGTATAGCATACCAGTCAATTATTCACAGTGAATGTATTCATTTTATTAATTATATGCTATAGCATATATATTATAGTAGGTCATTTTAATTGTCAAATGAATTACCTATTTCTCTACAGTATCAGTCCAACTTACTAAAAAAAACAAAATCCCGCATTCAATGAAAATACGGGATTTTTATAAATGAGTTATTCACTTATTCGAAAGAAGGTCATTCGTTACATATTACTTATTTAATTAAGAAACATTCATATACCAGCCCAAACATCTTTTCCATATCGCCCTTCATCTTGCAAACGATCCAACCAATTCCTTGCTTCTTGTTCACTGACTTCATGAATTTCTTGATAGGCTTGACAAAGGGTGTCTTCTACGTCAGGAGCCATTTTACTTCCATCACCACATATATAAAGATGGGCCCCATTATCTAATAACGAAATTAAATGGATTCTATCTTCTTTTATTACATGCTGTACATATGTTTTAGGGTGTCCTTCTAAGCGAGAAAAAGCTGTGTGTAAAGAGATTAATCCCTCTCTTTCATCATTCTCTAGTTCTGTACGATAAAGATAATCCTTTTCAGGATGACGACAACCAAAGTATAGATGTGCTTCTCCTACCTTCATACCTTTTTGCTTTTGAACACGACGCGCTTGTAAGAATCCACGGAATGGTGCAATTCCAGTGCCTGGTCCAACCATGATAATTGGTGTTTCTGGATTTTCAGGTAATTGAAAGTTTGATTGTGGCGTTCGAATAAAACAGATAATCTCATCTTTATTATGACGCTGAGCTAAATAATTAGAAGCGACTCCTTCATATGTCCCTTCCCCGCTCCATGCAGGCGCATTTACAACACCAACCGTAATGCTTAGACGATCCTGGGCAACGAGTGGAGAACTTGAGATAGAATAGTAACGCGGTTTGAGCGCCGGAAGAAGTTCTAAAAATCGTTCAAATCGGATTTCACAAGCCTCATACTTTTCAAGAAGATCTAACATTGAAATACGTTTCTTTAATATTTGTTCTTGATAAACTCCCTCTTCCAATAATGATTCCAATTCCTTTTTATGAGGAGGGCATACTGTGAATGTCACCATTTCTCGTATTTGTGCTCGAGTGGCTGCTTCTTGCACTTCGACACTATAACTAAGAAGGTCAAATAACCGAACAGGACTGTCTAAAGGTATGTGATTTACACTGCGCCCACTTGCGCTTAATATGACTTGATCCTTCCCGTTTAATCCAAAGCGTTTTAAAATTCGGTTGACATTTTTCTCACTATTAATTGGTAGTACCCCAAGGTGGTCTCCTTCTTTATATGTAGCCCCTTCTGGCAAGGATATTTCAATATGTCGCGTGCTTCTTTCACTGCTAGATGATTGAAGTTCACGATTTTCTAGTATAGATGCATAAACTGCTTCATATGTTCGCGCAAGAGGAGATCCTCCAAGACGGCTGACAAATTGCAGGCTCAAAGTACTGCGTTCTTTCTCCATGTTTTTGTTAAGTTCCAATCCAAATGCCTTCATCGCATCAGACCACATACTTTGTTTCCATTGCTCGAGCTGTTCCTCGAAATCACCACTTGCATCTGCTTCTCCGCGTTTAGAAAATCTTGTTGCTCCTTTTTGAGCCATTTGCTCATCAATGTATCTTGGAATTCGCTGATAAGTACTAGCCCAATTATGATCTCCACAACCAAAAACTGCGTATTGAACACCTTTTAGCTCATCTGGTTTCAATTCCTCCAACCATTGCACAAACTGTCCTGCATTACTTGGCGGTTTTCCATTATAAGAAGAAGTTACAATAAGAACCGCTCCTTCTTTTGGCAAACTTCCAATTCGATCGTTAAGAGCTGCCACTTCCGTTTGAACACCTTCTAAACTAGCCGTATCTGCTAGTTCTCTTGCAATACCTTCTGCTACCCCTGTATCCGAACCATACAGAACAAGCAGTGAAAGATTATCGGCTCCAATAATGGAAGGAGTCTTCTGAACTTGCTGCTTGGTTTCATCGTTTTTCAGTTTCTCCTCTGTAGGCGCAAGAACAGTAGTATGGCTAATAGTTTCATTTCGAGGTACAATCCTAATCTTAAAATCACCAGGCTTTAGCGTTAATGTTTGTTTTACGTCCAGCTGATAGTCTTCATAATCGATGAATTCAAAATGTTGAAGAAGCATTCCCATTACGAGTGTCGCTTCATGAAGTGCAAACTGCATACCGATACATGCTCGCTGACCATTTCCAAATGGTTTATAAGCATGATGAGGAACCTTATCCAGCTCTTCAAATCGTTCAGGTTGGAATTCTTCCACATTGTCTCCCCACGCGTCTTTATCCCTATGTAGCTGCGGAATAAGGACAGAAATACGATCCTCGCCTTTCTTAATTGGATATTTCCCACCAATTACTGTATCTTCTTTTGCATAGAGACTGAATGCTGGAGCAGTCGGCCATAAACGTAGTGATTCATTTAAAATCATCCGTATATACTTAAGCTTCATAACTTGTTGGTATGTTGGAGTGGGATCTGTCAAAACACGGTCTACTTCTTCATAGGCTTTTTTCAATTTATCCGGATTCTTTAATAAAAAATAGATTGCAAAAGATAACAATCCACTTGTTGTTTCATGTCCAGCTATTAAAAAAGTGATAATTTGAAAACGAATATTTTCATCGTCTAATTTTTCACCCGTTTCCGGATCCTTCACATGTAACATACGGGAAAGTAAATCATTTTCTTCCTGATTTCCACTACTTTTACGTTCAGCAATAATATTATCTACTAAAGAAAACATAGATTGAATATCATGCTGAAATTGACGTTTCGTTCTCCACATAAGTTTGTCTTCTATATCCAGTCTCTGCAATTGGTGCATCGCCTCATCTAGCGCACGGGTCATGCTAGTGATAAAAGGATGAGAGGTCTCACGATAAAAGCTATTAAATCGGTAATTAAAACCACATAGACCAATTGTATCTAATGTAAGGCGAGTCATATCCCCTGGGACATCTACATTTTCATTCGGATTCAGTCTTGCCCATTTTTGAACGAGTTGCACGGCAATATCGACCATCATAGCATGATAATCTTTCATTGCCCGTTGACTGAATGTAGGCATCAAAATATTATGAGCTTTTTTCCAGTTAGGCTCGTCAGTCTCGCTTGTAAATAGTCCGTCTCCAGCAAAAGCACGAACCTTTGCTAAAGCACCCTCTATACTTTTATCAAATCTTGTTTCATCACAAACTTCCGCTACCAGTTCATGTCCAGAAACGACAATGATGGTATCACTCAAAGTTTGAATTTGAAAAATAGGACCATACTCTTCTGCCAGCTTAATAAACGATAGAGTCGGTTTATCTTTATCGATTAATGGGAGATTCCCTAGCGGTCCATATGTTTTCGGCTGAGGAATGGCAGATACTTTTTTATCCATTACAAACACCCTTTCAAAAAATACTAAAATATCCCATTCAATAAAAAGAAGATAGCAATGAATCGCCTGGGATAAAGATATGTAATTGATTACCTTATTTTATCTTTTCCATAACTATTCACGATTATGATATTGCTTATAAGGTTGGTAATCTAAACCGTCTATTGACATTAGATTTATACCTTGCAGAAAAAATAATATATTACAATGAGGCGTATTATTATAATGTTTATTAGAAATTGAGAGCTAAAGGTTGTAGTATTAGGAAAACCAGTAGTTTCTCATGTCAATTCAAACAAATACGATAAGCAAGTATACTCTGTTGCTAATGAAAAAGGATTTGATATTCATATCAAATCCTTTTTCATTCTGTGTAATTATTTCACTTTTTCTTTCATCTCTTTTCCCCTTTTAGTAGAAATCATCATCTCGATTTTTATTTTGCTCTATCGATTTAACCTCTCGACAGCTTCCGCGCTTGTATCTACACGTTTAACGAAAAAAACTAATAGTAGTGCAACAACATTCATGCCAAGCGCTACATAGAATGAATGCTGAATTCCGGATAACAAAGCCTTCTGCGTTACCATTGCCTTCGTAGCTTCTGTGAAGGTTGTTGGATCTACATGAGCCATTAAACTTTCAGCTTTTGTTTTTGTTACAGAATTCATAATCGTAACAAGAATAGCAGTACCAATTGAACCGGACACTTGTTGAGCTGTATTATTAACAGCTGTACCGTGCGGATTTAAGCGAGTTGGCAATTGATTAAGGCCATTTGTCATAAGTGGCATCATCACCATCGCCATCCCAAACATCCGCAGCGTATAAATAAGGATAATATGTGTGTGACTAGAATCGATTTGCAGATTTGCCAACATATAAGTTGAAACAGCTGTAATGGAAAGTCCTACTATACCAAGAAGCCGAGGGCCATACTTATCAAATAGTTTACCTGTAATGGGTGACATAACTCCCATTATTACCGCACCTGGAAGCATCATTAGCCCAGAGCTCAGCGGCGAAATACCACGGACATTTTGTACATAAGCCGGTGTTAAAATCATCCCTGAAAACATAGCCACCGCATTAACAATTGCAATTACAGACGCAAGTGCAAACATTGGGTACTTATAAACACGTAAATCCAATAACGGTTCATTCATTTTTAATTGACGAATAATGAATGCAATTAGGGCAATAGCGCCTATGATTAAGGTTATTACGACAACTTTATTTGTCCAACCATCGGAGCTTGCAGAACTAAATCCATATAACAAACCGCCAAAACCGACAGAAGATAATAGTAATGAGAGATAATCAAGTTTTGCATTTTTGTTTTGTCTCATGACATTCTCAGATTTCCAAATCCCTAACAGTAAGCTAATGATTGCTAGCGGTAAAATCATTTCAAAAAGCAAACGCCAGTCATAATACTCTACAATATAACCTGATAGTGTCGGTCCAATTGCTGGAGCTGTAATCATAACTAACCCAAAAATCCCCATTGCTGTTCCCCTTTTTTCTCTCGGAAAGCTTACTAGCATAATATTCATTAACAAAGGTCCCATCACTGAAGAACCTGCTGCTTGAACCATCCGACCAGTAAGTAATAAACCGAAGTTCGGTGCTACAGCCGCTAAAGCCGTACCAAGAGTAAAAATCACCATAGATGTAATAAATAAGCTCCTATTGGAGAAGCGTGTTATTAAAAATGCTGATGCCGGAATTAATATACCACTTACAAGCATATACCCTGTAGAAAGCCACTGGATCGTTGAATAATCTTTAATATCTAAATCCTTCATTATTGATGGCAAGGCCACATTCAAAAGCGAGTTATTTAGAAATGAAACAAATGCCCCAATAAAAAGGATTACAAGCATTACATATGGTGGTTTTCTTTTATGTAACGTTTCACTCATAGATTGATTTGCTCCTTCATTATCAATTCCATTGATTAATTTAACTCGTTTGCATATTTGCACGAGAATTTATTACCCTTGCAGTATTTTGCCAAACTCTTCGAATGGATATTCTCTTTTTAGCAATTCTACTTACCCAGCTTAAAATTTTGAATGAATATGTAAACACGTTTGTTAACCGAAATTACATTAGGCTAAAATAAACAAAAAGAGCTAATGAAAATACCCTTCTAAAATAAAGCGAAACTTTAATCCATGTTTTTTTACTGACAGCCCACACACCCATTCCTTTAAATACAGGCTTGGAAATCTAGTTATGTAACCATCCATAAAAAGAAATATTACATAGGCTAAGTCTAACATTACATTTTTAAAGTAAGGGGAATAAGCTTATGCACCAATATTGGTATGTGAATTCAAAGGAAAACGAGGAACAATATAATAACCAAAATTCAATGTCATCATTATATTCACAGCCCCAAATAAATAAAGCTGACGAAATGAGTGGTTTGAAGATTTGTGAGGATTGGAGTTGTCGCTTCTATCCAATTGGTTCGGATTCACCAGCCAATTATATGACTTTCACTCCCGATCCTCCTCCCTTCTCTTTTGGTCAGCCAATCCATTATGCAGGGATGATGCCCCAAGGACATCCTGCTAATTGGACTCCATTACCAAGCCATGCAGGTTTTAATTATCAAAAACCTCCCATCCCCTGGGCTCAACCATTCAATCATACAGGGATGTTTGCACAAGGACATCTTGCCGCTTTACTATCACCGCCAGCTAAAGCTTTTAAATTCAGTAACAATAACGGGGGTATTTTCGGAAACTCTCCAGGATGGGGAGGACAGGTAAGCCCCATGGGATGGGGCAATAACGGAGGTTACGGTCAGCCAGGAATGCTTGGAAACTTACTTACAGTAGGAAAAGGCACTATGAATGGAATTGGAATGCTTAGTAGTCTAATGGGTATGGGGAAGTTCTTTTTTTAGTGGATTAGAACGAGAGGATAGGTCCATAGCCCAGACTTAAAAACCAGTTCCTTTTCTCCATTGATTTCATCTTCTTATACATGCTTCTAATACTCCCTACAAGTTCGTTTCCTCATCTTTCAAATTATAAAAACATCTATTATCTTGTATCTAATAACTTTATAGAGGTGTGGTAGCACCAACAAAACGCAAAAACCCGGTTCCTTTACGAAAGAACCGAGTTTTTTAATTTTAATTCATTTGAAAAGTAGTCAAATCTTTTTTTCATTATTTAACACTTTGAACACGGCCAATTTGTCCATCTTGTAATCGAACTTTAATGCCGTATGTATGTGTTTCACTATGTGTCAAAATGTCTTTCACAACGCCACTTACAGTTTTACTATAATCATTATCCAATTGAATAACTACATGTGAACCAACTGAAATTTGTGATCTTGTTGGTTTCCCACCTGTTGCTTGTGTCGGTTTTTCTTGTTTTTGTGTTCTCTCCTGTTGTGTAGATTGCTGTTGCTGAGCTTTCTTCTCTTCTTGCTTGCGTTTTTCTTCAGCTACTCTTTGTTGCTCTTCTTGCTTACGTTTTTCTTCTTCTACTTTTTGTTGCTCTTCTTGTTTACGTTTTTCTTCTTCTGCTTTTTGTTGCTCTTCTTGTTTACGTTTTTCTTCTTCTGCTTTTTGTTGCTCTTCTTGTTTACGTTTTTCTTCTTCTACTCTTTGCTGCTCTTCTTGTTTACGTTTTTCTTCTTCTGCTTTTTGTTGCTCTTCTTGTTTACGTTTTTCTTCTTCTACTTTTTTGTCTTCATCCACTTTTTGCTCATTTGGCGCGCCCTTTAACTTTTCTTCATTACCTTTACAAGCACTTAAAGCAATTACACATAAACTCATAAGTGCAAATAATAACAATTTCTTTGACATTTAAAAATCCTCCTATATACACATTACAAATCAATAACTTTCATAGCATAACAAAAATAAAATCCTTTCTTTGTCAAAATTTGTCGTATATATTTATTTTCTACTAAACACTGATACTACAATAAAAATGGAGATTATTATGTCGATTCTTGCAAAAAATACGTTCGTCTGCTAGTCAAGTAAACCTAATTCATAAAAATCTTCATCTTATGTATGAAAGAACTTGAAGCAAAAAATGGAAAGAGGCTGTCTCAAGTATTTAGTGAAACCATTGAAAAAGCATTAATAATCCGAGATATTTTAATTAGCATAATCTATTACTTACGAATAATAGGAAAGGATCTTCCATCGAAAGATCCTTTCCTATTGCTCATCTAACTTAATAAATAGGTTAATTGCATAACGCTCTTCTAACTTTCCTTGCGAAGCTTAGTGGATCATCAACGTCTTCAATATTAACGTAAATCAACATACCTTCCCCGTGGATTAATTATTAACCCATAAGCTTGCCATAAATGCTGTTGGTTTGTAATAAAGTTTGATCAAAAGCATGCTACAAAAATTGATTTTTCGATAAAAAAACCAAATATTTTGAAAGAAAACTCGATCAAAATGCTTGGTTTTTTTGTTGTTAGTGAATCATTTTTCTACCTGTGTTTGCTCAACAATCGCGCCCAATTGCGATATTATTAAATTGTTACCCTTTTTTCCTTTTCGGCCAAATAAAATTGCTTATGGCAATCAAAAGATCGATACCTAACACAAGTGTCCATACTTTTAGAAAGCCGGCCAACACTTCTGTTCGAGAAGAATCGTTAATTAAATAGATTAAGACAAATAAAATTCCGGCACCTATTAGAAAAGCAAGCACATGTTGTCCCCAGCTTTTAAAGTAGTGTTTTGCATAATCAATGCCAAATCTTTTAACTGGTTTCGCTCCTTGTTTCATCACATAATATTGAAAGCGTATATCAGCCCACTCAATCATACTCCTACCGAATGCAATTGAGATTCCAATATAAACAGCAGCTATTGCATGCACTTGGGTAGCAGTCGCACCACGATACAAGTCGACACCCGTAACAACTAATAAAATTAAATCAATAACAGGTGTTAAAGCTAGGAAAAACAATCCTAATTTATTTTTCTTAAGGATATATCGTGTGAGCAGACCTAAAGTTATAACAACCCAAAACCCTATTTCACAAGCAACGATCAACCACGCAATTACATTCACCCCAACACCCCCTTGTACAACGCAATTACTCGCTTTTCCTTAACAGTACCACAATATGGCCCTTTAGTGGAGTAACTTTATTGCATAGGATGGTTAATTATTTTGCGTAGTTTTAGTACTTTCAGGGAATTCATAAGATGTAGAGATTGAGCCACTTAAATGAATGGCAGAAGGATAATTTTATTATTTATATTACAATACCTTAAGAGCTATGGAACAAATTCTTCAACTAAGCAGCTAATAGAAGCCTGGAGATTTTCCACAATCAGTAGCTCGTCGCTATCAAACTAAAATTTCATTTTAGGGAAGAATGTATTTCTTTACATGATAGCAATGGGATTTCTCCAGTATTTCGAACAAAAACCACACTAAGCACATTTTCATACAAAAAAGCCAATTTTTGTCCTACTAAGGATAAACCGGCTCATTGTAATTGATCTTGAAGGACTCGTTATATAAACTCGTCATTTTCACCAAAAAACATGGCTCTAGCTAATACATTTTTATCCGATTTTTGGTTAATAGAGACATGTGATTTAAATTATCCTTTGTTATATAGACCAGTCATTTGCCACATTTCTTTTTACATATATTTTTTTAAAAGAAGGTTTCCATTCTGAGAAATCCTCATAAACAAACGTTATGTTGTTACATATTTCCTCTGCAACTTCATACATATGTTTTATATCATTAGCCGTAAATAATATAGCCCCTTTGCGTTGCGTGCTATCTATAATAGTTGGTATGGTATCGCCCTCTTTTACTACTAGATCAATTAATACGACCTCGGATATGTTAGTTAACCCTTTATACTTGATTTCTTTTAAGCAACCTGGTTTTGGAATCAAGCTTAAAGACATAGCTTGACATTTTGAAGGTACACATCTAAATTCATCTATAGTCTCAGTATTTAGCGCATCATAATAGTATCCAAATTGAGATATGCCAGTTGTTAGTTCCACCATCTTCCAGATGTTGCCCCCACCTATTCTAACTTGAGACTCTATAATTATTGGCTTATTTTGTTTGTCTAACTTTATTTCTGTATGAGTAATGCCATTTTCCATTTGCATGTCGTTCAAAAACATCATTACTTTCTCCATAATTAATTGTTTTTGAGATTCATCTATAGGTGCCGGCATAATCGTATAGTTTATTAGAAATGTATCTTCTTTACATACTTCAGCTGATATAGCAAGTATAGAATGTTTTTTGTTATAAGAAACGGTTTCAACCGTATAAACTATATCACCTGCAATATACTCTTCCACTAAAACAGGTAGTTGAATACCATTTTCTTCAATAAATACCCCTACGTCATCTCCCGAGTCTAGCTTACATACTCCTTTACCCCCTGCCCCAATCGGCGGCTTTATTATAACACTATCTTTTTTATTCAAAAATTCATTAATGTCTTCAGTATTATTACAAACTGTCGAATCTATCGAAAAGTCTTTACCTGCTAGAATTTCACGCATCATGTCTTTATTACGAGTTATCATATTAGCATTGTAAGAAGGTCCTTTAACATTAAAAATCTTTGCAATTATACAAGCCGTATCTAATGCGGTTTCGTTGAAAGATACAACCACATCAAAAGGTTTCTCTTTAAATAATTCTTCAGCATAGTATATAGATAAGGGTATGTTTGTTGTATCTATTTCTTTTTTATAGAAACATTTTTCTAAGATAAATCCATCAAAATATATGTGTCTAGCGTAAGATCCTATATAGGAAACAGTGTACCCACTGTCTAATGCATCTTGTATAGGCTTTGTCCATCCCCCTATAAATAAAATATGTGGTTTATTTTCTATGTCAGTTCCTTTTAATACCTTATGCATCAATATCAGCTCCCCTAAAATGAACTCGTATATTCAATGTCAGTTCCTTTTAATATGCCTCGTCTTAACAACGCCACTAAACACAATGTTGTTCCAAATCCCCCTATAAATAATGTAATTTGAAGCCCGAATATAGAAATTAAAAGTGCACTAGCAAAACTTCCCAATGCCCAAGCTCCCCAATTAAGCGTGCGCTGTACAGCATTTACTCGGCCCAGCATGTGATTTGGTGAGGCAAGTTGTCGTATAGTTGCGGCGTAAGGGCCAAATACACCTTCTCCCATACCATGTATAATACTTGCGGCTACTATACCGTAAATTGTTCCCATATATCCCATTATCGGTATAAAAGCCAAACCGGTAACTGATACAGTAGCGCTATAAATAAGCATTTTTGTATTATTAATTTGTTGACTTTTTTTCATGAGAACCGTATTACCTATTAAAAATCCGACCGCTGCTGAACCTACAACAAACCCTATTTCAATTTCAGATAGACCCATTACCTTATAAAGGAATATTACTAAAATACTATTTAGTATGTATTTAAAAAAACCGTAAACAGCACCACATGTCACAATTGGCTCTAATACAGGGTGTTTTTTGAAATATATCAGACCTTCATATATGTTTTGGTATATGGATTTTATATTTACGTCTTTTAAAGAACCCTCTGTATGCGGTTTAAACTTTGAAATAAATAATACAAACATAAAACAAACAAAATACGTTACTGCGTCAACAGTGAATGAACCTGTTAATCCAACTAGAGTAATGACGATTCCAGCTAGCATAGGACCAATTACTATAGAAAGAGACTCTGAAAGTGCTAGTTGAGCATTTCCTTTTTTTAAGTTGTCTTTATCTGTTACTATTTCCGGTAAGAAAGAAGGAATAGCGATGTTGTAAAATGTGGTGAATATTCCATTTAAAAACATGACAACTACCAATAAGGGGAACGTTATAATATTTGTTACAGTCAGTATGAATACTGATAAAAACAATACTCCTTGACATATACTACAAATTAGCAAAATATTTTTCCTATGAAAAATGTCTATTAAAGCACCGGCTACTAACCCAAAAATTAGATAAGGGACGAATATAACCCCACGAAGTATAGCAGCATTTGCTTCACTTGTTTGTAACACCTCTAATGCAAAAAGCGGCAAAGCTACTATTGTAAACTGAGTACCTAATAAACTTATAGACTGTCCTAACCAAAGCTTGTGAAAATTAAAATGATTGCTACCTTTCATAATATCCCCCCGTCAAATCCAGCTTTATAAATTATCAAGTTTGCGATATAAGTCAAAGCAGGCGAAACCTACCTTTCA
The DNA here is from genome assembly GCF_051915205.1 of Bacillus cereus group sp. MYBKT111-2. Taxonomy (NCBI): domain Bacteria; kingdom Bacillati; phylum Bacillota; class Bacilli; order Caryophanales; family Bacillaceae; genus Bacillus; species Bacillus cereus group sp. MYBKT111-2. Next base: position 150,214 of record NZ_JBQAEG010000003.1, read on the forward strand.
ACTAATGTCTGTACCACATAAAAATTCGAAACCTAATATAAAAACGATTTTAGTTTCAAATGATGACTAGATGTTTAAAAATCTTCTAGCTAATGAAAAGCTCATCTTCCGAAAGATACTTCCACATTCGTTTATAAACCAAATGGTATACTGATGGAATTCACTTGTAAGAATCTGATTGTGAATTAGTTTGTTTCGAATTCATTTTCCAATCGTATGTCACTTTGAATCACCTCCAGCATCAGTATAACCTTGAAGGCACGCTATTGTACGCATTTTGGAATGTAATAGCAAGATAACGAAGCTACGATGACGAAATGAATGGATTTAACCTTGTCATTGGAGGACATATTCACATGACAATTGATTAAAATAGATCATTCACTATAAAATAAATTTTTAGATAAACCAAAATAACATGCAAAAAAAACCCTTCAAAATTTGAAGGGGTTTTTTAATATATAGAAATTAGCTTAAAGCAAAGATAACAACTCTTGAAGGGGGCATTTTTTTCTTATTCATGTTTATTGAGGAGCCTTTGTTTGAAGCAACTTTAACCCCATCCCAATAAAAATCAGTCCTGTTACTTTATTTAGAATCATTCCTACCTTTTGATTTCCTCTTAATTTTTTGGTGACATAGGAAGAGGAATAAGCAACAAATAAACACCACAATAGTCCAGTTACTGTAAAAGTAATTCCTAAAATGATAAAAGGTATAGGACCTGAAGCCTTTGTATCTATAAACTGCGGCAGAAACGCAATAAAGAATAAAGAGACTTTTGGATTCGTAAGACTTGTTAAGAGCCCTTGTAAATATATCTTTCTTTTGATTTACAACCGATAAAACTGATGGGGTGTACCATTCGTATCACGGAGCCAAAACTTACTATTGAATAAATAAAACCCCAGAAATCCAAAGGTCTCTGGGGCTTCCTTATATATTTAGCTCTTTTTGCTTTTTGTTTTGTTTATGTCTATACAGTAATTTTCGACTTATGAGAGAAATCAGTAATAAGATCAATATTAGTACGAAAAGTTGCATAAATGACAAATCAAAATATTTAGCACCTGTAACGATTAACAGTGTAGAAATTGTGCCTTTTACAACGAAAAAAATAATAACCCATAATCCGCCTTTTTTCCAGTTCATTTTATATTACCGATACGATAAACTTAACTAAATCTATACAATTCAATCAAATTTACACAAGTTAGTGCTTCATCGTGTTCTCGCAACCCCGAGGGGACGAGGGGTATAACACTCCACACGAGGCAGTATCGTTACCTCCTATTATCAAGCATTTATTTTACCCATCTTGATAAATTTATCGCAGCATTTACATCCCGATCGTGATGGCTATTACATAAAGCACAACACCACTCACGTATTTTTAAACTCCACTGTCCTTCTGGTTGAACTAAATGGTCGTATTGAACTCCGCAACATGAGCAAATCTTGCTTGAGGCGAACCATTTATCAGCTTTTACATACGCAATGCCGTACTTCTCGCACTTGTATGACAAACATTGAAAGAAGAAGTTTAATTTTTGAAATGAAAATGCTTTCGATAGCTTTTTGTTTTTTAACAGGTTTGAGATAGATAAGTCTTCGACAACAATCCTCATTGGTTTGGTTTTCACCAATTTAGCTGTTGCTTGATGGATATGGTTATTTCGGATATTCGTAATTTTCCTAGATAACCGCAGGTGCTCCGCTTTCGCTTTTTCATATCCGGCAGATTGAATTTTTACACCTTTTTTAAATCGCCTAGACATATCTCTTTGTGCTGACTTTTTCCTTTTCAAAAGCTTTTTAACCTTGGCATCTTTGTTTATATTTCGTTCTTTCATACCATTAGAAGCCACAAACAGCTCTTTTAAACCAACATCCACACCAATCGACTCATTCGTTAGTTCTTGGGATTCAAAATCTTCTTGGAACCCCACACTAATCCACCAGTGACGACCATCAAATGTAACTCTTGGATTGGATGGTTTTTTATTTCTTGGTAGTTGTTGGCTTGTTTTCACTTCTCCAATAGACTGAATATGAACGACTTTCTTTCCTATAACCAGTCTTTCATAATTGGCATAAAATCCTTGGATTACATCTTTTTTGGATTTATAAGAAGTGTGATACCCATTTTTGTACTTTTTGAACGAATGTTTTCTCGCCGTATCAAAATCTTTTGAAGCCTGTTTGGGAACTTGTGCATTAATGTCTTTTAACCACTCATATCTCTTTCGCTTCTTGATCTTTGTAAATCGTTTCTGTAAAGCTAACTGTGAAACAGATTTTCCAAATAGCTTATAGTATCTATCACTCATTCTTTTACAATAGTTATAAGCAAATCTTGCAGCGCCAGCATGGTTTCTCAGCACTTTTTCTTGTTCAGGCGTTGGAATTAGTCTAACTTTCTTCGCCAATATCATCAGAATATAACTCCTTTAATGAAAGATTTGTTCTTCTGAATCGTAGCGTGTTCCACCAGCATTCTCCCGAGACTACTCGTATGCAAACCTGTTAATTCTGATACTTGACTAACTCGTAAAAATTTCATTATTATTCTTACCTCATTGAACCTACCATAGCGCATACGTTCGGTATATTCAATGAGATTTGATAGATTTAATTAAATGTATCTCGTTCAACTAAGGGCGCAATTCCTTAGCCAGTTCTCTTATGAACTTCTCATGTTTTCACATGAGCGCAGACTATATGTTTATCTCTTTAGAGATAGAGGATTTTTCCATCACCATAGGCTTGTGATGTACTCTCGTCAGTTATACGAGATAGTCGTTGAACGTTCATCTTATCACTTTTGACTTAGATGATTCGAGGCGGAAGACCCATTGTTCTAGTGTTTAAGCTTTAACCTTGCACCATCTGATTGATTTTTTCTGCTTTCGCGACATTCACGCTCGCTATTTCTAGCCACGTTGTAGTTCAATCAGCTTTAGGGATTGCCCGCAGTTAACCCTCACTACTAGCCAATCACTTGACTAGCAGGGCTTACTGATATATTTAATTAACTTTCGTTATAATTTGTTAAATAAATCGTAACAGTTAGTTACCCTTTCCTATGTTTAAATTCTTAAAAAATTTAGTAATAGTTCTTGAATGTGATACCTTAATAGAAATCTATTATATGAATATAAGAAATAGACTTTTTCACGAAAATCATGTCCAATTACATACGACGACTCCATCATAAATGAAAATGATATTCAGTGTCAATTTTATTGACTATTTGAAAACCTGTTTCTTCATCTTAATCTCTTTCTATTTTGTTTCTTATACGCAATAAACTCTTGTATTCAAACAAAAACACCTCCATTGCATTTGCACACTTTGTATGCGAATGCAAGAGGTGTTTTTTCATGTACCATCAGGTGCTTTATTTATTCGTTTAAGTTCTTAATACGTAGCTATTTTCTAGTACACGATAACTGGATCATACGTATTCAAACTATCATACACAGTTTTTGCAACGTTAGGAAGAAGGTTTACACAACCGCCTGATCCTCCTGTTAAATAAGCATTACTTCCCCAGTCTTTTCGCCAGCCGGCATCGTGGAATCCTTGACCGCTATTTGTGAATGGAACCCAGTAATCTACTTTAACTGCATAATCAGCTTTCCCTACTGCGCTGCCTCTTAGCGTATATGGTGTACGTTTGTATAGAACGTACCACACACCTGGTGATGTATCTTCACCCGTGCTATGTTTACCCGTTACTACATTTGTTGTAACGACTAGTTTGCCATCTTTATAAATCCAAATTTGTTGGTCTGCAATGGATACTTCTGCATATGTGTCTCCTATGCCATTATTCGATGTTGTTTTATAACCGATCCCTTCTTTCTCCCAACCATTCCCGTGAATGTTAGAAGCAGAAAGTGATTTTTCGCCTTTCTCAAAGGCTTGCCCAACTTGTTTTGTCTCTTTTTCCACATCTAGTGCCCAGCCGTATCCTTGTCCTTTTACTGATATAACCGAACCAGAATGTGTTTTAAAAGCGAAGTCTTTATGTAATGTAGATTTAGCCTTATTAATTTCAGCAACCTTATTCTTAATATCGCTCGCATCGATTGTCACTTTCATATCCTTTGACATAGAGGCATTTTGAATTAAATCTTTCGCTTTTAACGAATACACTTCATCCTGCACTTTATAATCAACAGACTGCGTAAGAAGATTTTGTAATGCTTTCTCTTCTTTTTTAATAATTGGATCGTCTTCTTTAATAGGTTGTATGTATGCAGACTTTAGATGAATTTCGCTTTTATGCTTCTGCTTATCGTAATCTTTTAGTAAACTCGTAACGTCGTACTGTTTTCCATCAACGCTCTTCGAAATAACAATTTTTCCTTGTTCAAGCTTTGCCATAGCATCTTGAGGTGCCTTTAATTTTTCATTCATAGACACGAGCTTTTCTTCTACAAGTTTTTTCATCGTTTCACTACGATACTGCTCTGCCTTTTTTGGTAGCAATGAATAATCTTTTTCCTTTGAAGAAGGGAAAAATGTCCACTGGCTTTTTAATAGTTTCTTAACTTGCGGCAAATCTTTTTCCGTCAGTTCCGTTTTTGTCTCTTTTTCATCTAAAATTTGTTGTTGATCAATATAAACTTTGTTTGCTAGTCCAGATGTTTTTAATTTCTGTATTGCCTCATCAGCGCTCATACCACCGACTTTTGTATCATTAATCGTAACATTAGAATTGAAGTGAGTTGCCTGATAATAACTCATTCCCCCAAGGAGAAGTGCAAGTACACCGCCACCTGCTGCGATAAGCTTCCAATTTGTAAAACGTTTTTTTGATCTTACCCGTTTTTTCTCAACTTCTTCAACAGATTCATTTACTGTATTGTTGTTCATCAATCTTTCCCCCGTATACATTAACGTCAATTGATTTTAAACCAAAACCATTGAATAGTGTACCTTATTTTTCCTGAAATTTCATTGTTTTTAACTAGGTTTTATCTCATTTAATCTATTAAAGTTAGATTTTTTAATAGAAAGATATATAAAGATAGTAAATAACGCGAAAAAGGACCACATCAATCGAGTTATTATGGGACCCACCGCATTTTGAAGGATGATACTCTATAAACATTTTAACCTAGTAAAGTAATTTTTAGAAGGTCCAAGTTAGAGACAGGCAGCATAGAATATCTCTTATTTATGAAAAATATCCACAAAAAATGACCTACATGTAGACTCTTTTTTGTGAATATTTTAATGCCGCATATTTTATTAATTTAAATGCGAACCATGCTTCCTGCTTGTCACCAGGTTTCACAACCTCTAATCTGCCTAACTAATTTCACCTTATGATATCTTTATCATCAACAATTTCAAGTTTCTTGAAAACTATTATATATGTTTATACCACGCTTTATTGATACGCTTAATCTTTACAGGTGTTGAATTTTTAGACTCATCCTTTGTTGTAACCCTATTATTAGAACATCCTGCAATAGTGAGACAGCATGTAGCCAATAAAACTAATACTATTAATTTCTTCAAATAGCCACTCCTATATAAGGGAAATATTATATTAAGAAAACTAAACATAACATCGAATCTTTATAAAAACAATATATTTCCTAGTTTTATTATCCGTTGGCAGATTAAAGCACACCTTAAGGAGCATGAATCCAATGTCTAATTTCCATTTTATCCGATTCTCAATGTTTATTCCAACATAAAAAGATAGCTATTATTGTTGAAAACTAATTATCTCTCAAAATGAAAAATATGAACTGAATCCCTATAATCCAATATAGTTTACTCAGCTAACTTTTCCCCTGTAACAATCCGAAACAAAATAGCTGCATTTTTTTCTTCTAATTGAGCGTACCGATTACCACCCGAGATGATTTCCACTGTATCCTTATTAGGGCTTATCCAAATTTGATACAACACAGCTTTCGCCTCTATTTTCGGATTTTTAAATTGAAAAATAAAATGATAATCAGCTGGACGAGACATTTCCACTTTTTTATTTTCAAAAATAGTATCCTTTAATATTTTCTTTACTTGCATCACTTCATTATTATCTGTCACTACCTTAAAATCTTCATATTCATTATCACCAATATCTTTTTGCACTTCAATTCTTTGCTCTTCATTTCCTAGTATATTTGAACAGCCAGTTACTATTAATATACAGATAATAATAAAAACTAAAGACACATTTCTATCCTTCATATTCATCTACCTCATTTCATAACAATCCAGATTATTGTAAAATAAAGGTAATTAATTTATGGTTAAAAATATAAATAATATAAGGAAAGGAGTATGATCCATGCAGTTAAAAACATACACTTGGAAAAGCTATACGTTTCTCTTTGCAAGTATATTCGTTACTATTAATCTCTTTCTTTTCACACCTATTTTAGACCGAGTTGGAGTAGAATATATCGTGCCTTTCGCCTACTTCATATTAGCTTCCGCTGTTATAGCAATTCTATTAGCGGTCATCTCTTTTTGTAGCCGAGCTGAGAAAAAAATTTTAGCCATCATCGGGTTATGTTTTACTCTATTTAATACAGCAATTATTTTATTCTTCCTTTGGTTCGGTTACCATTTCACTTAAGTGAAATATAAATAAACTCCAAAAGCTACAAATAAAATTAATAAAATAAAAATACCGAGTATCGTGTATATCATCCATTTTAAGTTTGAACTCATATACTCCCCCCTTCTGGCCTCCTAATAATTCCAGTATATAACAAAAAGCATTGGATACCCAATGCTTTTTCATACTTACGCGAATAAAGATGTATTCGCATATAAAGCTGGTGAACCACCTGAATGTACGAATAAAATGTTGTCTTCTTTATTAAATGTACCTTTTCTAATTAAGTCGATTAATCCCGCTACTGCTTTACCCGTATACACTGGATCCAGTAAAATACCTTCTGTTTTTGCTAACAGCTGCACTGCATCCACCATTTCTGGCGTTGGTAACGCGTAACCTGGTCCTACATATTCATCAAAACATGTAACAGCTTCGCGCGGGATAAAGTTTGGAATACCAACGTGAGCTGAAGTTTCATCTACAAGTTTTGCTACTTTCTCTTCTTGCTCTGCTTTTCCTCTACTTACGTTAATTCCGATTACTGGGATGTTACTTTGTGTTCCAGCAAAACCTGTAATTAACCCAGCGTGCATGCCGCCGCTACCGCTTACGCAAATGACTGAACTGAAATCAATTCCTTGATCGAATGATTGCGCCATAATTTCTTGCGCACAAGCAACGTATCCCATTGCGCCAGTAGGATTTGATCCACCAACTGGAATGACATATGGTGTATTCCCTTTTTCACTTACTTCTTTCGCAACCTTATGCATCTCTTCCATAAGATCTGCTCCGTTTCGTACAACAATGACATTTTCAGCACCTAGTAAATGATATAAGAAATAGTTTCCATTAAAGTCTCGCTTCTCTTCTGGCTCAAGCCCTTCTTCTAATACAAGAATACATTTCATTTTCTCTTTCACCGCAGCTGCCAGTGTTAGGCGGCAATGATTTGACTGAATACCACCAGCTGTAATTAACGTATCTGCACCCTTCGCCTGTGCATCCGCAACTAGAAATTCTAACTTTCTCGTCTTATTACCACCAGCTGTTAAACCAAGTAAATCATCTCGTTTAAAATAAATAGTCGGTCCACCAAGTGCTTCAGAAAAATTGTTTAATTTTTCAATTGGTGTATATGATTCTGTATATTTTTTTCTCGGGAATTTAGCTAAATTCATGAATAACGCTCCTTTGTACTTCTTTCACAATGTATGTAACGTTACTATTATTGCATGTAAAAATGATGAAGTCATCTTTCTGGGGGAAAAATGTGTTGGAATTCGGTTTTGGCGAATGGAATTGTAACTTCAATACGGTACATGAAATTTATATCAGCGATTCTTAACTTATATCGGCGATTTTCAAATTATATCGACCGATTCTTAATTTATATCAGCGATTTTTCAAATATATCGACTTATCGACAAAAAACAACAAAATAAAAAGAGCCCACACATTCAAATGCGGGCTCCCTCCAATCACTTATTTGCCGAAAAACGAAGTAGCTGTGTTAATCCTGGTTCTAAATTCATTTCGCCTTTATGGCGTACGTATACAACCTTGTTCCCCTCAAATTTCGGAGGATTCCCTGGATTATACGTCAGCCACTCGTTCGTTCCTTCTACAGAGTACTCCATATACTCCGTTGCACCGACAACTACGTTTTTACTATCATCTGCCGTTACATTTGGTGCCATTTGTGCAATTTTCGAATCACTAATTAATAATTTCTTTATTTCCTTATCACGTTTGTAATCATAAGCTGTCACCATTACATCGCTACCATATGCTTTCACTTGCAACCCTTGTTTAAATGAATAACCATCAGGAGCAGTCTTCTCTCCTCCATTTGGTCCAGCTGACATCCAGCCCGTTTCAATCCCGCCCGTATTTACAACAGTAAATCCTTTTTTATCTCCGCCTGCAATTTTCTTTTTACCAGCCCAGTCCGGTAAGTTTAAATCCCAGTGCGTGTGACTCGTAAAGAAAACAACTTGTGGATAGTCTTTTAATATATCATACAACTTATCGACATTTAAATAATCTTGTAAGTACGGTGATTGTCTTGATCCAGACACCGTATCAGGTAAAACGTGATGAGAAAAAATGAAAATCGGCTTGTTTTTATCTTTTTGGCTGTACTCTTCTAAATTTTGTTTTAACCAACCTAATTGTTCATCACTCATATATACTTCATCCCACATTTTTGAATCGTGGTATTTCATATATTTTTCCGTTCCTAAAAATAGAAGCGGATAACCGTCTAATTCTTTTTTATGATATACCTTTTCTTGTCCGCTAAATTTCAGATAGCGGTTAAATAAAGTTTCCTCAGTTACACCATTTGGCCATGTACTTTGAGATAACTTCCCATCAGCTGTCCATTTACCAGCATAAAACTCATGATTCCCAACAGTTGACCATACATTCTCGGGATGCTTATTTTTGTTTAATACACGCTTCACATCATCATATTGGGACTGTTGTCCAGTTGGCGTTATATCCCCATTCATAATAAGCGCTCTAGAAAGTGGCGTTACTTTATTCATATCTTTTAATACGTGATCAAAATCTCCTAAATCACCTTGAATGTCACTAATAACATTAAAAGTTGTAGCTGATTTTCGAACTTGCTCTTTCCCTTCCGCATGTGCTGAAAATGTCGGTAATAATGCCGCCATAACTGCTAACGAAGCAACTGTCTTTTTCATACAAATTCTCCCCCTAATAATAGAATGTACAAACTGACATGTTTTGCTTTCTCTTAGGTGCTTGTCCAATTCACATTATAAAGAGGGATTGTAAAGATAGATGGAGTAAAAATTTAAGTGTTTTTTAAGAGATTTTGTCTTTTTTACACGCCCCATTCAACAATTAACACTAATTTTTCTATTAACCTACTAATATTAACTGAATGTAAATTTATACGATAAATCACTTCGTTTAATCTGTTGTGTTTTAATTTTCTTTACACAATTTCAATAAGGTACTTTACCATTTTAAATTCTCTTCATTAATCCTCAATTTCTATTCCAGCTTGTTTTAATGGTTCTAATACTTTCGGGTAACACATTGAAATATACTCCACTGTTTTTAAATTTTTTAGATTTTGAAATCCTTCAACAGATATAACATCAAATAAACTGTCTTCACCGTCCCAATCAGGCTTTAAAATATGATAAATTTCATTCCCGCCATCAAAGCAAAGGGATTCAATCTTTTCCAAATCACTTGTTTCCAAAATTAACTCTTCTAAAAAATCTCTGATTTCAACAATTGGTCCAGCTCCTGCATACCATTCGAAATTATTCGTATACTTATCTATTAAGTCTTTCAATTCCTTTTGAAATAGTGGCTCTTTATCTAATAAAGCTTCAATTATCACTAATTTAAAGTTAAAATCCTGAAACATTTCACTCTTTCCCATTTTAACTTCCTCCTATATTGCCCCTGTCCTAGGATTTTAATCTCCTTTACACAACTTCCAAAAAGCACTTTACCTTTTTAAATTCTTTTCATTTAATCCTAACAGCTCTGGTAAAATAAAACCCCCATCTTTTCTAATCAGTACATCATCAAACCAAATTTCACCACCGCCGTACTCTGGCCTTTGAATGTTTACTAAATCCCAATGTATCGCTGATGTATTCCCATTATCTGCACCTTGCAACGAATCTCCAATCGCTAGATGAAAACTACCATATATTTTTTCATCAAATAACGTATTATTCATCGGATGTAGTATGTAAGGGTTAAAAGCTAGCGCGAACTCTCCAACATATCTTGCTCCCTCATCCGTATCAAGAATGCGATTCATTCGCTCTGTATCATTTGCATATGCCTCTATTATTTTCCCATGTTTAACATGTAACTTTATATTTTGAAACGCATAACCTTGTTGAATGGAAGCTGTGTTAAATGTTATTACTCCATTTACAGAATCTTTAACAGGTGCTGTATATATTTCGCCATCCGGGATATTATCCGTACCATCCCCCTTTAAAACGCCTATTCCTTCAATGGAAAACTCCAAATCTGTTCCTTCTCCAATTATCCTCACTCGTTTTGTCTTTTCCATTAATTCTTTTAATGGCTCCATCGCTTTCGACATATTGTTGTAATCTAGCGTACATACATCATAATAGAATTTTTCATAAGCCTCCGTGCTCATATTTGCTTCTTGTGCAGAAGCTGCATTCGGAATGCGAGTTGTCACCCACCTCGTTTTATACACCGCTTCACTATGATCTTTTCCAAATATCTTTTGATATAACTTCATTTTTTCTGCTGGTACATCTGCTAATTCATATGCATTTCTGGGACTACGGAGATTAATATACACTTGCATTTTACTTAGTCGATAACATTCCCAATCTGCTAATAACTTAAATTGTTCTTCAGATCCTGATAAAATCAATTGCCTCGTAACAGAAACGTCACGCATTGATACATGTGCATATCCACCTGCTTTTTCCACTGACTTTATAATTTCACGAACTACTATAGGATCTATTTCCGTAACACTTTGAATTAACACTTGGTCACCAGGCTGTACTTTCGTAGAATGGTTGACTAGTATATCTGCTAATTTAGATAATTCTTGTTTCATTATACTCCTCATCCTTCCCTTTCAAAAACTTAGTAAAATAAATCATTCAAGATAGAATATATAAATTCCATAACGTAGATATCGCAGCTACACTCAAATAAAAAGTTCTTGGTAACAACCAAATGCCGTAAAAAATCATAAAAGTTTTTCTCCTAATAACTGCTAGAAAAGAAGGGAGTAAGGGCATGAAAAATACAGTAATATATACTTCCTTATCGGGCATTTTTCTGCTATACGGGTTGAAATATAGAAAAACAATTGAAAGGATTAAAATGATTATAGCAACGACTAATCCTTTATAAATACTTATATAATTTTCATAATTCCTGAATTTTTTTTATTTCGATATCCATTTCCCTATAGAAATTGACCGTTGTTATATCATATATATCAAAATGATTATATTTCCTATACCCATTCTCAACACTTTGCTTTGGCTTGACCAAATCTTTTTCCTCATAAAACTTCAAAGTATCTCTAGATACATCTAAAAATTTTGCAACTTGTCCAATTGTGTACATTCTGTTCTCCTTTAGCACCACTACTTAATTTGTTACATTCATACTTCATATTCTTTAAATTATCGAATTTCCCTTCCTATTAATGTTTCCCACTTGTTCTCCCATAAAAAAGACACAGAGATTCCTCTCCATGCCTAATAATCCTCTACCTCTTTACCGCATGCACATAATGCACCGTCTCAAAAGCTTCTAAGTAATCGTTTCTTCCTTCAAAATAGAATGTATTTATGTCCTCTGGTGATAAATGCTCATAAATGAGTAAGCCCGCCTTCTCTAATAGTGCTTCCATTTCGGTATAAGAAAAACATGATTTCATCGGTTCTCCGCCTATTGTAGCCATTTTCACCATATTTTCCACTCGATTGGACAGTCCCTTTTCTGTAAATAAGTTTTCATCTGGATAATCGAAAACGATAGAGCTCCCTTCTGGAACCATCGCAAATAGACATTCTATTAAACTAGAAAGTTCCTCTTTCGTTAAATAGTACGTTACACCTAATAGACTAAAGAACGTCTTTTTATTTTCAAATCCTTCATTCCGTAACTGTTCATAGGAAAATCCTTTCGTGAAATCCATCGAAATAAAATGAAGATTATTTGGAACTTCAAGTTCTGCTTCTTTTATTCTCTCCTTCTTAAACCCTTGTGTAGAAGGATGATCCACTTCAAATATTTCTATATTACTCTCTAATTCTCGGTGTCTAAAACTAAATGTATCCAATCCCGCACCGAGTATAACGTATTGTTTCGCTCCCAGCGTAATCTCGTGTAGTAATACTCTTTCACAATATGCCGCACGCGCTAAAGGTGTTGGTGATAATTGAACTTGTGTAATCCATTTTAATATTTCTTGTGGATTATCTTGAAACTGCTTTGCAATGTCTGTATTGAAAAAATGTATTCCTTGAACCATGTTCATTTCAATGTCGTTACGTTCTTTTTGAGAAATGAACTCTTTAGCTACATAATCATCAAAGATTTTCGGATTATCAAATTCACTATGATATGCCCTTCCGAAAGCTGATACTAACGACGTTATACTTGCTTCACCTTTTTTCACGCACATACACTCCTTCATTTTCACAACAAAAATAGGGTTCCCCTGGCCAGGAGAACCCTATTATACACTTTATTTTTATATTGGTAAATTATAGCATAAATAAGTTTTTTTGTCAAGTTTCTAACTCGTTCTTCCCCAACAATTTACATATGTTCTTGCAAGAAGTTTCCACTCCGCACCGAATATTCTAGACTATAATAATATAACTGGAGGAAATTATACTGAGATTAATCATTATTTCATTTTCTCTTATCTTTTTGAAATGATGTATTTGAAAAAATGATTTTCATATTTTAAATAAAATTTCAATCTGCCAACTTAATTGATTTACAATTTCTCAGTAACATTAATACCTTTTAATATTCCTGGCAATGGAAGAATCAGATTTGTTGCCGCATCTTAATGTTAATTCAAGGCAAGAGAACTCATCTCAAAAACCACAAAAACAAAAATAGATTTGCTTAAAAGCAGATCCATTTCTACCTATTATTTAAAAATATCTAACTTACATAATATATTTTTCAAATTAATAGCATCCCATGGTAAAAACTCTGCAATCGTTAATCCGACTACATCATTTTCTTCAAAAATGCCTTTTAATATATTCAATAATGCTTTTGGAGTCATCTTTCCTGATTCTGAAGGGAAATCTGTTACACCAGGCTCTGAGAAATATAAAGATCTAAATAACTCAGGATCTAAAACATCTAAATCAAGATGAATAGCTATTTTAGTAAAATTATTTTCTTTAATCCACTTTTGTATTTCTTCAAGTTTTAAAAGCTTTTTATCTTGAACAGTATAGTTTAGATTTAAATTTTTTAATAATTTAACTTCTAAATCAAGTGGCTTTTGCAATCCAACATATAAAAATTGACCTGAATTAAAAGGAAATTCAACACTTTTTGATAATTCTGGATCTCCTGCTCCTAATAAATTCCCTAAAACCATCGCATGCTCGTGATAAAATTCTTTTGGAGTTGAAACATCAGGGTGAGAATCGATCCAAATAACTCCGAGATCACTTCCATATTTCCCATGAAGATAATCAAAAGGTGCTTGAGATACTAAACAATTCCCACCAAAAGTAATAATTTTATCTGGTAACTCTTCTTTCAATACGTTCGCCGCCCTACTCACATTTTGTTTAACACAGGATTGGGCAATCACACCATTTTCTTTTTTTAATTCTTCATTTTTTGGTTCCATAACATCTAATTTTATAACTTTTTGGTTAGCATTTTTAGGCGCCAACCATGACAATAATTCCGCACCAAAATAATATTCTCGCTTATTCCCCCCTTGCCAATCAGGAGCTATTAACCTTATTATTTTACTCATAAACGCCAAACCTCCATTTATAATAATTCTCAAAGCATAAATATGAATATCCTGTACAAGATATCTTATAGCTGTATAATAAAGTCTATAGTTACTATAGAGTCAAGGCTAATTAAAAATATAAATATTGCATGAAGGAGTAAGTTATAATGACATATTTATCGATAGGTGACATGTCAAAGCTAAATAATATATCAATTCAAACTCTTCGTTATTATGATAAACTAGACCTTTTCAAACCGGAATATGTTAATCCCGAAAATCATTATCGTTATTATAGTATTAGACAAATCTTTTATTTAGATATTATCAAATACTTAAAACACATCGGTACACCACTTGACGACATTCGCCGCATGATTGCACTACCCCCTGAATCGATGTATGAGTTCCTTCAAAGGCAAGAACTGATTATAGAAAAACAAATCAAAAAACTAGAAAACATTCAACAATTGCTAAATCATCATAAAAGCCAGCTTCATGAGCAAATACTTCTAAACAATCAGGAACTTGGAATCGTCTACACGCGTAAAATAGATGAACGCTCTATATTAAAACTAGATTGCCAAGATATAGTGACTCCACTAGATCAACCCGATATGTATTTTAGAGAACTCGCAGATACACTAGAAAAGGAAGGATCCGTAGTTGATCTTCAATATGGTTGCATATATCCGCTAAAGGATTACGAATCAACGGAAAATATTCATTACAGCAGCCTTTATACTAGTATTTCTAAAACAGATTTAAATCCCTCAGGTGTTTATGTCGATTCCATACCTAAAGGGACATATATGTGTATCGCTTTTAAATGGTCAAGAGCCGATTATTATGACCATTTCAATAAATTAAAAAAAGCCTACTATTCATCAGGCTTCCCGATAGAAAATAATGTATACGAAGTGTCTCTTCCAAATAATTATGCTTCTTCAAATGATGAAGACTTTATAACTGAGCTCCAAATACAAATCGGTTAATCAACATAGAAACAGCTTACACATCATAAAAAACTGCACTGTTCCAAAGGTGATTTTTCATATTCTTTTGGAATAATGCAGTTTTTCGTTTATACAAATCAATTATCCAAAAATAATAATTTTTTGCGAATTTATCATTTTTATCGTTTAAGGGATACAACAAAATCTTATCTTGTTAGCAATTACATCAAAAATTTATTAGCACACATTATGAAAATTACAGCCTACTATCACTCCGACACTTTATATATTCTCTAGCAGGAAAATTGTCGATTCACACAGAATATTCCAGATTATAACAATACACATGGAGGCCAATATGAAACGATTCGTCATTATTACAGTAGGAAAAACACACAGCGGAAAAACTACATTCGCAAAAGCTTTAGAAAAAGAGTTACCCCACTCTTTCGTTATGGATCAAGATAACCAAGCAGAATTTATTAACGCGCATTATGAAAAATTACAACCAGCTGAAGGCCCTAATACATTTAAGCACGGTCTTTCGAAATTCATTGTTGATTATGCGAAAGGACATACAAATTTACACCTTATTATTAGTAACTCCAATCGCAGTAAAAACGGAAGGTTATATTTACTAAACGAATTATTTCCACAAAATGAATATGTACGTATACTCGTTCATTTTGACATTCCAGATGTTGTACTTAATGAAAGAGTGACTCAAAGCACACGAAGTACCAATATTTTTAGAGGTGGTTATTCTAGTTTCAAACAAGTACTAGATCGACAACAGGCTGAATCACTACATGAAGATGTGGTGGATCCTATAGAAAACGAAGCTGACTATTTGTTTGTAATTCGTAATAGCAAAGATGTAAACTCTACTATAGAAGAAATTGTTCATCTAGCTAAAGTATTGTCCCCTACCCCAAAATAAGATAATTTTAAAATTACATAATCATAGATTATTATGCAAATACTTCCTCTGGGCGCCGCACATGGTATATAATAATAAAATAATCTACTTATATATGCTCAATTTTACACAAAACAGTTCATGCATATGAAAGAAAAGAGGTACAAAAATATGAAAACAAAACAAACAATCGCTGCGTCTACACTAGCTTTAGCGATGATGGCTGGCGCAAACTCTGCTCATGCGGAAGTAAATGATGCTACTCCTCAGCAAAGTACGGGAGATCGATTAGCTGAAATTAAGCAACATAAACAAGAGTTCGATGCGAAATTGCAGCAACACAAAGAAAACGTGGATCAAACATTGAATGAACTTAACAAAGTTAAGGAAAATGTTGATACGAAGGTGAATGAACTACACGAGCGTAAACAAGTTGCCGATGAAAAAATTAACGAAATTAAGCAACGTAAAGAAGAGTTCGATGCAAAACTTCAGCAAGATAAACAAATCGCCGAAGATAAAATCGCTGAAATAAAAGAGCATAAAAAACAAGTAGAAGATAAAGTTGCTGAAGTGAAAGAACATAAGCAAAATATCGATAATAAGGTTAATGAGATTAAAGAACATAAACAAACTGTCGATGAAAAAGTGAATGAAATGAAGCAACATAAAGAGAACATCGATCAAAAGGTTAATGAACTTAAGGAAGTTAAAAAACAAGTCGATGAAAAGTTAGCTGAGTTAAAGAAAGCGAAACAAACTGCTGAGGACAAACTTGCTGAACTAAAAGAAAATAAGCCGAACGCTGGTAACACGTTAGAGGAACTTAAGAAAATTAAAGGCAATTTAGATAGTCTTTCCGCTAACTTAGAACTAGCTAAACAAGATGTAAAAAACAAACTAGCTGCATTACAAGAAGCTAGACAAGATTTAATCAATAAAATTAACGAGATTAAGCAATCGAAACAAACTGTTTCAGACGATTTATCAAAGAAAAAACAAGACTTAGATATTAAAATCAACGACTTTAAACATACTGAGAAAAAAATTGAGGACAAATTAGCTGAGTTACATACAACGAAGCAAAATGTAGATAACAAGATCAATGAAGTATCTCAATCGAAACAAACAGAAACAAAGACTGGTACTACAAATGCAAACAATAATGCTAGAGAACTCCCTAACGCTGGTAGTGAGCAATCAAATAATATGGCTTTAGGTATGTTATCTGTTTTAGGCGGCGTTTTATTAATTGCGCGCAATAAAATTAAAACGTTATTCTCAAAATAAAGCCATTATACTTATTAGAAATAATTATACAAAGGCCAACCGCATGTACGGTTGGCCCTTTTTCTTTATATTAATTGTCCATCTCTAAGCGTCAATATACGATCACATACATCAAGCATTCTTTCATCATGTGTAATCATAATAGCTGCTTTTTGGCTTTCTTTCACTTCGCGTTTCATCATTTCAACAACTTCACGTGCGCGTTTTGAGTCTAAGCTTGCCGTTGGCTCATCCGCTAATATTAAATCTGGGTTATTCATGAACGCACGAGCAATTGCTACCCTTTGTTTTTCCCCACCAGATAGTTGATTTGGATAATGATTTTTTCTTTCTCCTAATCCAAATGCCGCTAATAAATGATCCGCACGCTTTTCTGATTCTTGTTTGTTTTCTTTTTTAAGCTTTGCAATGTAAAGCAATTGTTCTTTCACATTTAAATATGGAACAAGATTTGCGAACTGGAAAATGAAACCGATTTTTTTCAAACGAATGTCTGTCATTTCCTTTTCTGATAACTTCGTAATATTTTGCTCACGAATGTAAATATCCCCTTTTGATGGTGATAATAATGCACCCGCGATTGATAATAACGTACTTTTCCCTGATCCAGAAGGACCGACGATTCCGATAAACTCTCCAGCTTTCACATCAAGCGACATCGGATGAAGGGCTGTTACTTCCGTATTCCCTTCTCCGTACACTTTACTTACTTTGTCTAATTTCAATAATGAAGTCATTACATCCCGCCTCCAATTGCTTCTAATGCATCAACTTTTAATACTTGATATAACGAAATAAGTGTTCCTAAAATACTAATGACAATAAAGATTGCTGCATATTGTGCAATCATCGGTGTTGTTAATAAGAACGGCATACCTGCTGGTAAAATTTGTTCTAACCCTTGTACAAGAACAATACTAATTACCATCGCAACGACTGATAAGAATAACGCCTGCACGACTAAGCTATTTGCTAAATACGAGTTCTTTGTACCAATCGCTTTTAATACGCCTAATTGCTGTGTTTTTTGCAATGTAATGACGTAGAAGAATACACCAATTAGTAACGCTGCGATAACAAGTAAGAACGCAATGATCATCGTTAATGTTCCTTGCTCTTCTTTAAATCCTGGAATACTTTGTAATACTTCTTTTTTGTCGATAACATGTGCATTTTTAATTTCTTTATCTGTATTCAGTGCAATTGCACTATAATCTTTTTGGTTTGGTTGTGAAATAGCACCCCATACGTCTTCATTTACATAAACGACTGGTGTATGGCTAAACATTTGATCTTTCGTAAATCCAACGATTGTAAATTCTTTCTTTGAAACAGGATCGATAATTGTATCCCCAATATCGATTCCTTTTTCTTTAATTGATTCGTCAGCAACCATTTCATTGTTTGCTGTACCTAATTTCTCACCTTTTACAATGTTCGGTTCCAAAAATGTATCGCGTTCACTTGAGAAAATAGCGATATCAACCTTTTTTGAACTATCTTTCTTTTCATATGTTGAAACTTTCACGCGAAACGGAACGGCCTCTTTCTCGCCTACTTGATTGACTACGTTATCTACATCGTCTTTCTTAATTTGTGAACGAAGTAATTTATTTTCCGCATCATCCGCTAAAACGAACTTATTTGCCTCCATATTTTGAATCGATGAAGCATTATCATATGATAATCCATTTGCTAATCCTGAAATAACGAGGACTAAAAATGATAATAAAACCATGATAAGTCCGATTAATCCATATCTTAATTTTGATTGTTTCAATTCACGCAGAGCTAAAAACATTTCGCTCGCTCCTTCCTCTTTCTTTCTATGCACTTATCATAAAAAAGAAATATGAACGGAATATGAACAGAAGATTACAGAGGAAAGATTAAATTTTCAGAAAGTATTGAAAATAAATAGAATCCTTGATACAATTCAGTCAAATAATATTGACCGAGTAATTTTATTCAAGGAGTTGATCATGTTGAAGCCCGTATTAACACTCACTACTTATAGCCAATTAAAAGCATTAAGCGATCCACTACGTGCCGAAATGATGATACGTCTATGCGAACGTCCTTATACAGGACAATTACTATCTGAGAAATTCGGCATTTCAAGGGCGAAAATTCATTATCATTTAAAAGAATTAGAAAAGAATAGTCTTATAGAGCTTGTTTATACAGAAGAAAAGAATGGCATCATTCAAAAGTTTTATCAATCTGTCGCGAAAGGCTTCACCCCTGCCGCGGACCTATTACCTCATTTAGAAATAGTAAGCGAATCAGGTCGCCAAATCTTTTTACAAATGATAGAAAGAACGAAAAGCCAAATTCTCGCTGCACCAGAAGAAGCTTTTACATTACGAAAAGAAAGCGAAGATCCTGCTGATTGGAATTACGTTTCATCTTGCTGGGAGTTTGATGCTACGCCAGAACAATTTCAAGTGTGGGTAAAAAAGTTTTATGAATTAATGTCTGAATTAAACGAAATCACAAAAGGTGCAGATAAAGATCCGAATAGTAAACCTTATTATATTTCTACTACTGCACTTCAAATCGCAGAGAGAACAATGCAGCAATTTATTAAAGAAGAAGAAAAATCGTAATACGATTTTTTTTACATAAACGGTCAAATTTATTTTACCGAATAAATTTATTATAAAGGAGTAGATAAAGTGGACATATTAAAAAACCGGAATTTCCTCTTATTATTTTTAGGGAGAATTTTTACAAACATAGGAGATAGCTTATATTACGTAGCAGCAATGTGGCTCGTATATAAGCTAAGTGGTAATCCTTTTTATTCTGGATTGGCTGGTTTCCTTACGTTACTACCTTCTGCATTACAATTTCTTACCGGCCCATTCGTTGATAGATGGCAAATTAAAAACACCCTCGTCATCACACAAGTTTTGCAATGCATTCTTATATTAATCATTCCTATTACACACTACTTCGACCTATTAACAGTCCAACTACTACTCATCATCATGCCCATCGTAGCCTTTATCGAACAATTCGCCTATCCTGCACAGTCAAAAGCTTTACCACTTCTACTGCATAAAACACAATTATTAAAAGGAAACTCACTCTTCTCATTTGCGTATCAAGGCATCGATTTAATTTGTACGACTCTTTCTGGAATATTAGTAGCACTACTTGGCGCAATCTCTTTATATGTAATTGACTCTTTCACATTCGCGATTACTGCCCTTTTGTTCTTTTCATTGAAAATGCCACAGCAAACTGCAGCAAACACATCACTTTCAACTAAACAATATTTCTCTGATTTAAAAGAAGGTTTTTCAATCGTCTTTCGTTCATTAATGAGCGTATTCTTAATCGGTTCAGTTGTTGCCAATTTTTCTATCGGTATGACGATGGCCATACTCCCTTCTTTCGCTGATTCTTTAGGAGGCGTGAAATCATACGGCTTCTTCTTAGCTGCTATTTCAGCAGGTAGTCTGATTGGTGCTTTATTCAGTTCATGGGTTGGCAAACGTAACGTTGGCCGTGTCTCTATTATTGGCTTTGCGACTGGCGCTACCTTTTGGTTTCTCTCTACAATCGTACCGTTTCAATGGCTATCTATTCTCTTATTCGGCCTAGCTTGGATTCCAATTGGTGCAACCAACATATTATTTGCGACAATTAGCCAAATTGTAATTCCAAACCAATATATTGGCCGCATCAATTCAGTTATGCGAAGTATGGGCACAATTGCTATGCCGTTCGGTTCTTTAATTGGCGGATATGCTGCAAATGTATTTAGTAGCCAACTCATTTTCGCACTCGCTAGCATCGGGATTTTATTTATTTCTCTCGTATGGCTACTCCATCCGAAATTACGAGCATTGCCGAAAGCTGATGAAATTACAGCGGATACTTTTGGTGTTCGGTTTAAGGAAGAGCGCGGGAAAGGTGCGGCTTTATAGCAGGAATGAGAGTACGTGAAATTTATATCGGCGATTTTTCAAATATATCAGCGCAACTCGAATTATATCGGCGATTTTCACAATATATCGGCGCAACTCAGATTATATCAGCGATTTTTCGATTATATCGACTTAACGACAAAAAGAAGAGGCCGTTCCCAAACAGCCTCTTCCCTCTATTTTGGAAGCTCCACCCGAACAGTCGTCCCTTCCCCTTTCGTGCTATAAACTGAAACAGTTCCGTTATGCAGTTCAACAATCTTCTGCACAATCGACAATCCTAAACCGCTACCTTCTACATTTCTTGCTCTTGCTGTATCCACCTTATAAAAACGATCAAAAATACGATCCATTTCTTCTTGCTCCATACCGATTCCGTTATCGGATATAGAAATTATAATGCTAGACTCTAACTCTTCGACAAAAAACTCAATGGTCCCGCCGTCGTTTGAAAATTTAATGCTATTCGTAAAGATATTACTCCATACTTGATGAAGTAAGTTTTCATCACCTTTTATAGTGATATCTGGCACATCAAATTCAACGGCGATATCTTTCTCACGCCATTTCCATTCGAGCATAAAAATGACGTCTTTAATTTGCTTCTGCAAATTGAATTCTTTTATTTGTAAAACTTTCTCTTCTTTATCTAATGACGCTAGCGTAAGTAACTGTTTACATAAACTAGACATTCGCTTACTTTCGCCCTCAATAATTTGTAAGTAATGGTTTCTTTCTTCCACGCTCATCTTTTCTGTTTGTAATGTCTTCGAAAATCCTTGTATGGAAGAAAGCGGTGACTGGAATTCATGTGAAACGTTCGAAACGAATTCTTGTCTCATTTCATCGAGTTCTTTAATACTTTTCGTCATCTTTTGGAAGCTTGTAGATAACGTTCCTATTTCATCTTTTCGTTTTACATCTAATTCAATTTCATATTCTCCACTCGCAATTTTTTGCGTAGCATTCGTAAATTTACGAATGGGACGAACGATGTAACCTGCTGCAATCGCTATAAAGATAATACTTAATAGTACGATAAACCCAAGTAATACCGCTAAGAAAATTCGCATCTCGCCAAATTGGTTTTGAATGTCAGGACGAATAAATAATGCGTACTGTTTATCACCGTGCTTTACCGGTACACCGACACTATTTATTAATTCATTATCGAAAAAACCAGTAATAAATAGACGAGTCGGATATGTAGAAACACCATTAAACGTTTCCCCTTGCAATACTTTATGAACGGTATCATCACTAATAGACGTCTTACGAAACGCATTGCCGATACGCTTTCCATTCTTTTGATCATCGACAATATAAATTTCATACCCTAGCTTCGCAATAGATTGTAAGTACGCCTCTTGATTTTCTTCGCTTTGCTTTTCATATAACGATTTAACTTCTTCCGCATACTTTAAAATCTTTTCACTATTATACGGTTTTAACTTCACTTGATAATATACGTTCGTTAATAAAAAGCCGATAATACTACTGAGTAGCATAATACCGACCGTCATAAAAACAAATCTAGAGTATAATGATTTCATTTTATTTCAGCTCCAACTTATACCCGAGTCCGCGTACTGTCGTAATTTGAAAATCATCCGTTCGTTTTGAGAAACGATCTCGGAGCCTTTTCACATGAACATCAACTGTTCGTTCATCCCCTTCAAAATCCATTCCCCATACTAGCTCAATTAATTCTTCTCTTGAAAATGTTCTCCCAGGATAACTAGCTAATTGTGATAATAATTCAAATTCCTTTAATGGAAGCAAAATCGTCTGCCCGTTACACTTTACTTCAACACCTTTACGATCAATTGTCGTCCCGTGAAGTGTAATTATGTCCGCACTTAGCATTTGATAACGGCGTAATAAAGCTTTCATACGGAAAATGACTTCAGCTGGTTCAAATGGTTTTACGATATAATCGTCTGTACCAGAAATAAATCCTTTTTCTTTATCGACTAACTGATCCTTTGCTGTTAATAAAATAACAGGAATATCATGATACTTCCGAATTTCTTCACATAACGTATAGCCATCAACGAACGGCATCATAATGTCTACGATCGCAAGATGAATATTTTCCTTCTCTAATACTTCTTGCGCTACCTTTCCATCTTCTGCTTCAAAAACTGTAAACCCCTCTTTTTGTAAATGATAATGTAACAACTCTCTAATATGCTTATCATCATCAGCTAATAAAATATGTATCATCTTCATTAAACCCTCTCTTATTCATCCTTCTACATCACTACATTAAGAAACAATTGGATTTTTTGCAAGAAAAAGAAAAGGATTCCTTAGAAGATACTCTTGTTATCATTGTGGTCAGCTGCTTTATTACTCTTATAACTTGGTGATGTACTCTGGTGTACGAATAAGTGATCTAATACTTTTTTAGTAAGTGGCATAAAGAAATTCAGTAATAGCCCACCTAAACAAACGGTTAATATAGTTCCAATACCAATTGGTCCATGTAAAATCGTTGCCATTATTAAGAATATAAGGTAAATACATGTTCGCGATATAAAGATATTCGTTCTCGTTAATTCTTGTATGATTAAAGTTAATCGGTCAATTGGAATGGGAGCAAAATTTGTTTGTAAATATATCGCAGTTCCTAATCCTGTAATAACTAAGCCAATTCCAAAATAAATCATTTTACTGTACCATATTTCTGGTTTAATTAAATTGCGTAATAAAAATAGCCACACATCAATACCAATACCCGTGATGAATGCTGTTAACAACCCTATTATCTCTGGTCTATGTCTTTTTAAAATTGAGTTACAACATATTAATAATAAAGCTATTATTATTTCCCAGCTTCCCACAGTAAGTCCCACATTTAAAGAAAGTCCTACTAAAAGTGCATCAAAAGGTGACGTTCCAAGATCTGATTGTATTGTAAAAGAAATACCAAGGGTTAATATTAAAATTCCTAATACATAAAAAATATACTTCATTTTAATCAACCTCTTCATCGTTATTTTTGTTGCATTTACAATAAAAATGTTTTATATTAAATGTAACTTCGAATTGTTGCATTTGCAACAAAAATAAAAGATAAGGAGTTCATTATGAAAGAAATTCTTCGTGAAATTGGTATGATTGCAAGGGCGTTAGATTCTATCAGTAATATAGAATTTAAAGAATATGAGCTTACAAAAGGTCAGTATTTGTATCTTGTGCGAATATGTGAAAACCCAGGAATCATTCAAGAAAAGCTATCTGAAATGATAAAAGTAGATCGTACAACTGCAGCCCGGGCTATCAAAAAGCTTGAAATCAATGGATTTATCGAAAAGAAAGAAGATGAATCTAACAAAAAAATTAAAAAACTTTTCCCGACAGAAAAAGGAAAAAATGTTTATCCTTTCATTAAGAGAGAAAATGATTATTCCAATACTGTTGCATTAGAGGGATTTTCGGAAACAGAAGCGGAAACTATTTCTAACCTTCTTCAAAGAGTAAGAAAAAATATAGAAAAAGATTGGGAATTTGTAAAAAAGGGAAATAAGAGAGATTATTGATTATATAAAGGAGCGAACTATTAATATGACTACACATATAGAAAAGTGCACCCTTAAAGATATACACAAACTTCAAGAAATTAGTTATGAAACATTTAATGAAACTTTTAAACATCAAAATTCACCCGAAAATATGCATCATTATTTGGAAAAGGCATTTAACTTAAAGCAATTAGAAAAAGAATTATCCAATAACTCTTCTCAATTCTTTTTTGTCTACTTCAACGATAAAATTGCTGGGTATCTGAAGATCAATACTGATGATGCTCAGTCTGAAGAAATGGGCGATGAATCACTTGAAGTCGAGAGAATTTATATAAAGAGCTCCTTTCAAAAACATGGTCTTGGAAAATATCTACTAAATAACGCTATCGAAATTGCAATAGCAAATAATAAAAAAAATATTTGGCTAGGCGTATGGGAGAAAAATGAAAATGCTATTGCTTTTTATAAAAAATCAGGGTTTGTACAAGCTGGCTCTCACTCCTTTTATATGGGAGATGATGAACAAGTTGACCTTATCATGATTAAAACACTCATATAAATTTTTTGAGAGGTGGGCTATTATGTATATTCCAAAGTATTTTAAAGTCACAAATGTTGATGAAATTTGGGATTTTGTTCAAAAAAACTCTTTTGGAACAATCGTCACAACAAAAAAAGAAAAACCAATCGCAACTCATTTGCCCTTTGGATTAACTAAAAAAGGTGATGACTATTTTATTACCGGACATATGGCTTATGGGAACCCCCAGTGGAGAACATTTGAAACCTGTGAGAATGTTCTTGTAATGTTTCAGGGACCGCACTCTTATATCTCTTCTTCTTGGTATGAAAATGAAGAAGTTCCAACATGGAATTATCAAGCCGTCCATATATATGGTAAAGCAAGTATTTTACATAAAGAGGAATTAATAGATGAATTAACCACAATGCTGAAAAAATATGAAGAGCATCGTGAAAATCCAGTATTATGGGATAAACTTTCCCCCACTCTCTTAGAAAATGAACTGAAAGGCATAGTTGGGTTTAAAATTAAAGTAGGAGACATTCAGGCTGCATATAAATTAAGTCAAAATCGAAATGAGACGGATTATATTAATATTATTGAAAAATTGTACAATGAAGAAAATCCAGATGCAAAACAAATGGCGGAACTCATGGGGAGTAGATTAAACAATCACATATAATCCATTGTAATTCAACTCTCACATTTCAAAATTAAAAAACAGACTGGAGCGCTTTATCGGCCGTTTCCATTAGAACGCAAAAGATTGAACTAAAAGTGAATGGCGTTTAATTAAAAAAGAATC
This sequence comes from Bacillus cereus group sp. MYBKT111-2, assembly GCF_051915205.1. Taxonomy (NCBI): domain Bacteria; kingdom Bacillati; phylum Bacillota; class Bacilli; order Caryophanales; family Bacillaceae; genus Bacillus; species Bacillus cereus group sp. MYBKT111-2. Next base: position 176,286 of record NZ_JBQAEG010000003.1, read on the forward strand.
TATTTTGAAAAAAGATTATTCAAAATAGATTCTCACGTTTTAGTATTAAGATTATTTTAAACAAAAATAATTTCTAAGCTTTCGAAATATCAACAAATCCTTCTCCAAACACATCACGAACATCGTGTATAGCGATGAACGCAGCCGGATCTGTAGTTTGAACAATCCGCTTTAGCTTCACTACTTCTTGCTTATTAATAACAACATATAGAATGTCCTTCGGCGTTTTCGTGTAATAGCCATGACCTGAATACACGGTAACCCCTCTGCCCATTAAGGTTGTTACCTTCCCGGCAATTTCATCCGGATTATCAGAAATAATTGTAATGGCCTTTTTCGGATTTAAACCTTCAATTACAAATTCCATTACTTTCGTTCCTACATATAGCATAATAATTGTCAGCATCAGTTTTTCTGCACCAATGATGAAATAAGATGAAAACGCAACGATTAAATCGAAGAACAGTAGACCATAGCTAATGCTCCAGCCTAAGTATTTATGTGTCATCCTCGCTAAGATCGTAGTTCCTGCTGTCGTTCCACCAACGCGAATGATAAGACCAATCCCGCATCCGATAAATATTCCACCGAAAATGGCATTTACGAGCATTTCATCCGAAGCAATCGTCCATCCTTCTGTTAAATGAAGAAATAGCGAGTTTGTAACTACAGCGATAATCGTATAAATCGTTGTGATTTTATTCAAAAATTTATAGCCGACTATTAACAAAATCGCATTTAAAATTAAATTCACTAAACCTGGTGACCACTCAAATAAGTAGTACGTAATAATCGTAATACCTGTTACCCCGCCTTCACCGAACTCATTCGGGATTACAAACAAATTCACACCTAACGCAAAAAGAAATGCACCGATAATAATAAAAATAATGTCTGTCGTTCTTTTTTTCATACAGTACCTCACTTCTTATGTAAATATTTATTCTGTCATAAACTCTCACCATTATATCGTGGAATATTCAAATCGAACAGTGGTTTATTTTTATTTTCATATAGGATGATAAATCAACTTTATTCTATATCCACATGTAATTTTAAAAGGGTAACAACTGTATTTATTATGTACTACAAGTAAAGTTTTGATTTCACATGTTATTCATGCTAAAAACCGAATAGGAACACGTACTCGCATGAACTTCGAGTACAAAACAAATAGGCGAAGCTATAGAATAGGCTTCGCATTAAGCATTTGATTGTAGAGATTTATATTCATACATTCCAAAATAAATTTACTTATCTTTCTCCATATATTCTTTAATCTTTCGTTCTTCCCACTCTTTTCCGAATATCCCAAATGGAAAAGTTGTTAAACCGTGTATAACGATACCAATCCCCCAACCTGCAAGTGGATATAAAAACCATAATTTACTTGAATCAGAGCTTATATTTATAAAAAAAAGCATTAAGTTAACTAGTATATATAATGCTAAATGAATATAAAACGCTTTTAAATTCTCCACTCTTTTTTTAGCTCGTAAATAATTCTCATCTCGCTCCATATATAAACACCTCTTTCATTATTGTATTTTTTAAATTCACTCCGATTTAAACATCATATTCTAGTCAGGAATACCTTATTCTCAAAAAATACAAAACAAAAAAGTACCTAGCAAATGGTCATGTCTATGACCATTTGCTAGGTACTGAATAATCCATTTATTATTTACAGAAATCTAATTAAGACCAAATCCAAACATCGTCATTATTTTCAACGTTGTTTTTTACTTCATGCACTTTTTCGATATGATCAACTGTGTTCCAGTTAATAGAACTTCCACCCCAGCCCACATAATTCATATCAATTTTCACTTTCTCACCCACATTAAATACTTGTCCCTTTGTTAAGAAAACATCAATAATATCTTTCTTCCCGTTTAACGATGGATACTCCACTACGACATATTTAGTAGCACCGTCTGTTCCTACTTTTGCTACTTCTCCAATTACATAATCAGGTGAGCCATCTTCTTTCATATGCATACCTAACTTGTTTGTTGTATTTTCAATTGCAGTTGCAACCATATATTCTGTAAAATTACGCATCATAGATCCAGTAGCTTTAACCTCATCTCCTACTTTCACATTTGAGAAAGTATCCATGTATACACTAACAGGTTCTTCATATTGCTTAGATTTTACGACAATTACACCGTTATCTACTTCTACTACTCGTCCTTCTAACGTCGAGAAATTCGATTCAATAGAAGCTGCACTCGCTGTTGTTACTTCTAGTCCTGGTAAATTTGTTCCTGATAATGCTGCGATTCCTAAAGCACCTGCTAAAATTAATTTTTTCATACCCATTATGAAACATCTCCATTCATGATGATTTTATATTTGATTGGATACGACCAACCTGTAACCATTATAGTTACAAGTCATAAAAAATAGCAACCCTCTTTCTTATGCAATGTTGCATACTGTGCTTTTTAAATATAAAGCGTTTTTCCCTATATTCAATACTACTGCTAAATTCTTGTACACCAGCAGGTAAACGAATTGATGATGAAGAAACTAATGTCATGCATCATATTTTTCAATACTACAGTTTGATAATCGTAGTCCATTACATTATGTAGGAGCGGAGTTAACATGTTAATAAAACCAAAGAGATTACAGGCAGGAGATGTTGTGGCAACAGTAAGTCCTTCATGGGGAGGAGCAGGTGATCCTGAAATAAGATGGCGATATGAGCAAGGGGTAAAGAGGTTAGAAGAAGTTTTCGGTCTTACGGTTGTTCCCATGCCAAATAGTTTAAAAGGTAGCGAATTCATTTATAACAACCCACAAGCTCGTGCGGAAGATTTAATGACAGCATTTAAAGATACGCGCGTGAAAGCAATTATTGCGAATATTGGCGGTCAAGATAGCATTCGCCTACTTCCCTATATAGATTTTAATGTAATACGTGAAAACCCGAAAATTTTTATGGGATACTCTGACGTTACTATTTCACATTTATTTTGTCATAAAGCAGGCCTTTCCTCTTTATACGGTCCGGCAATTTTGACCGACTTTGCCGAAAATGTAGAAATGGATCCATATACAATTGAAATGGTAAATCGAACTCTCTTTTCCAATGAAACGATTGGCAAGATTCAACCAGCTCATAAATGGACAAGTGAGCGTTTAGAATGGATCGAAATAAATAAGGATACAAGACGTACGATGCAGCAAAACAACGGGTATGAGTTACTTCAAGGCTCTACTACTGTACAAGGGCGTTTAATTGGTGGTTGCATTGAAGTACTAGAATTTGCAAAAGGAACGGAACTTTGGCCTGAGAAAAAACATTGGGAGGATAGTATTCTCTTCTTTGAAACTTCTGAAGATCATCCAGAACCAAGTTATATAAAGTATTGGTTACGAAATTATGCAGCGCAAGGCATTCTGCAAAAAGCAAAAGGTATCATTTTCGGTAAACCGAAAGATGAACAATACTATGAAGAATATAAAGATGAAATACTGAAAGTTATGAGAGAATATAACTTAGAAGATTTGCCGATTCTTTATAATTTAAATTTTGGCCATACTGAACCGAAGTTTATTTTACCTTACGGGGCAATGGCAGAAATTGATTGTGGAAATGGATCGTTCTCTATTTTAGAAAGTGGCGTGGAATGAATAAAATCACTCCTATGAGATATGAATGTGAACGGATACTTTTTAAAAGTATATAATTGGAGGGAGATTACGTGTATGGAAGTAACATTTACAGTAAGTAAATGGGATGAAAAACCAATTGATGATACTAGAAAAGATTTCCCTATTAATATTGCTCATGTTGAATATGATATTGATGGGGAATTAAAAGGAAAAGCTTTTGTTGAATACTTATTATATTATTTAGACTCAAATATAAATGATGGTCACTTGGCTACTGCTAAAATTTCTGGATTTTTACACTTTGAAGGGATTTATAAGGGGCAACAAGGGACATTTACAGCTATAGAGCAAGGAATATTTGATAAAGGAAATTTAGATTCCCCAGGAACAATTATTAAAGCTACCGGTAACTTAGAAAACCTACGAGGATTCTATAATTATCAGTTTACAGGTCAAACTAGTAAACTAATTTTAGAGTTTGAATTTCAGCAAAATATCCTATAATTTAGTGGAAAGGACATTTCTTGTAATACTAGGAATGTCCTTAACTCTTTTAAAATAAGAAAAACCGAAACTAAAATCATTTCGGTTTTTCAAACTAATGAAGTCTATCATTATTTTAAAGAATGTACAAATAACCCACTACGCAGTTTCGGTTCAAACCACGTTGATTTTGGTGGCATAACTTCTCCAGCGTCTGCGATTGCTAATAAAGATTCCATTGATGTCGGATATAGCGAGAACGCCGCTTTATATGCACCGCTATTTACAAGGCGTTCTAGTTCTTCTAATCCGCGGATTCCTCCGACAAAGTCGATACGTGAATCAGATCGCGGATCATGTATTTCAAGTACTTGGCTTAATAAATGATCTTGCAAAATAGATACATCTAAACCTTTCACAAGATCATTCGCATCAAACGTTTCCTCTTTCACTGTGAGCTTATACCACTTCTCGTTCACATACATGCCAAATGTTTTTGGTTCATTTGGTTTATACGGTGAAACAGATGCTTCTTCTACATAGAAGTATTGCGTGATTTGCTTTAAAAACTGTTCTTCTGATAAGGCGTTTAAATCTTTCACAACTCGGTTATAGTCCCAAATTGATAATTCATCATGAGGGAATAAAACTGATAGGAAGAAATTAAACTCTTCTTCTCCTGTGTAATTCGGATATTGTTCTCTTCGCATAAGCCCTACTTTTGCAGCTGATGCGGAGCGGTGATGTCCATCTGCAATGTAAAGATTAGGAATGTCTTCAAATACGTTCACTAAGCCTGCAATTACTTCTTCATCATCTATTTTCCAAGCAACATGCCTAACGCCGTCTTCTGCTGTAAATGTATAGATTGGCGCATGTTCTTCTTTCCAGCTTGCGATGAAACGTTTCACTTCTTCTTTTGTACGATACGTTAAAAAGATAGGACCTGTATTTGCGTCACATACATCTACGTGACGAATACGATCTAGTTCTTTTTCATGACGCGTTCTTTCATGTTTTTTAATTGTATCGTCTTCATACTCATCAATAGACGTACAAACGACAAGACCGGACTGCTTTCTACCTTGCATGGTCAGTTCATAAATATATAGTGCTGGCTCTTCGTCTTGAATGAACACTTCTTCTCGTATCAATCGATTTAAATTTTCACCCGCTTTTTCATATACGCGATCATCGTACGGTGAAAGCGCTGGGTCTAAATCAATTTCTGCTTTATCAACGTGTAAGAAAGAATACGGATTCCCTTTTACAACCTCTCTTGCCTCTTCACTATTTAAAACGTCATACGGTAAAGCTGCCACTTCCGCTGCTTTTTCTTCTACTGGACGAATGGCCCGAAACGGTCGGATTTTTGCCAAGTTCCTCTCTCCTTTACACAATCATTCGAACGGCTACAACACCTGTAATTTTACTTATATTTTCCACAATGTTCTCTTTTATTATATCATCAATTCCGTTATCAATATCAATCATCGTGTACGCCCAAGAATGTTTACTACGATTAATCATATCCGCAATATTAATATGATGCTCTGCTAAACATCCTGTAATTTGTCCTACCATGTTCGGAACGTTTTGATGCATGATTGTAATACGTTTCTTTCCGATATACGGCAATTCTACGTTTGGATAGTTGACTGAGTTACGAATATTTCCTGTCTCTAAATATTCACGTAATTGACGCGCTGCCATGATCGCACAATTTTCTTCTGATTCAGACGTAGATGCACCAAGGTGTGGAGTCGCAGTTACATTTTTCATCTTAATCACATTTTCATTTGGGAAGTCCGTTACGTAATGTGCAATAATCTCTTCTTCTAACGCTTTTTGAAGAACCTTTTCATCTACAAGTTCTCCTCTAGAGAAATTGAATAGACGCATACCTTTTTTCATCTTCTCTATAGCGTGTTCACCAATAATTCCCTTCGTTTGATTCGTAAGTGGAATATGAAGGGTAATATAATCACACGTTGCAAAAATTTCATCTAAACTAAATGCTCTTTGCACATGTGTAGAAAGGCGCCAAGCTGTTTCAACTGAAATGTAAGGGTCATAACCGACGACGTCCATGCCTAAAGCTAACGCATCGTTCGCAACTAAAGCACCAATTGCGCCAAGTCCGATAACACCTAGACGTTTCCCTGCAATCTCTGATCCAACGAATTGTTTTTTCCCTGATTCAACAAGCTGCGGTACTTCTTCACCCTCTAAATTTTTCGTCCAGCTTACTCCGTTAATAATGTTGCGTGAAGACATAATAAGACTGGCGATAATGAGTTCCTTTACTGCATTAGCATTCGCCCCTGGCGTATTAAAGACTACAATCCCTTTTTCTGTACATCGCTCGACAGGAATATTATTTACACCAGCACCAGCTCTGGCAATCGCCTTTAAATCTTTTGAAAACTCTTCTTGATGTAAAGAATAGCTGCGAAGTAAAATACCGTCTGGGTGGTCCATTCTCTCCCCTACTTCATAGCGCTCTCCGCTAAGCACTTGCAAACCTTTTTCTGCAATTTGATTTAACGTTTGAACACGAAACATATCCCCATCTCCCTATCTATTCTCAAGCTCAAATTCCTTCATATAATTTACTAATTGCTGTACGCCGTGTGCTGGCATCGCATTATAAATACTTGCGCGCATACCACCGACTGAGCGATGTCCTTTTAGCGTAACAAGTCCTCGTTCTTTCGCTTTTTGTAAAAACTCACTGTTCAGCTCTTCTGACGGTGTTGTAAACGGAATGTTCATAAGTGATCGATACGTAGGATCAACTGGTGAAGTAAACAATTTTGATTCATCTAAGAAATTGTAAAGAAGTGAAGATTTTATTTTATTTTGTTCTTCAATCGCAGATACTCCGCCTTGCTCTTTCAGCCACTCTAGTACAAGTTTTGTTACGTAAATACTAAAGGACGGCGGTGTATTATATAAGGAGTTATTTTTGCTGTATGTTTCATAGTTTAACATTGTAGGACAAGAGCGATCTGCTCCCCCAATTAAATCTCTTTTTATAATCGCAATCGTTAAGCCTGCTGGCCCTAAATTCTTTTGCGCTCCCGCATATATAAGACCAAACTTTGAAACATCATATCGTTCTGATAAAATATTTGAGGACATATCCGCAACGAGTGGTACTTTATCTACATGTGGAATGTCCACATACTTCGTTCCCTCAATTGTATTGTTCGTTGTAATATGTACATAATCTAGTTTTTCATCGCCTAGTAAACCATCCAGTTTAGGAATTGTAGTAAACTTCTCATTTTCAGAAGAAGCAATCACTTGCACTTCTCCTACTTTTTCAGCCTCTTGCAGTGCCTTTTTAGACCATGAACCAGTCAATACGTACCCTGCTTTTTTATACGTATTCATTAAATTTAACGGTATCATAGAGAATTGTAATGAAGCACCACCTTGTAAAAACAATACTTCATACTCATCAGGAATGTTCATTAATTCACGAAGTAAGCTACCCGCTTCATCTATAATACTTTGAAAATAAGAAGATCTATGACTCATTTCCATAATAGACATGCCTGTCCCGTTATAATTTACAAGCTCCTTTTGCACTTTCTCTAAAACTGGCAAAGGGAGTATTGATGGTCCTGCTGAAAAATTATACACTCTTTCCATCACCTTAATAACCTCCCTATTTCTCATCTTTTATTTTTTAAACTTTCTGAATTATACCTCACAATACAAGACACGGTCAATTTGTTTTCTATTATTACGGCGTAAGACGCAATGGAATCGCTTGCAAGTGCCAATATATTTTTTATAAAGTGAACAAAAAAAACATATCAACATAACGACATTCAAAATGTATACTGCGCTCCTTTTAAATTTGATACGTTCTTCTCTTATCTATTTTACTTTTTACACATAAAAAAAGAGCGAATCTACATTCGCTCTTTCCCACATATTTACGGCCCAAAGCTTATCATCCAACCTAACATAAATCCAAATATAGTAAACAATAGCATAAAAACAAATAAACTACATGCCCACAATGCATATTTTCGACTTTTTCTTTTTGTGATCATGCCTACGACTGAACATAACAATCCAACGCCAACTATTTCTCGAAAACCTTCGCCTATAAATGTTTCTTGACTAAGCAAAGTAATGTTCAAATACAATAACGCTAGAAAGGCAATAATTAATGAAATAGTCCCCATCCATGTTTCTTTTTTATAACTATGACTCTTTCTTTTTTTTAAGAATGCCAATTCCATAATCTCGCTTCACCTACTTTCAAGTTTCTAACTTTTTCATGGCTCATCAATTTTTCAACTTCCCCTTTAGGTCCAGTTACAACTGCCCCATATGTTTTTACCCCATTTTTTTCAAGGAAAGAAATACGCTTTGACAACTCTAATGTTTTCGCTCTAGATAGCTTCATCGCTAAATCTTCATGCTTTTGTAATGACTTTAACACACCAATAAATTGTTTCTCATGAGGTGAATCACTTACAAAAGGACCATTTAGACTTGAAATCATATCTGCTGGAAAACCAATCGGAGCAACATACATACCCTCATCATTCTTTTGCTTCTCCTCTAAACCTGTATTAACGGCATACCAGACGATATCAATAGTAGGAAACATATTCGTTACCTCTTGTACACTTAATAATTCTCTAAAAGATACAAATGCTTCTACGACAGATTCTTGCGGAAGACCTTTTAATACCTGCGCTTCTTCACTACTATTATAAGATATATTATAATTATTAGGATGAGACAATACTTCATTATCTACATATGGGACTTCTGGAATTTTTTCATCTGTTGTATATTCGCGGCTTACTTTCGCCACTTTACTTAATAAATAATATGTTTTCTCTTCACCTATTCGAATATCTTTCTTTCCTACCCTTTTATACAAATCAAAATGCAATTGTAAACTAAGCGGTAACAATGTTTGCTCCATGTCTCTTTCTTTCATATATACATTTGGTTCCGTTACACTTAACGTTTGCTTTACTACATTCCGTATCTCCATTGCGTTTGTAGGTGCGAATACATAGTATAAGAGCGTAGATATATATAAAATAGGTTGAATCAGTAATAAAAAAGTAAATACAATCAAAACGTTCGTAATACGCGCTCTTTTTTTCCCTATTTTCAACACTTGCTCCTGTTTTCCATCAGGAAGAGGTGCAGGTCTTTGATGAAGTGCTTCTTGCAACAAGTCTTTATAATCTTCTTGTTCAGAATGAGGTTTATCATTTGTCATTTTGACTCTTTTCCTCCTTTAACAATTGTTTTAATCTCTTTCTCCCGCGAAATATGTGGCTTTTATACGTGTTTAACTTTAAATCTAATACAGAAGCACCCTCTTCGTACGTTAATTGATGTACATCACATAATAAAACAGCTTGTGCCTCTACCACAGGTAAAGTATGAATAATCTGAATTAATTTTTCATAACTATTTTTTGCGACTACATACTCTTCTGTAGATTCACCTGCTTGTATTGTCTCTAATTCCTCCGTTCCTACAAAAGTCACTTTTCTCTCTTTCCTAACAAAATCAATAAACGTATGATACGCCACTTTAAAAAGCCATGATTTTACCTTTTGATTTTCATAATCTTCTAGATAAAGATACGCCCGATAAAAAGTCTCCTGCATCAAGTCCTCCGCTACATGATGGCTACGAGAAAGGGAAAATAAATACCGATACACATCGTTTATATAAACCTTATATATTTCTTCAATTTCCATTCCCCTCCTCCTTTCATATATAACACGAATAAGCGCGTTAAAAAGTTGCATTATTTTTCCTTTTTCTTTTTTTATAAAAAAATACCCCTTATACATTCTAATAACTATTTACAATTATAAACAAAATATAAGATGTTATAACTATGAATTCCAAAAAAACTCCACATGTAGTATGTACGGAGATTACACCATAGTTTATTTATAAATTGTAGGCGGGGAATATTTAATGCTTACTTTATAACCATACAAAAAAGTGTTAAGTACATAATCGTACTTAACACTCTAGTAATAAAAGAATAATAGCTAATCGTTCGTAAAAAACCGATCAAAAATTTGATAAATTGCAGAAAGACCAATGAGCCAATAAATAGTGTCCACAAGCGCCGGCATAGAACCAAACCATTTCTCAACTACATTGTAATCTAACGCTACAAATAACCAATTCAAACCGCCAAGAATCACCAAAATTACTGTAAGGTAAGACAAAAATTTCATTATGATTGCCCCCTAGGTGATAAGATGGTGAAAGGCCTTTCACTAGAAATATATGTGCCAAACTTTAAAACTTACCTATTTTATAAAAATTATTTTCGGTACCAGCCGTTAATAACTGCCGCCGTTTCTTGACTATGTATTTGATACGCATGCGTACTATCATTAGAACCAATAAACCAAATTGAAAAACCTTTAAAATATGGTTTCGGTTCTAATACGTCACGGTAAGCGCGCCATCCATTTAATTGTACGTCTTTTGAAAACACGTTAGAAACATCTGGATTCCACGGATTTTGCAATCCTAGTTCACGCGCTGGAACGTTAAATCCACCAAAGTAAACTGGCTTTCCTGTTGCTTTATGTAATTGTTCTAGTTGCTGAACAACATTCTGCCCACGATTATATACTGTCGTCGCAAATAAACTTTGCTTCACTTCTTCGTATGATGGATTTCTTTTTCCTGAAACTTCAAACCAACTATCGATACTAACAATGTCTACCTTCTTTAAATATGGACGGTTTATTTTCTCTACAAACTTCGCTTCATATGAAGGATCCCAGCTTGCTGTTAACCACCAATTCATTTGATACAAAACATTTCCTTTATACTGCTGGCGAACAAAATCAATCGTATCGCTCCAATATCCTTCTGCATATTCCATATTCACGAAATTAGAAGCAATCTTGAGCCCGTACACATTGTATTTACTTGTAATCGAGTTAAAGATGTCTTGCAAAATAACCGTTTTCCAATTCCAGAAGAAATCATTAATATTACTTGGATTCCATTCCGTTTCTCCAACATTTCCTTGCTGAATATATGGGAACGGTTCTACTATAACTTGAATATTACGCTTTAATAATTCTTGAATTAAAATAATAGCCTGTTGCTTTTGCGCTTGATTAATTACCATGTTCGTAGAAGTCACATTCGGAATATCTACCTGAATTGGTACATTTACTGTATTTAAATTTAAGCGCTCTACATCAGCTAACACTTTCGCTACATTTCCAACTTCCCATACCGTTACATTTCCTGATTTAATTTTTCCAGATTGAACAGTATTTACATCTGCCTGTACATTTCCTTGAAAACAAAAAGAAAACAGCATAATAAACACTCCTAAAAAACTTATTAAACTCTTATTTTTCTTCACAACTTTCCCCCTATAATTTTTGGCTTTCTTGATTATTTTATACAACGTTTCATATATATTCCACAAAAAATCCAATAAATTTTTATTGATAAAAATGCTATTCATACTAACCTCCTAAAAATAGTAAGATAAATAAAAAAAGGAACGGGTTTCCGCTCCTTTTTTATCTTTTTACGATTATCAATCCATTTCCCTTTTAGGCTCTACCAACATAATGTGGGATTCCTTTTCAGTGAACGGTTTATGCTCAACGCCCCTCGGGACAATAAACATCTCGCCTTTAGAAATTTTCACCTGTCCATCACGAAAATCGATGAACATCTCCCCTTCAAGCACAATAAATAGCTTATCTGTATTAGGATGCTCATGCCATATAAAATCTCCATTAGCTTTAAAAAGCTGAATTTGATCGTCATTCATTTCACTAATCACTTGTGGATACCAATAATCGTTAATTTTAGATAACTCGTCATTTAGTTTAATAGGTTGGTAATGGATAATGATCCCTCCTCATTTTCAACTTCCACTATATTACAGTAATCTAAGTAAAAAAGTCGTTATTACGCTTAAAAAGAAAATGCTCAGGCCAGAACTTTTCATTCAGATAGTACAAAGAAGTGATTTCAATGAAAGTACTTTCAATCCAATGTTTCCTTTAACTCTCCATAAGTATAGAACAGTGATTTTCAAATAAGAATGGACCTCTGTTGACATTAGTATGGATTATTGATGAACTTCTCGCGATATTTAGTAGGCGAAATGCCAACTCGCTTCTTGAAAACTCTACTAAAATAAAAAGGGTCTGCGATTCCAACAGCCTGCGCAATTTGTTGTACAGGCACACTACTTGTACATAACATTTTTTGAGCCATCTTTATACGATAGTTCAATAAATATTCTGCTGGCCCCATACCTGCATGCTTTCTAAACACGTAAGAAAGACGATTTCGATTAACATTATTTTGTTCTGTAAGCGTATGTATTGTAATATCTTTATAATAGTATTTATGAACGTAACTAGATATTCGTTCGAATAAAGTATGCGATTCATAGTTGTTTTCTCTATTGACAACACTTAATAAAGCTTCATTCAACGCTTCGCGAAACAGCATTTCAGTCTGAAACATCGAAATGCCTCCTCGCTGATTATACACATCCCAAAGACGCATAAGTAATTCGACAAGACGAGGAGATTGTCCTGTTAACAATTCAAAATGCTGATGAGTAAAGCCAGAGTCTTCTCGTTCTGAATTGCTTATCCGATATAAAACAAGAATATATTCCCAGTTTATTTCACCAAGCATTTTATGGGCTAATGTCATTTTTGCACCCCCATGTATAACTTTTCCTGGGGAAAGGATATACGGCGTACCATTAAATTGAAATTGCGTCTTCCCTGTAAGTGGAAATACAAATCCTGGGAAAGAATCTGTAGACTCAGCACAAGGCACACCTGGATTTTTAGCATAACGATATACTCCTTCTACTCGGAAAGGAGTATTGGCAAGATACTCTGCTAACTCATTCACGTCCAACTTCACAATGCAAGCCTCATTTCAATTATAGTTTTCTTGTAATTCGTGAGATTAATTGGTGTACATTCTGGGCAACGCTAAACTAAAAATAGTACATACGACTTAACAACATCTAGTTATTAACCTATAAATATATCGTTTTTCATTTATTGACAAAAGTATCCTCCCTATATTATTGATAATGATTTTCATTGTAGTTTGATAAAAAAACATTTGTCAAGTTGGATAGCCTAGAAAAATGATGAAACAAGGGGTACAGAGGAACAGTTCTGTCGCAAATAATATCTGGTCTTTGTTAACTAATTCCCCTTAAAACTGGAATGATCATATTAATAGTTGTAATAGCTTTATTAGTTACAGCACTTGCAGCATGTAGAAATAATCGTAATCCTGAAGAAGTTGCTACAGCGTATTTCGAATATGGAAACAGCCTACTATCCAATTAAATGATAGTAGGCTGGCTGTTAAAATGATTTAAGAACTGGGTTATGTTCTAAATGATAAGATTTCATTATCAAAAAGATTATTACTAGTCCTCTCCACAAACAAAAACACTCTATCACTTCGGCTCTAAATTTAACACCTTCCCTTCTATCCCCTCCGTATTCAATGTAGTCGTATGATATGTTCCATTTACCCAATCATCTATTTGATCATGATACCAATCGCTTCTAAAATGGCCCGATTGTCCTGGTCCTACGATATGATAACCGTTTGACATATCTTTCGTATCAATAACGAATCGCCAAGAAGCTCCGTGATTGACAATACCGTTATCTCCGTAACTCGCCGCTTGAACGGTAACTTGACTTCCGCCAATTGGAACTGGTTTCTCACGATTAAATGCTAGTAACGCTAACATACTAGATGATTTTGAGATTGGATGTGTAAAAGCAAGTTGATGGTAATCGCCCCACTTCCACTCCGTAACATCTGGTCCATACTCCTTCTGTAATTTCTTCATTACATTCTCGTACGATGTATGCACAACTTTCGTGAAGCCTCCATACTTCGTAAACCAAGCGCTCTTTTCTCCTGCTACTTCTTTTCGAATCAATTCATCCACAACTTGTGACTTCCCTTCAAATAACTCCATCACATCTTTCGGAATTTCTTTTGAAAATAACGTATTTGAAATCTCTTTCATTAATAGATGGAATAGTAACGGTGCCGATTCATCTTTACTATCGTAAAAATTCCACTTCGTTAATTGTTTTACGCCCTCTTTCTCTACTTCATTTAAAGATGCTTTATTTAACTCTTTTAAAAATATAGGAGCAAACTCTTTCCCGTATAAATTTTTTTGATCCATCTGTAACTCTTCTAAATCTTTCACTGTATATTTTTCCTTCTCTTGTAAAAACTCTTGAATACGCATTTGCCTATATGGCTGCGCCCACGTATTACTAATATGGTACGGATAATGATCATCTACAATTTTATTATTCGCAGTTGAAATAAACCCTTGTTTTGGATTGATTACTTTTGGAAGTTGATCATACGGGATATACCCTTCCCATTCATATTCATCTGTCCATCCTGGCACAGGCAGACTACCATCACCTTTTTTACGCACTGGTATATTTCCATTTGCTTTATAAGCAATTGTGCCGTCGTTTGATGCAAATACAAAATTTTGAGTTGGTGTATGAAAATCTTGCAGTGCCGTTTCAAACTCATTCCAGTCTTTCGCCTTATTCATATTTAATACAGCCTTTAATTCAGCGGAAGGCTCCAAAGCAGTCCATTTCAAAGCAAATACTGTTTTCGTCTTCTCTTTCCCTTTATCCGCAAACTCTGAAATGACTGGGCCATGCCTCGTAACTGTAACATTATACGGAATTGTTTTCCCGCCTTTTACTTTAATAGATTCATCCACAACGGTAGCTTTTTCCCACTTATCGTTATACAGAAATTCATTTTCATTATTAGGATTTCTCTTCTCAATATATAAATCTTGCACATCAGGACCTGTATTCGTAACGCCCCATGCTATTTTGTCATTGTGCCCTAATATAACCCCTGGTACGCCAGCGAAAATAACGCCACTCACATGTAAATCTTTCATTTCAAGTTTCGATTGATACCAAATAGAAGGTGTCGCAAGAGATAAATGAGGATCATCCGCTAAAATCGGCTTACCAGACGCACTCTTCTCACCGCTTATAACCCAGTTATTACTACCATTAAACTCTGGTGGAATGATTGTTTTTGCAAAGCTTTGTGCGACATTCACATTTGTATTCTCGAGTTCAGCTAGCAATCTAGGCGCATCTTTCGGATATGTAGGAAATAACTCATTTGCTTGCTCTTTCGGCAAATTTTTCAGCGCCCAATATCGAAATGCCTGTCCATGCCAATGTCCACCTAAATCAAACGCCATATACTTTCCAATTGTTAACGTATCAACAATTGACCACTCAGCAGGTTCGTAGCCTAATATAGTAAACTCGACCGGCAATTTCTTTTCCTCTTTTGCCTCGCGTATAAAAGCGTTCACCCCATCAGCAAATGACTGCAGAGCAAATTTTGCTTCTCCATCATATTGGCTAACAGACGCTTCGGCTGCTCGCCGTAAACCGAGCGTTCGAAACAACTTATCTCGATCAACAGCTGCTTCCCCCACAACTTCACTTAACATCCCAGAAGCCTGCCTTCTACTTAAATCCATTTGAAATAATCGATCTTGCGCTTGTACATACCCTTGCGAAAAATATAAATCATGTGCATTTTCCGCTTTAATATGTGGTACTCCTTTACTATCTCGCTTTACCGTAACAGCACGTTGTAAATCCTCTAGTTTTATCGTTCCGTCTATCTTTGGCACAGATTTCAGCGTATATATGTTTAAAAAAATCGCTGTACAAATAACTAATAAAAGAACGGTACTACTAGACCAAATGAAAATTTTCTTACCCCTAGTTCGTTTCTTCTTTATAACAACTTCCATATAACCCCTCCTTTCTCAAACTATTCGCTTCTATTTTGAAAGAACCTTTTTGAAAAGTTGAAAACCCCCTTCATTTTCCTACAAATGAAGGGGGAATTTTTATCGTTTATTACGCCAGCTTTCATTATGACCAAGATTTGAATCGGTCGCTAATTGTACATCATATAATATTTCACTAAAGAAATACTTATCTACTTCTTTTGGCACAATGCGTCTTTCATCATCAATTTCATCGTATTCATATGAACCACGATTCACTGTACCTGCTTTATAAAATTCAATATCATACACACATATATCTTCTTCATCTTCATAGCCAATCGGCGCTCCGCTAAATGACAGTTGTGCCCCTAATCCAGTGCGAGTATCTTCTTTATAAAACGTATAATACACACCGCCATCTTGAACTGATCCGCGAATCCATCCAAGTTTCGTCATCTTACCGAATAACGAGCGACCATTTAATAAAATACCACCAAACCTCTCAACAGTAACCTTATCATTTTCCTCTACTACAAACACTGGACGTTCCATTTGTAAGAACGGCTGGACAATCTTAGAATGTTCCAGTTGCTCTTTCCACAATTCTCTTTCCGTTTCGGATAATTCTAACGGATGAATGAAACCAATCACGGTTCCAGACGAAAATTCATGATTCTCTCCTATCACCGAATAAAACGTACCATCCTCCGCATAACGGAACATTTCCAGTAACTTTCCTTCCGTATATTCACCCCAAATAAGTGAAGTTGCAAATTGCTTCATAATTGGATTCTCCAGAAATAGCGCCTTCCACGAATCGTATGACCAATAGCGCTTTCTTGATAGAGCAGCTTCCAAACGTTGTTTCTGCATGGAAAGAGCACTTCGAAGCTCTTTCTTTAAAGTGGATACCTCTCTCTTAGCTAATTCAGCTTTTTCTATATCATCTTTTGCATTCGGCTTTGGAAGTGACTTCATACGTTTCCCTTCTTCTGTCTCTAATTCAATTTTTGACTCTGCAGTTAATATGGCCGTAAAACACCTATTCCCAAAATCAATCTCCTTCTCACCACGTATATTGAAACCAAGATTTGGTACCAGTTGATCTTCCAGCTCCTCTTCCGTTATACTACGTGTTTTTGCAGCGAGACTTAGTGCTTCTTTTGCCGCATTACGCACTTGTTTATGTTTATATTTAAAGGCCATTGCATGAATAGACATAAGTGCAAGCTTAGATGAGGACAAGCCTAAAGCCCGAACAGCATCAGCTGCAATTTTCCCTCGCATATCGAGCACCCATTCATCGATTTGCTTTTTCAGTATGCCGACCATTTTGTCATCACTATATATTCCATATAACGAAAGAATACCGCGTTTCTTCACATCTGCATCTTGAGAAATCCATGTTTGATATATTTCTTGCACACATTCTTTCAAGTCCTGTTCATTTAAAGTACTCCCAATCGCTTCAACTTCTTCTTTCTTCTCGATAACAGAATCTGAAATGTACTGCCGCAAATAAGCTAATGGAATTGTAGCATCGGCAATTTCATTAGAATGACGAAGACGGATTTGTGGTTCATCCCCAATCAATTGCAGAAGTGAATTTCTTTTTTGTTCCGTTACGATACGGCCACAAAGTTCTTCTATATTTTCTGCGCTTCTCCCCACTTCAAGTAATGGAGCAAATTTCTCGGCCAAAGAGGCATTCTTCTTATCTTGCAAAGCTTCCTGTACAAGTTCTGTATATTTTTCGATTTTATACTCTATAAGCAGTTTCATCACATTTTCACGAACAATTTTCTTTTTATTATGAAGTTCCAGCGCTACATCCTCCGCAGCTTCTACATCTCTTGAAAGAAGTTTAATTACAGACTCACGCATTTTTTTAGATGAATCCCCTAAAGTTTTAATTAAAATGGGACGCATTTTAATCATGTTATCCTTTGCTAACTCTTCTAAAATATATGCTTTGGCAACAGCAGAATACTCATCAAACTGTTCAATTATATACGCTTGTTCTTTTACAATGACATGAACAAGCGCTTCCTTCGCCTCATTTCTCTCTTCACTGTAGCATGCAGCTTGTTCAACTGCATAGGCAATCAGCTTTTCCTTACTTAGCCCATACGAAAGAAGTTCTTCTAATACCTGTTTCGGTTCTATCCCTCTGACAGAGCATTCGTAAAGAAGTTCATATAAATTAACACTATATACATCTCCAAATTGCAAGGTAAGTGCCGCTTCTCTTTTTGCTACATCATCTATATCCCAAAGAAGTACAACTTCTAAAACTGGCATATCCCAATACATATTTCTATATTTCGGGTTTGTAAGTATTTGCTTCATTTCATCAAATGACAATTTCCCGAGTAAATAATCACGATACGTATCCCGCACCGTAGACAACTTAAGTTGCAAAGCAGCGATAAAAAATTCTTCTCGCATTCTCCCTCTATTTAACTCATGTCCTTTTTCAGCTAACGTTCGTGCGATTATGAGGTAATTACTTTTACTTACATACTGCAAAGTACGTTGAACAAATTCAGGATTTTCTTCCGCCACGGAGCATAACATTTCATATTCATACGCTTTACAAAATTCTTCATTATTTAAATCATGTTGCCTCAGGCGGTGCGCAAAGAATCTTTCCTCAGAAATCCAAAACTGTTTACAAAAACTTTGAATTTCATTATAGGTTTTCTTATTTACACTCCCTGTTCGTTTATAGTTTTGAGGCTGATTGAGAGTTTGACACACGTAACACGTAGCATGATTTATAAACCCCCACACGTTTTTCTTTGCTAATATTTCCACATATCGCCTCGCAACGTTTGAATACTTATGGACATGAAATAACAGTCGCCAAATATAGTCCGGTAAATTTCCACCTAAAAATAATTCCCTATCACTTTCATCTTTTATATATCTTTCAGTTGCTTCAATCTTTTCCTTTTCCCCATTCAAATTCAAAATAAATTCAGCATGTTCTTTTAATCTCTCTTCCAATAAAGAGCTATACGTATGGAACCTCTCATAATCTACTTCAAACATTACGAGAAGTAGTGATAGTTGTTGCTTATTTAGTAAAGTATGTAATTGTCTCTCTATATAGTTCGGATTCTCTTTTGTTAACTCTTTCAGAAAACTATACGCCTCATTCACATAACTAGAGATATTAGTTAAATATTTACATGCAATGACTACAAGTTGATCCAATGGAAGTGCACTTTTTTCTAAATAAACCTTCATATTAGAAAAATCTACATATTTAAACCTTATTATAAGAACATTTAACAACTGCTCCCCTAACAAGTAATAGAATAATCGTAAGAAAGCTGGATCTTGCTTATGCACTTTCCTAAAATCATTTATAAACCGCTCAGCAAAATCGCCTCTTCTTTGATCTCGAATTGTCGTTAATTGAATATCTTTCAAAATCTCTTCTTCTTTTGTTTGTAAATATAGCAGTGATAATTGTTCCTGTTTTTCTGTCATATGAATATATTGAAATAACCGAGTTGTATTTGTAGTCAAACTTTGTTCCCCCGCATCTTTTATCCATTATAAAAACATCCTTATTTAATGGTAGTATAGCATAAAACCCACCAAAACGAACGTACATTCTATATTAAATTAATGTAAATTAAAACACACTACTCAAAACACTTCTCCTTCTCTCTAAACTACCCATTACACACTTCTCTCCACCATATTCGATACACCAATTCCTCAAAATCCCCTTCACATAAGCAAACGTTCGCTTATTCTGTTCAAACGCAATTTTAAGTGCCTCTAGTACGGTATTTCCTGAAACTTTTCGTATCCACCCCTTCAATTCCTTCACAATATATGGAGATAGACTACTTATATTTTGTTCGTAAAATTTGTAAACTTCACTATGTTGAGTATCCTCTTCCACTTCCATATCTTCTATTTTTTCAACAACTTCTTGTAAACTACTAGTATCCTCTTCCTCTGGCATACCAAAATGTTGCAACAACAATGGAATCTTCCATTCTTCTTCCAGACATTTACGTAAAAACATATGTATGAATTCTTTATTTTTTATAGTCTTTAACTCACGTAACACACATTTTTCTACATTCGTATTTAAAATAGGGTTATAGTGTAACCAATTTCGTATGTATAACTCTTTCGTTTCCGCATCGTATAAAATTTTCCCATATGCAACAAACCTATTTAACAGCTTCTCAACAGTCTCCATACTGTAGCCTGTTTCCAGTTCTGCTAAACGTTTCGGTAATACGTAAATTCCACATTGCTTCGTTTTCGTACCAGTTAACAAATATATGTAAAAATAACGCTCCTCTGGCGTTAAATCTAATATGAATTCATCTTGCCAAAAGTTCACTTGCACATTACGGTACACCGCCATATGTTTACCTCCCCCTCGCACTTATAAAAAGGCAGATTTCAATCCTTCAATATACATATAGGAGTGAGGGCTTGGTTTTTGCAGTTGAATTCCAAATTTTTTTAACTACTACAACGACGGTTTTATTTTTTCGCGCTTTTTTGTTCTTGTAGTTGTTTTTGTTTTGTTTTTTCTTAGTGATTTATTACTTGGTAGGTGCTTATAAGGGGCTTGCAAGGGGCTTAATAAGGGCTTATATAAAAAGGAGCTGTTCCAAATTCTCATTTTGGATAGCTCCTTTATCATTCTTTCTATTTTTGACTTGCATCTAACATCTTCACTAAAAAGGCAGCTGCTTCACCACGAGTTGCTGTCCCTTTAGGATTAAACTCATTATTTCCAACACCAGTAACTACTTTTAAGCTATATAATCGTTGAACATGTTGTTTGTATGTGATTAGATGTTGATCTGTAAATGGTAATGCGGCTAATTCACCTGTAACACCTTTATACTGTAATGCGTTGTCAATCATGATCGATGCTTCTTCACGTGTGATAGATGCGTTAGGATCAAAAATCCCGCCGCCACGACCGTTAATAATTCCTGCACTTGCACTACGTTTAATACCGCTATGAAGTGATGGATGCGCTTTGTTAATGTCTACAAATGACTTATCTCCTTCCGGTAGCTTGAGAGCATTTGAAATTAATGCAGCAAACTCAGCTCTCGTTACATTACGATAAGGCGCAAATACACCATTTCCTTCACCGTGCATAATTCCAAGGCTGTTCAGCTTACGAATGTTCCCTTCAAACCATCCACCTGTAATATCATCTTTTGGTTTTTGTACTTCTTTATGTGGCATATTATAGTTTATTTTAATCCAACTTGGGTTATAGAAAATC
Organism: Bacillus cereus group sp. MYBKT111-2; assembly: GCF_051915205.1. Taxonomy (NCBI): domain Bacteria; kingdom Bacillati; phylum Bacillota; class Bacilli; order Caryophanales; family Bacillaceae; genus Bacillus; species Bacillus cereus group sp. MYBKT111-2. The sequence continues at coordinate 197,555 of NZ_JBQAEG010000003.1, forward strand.
CACTCATCGTTACCTACTTTATACCAACCATTTTTAACTGCTAACACTTTGTAACGATCTCCGTTTGAAGCTTTACGAACGATATGATGTTCAAGTCCCGAACCACTACGTACGTTTATACCATCACCATTCACTACAAGCTCCATATTAGGTTCAGCTGGATTATATTCATTGGAATCAAATAGCTCATTTCTTTCTTGTAAAGGCGAATCAATTTGTGCGTTAACATTTGCATACCATTGAATACCTTGTACGAAGCCAGTCCAATTCCCACGAGAAATTAAAATATCAGGACAGTTTTTCCCGCTCCATTGTTGATGCCTATAAATGTGGTCCGCACTAATACCTTCTTTGTTCATTAAATAACCTGCAAGTCTCTTTGCATTCTCTAACGCTTTATTGTAATCTCCATCTTGGTTAACTGAAATTTCAATCCCTATAGATTCTCTATTTCCTGATCCATCCCCATCTCCTGCATGCCAACCGTTTTCATTTGTTGGTAAGTGCTGATAAATTTGTTTATCGTCTACAGTAAAATGCCATGAAGCTGTTCGGAACGTACCTTCCGTTGCTTGTTTATATAAATACTTCGCATGGTTTTCAGCATTTGCACCGCGGGCAGTGTTTGCAGTTTCGTGAATTGTAATATAACGTGCTTTCATCGGATTAGCGGGGCGAATATCAGGGTTTCCTGCTGGAACAATCCACTCTACAAACGGGACACCTGCAAGTGTTCCATATTTCTTCGTAGTCATCGATGCGCTATACTGAATAGCTCTTCGCTTTTCAACCGGCTTCATTTCGCGAGTAGAACCATCATTTCGACCGTCTACATGTTCAAATGCCTTTTCAATATTTGAAATGGCTTCATCTTCTGCTACTTCACCTTTTTTCGCTTCTTTTATTTTATGTAACTCTTCTGTTTCATCATGTTTATGCTTATATTCTTCTAGAAGAATTTCCTCGTTCTCTGATACTTCTGCTTCATTAATTTGCATGTGATCTGGAGTTTCTAGATTGAAATTAGAATAACGTAATACGTTCGTTCCACGCTCCCCTTGTGCAATACGAAGCTGGTCAGTATGAGATTTATTTATCTCTTCTGCTGATATTGATAAAGGTGCACTCCCTAACATTACTAGACTTGTTGATAGTGCGATTACTCGTTTTTTTATATTCATTGCTGTAATCGATACCTACACTATCCGTGTAAATATCTCAACCTCCCTTTATTTTCTCATTCGTAAAAGACTATGAATCTACTATGTATAAAAATATGGTTATTCCGCCTTTTCATTTTATCCCCAGCAGGCGAATGATAGTTTCTAGAAAATCCCTTAACAGACATTATTTTATAACCAATTGCTATTGCCGTCAAAAGAACTTGTCCCCTTTTGCACACTACTACTTCTCAAAAAATAGATTAGGATACCTTTTACTGTTTTGCTTCAACAAGAAGGATGGTTATAATTTTTCATAACTATCAAGTCTCTATTAAATAAATGCTGTTTCCTTATACTTTTCTCTTTGAAAATATTAATATTTTTACATTCTTGCGATAATATAGATGTAACCTTTTACATTGAAATGAGTTTTATTTGGAAAGACAACTTACAAAAAAGATAATTAATAAAGTCGATTTCTTATCTCCATAAGAAATCGACTTTATTAATAGTAAATTTAAATATTTTTTCATTTTAGCTTCTATTACAAATTCCCTTTAACATTTTCGACAATCTCGTTTATCGTATTTCGATCAAACTTATCACTAATTTCGTACGGCTCACGATCTCCTACTAATTGTACGCCTACAATATCATTGCGGTCCTTACCATATTGCACTTCAATAATCGATCCACGCTCTATTTGCTTCCAAACAAGACCTGCTTCATCTTTATTATCTAACACAATACAGTCCTCAATATTTTCGTCAATCCCAATTAACTTGTTATCATCCATATATCCAACCTCGTATTGTTGACGTTCTTTCGCTTTTCCGCTTACTACTATACCTTTGCTTCCATATGAGTAATCCGTATAATCCTTTTTCTCCGATTGTATCGCTTTCGGCTCTTTTGCTTCAGTTTTTTCAGTATTTTCACAACCCATAATCATACTAATTGGCATCACTGCAGTTAATACTATTCTCGTAAATGTCTTCATCATTTATAACCAACCTCACATGTTTAACTTTACATTCCATTTATCCCCTTACCAAATAATAACATGATAATACCGAGAAAGAGTCAAAGTTAAAGTGAAATTTTAATCATTAGTTTTTTTATGCTAAAACTCTATGTAAAAAGCTAAATTTTCAAAATCACTAACTGAATTATCAACAAATGATAGAAAGTAGACATCCTACTCACATAAGATTTAAAATTAGGAAGTATGGAAAACATGATAAAAAATATAGGTTAGTTGTTCGCAATTAAAATGGTTTTTACATGAAGAAAGGAAGTGCACAGCTTTGGATTTTAAAACAGTTATGCAAGAGCTTGAAGCTCTAGGCAAGGAACGAACGAAAAAAATATACATATCTAACGGTGCGCAGGAACCAGTTTTCGGCGTAGCTACAGGTGCTATGAAACCAATCGCAAAAAAAATAAAAATAAACCAAGAGTTAGCAGAAGAACTTTATGCCACAGGCAACTACGATGCTATGTATTTTGCAGGCATTATTGCGGACCCGAAAGCTATGAGGGAGTCTGATTTTGATCGATGGATAGACGGAGCGTATTTTTATATGTTGTCTGATTATGTGGTGGCAGTTACTTTATCCGAATCAAATATCGCTCAAGAAGTTGCTGATAAATGGATTGCAAGTGGTGAAGAGCTTAAAATGTCTGCAGGCTGGAGTTGCTACTGCTGGCTTTTAGGAAATCGCAAAGACGATGAGTTTTCTGAAAGCAAACTTTCCGATATGCTTGAAATGGTGAAAAAGACAATCCATGATTCGCCAGAACGAACTAAATCCGCTATGAATAATTTTCTAAACACTGTAGCAATTTCCTATGTACCACTACACGAAAAAGCAGTCGAGATTGCAAAAGAAGTTGGTATAGTTGAAATAAAACGTGATAATAAAAAAAGTAGTTTGCTAAATGCTGCAGAGAGTATTCAGAAAGAACTTGATAGAGGAAGACTTGGTTTCAAGCGTAAACATGTAAGGTGTTAGATGATTAAAAGGGTGTCAATCTAAGTAAGATTGACACCCTTTTTTAATGAGAAAAATGAATGAATTCCCCCTGCACACCTTATCTGTTAAACATTTCTTCATTCAATTTATAAACCCTATCTCTTTTTTCATCACTTTTGACAAAAATAAGCTTTCCTTCTTTAACAAATCCTTCTAATAGTAAGCATACTTCTCCATATGCTTTCGGCTTATTCGTTGTGAATCTTTCATCTGATATTTTTCCAGCTCGTATTAATTGTTCACACAGCTCAAGTGCACTTATTTCTTCAGAATCCATTAATTCCAATATATCTCTTTGCAATGGTGATAAAGGTACTGGTATTTCAGCTACCTCCACCTTTTCTTTCGCGTTTTCTTCTTCAAATAAATCTTCAAATGAAATTTGATTCATTACTTCTTTTCCTTTCTAACGATTGATTTGTATAAAGCGTAGTTATTGTTATGTAGTACGTACCTTAATACATACATGTCAAACTCATGTACATCGTTTCATATAGTATATTTCGATTATACCAAATATACGTTCTGTTTTCTATCGTAGAATGGAAAACAGAACATTTTACTGTATGTATCATCATTAAATAACGCTGAATATCAATTATCCACATTTTTGGTTATATTATCAAAATTCCATCCACATTACGGAAATAAATGACAAATAATTATAACTTACATGTTACAATTACGATGCATGCATTTAGTTGTATTAAATGCATGCATCGTAATGAGTATATTTAATAAAGTTAAATGAAACCGGGGAGGCTTGCGCAAATGGGGAAGAAAACAAGCAAAGCTAAAAATTTTTTCGGATTCGTAATCACTGCAGCACTAGTAACTACAACGATGGTAGGCACAGCTAATGCACAAACAACTACGAATAGCTATAAGGTAGCTAGTAATACGAACACTGTATTTACAGATGTACCAAAGGACCACTGGTCAAAAGATGCTATTGATTACTTAGCAGCAGCAGGGATTTATAAGGGGTATGGAAATGGGAAATTTGGTTTTGGCGACAATGTTACTAGAGGACAGGTAGCTTCTTTAGTCAATCGACATTTAGGTTTAAAAGTAGACGATAAACAAGGAAATATGTTTAGTGATATTGCAAATCATATGTTTGAAAAAGATATTAAAGCCATTGCGCAAGCTGGAATTATGACAGGTGATGGAACAGGTACATTCCGTCCAGATGATGTATTAACTCGATATGAGATGGCAGTAATATTACAAAAAGCATTTCATTTAGAATCAAAAGAACAAGGAAAATTTAATGACGTATCAAAAGGTCATTGGGCTTATGAAGCTGTAAATACATTGCGTAGTAACCGTATAGCACAAGGTGACGAGTCCGGTAATTTTAACGGAAACACATTTGTGAAGCGTGAGCAGTATGCACAATTTTTCTATAATGCAATAGCAAAAAACAGACATTATAATTTCAACATCAATTCAAAAGAAGAACTGAAACAAATGTTAACAACCGCTTTACAGAATGGAACGTTTGGTCCATTTACATTAAATTCATTGCGTAAAGATATATCTGAAGTAAAAAAAGAATATGGAGTGCCTGATGTTTTGAAAAAAGCACCATGTACAGAATGTGATGCACCTAATATAGCGGTATACGGCGATTATAATATTGATATGTACCCTTGGGACGCTAGATATATATGGGTGAAAATGGATATTTCTATCGATGAATTAAAAGAGTGGTTTGGTGAGCCCGATTTAATCGGAGAGGATATGACTAGCGAAGGCTTTATATACAATCGAGGAAGCTATTCTCTTTATTTCAGCTTCTCTGATGGTTATATTCAACGCGCCGAAATATCTAAACGTGAAGATCGTTAATAAGTTACAAACAATAAAAAAATCCTTCAAGAACATGCCTTTTCTTGAAGGATTTTTTTGTCTCTATCTATTTAACATAATACAAAAAAACTCCTACTAATTAAAGTTTCACTTTATTCTTCTTGGTGCTCCGCTTCCCATTCACTTAAATACGTTGCATATTCTAATTCATCTGGATCATCATATAACATAGAAATAAACTCTAATTTATTTCCATCACAATCTAGAAAATATACGCTTGCAGCTGGCATCCATCTTTGAACAATTGGTTCTTCATTCCCTTTCCCCTGACTCCCTACTACCTCTATTCCACGATTCTCTAACCATAATTTAGAAATCTTTAAAAACTCTACATCTACACGAAAAGCGAAGTGTTTCATCTCAAAATCTTCATTACTATGTACTTCCCATAATCCAAGCATTTGTTTTTTATTTTTTCCTATCCAAAAGAAAGCAACCCGCCTTTTTGATAGTTTTTTTGCTAATGTTAAACCTAACTTATTTTGATAGAAATCTATCGCCTTTTCTAAATTTTTCACATGTAAATGCGTTTCATATATGCTTTGTATCATTATATATTTCTCCCTCCCGTACATTACAATGTTTTCAAATATATTTTATTTTTATCATACAAATACATACATTTGAAATCATCCTACTTTTGTATCATTGTTCTTTCCTTCAAATGTATAGGTATCCAGCTTTAACGAATACCCCAACACTGGAGTTCAATACAATGAAACTAGTGAGGTTTTATTCCCCCACACTAATCATGCTTTTATGGAAAATTGGCTCTTACCTTAATGTACTTACAAAAAGATATTATTGATTTCGCTAGTTCCATTCAAGCAGAAATTCATTTTGATCTATATATTTGTTAAAAATAAAAACGCTATTGATATTGAAATCAGTAGCGTTCTTATGTGACCATATGTTTTATCTTACTTGTACCCAAAAGCACATTCTTTTTATATAACGTATTACTTCAATTTTCCCTCAAAAACAATCTTCCTACCGCACGGTTCAACTACTGTTTTGCCGTCTTTCTTCACCTCATGAAAGATTGGCTCTTCCATGCGGCGAGACGGTGCATAGCCTTCTTGTTCCATACGTGCTAAGCAGTCTGTAATTGTTTCGTTTTCGAGTACTTCAAATTTCTTTTTATTAGGTTGTTTTGTCATGCCCTAACCTACTTTCTATTTTTCTTGATGCGAATTGATTCTTCATGTAGATCATATATAACATTGCGAGAATTCCTATTATAATCATAACCGCAATAAAAAAGCTTGTATACTGTATTTTTTCTATAAATACGCCTCCTAATACAGGTCCCAGTATACTTCCTAAACTAAAGGCAATTCCAGATAATATATTACCTGCTGGCAATAAGTGTCTCGGTAATAAATCTGTCATAAATCCAAGTCCTAACGAGAAGCACGATCCAATGACCATACCCGCTAACAACATGCAGGCAAAGACGATCCAGTAATATTGATCAAATACGGCTGCCAGCAAGAAAATGCCCGTACTTATGCAGAACGTCCACGTTAAAATACGGTCCCTTCCGTATTTGTCACTTAATATACCGAGCGGAATTTGTGTAATAATGCCCCCAACTGCAAATGCTGGTAATAAGAAGGATACTTCTGAAACGGACCATCCTTTTCGAAGCGCGTATACTGGTAAGTTACTGTTTAACATTGCTTCCAGTACGCCATATGCAAGTGGCCCCAGCAGTGCAATCCATCCTAATCCAACAACTTGTTTATAACGAGAAAATGATGATTCACTCTTCACTTCTCTTTCATCTTGCGCCGGGAATGCATTTTTTGTTGGTAATAATAACAGCCAACCTATTAGACAAAGTATAGTAGATATAATAAATGGCGTTGCAAGACCGTACTGAACTGTGCTTGCTAAATACGGACCGACGGCAAAACCAATTCCGAAAAATACACCGTATATCGATACTTGTCTACCTATTTTACTCGGATCCGATGTTGTCGTAATCCATGTTTGTGTTCCGACATGTAGCATATGATCTCCCACTCCAACTAGAAATCTAAGGATAAACCATACCCAAAACGAAAATGTTTGTGTAAAAAAGAATAATGAAATAATAACGAGAAACCCACCAATCACGATAATTGGCTTCATTCCAAACTTTTGCATCGGTTTTTCAAGAAACGGTGAGATCACTAATATCCCAATGTATAGTGCTGTCGCATGAATACCGTTAATACTTGAACTAACCCCTTCTTGTTCAAAAATCATTGCAATGGCCGGTAAAAGCATTCCTTGTGACAAACCCGAGATTGCTACAATCCCAACCATAATCCAAAAAGTAAAACGTATCGACATCCCTTTCCCTCTCCTTCTCACGCTTTCCACTTCTCATTATAAACTGTTTCTGCAAATGCGTGTACGAATATTCGCAAAAAAAAAGAAGCTAAAAGAATGAATCTTTTAGCTTCTTATCCTTCCCAAACTTGTGCTTTCACATTGTTATGGAATTGCTTGAAATACGGATGTTTATAAAAAGCAGTTTCATACAAATAATGATGCGAATGAACAATTGGTGGCTGTTGTATTTGTAACGGAACTACAACTGGTGAAACTTGCATATACAGCGGAGCTATCATCATTTTTGTATACACATGATGATTATATGGAGAATGCGCAATGAAGAACGGATGATGCATGGATAATCTCCCCTTTTACTTACAATGTTATAGTATATGCAATACCTTTCATTTCGGGGATTATTTCTGTTCTAACCAATCCTCTACATGCTTTATAAATACATCTAAACAATCAATAAACGGCGAATGACCGCAATCTTCTAATACCTTCAACTCTGCATTTGGCAAATGTTTTGCTAACTCCTCACCGACTACTTGTGGTACGACATAATCTCTGTCACCTTGTATGACGAGTGTTGGCGCTTTAATATGATGAATTTGCTTACTTCCCTCTACAACCCCATTATGTTCATCTGAAATATTAAATGTAATGAGCGCATAATTCACATCTACGAAATTACGTTGCGTTAACATATCGTCTAAATACTTTTCATAACGGTCTGGTTCAGGTTGATTATGTGTATATATTAATAAATTCCATACTGTACGGTAATATAATTTATTCATATTTTTTATCGCATCTAACACTGGTGCAATCTGTACGGGATCTTGTGCAATTTCTTCTTTCGTCTTTACTAAGCTTGATACGATTGGTTGCCCGTTTATATCCTTTTTAAAAATCGGATACCCTTTCATGCCCACTGATTCTACTAAAATTAACTTTTCTACAAAAGTTGGGTGATTCGCTGTAAATTGCATTGCAACACCACCGCCCATTGACCAGCCCATTAATGAAAATTTCTTTAGTTTTAACCCGTCGATAAATAATTTTACATCTTCTGCAAAGTCTTGTATTGAATCTATCGCTTTATTATACGTTGATTGACCAAATCCCCTTAAATCGAGAGCGTAAATATGGTATTGCTCTTGCAGCTTTTCAATAACTAAATCAAAGTGTTGTGACGATGTCATGTTCCCGTGAATAAGTACAAGAATATCTGTATTTTGCCTTCCAACTTCCTGATACGCAATCGTTTCTCCGTTCGATAGTGAAACAAACTTCATTGTTGCAGGCTTAATCATCACAAGTTCCCCCATTCTATTTAAATAGAAAGAAAATTCTTTACTTACTTAAAGAATAGCACGTAGAATATACGTTCGCAACATAAAACCTATAAGAATTTTTTACATAAATCAACATGTCTATTACTAGACAATTATAATAAAAAAGTATATAGTTAGCTAGGTAACTAATTTGAAAGGATCAACATACATGGACGAAAAACAACATTTTTTTCACATTGTCAGCCAGACTTCTCGCAAGTTTACGAAGAAATTTAATGAACGCGTATCTCCCACTGGGTTATTTAGTGCGCAATGGGCTGTAATTTTCCGTATTAATCAAACTGGTTCTTGTACGCAAACAGAATTATGTCAGTATTTAAATGTTGAATCACCCACGATGACTCGTACGTTAACACGTATGGAAACGATGGGATGGATTATTCGTACTGAAGGAAAAGATCGCCGTGAGAAGCTCATTTCTTTATCAGAAACAGCGATAAAAATGATTCCGGTATGGCAAGAAGAAGTTGATACTTTTGAAGAAAAGACGCTAGAAGGTATTAACGAAGATGATTTACATCAAGCATTTCAAGTGTTACAACAAATTATTAAAAACTTAGATTAACTCGGAGGGATGACCATGCAAAGTGAGAAACTTTGGACGAAGGATTTCCTCGGAACTTGTTTTAGTAGTCTATTTCTCTTCTTAACATTTTATATGCTTATGACTACTTTACCCGTCTATGTAATAGACGGCCTAAAAGGAAAACCTGAGGAAATTGGTTTAGTTGCAACTGTTTTTCTTATTTCATCTGTTTTATGTAGACCATTTACAGGAAAATGGCTTGATGAATTAGGGAGAAAGAAAATTTTATTTATTTCACTTTCACTATTTTTAGCTGCTACCGTTATGTATTTCGGTGCACAAAGTTTATTTTTATTACTTGCCCTTCGCTTCTTACATGGTATTGGGTTCGGTATGGCAACAACTGCAACTGGTACGATTGTCACAGATGTTGCGCCAGCTCATAGAAGAGGCGAAGCACTTGCCTATTTCGGCGTATTTATGAGTCTGCCAATGGTAATTGGTCCTTTTTTAGGTTTAACAATTATTTCTCATTTTTCATTCACTGTACTATTTATCGTTTGTTCCGTATTTTCATTGCTTGCATTTTTATTAGGACTACTTGTAAATATTCCGCATGAAGTACCAGTGAGCAAACAAAAACGAGAAAAAATGAAATGGAAAGACTTACTTGAACCTGCTTCTATTCCAATCGCTCTGACAGGATTTGTTTTAGCCTTTTCTTATAGTGGTATTTTATCCTTTATTCCTATTTATGCGAAAGAGCTCGGTTTAGGAGAAGTTGCTAGTTACTTCTTTATTTTATACGCACTCGTTGTTGTCATTTCTCGTCCATTTACAGGAAAGATTTTTGATCGCTTCGGTGAAAATGTACTTGTTTACCCAGCTATCATTATTTTCACAATTGGTATGTTCATTTTAAGCCAAGCGCAAACTCCGTTTTGGTTCCTTGGCGCAGGTATGTTAATCGGTTTAGGTTACGGAACATTAATTCCAAGCTTCCAAACGATTGCGATTTCTGCCGCTGCAAACCATCGACGTGGTTCTGCGACAGCTACGTACTTCTCATTCTTTGATAGTGGGCTCGGTTTTGGTTCTTTCATTTTAGGTATCGTCGCAGCGAAATCAAGTTACCATAATATGTATTTCATCGCAGCTATTATCGTTGCGTTCACTTTACTTTTATACTATGGATTACACGGACGAAAACAAAAATTCAAGAAACAACATACAGACGGAAAAGTTTCCGCTTAACATAAATAAGGAAAGTAAACTTCCCCGTTTACTTTCCTTATTTTGTATTTCTTTCAATAGACGCGTATACTAATAGTAGAAATAAAAAGGAGGGACCGATATGAAACTAAAAAAATCTCCCCTACTCTTACTCATAATCACATTCATATTTGTAATTACAGGGCTCGGTTTTACATACTTCAAACACAATAAAACAATCCCATCGAAAAATAACGTGACGAAAAAAAATTGGCTAGATGATCCCTACTTACGTTGGTCGTATACACATATGAAAGAATTCACTTTAATTAACGAGGTGAAAAATAACCCGGATCACGTTTTTCACTTCTCTACCGCATTGCAAAACTTAGACGATTTTGCTGTAGAGCGTAGATTTGGAAATACAACTCCTCTAAAAAAACTTTTAGATGATAACAAAACAGATGCGTTTGTCGTTGTACACAATGGACAACTTGTTTATGAACGATATTTCAATGGATATAACGAGAGCGAACCGCATGGTATGGCGTCATTAGCAAAGGTATTTACCGGAGCAATAATACAATCTCTCGCTGAAGAAAACCGTATTGATTTAGAAAAAACAGCTGACACATATATAAAAGAATTAAAAAATACACCGTTCGGAAAAGCAACACTGCAGCAATTAATGGACATGCAAGTTTCTGTGGAATACCCCACTCACGGCTATGAACACCCAGCGTTAGAAAATCAAGATGCACAACTATACTTGGCAAGCAATATTTTACCTCGAGGTAAAAATTACGATGGTCCCATGAAAATTTATGATATGTTACAAGAAGCAGAAGAAACTGCACCGCCTGGTTCCGATTTTTCTTACGATAACGGATCAGCAGAAACACTCGCTTGGATTATTCGAACGATCACTGGTAAATCATTAGCTGAAAACGTTAGTGAGCGCATATGGTCTCAAATTGGTATGGAAGAAAACGCGTATTACGTAACAGATGAAACAAAAGTTGAACAAGCAAGCGCTGGTTTAAATGCAACTGCTAGGGATATGGCGAGATTCGGACAATTATTATTAAATAACGGGGAATATAACGGAAAACAAATTCTCCCTTCTTCTATTACTGAAGATATAAAAAATGTGCAAGAAGGCGAACTTGCAGTTGGCCCTGGAGCTTCCATTTCTTATCATAATCAATGGTGGATTCCGCACAATGAACAAGGTGCTTTTGAAGTGTTAGGTAGTTACGGACAAACACTTTACATCGATCCGAAAGCGAATATGGTAATTGTCCACTTCTCTTCTAACGCTACGCCAAGTAATGACATACATTCAACATACTCAAACATGTATGTTGATATTGCACATCATTTAGAGAAGCTTCCACAGTAGTGGAAGCAGGAGTTTAAACCTTACATGTATGACTATTTGATTGAACACACAATCTGTTGTGTTGAAACATAAATATATCTAAAAAAGGAGCTCTCTTCATAAAGAGAGCTCCTTTTTTTATTTCTTCTTCTTTTCTGTCGGTTGACTTTGTTTAGCGAAATTAGATGAATCATCGAAATTTGGTTGCTTTTTACCAGCATTATTACTTCTACCTTTTCCCATATGTAATACACCTCCCCTCCTCCTTACTATTCCCAATAAAAAAATCCTCTTGCATCCAGAATTTTTTTATTGTCCCTTATTCATATGGCACTACTGTTCTCGTAGTACTTCCAACACTTTCAGTTAGAGAAGCTTCCACAGTAGTGGAAGCTTTTTCTTGTTGGGGTGTTTTACTTAAAACCATTACCCTCATAACGGTTATTCATCATTAAATTTTTTATTAGCAATCCAATAATACGTTACGAAGAGTGTCAATAAGATCCAAACTATAGTTAGTACTCCTGTAATTATTGCGTTTGAATGTACGCCCCCCGTAACTAACGTTTCCATTGCATACTTACTCATACTTGCTGGATTAAGCAAATCCATTATTGGATTCAAACCGACGATTACTCTACAGGCTAAAAGGAAAACAATTGAAATTAATGCAATCATACCTTGACTGTGAAAAATAGTACTTATCATTGTTGTGAAAGATACGATAAAAAGAATCCAAATTAGATACAATAGTAATCCAGTAATTAGGTGCGCAAATGGAACGGCAGTAAAAAGAGAATTTACATATAGATAAGAAGTAACGTATCCAATTGTTACACTACAAGCTACCATTAAATAGTTGGCCACTATTTTCCCACCTACATATGAAGTAACAGTAACGGGTCTTGTTAAAATAAAAGCCAACATACCATTGGCTTTATCTGTTTGAATAGTACCCATCATAGATATCACTAGAATCATAAGTCCGAGCTGATCAAACTGGGATCCCAAAGTACTTGCTAATACTTCGCCTCCTTTTTGTGTTGCCATATTTGGATCAATGATAATTCCCTGCCCTCCACCTAATGCTTCTAGAATTGATGGTAAATAATGAGTTACTATCGGTTGTGTCGCGCCTAAAAATATAAAAACAATTGGTAGCCAAATGATCTTAAAATCACGTAACATTTGAACATATTCTTTTTTTATCAATACCATTGTGTTATTCATTTTTGCACCACCAATTTCAAAAAAATTTCTTCTAAAGTATCGTTGCTCATTTCAAATTTAACGATGTTCACTTTATGTTCGAGTGCATTTTGCAGTAACATATTTTTATTTATTTCAATACTTTCAACCTTTACTTTGATTTTAAGCCCAACCACTTCTACGTCCTTCACATACGGTAATTTTTTTACAACTTCAATCCACTTTTGATCTTTAGTTGTTATTTCAATAATCAATTTATTTTTACTATTACGGTGTAAAAGTTCGGTAATCGTTGTGTCTTCTATTTTTGTTCCATCTTTTATAATGACAAATCGTTCACAGATTTCTTCTGCATCGCTTAAGATGTGGGTTGATAATAAAATGGTTGTATCTTTTTTTATTTCTTCAATCAGATTCAATACTTCTCGCCGGCCGATTGGATCTAATGCGGATACCGGTTCATCCATGACAATAAGCGAAGGTTTATGCAATAATGCTTGTGCAATACCAAGTCGTTGTTTCATTCCACCAGAAAATGTACTAACCTTTTCGTTTTCTTCCCCTTTTAGTCCAACTTTCTCTAAAATTTCTGGAATTGACTTTGACAATTCTACTTTATTCAATCCCGAAAGTTGGCCCATAAACATAAGCGTTTCTCTCGCTGTCATCCAATGAAAAAAATTAGGATATTGAGGTAGATAACCAATTTCACTTTTCATTTTTGATATTTTTATCCCATTCAATAAAACTTCACCAGCAGTTGGATTAGTAATATCCGAAATTACTTTTATTAATGTAGATTTTCCTGCTCCGTTTGGTCCAATTAATCCGACGCATTCCCCCGCTTGCAGTTCCATCGAGAAATTATTGACAGCAGTTTTTCCTTTAAATGATTTTGTTACATTTTTAATCTCTAGTTTCATAATTTCTCACTGTCCTTTCTCCCTATAACGAAGTAGAAAATAGGTCCCAATACATTAACGAAAAGAATAATGAACGTCCATACAAGTACATTTTTTCTTGTTTTTCTATGTCGGTATAAATCAATGAATGCAATAAAAACTAAAAGTGCCCCCACTGCAATAACTGGCAATATAATAGGTAGAAAAGTCATAATATCAATGTCTTTAAGATCATTCAATCCATAATGTAGTTGCATTATTGTCATTCCTCCCTAAATTCATTCTCATTATTGATAATGATAAATCATAAACGAATGAATTGCAAACATTATTCTCATTATTTATAATGAGAATAAAAATATATGATAAATAAGGTGAGCGAATGAGTAATAAAGTTGAAATTTTAATGCATCCGGTAAGAATGAAAATTTGCCAAGTGTTAATGAGAAATAAGGAAAATGGGCTAACACCATTAGAAATGGTAAAAATCATTAAAAATGTACCACAAGCCACACTATATAGACAGCTACAAACTATGGTTGATTCTGGTATCGTCCATGTAATTAAAGAAAAAAAGGTAAAATCTGTTTCTGAAAAATATTACGCAATCAATGAAGAAGATGCAAAAATTGAAGGAAGTGAGTGGAAAAAATTATCTAATGATGAAAAGTTAAACTACATTTCCTATTATCAGTTATCACTTATGACACAATATCAAAGTTACCTTAAGAAATTAGAGGAACAAAACAGTCAAGAAGATACTGCTACTTTTTCTGTAGTGGAATTAAAGCTAGATGAAGAACGCTTTGGAAAATTTCAAAGCGAACTTAACGAATTAATGATTAAATACTACAATAGCCAAAATAAAGATGAAATAGAGGCTCCGGTTCGGACCATCGCTATTACAATTATTCCAGAAACGTGAACTCACTCAACATACATAATACAAGCCGATGATTCCTTACCGTAGGAATCATCGGCTATCTTCATTTTGACTTTTGCTGTATGGCTGGCGAAAAAAACGGATCTAGAAACTGAAATGTTTTAAAATCTAGAATTCGAATGTGCTTAAAGTTGCTATCTATATTACATGAATTCTTTTCTCGTGTTAATCTCATACGATCCACACTCTCTCCAAAAACTTTTAAAAAAGAAGCATGGGTAAACTAACAAATATAAATTAGGGATCCACCAAGACATATCAAAATCTAAACGAATTGTCCAAAATGCTAGAGCTTGTAACCCTGAGCAAAAAGTTAAAATTAATGATAGAAATGCAAAGTGGCTCCAAGTATGTTTTTGTTTAGAATGCAAATACAAACTTAAAAATCCCGTTAACGAGATTAACAAATCTAGAGGCAGGAAAGACCAATTCCACGCTACTAAAATAGGATCTTCATAATCTTTAAACAAATATTCTTGCGGAATCATATGAAAAATTGTTATGAGCCAATATATAACAAACCCAAAATCAGTAATAAAGAAAAAATACTTTAATCGATTCAATGTATACGTTCCTCCACCATTTCTTTTTTCTTCGCTTCATGTGCCGCACTATTAAAATTTAATATTACGACTCCAACTAAAATAAAAAGAATTGCTAGTATCTTAATTATATTGATACTTTCTCCAAAATAAATAAAACCAATTGTTGTAATCGTTACAATTCCCATACCTGACCACACCGCATATGCTACGGACATTTCCATCCCTTTTAATGCAAATGACAGAAATGCAAAACTTACTACATAAAATACAAAAATAAGAATGCTTGGTACAAGTTTCGTTAATCCATCAGATAGTTTCATTGCAGTTGTACCTGCTACCTCAAATAAAATTGCTAAGCATAAATAAATCCACTGCACTACTCTCACACCTTCTATTTCGAATTAGAAATGCCATACAATAACATATCCATAATAGATTCCAGCATACTTCCTAATGTATGATCACTTTTTTTGATAAACATCGGATCATATATGCGATTCAGTGCCCCCAAATAGACTTCAATAAAAAACGGAATTTGAATTTTTCTTATGCTTCCTTCTCTCATTCCCTCTTCTATTAAACCAATTACAGTAGACCACCCTTCACGTAAAAACTGATCTAATTTTAACCATTGGTAATAATGATGTTTTTTTAGTTCTACTAATAAACTTGCATCCATGAATGTAAATTGTTGTGGAATGCAAATTAAGATGAGTCTTATTTTTTCAACTGTTTGTAACGTATCATCTTCAGCGATATTTTTTTCCTTTTCTTGAATACTTTCTATTACATTACGAATAACTTCATCTACTATTTCATCTTTTGAAGAGAAGTGCTCATAGATTGTCCTCTTACTGACAGCTAATTGTTTTGCTAAATCACTAATTGTAAATGTAAACCCCTTCGTTTGAATTTGATGAATGGTTTCCGTTACTATTCTTTGTTTCATAATCCGCCCCCTAAACCTTTGGTACCAATTTAGTTTTTTTGGTACCATTTCATTTTACAATATTTAACACAACGTATACAACTAACATTTCAAATTTTCTTATTTTTAACTCAAAACAGGTAAACATAAGAGCGTTGATAATCATACCTGCATATTTAACAATCAAGTGAATGTATAAAATAACACTCATACATGAAAGTTTAACTAAAGTTAAATGCAATTGTATAAGGCTATGTTGGTAAATATTCTTTTTTAGCTTGATGGGGAGAAACCCCGATCTACCTTTCACCTAAGTAAAAAAAGCGCCCTATAAACAGGGCGCTTTGCTCCAACCTAATGACTAATATTAGCCGTTGGGTATAATGTTGTTCCTCCAATTGAAACCTTTATTTCATTTGTTAATGGAACATTTTGTTCATTAATAATGGTTCTCCACCATTCCCATGCAAGACCTGTACATTCTCTTGCTACGATTTTTATATTTTTTGAATTTGGTGGAAGAGGGATTACTGTAGAGTAATGGGCTGTTTTATCTTTGCCACTACCTTCCCATGTTTTATGTGTTAGTACTTCTTTCCCATTTTGATCAAATGTGAATTCATCCCAAGATACATCAAATTGCGCAACGTAAGCACCGTAATGATCAAGTGTCATTTTTGCACTTGAATATTCTGTAGTTGTCGTCTCGATATAATCTGTATTGTTATGAACAGCAGCAGTTGCATTATCTTTTAAGAACGTGCTTGTATATGAAATTGGATATGCTGGATTTTTAAAACTTAATTCAGCATTATCTTTAATGATATTTCGTATTTCATTGAAATCTTTTGTAACAACCTTGTTATGCTCTTTCGCATCTCCGCCTAATACGACAGCCGTAAAGGTACTTTCTTCAAAAATATCTTTGTACTGTCCACTCGTTTCGACGCTGTTATTCTTCAGTAAAGCTTTAAAAGCAGCTTGTACATCTTTACTCTTAGATGTTGTTTCTAATTTTACATAAACCGTTCTACCATAAGCTACATTTGAGACCATAACAGGTGGAGCTGAATTACTTACTCCTTTACGAGTTAGCTCATCAAAAGTAACACTATTATCAAAGAGATCAGATGGATTATTAGGTAGTTCAGCACTTACAGTATAAAATATTTGTTTATATGCCGCCACCATCACTTTCTTTTCTCCATTTGCAACTGCATTAAAGTCAATATTTAGACTGTTATCAAGATATTTAGCATTAACATTAAGAGCACTTGCGATTTGTGATTTACTATAAACCATAGATTCTGTATACTGCATTCTTGCAGGTAACGTATGTGTTGCGGAATACTTTTCATTCCAAGTAGATACTAAATCATCTACTGCTCCAGCTACATTACCATATGTCGGATTTTGGACAGTGATTGTATTTTCTTTTCTCATACCAGGTAAGTCTATACTAATATTCAAAGGCTTTCTCTTAGCCACTAATAAACTCGGTTGATTGTCTGCAAAAGCTTTATTGGCAAGTTGTACAGCTCCTGGATACGTACGATTCGCTACAGAATCAATAATCGAAATATCGACTGGTGACGTTGTAAGTGATTTTTTCTCACGTTCCACTACTACAAATTTACCATTTGAATTGATACTTTCTTTCGGAACAAAACTCTCTATTTTATCACCATTTACAGCTAAAACCTCTTGATTATTATATGTAAGATTCCCTATACCAGTATCAATGCTACTAGCATTTTTATTTATATCATTTGCATGACCGATTTGTGTTTCTGCGAAAGAAATAGATGAATAATTAAGAGTGCATAGACTAACTAATACACATGTAAGGAACTTTCTTTTCTTGGTATTTTTCTTAATGTTCAGAAAAATCACCCCATTCTTTTTTTAGTAAGATATAATAATGATAGATATATGATAGCTAACGAATAAACTTACATAAACGCTTTTAAAAGTTCTTGAACTAAAGGAATTACTCCACCTAAAAATTTTAAAACTGCCATTGCGATTTCCATATTCCTTCCTCCTCTTTGCTGTATTAAGATGTGTTGTATATTTATGCTTTCATTATAATAAGCTTTTTCATTTGCATCAATTCATTTTCATATGCAATATTTCATATTTGAGAAAAGCAACTTTTTCTATCAGGGTGATATGCTACTACTCTTCTTGAACATATTTCAATCCCCTAAAAATATCAGAATTTTCTATTTTTAAAAGGTTATGAACGAAACAACCTCGAATAATTGTAATACATATACATAAGGAGGTTGATCTATTTTGTTTCGTTCTTTTACTAATGGTTGCGTCGCCTTAGTGCAACGTTTCTTGCCAGAACCGTTTATTTTATCATGTTTATTAACTGTTTTCGTTATCTTCTTCGGTATGTTTGCAACGCATCAAACACCTGTGGAAATGATTAATCACTGGGGTAATGGCATTTGGGGGCTTCTCGCCTTTTCTATGCAAATGGCACTTGTACTCGTGACAGGATCTGCTTTAGCAAACGCTCCTCTTATTAAAAAAGGATTAACGAAAGCTGCCAGACTACCGAAAACGAATGGACAAGGTATTATTGCCATTTCAATCGTAAGTTTACTAGGCGCATACATAAACTGGGGCTTTGGTATTGTTGTATCTGTTTTATATGCAAAGGAAGTAGCAAGGCAGCTGGAAGGATTAGACTATAG
Source organism: Bacillus cereus group sp. MYBKT111-2 (assembly GCF_051915205.1). Taxonomy (NCBI): domain Bacteria; kingdom Bacillati; phylum Bacillota; class Bacilli; order Caryophanales; family Bacillaceae; genus Bacillus; species Bacillus cereus group sp. MYBKT111-2. The sequence goes on from NZ_JBQAEG010000003.1 coordinate 216,669, forward strand.
ACTGGCAATTGCTTCTTCTTACTCTGGATTTCTCATTTGGCATGCGGGACTTTCTGCTTCTATCCCTCTTACGTTAGCAACAGGCGGAGAAACGTTAATGAAAACGACAGCTGGAAGTATTAAAGAAGCGATTCCAATCACTGAAACGTTATTCTCACCATACGCTCTCGTTCCCGTTATTATCTTTTTAGTTACGATGCCTCTTATTAATAAGGCAATGCATCCAGATGAAAAACATACGATTACGGTGGATCCTAGCGTGTTCCATGAGGAAGCTGCCGCTCAAGAAGTAGAAAAAAATACGTTCGCTGAAAAAATGGAAAATAGTATCATCATTACACTTTGCGTTGGATTGTTAGGTCTCATTTATATTTTCAATTACTTTTATACGAAAGGCTTTAACCTTACGCTAGACATCGTTATTTTTATGTTATTAATTGCTGGACTCGTTTTCCACCGTACTCCGATTCAATATATTCGCGCTTTTTCAGACTCTACGAAAAGCGCTTCTGGCATTCTACTTCAATTTCCGTTTTACGCAGGAATTATGGGGATGATGATTGGAGCAAATAGTGAAGGCCTTTCACTTGGAGGAGCTATTTCGAATTTCTTTATTAGCATTTCAAACGAAACGACTTTCCCGCTCTTTACTTTTTTAAGTGCTGGCATCGTTAATATTTTCGTTCCATCTGGTGGCGGTCAATGGGCTGTGCAAGCACCCATTATGATTCCAGCTGGCGCTGAACTTGGTGTACCTGCTGCAAAAACAGCAATGGCCATTGCGTGGGGCGATGCTTGGACAAATTTAATTCAACCTTTCTGGGCATTACCAGCATTAGCGATAGCTGGTTTAGGTGCTCGTGATATTATGGGATTTTGCGTTGTGAACTTACTATATGCAGGTTTTATCATTAGTCTATGTTTCTTATTTATTTAAACGAAAAGCTAGTTTTATACTAGCTTTTTTACATAATAAATCATTTATTTCCCACGCAATTTATTACGGTCTTCCACTCTATCTCCGTAAGATATAATGCCTCAAATGCAAAAAAGTCTTCACATACTTTTTCAATCAGATGTGGGTTTTCCCTCAAGAAGTTCCACTGTAAAGCTTTAGGAAGAAAATGCATTTCATACTCCTTACTTCCCCTTACTACTTCATCAACTTCTCTTTCACAAATTCCTCTTATTAAGTAATCATTTCTTAATTGTATTTGAATTTGCTGAAATGTTTCGCTACATTTCTTCAATTGAAGTAAACATGTAATATACGTTCGTAAAAGTCTGCTGTCATCCCCGCAACACTTTATAATACGTTCCATTTCATTCATAGTGTACGAGCCTTTTCTTCTATTTGTAATAACCACTTTTCCCGCTTCTCTCGTTTACTCGTTTTCACAGATTGAAAAACTGACCGTTTTATATCGCGAATGCCGCAAAAACGTAAGACACCTCTCTTCATTATAATCCAATCTGCTGATCGATATAATAGTGCGACGTACCATAACGGTGAATCTAGCGTATTAATCACCCACGCCTTCTTCCCTTTCAATAACCCTTTAGGCAGAGCACCTTCATATTTATAAGCAAATCCAGCAACGAAAATACGATCAATAAATCCTTTTAAAATAGCTGGCATCCCCCACCACCATATCGGATAGATGAATAGAAGCATATCCGCTTCTTCTACTAATGTCCTGTACCGAGCTGTTTCTTCTTCATTTACTAAGTCACGTCTTTTCTTCTCTTCATTAAATACAAGGACTGGATCAAATTGCTCCTTATATAAATCAAGTACGGTAACTGAATGATTTGTTTCCTGTAGTCCTTTTTGCACATGATTTAAAATTGCCGCGTTAAAACTTGAAGGACTAGGATGAGCGTATACAATAAGTACATTCACTACAAAACAACTCCCTTTATAAGTTAAAGTTTCCCCTTCTTTAACATCTTCTCTACAATTTGCACGTTTTTTGAACTCTGTAACAAGCGATGTAGTACCGTTAATAACTCTTCCTTTTCTAACTCTTTTAGTTTCTCTTTCACTGCACTCTCACCAGCACTTTGAATATCATAAACAACTGCCGCCATATGTTTGCAAAGATTCTCATACGGACACTCGCAGCTACTTTCTGTAAAATCTTCAAGATCAATAATCACTTCATAGTCTCCTGCATTTCCAGTAACGAAAGCAAATATTTTCTTGTCTTGTATTTCAACATCTTCTACATGTCCTTCTTCATAATATTCATACCCTTTATCCATAATGTACTTAGGAATCCATTTCGTTATATCATGTAATAAGTAAGCGTACATCATAGCACCTCTTCCTTTAATTCCCTTTTGACTTCTAGAGCCACTGCATGTTATTCTAATAACTGTCAAATAGCAAGTCTATGTGACAAAACGACTGACACCTATTCGGCGAAGGTGTCTCTTTTCATTTGCAGCCGATATGAAGTGCCTCTTTCAGGCACATTCAATCTTTGACACTACACACTCAACACCATTCCCTGTATCAGGCTGCTTAAGCAGTCTTTTACTCTACATACTTCAAAAAAAAGAGAGCTTAGCTCCCTTTTCTCGCCTTATAAAATACCCCTTTTTCAGTATAGAGATATTCATCAGCTAATGTAATTTTCCCATCCAGTTTCAGTTCATCTAATAGTCTTGATAAATAAAATTGATGTAACATCTTTTTCGTGAATTTTCCTTCATGATGCGAAACGATATGTTCTTGAATATCTAACAATGATATCGGCTTATCTTGCTCTATCATATATTCATAAACTGTACTACGCAGTTTTACGTATTTTTCGAGTGTCACAGTAATGCGCAACCCCTTTCTTCTTAATGTAAATTTTCGTAATCGGTTTTTTTGCAATAAAAAAACCTCTCCGATAAGAAGAAGTTACGTATATATCTTCGTCTTATCTCCCAGAACAAATTTGTTCTGCTGGAATTAGCACCTGCATCGCGGTTGCTGGGTTTCATCGGGCCAGTCCCTCCACCTCTCTGGATAAGAAAATATTCACTTAATTCTTACTATACGTAATTTCATTTCAATTGTCAAACAAATATAACAAATTATATTTTCTTCTTTACTGTTCATACTATACATATATGAATATGCAAGGAGGATTATGAAATGCATCAAAATGCTCGTGGATATGTACAAGATTCTTTTCAATCATTACAAGAAGCAAAACATTGTTTAGAAGAAGCATTACAGACTGTTGAAAAAGATTTTAATCGCGCTCGTATTGAGCAATCCCTTTATGCGATCGAACAAGCTATTCAACGCTGCGATTACACCGTTCATATTTTAGAACAAGATTGAAAAAACTTCCCATCATAAGGTGGGAAGTTTTTTCAAATGGCATACTTCATAATTATTGCCGTTATGATTAAAAAATATACAGAATTCACAATTTCTAAAATCCCTACTTTTATAATAGAAATTTTTTTGCCATACAATATAATGGCTCGAATGACACTTGGTATAAAAATAAGAGAACACAACGGATTAATAGCAAATACGATGACCGTTAACATGATATGATAACCCCAAGATATATAACGATACTTCGGATTATTTTTCTCACGTATCATCGTTTTCACATAAAACGTACTTCCTAAAAAATATAAAAATGAAATAAGCGCAATAAATAATGCAGTTTTATCTATCAGTTTCATTGAAAAATAATAACTAACTAAACCACCTATACAGAAAACAATAATTGCACTAACGTCATTTAATAATGCTCTTTCATTTTTTTGACGAGCGTAATACATATTTACTATAAAGAATGGAATCATGACTATTACGAATAAAAGAATGCGCCATTCATATAATAGAGAAATCATCCCAAATACGAACGCAATGAGAAAATATACAATTGCTGCATGTAAATACTCTCTTTTTCGTCTTTGCTTTATGTACGTAAGAAATGGATACGTAGCTAAATAGATAAAGAACCAAGCTATAAACAATGGAATGTGATATATAGTAGGTTTTCCAAGTATGACACTTAATAGAAATGGTATAGCAAGCATCGCCCATGCACCATGTTGCTTCGGAATAACTAACTTCATTAACTATACACCTCCCTTTTGAAAATAGTTCTCACCTACTATTATACAAATAATTTTATATAGTAACGGATATATATTGGACTATTTTTTGACAATAAAAAATGCTCCTTACAATATGTAAGAAGCATGAAAGAGGCAAACGAATATGTAAGTCGCGACCCTACCTTATATGAGTATGCTTTTCTATACCATGTTATGCTTATCCAATATGCCATATTTCTTTTTAAATCTTGTAAGAATCGTAATCCAAGACGTACTAAATAATAGTAAGAAAACAACATTCGAAATTGCATGGCTCAAATCGAAATAAAAACTTGCGATATAATACGAAATGACTGTTTCCCACGTTGCCTCTCGTATAAAACCGAGAAGTCCCCAGAAATTCATAATCCAGCCAAATAAAAATCCAACAAACAATCCGTATAGAAGCCTTTCCCATAGCTTTTTCATTAAAAACGTATTACGTAATAATCCAGCTATAAAACCGATCATACCCCATGAAAACATTTGCCACGGCGTCCACGGCCCTTGTCCTAAAAAGATATTAGACACAATCGCCGCTGTTGCCCCGATCATAAATCCTGTTTCACTTCCAAACACAATTGCAGAAACGATAATAACAAAAGAAGTCGGTTGTACACTCGGTAAAATAGAAAATGGTACGCGACTCACTGCTGCAATTGCTGCTAACACGGCAACGAGAACAATTTCACGTGAAACAAACGCCTTTCTTTCAAAGCGGATATAGAAAGGTAACATAATAACAACTAATAAAAACAAACTACTTAACATGTAATACCCATCCATGATAAGTGTAGTAAAGAGTAATGTGCCTATTATTACTGCAAAAATACATATTATGAATGCAACATATCGTTTGGACACGCTTCGTACACATCCTCCCACGTTAATGCATATGGCAATTCTTTTCGAATGAATCGATTGATAGATGTTGTATAAAAGAAGTTGCCACTAAAAAATTCTTTCGGTGCATCATTCATAATGACTGCTCCATCAAATAACATCATACATTGATCCACGTATTTCGCTGCAAACTCAATATCATGCGTTGCCATTACAATTGTTGTACCTTCTTTTTGCAGTTTCCTAAATAACTCTCCTACTCTCTCTTTCTTCCATGGATCGAGTCCCTTTGTCGGTTCATCCAGTAATAATAAAGTCGGCTTTGATAATAACGTTGTACATAATGCAAGTAGTTGTTGCTCTCCCCCGCTACAATCATGTGGATGGCGTTCTTTAAGTGCATATAGCCAAAACTTTTTAAGCTGATGTTCTGCTATTTCGTTTCCTTGTTCTCCATATAATTCACGCGCTCGTTCATACACTTCGTCCCACACTGTATCAAATGTAAAATGATAATACGGATGCTGTGATACATACCCAATACTTTTAAATCGTTCTTTCGAATCAACTTTATGTATCACTTTCCCATTCCACTTTACTTTCCCTCTTCTCGCTTTTTGCAATCCAGCTAAAAGCGTTAACAGTGTAGACTTCCCTGTCCCATTCTTTCCAACGAGAGCTACCCATTTTCCTTTTTCAATCGATACTGTTAAATCTCGTAAAATGAGCGGACTATTTTTTTCATATTGGAATGAAATATGCTCGGCACTTAAAATGACTTCTTGCTTTTCACCTTGTACTATTGGCTTATTTACATATGATATCGCTGAAAAATCATTCATTTTCATTTGCGCTTCTCGCACTGTAAACGGAATATCTTTCGTATTCCACTCTAAAAACAATCTTGGAATTTGCGGAATAAATGGCCGGAACTTTTCTACTTCCCACATATTTGCTACAACCGTTTTCGGACTACCGTCATACACGATTTGGCCGTTACTCATACAAATAACGCGCGTTGCAAGTGGTATTACTTCATCTAAACGATGTTCACTTAAAACGATCGTAATGCCAAGTTCTTCATTAATACGCTTTAACAATCCTAAAAACTCTTTTGCGGCAATTGGATCTAACTGCGCTGTCGGTTCATCTAATAATAATAATTTCGGTTGCATTACTAATACGGCAGCTAAATTAACAAGTTGCTTCTGTCCGCCAGATAACGTATGAACAGATTGATGCAATAAATCTTGAAATCCTAAGAAACTAATAAGCTCTGCTATTCTTTTTTGAATAATATGTGATGGTAATCCAATATTTTCTAAAGAAAACGCTAATTCTTGAATTACTGTATCCATTACGAGTTGATTTTCTGGATTTTGAAATACCATACCAATTTCTTGAGCAGATAACAAATCCGGTACATTTTCTAATAAAGTACCATCATAATATGTATCCCCAGTACGCTTACCGATTGGAAGTAATTCCTTTTTAAAATGTTTTAATAAAGTCGTCTTTCCAGATCCTGATCCTCCAGCAAGTGCAATAAACTCTCCTTTTTGAACAGAAAGAGAAATATGCTGTAACGCTTCTTCGTTTTCATCAGCATATACAAATGATAAATTGTTTATTTCTGCATGCGCCACCATATCCATTCCCTTCCTTCCATTATGATTGGTAAACTAATAAACATCGTAAATACAACAAACATCATCCCATCGTATTGCTGAAATAAAATAGATTCGACTTTCGGATAAATGATTAACTTTCCTCCGCCATACGTACTACATATAATAGCAATTATAAATAAAATACTTAAATAACTGAGCGTGTACCAATCGCGTCTTTCCATTCTATACCGAATATATGTCGTACGCTTCGTTACACCAAATCCACGAGCTTGCATAGAATCTGCCGTTTGCAGTGCATCTTCTAATGAACAAATTAATAATACTTGCAATAGTTGCATACCATTTTTCACACGTTCCACAATGGAACCTGCATCTACCTGTACACCTTTCGTCTTTTGGACGAGTGTTATTTTCTGTAATCTTCTCATAAACAAAGGAACAAATCTCACTGTAATCATCGTTAACAATGCTACTTTCGGTGAAATTCTAGAAAACAAATATAAAAATTTATGACTTGAAATAATATCATTATACGAAGCAAACGTAAACATAATCGCAACTAGTAATAACCCCATTACTACTCCAAACATAATTGCCTCAAGTTTAATACGGCTATCACCTAACCAAAATAACGTAGTTCGGCCTCTATGTGTTAATAGCGAATTAAATAAAATGACCATAAAAAAGAAAACGATTGTGCTCGGTAACATCTTTCTTACCTTTTGGCTATTCCCTTGCATCACATTTAAAATAACAATTAATAGTATTGCTCCAATTAAAAAAAGAGGATGAAGACACATCATACATAGTATCATCACCCCGATATAATAGAAAAAATTCACAAAAGGATGTAAAGAAGAAAAACTTATTTTCATAGTCCTTTACCGAATGCCTTTCTTATTTTAATACAAACACCCACTCGATTGTATCGCCTGGTTTTACTGTAACTACACCTGCACTATGGTTTGGAAACGCACCGTTCACACGATATTTCCATCCACTAGTAGCGGTAATATCTTTTTCATATAAATCATTAATACCTTTTACATAAACTCCATCTTTAGAGCCCATTGCATCCACATCTAATCCTGTACGCTGCAATACTTTATAAACTGTATCGCCTTCTTGTACATCCACCTTTTTTGCACCTAATAAATATCCTTCATTACCTTTTACTGAGATCGTAACTTGTTTTGGTTTTGGTATTACTGGATCTGGCACTGGCGGTACTGGATCTGGTACCGGTGTTGGTGGAGTTGGTACACTATTGTTCTCTTCTGGTTTTTTCTTTTGCTCCTGCTTCGGTGTTTCCTTCGGCTGATTCACAACCTTTGCTTCTTCTTTTACTTCTTGCGCTTTCGGTTGTTGCTCTTGTTGTTTCTCTTCTTGTGCTTTTTGTTGTTCTGGTTGCTTAGTAGCGACAGGCTGTTCCTGCGTTTTTTCTTCTTTCTTTACTTCCGGTTGTGCTTGTGGCTTTTCTTCTTTCGGCTTCTCTTCTACTTTTTGCTCTTGCTTTTCTTTCTGTTCGTCTTGCTTATTTTGCTCTTGTTCAGCTTGTTTTTCCTCCGGTTTTTCTTCCGGTTTCGCTTCATCTTTTTTCTCTTCTTGTTTTGCTACTTCTTCTTGCTTTGGTTCTACTTTCTTCTCAGGCTTTACAGCTGCCTCTTCACATCCGGCAAGTAGCCCAAGTGAAAGCAGTAAAGAAATAAACCATTTCATCTTACTCATGTTGCCTCTCACCTTTCATATTAAAAATTAGGAGCAAATGATTGCTCCTAATTTTTGTTAAGCTGCTTTACGTCTCCATAATACATATGCAGAAGCAATACATAATACACCCATACCTACTTCTGTCGCTGCACTATGAGAAGATGCTCCTGTTTTTGGTAATGTGCTACCGTTTCCGGATTTTTTATGTTTAACCGGTTCGTTATCCACAACAACTTTTAAAGTGCCATCTTTTGTTTCTTGTTGCACTTGTTTTTGTTCTTCTGGTTGTTCAGTAACTTCTTTTTCCACCACAACATTTTCTGAATCTACATTTGGTTTTGGATTAATTTCAGTAACAGATTCAGTTGACCAGTCATAAATCGATTTTCCAAGATCTTTAAACTGAAGTAAAGCTAATAATGCTTGCTCTGTTGCCATTCCGCTACCGGTTTGATCGCCTGGTAACCATTTAAATTCACCATTTGGAAGTTGATATGACAATAGATTTTGCATCGCCTTATGTAGACGGTTTTGATCTACATCTTTCACAAGGGATAATCCAATAATAGCTTGCGCAGCACTATTAGAATTCTCTTGTCCATCAGCAGAGAAACCGCCATTTTCTAGTTGTTCATTATATAAGTATGCGACAGCCTTTTGCAATGCTGGTTTCACATCTGCTCGGTCTTGATAAGGAGCTAATGCTGATAAAACCATACCTGTTACATCAACGCTACTAGCACTATCTTTACTGCTTGCGCTATCATAAGTCCAGCCGCCATCTGTATGTTGCGCGTTTAAAAGTGCATCTACTAAAGCAACTCGATTCCATTTTGAATCTACTGGAATTTCATATTTTTTCGTATCAAATGCAAGTAAAGCAAATGTATAACCTGTAACAGAATTCACTTTATCTGATTCGTACAATTTTTGAACTAAATTATGTTCGCCTACCATTTTTGGGTCTGCATTCATTGCATTCATCATAATAATCGTTCTAGCTAAATCTGTCGCTGAAAAACGATTAACGCGCTTTTCTACCTTTTCAGTTACAGCCTTAACATAATTTAATTTCGCCTCGATTGGTATATTCTTTCCAGAACGAGAAAGACCTAGCGCTACCCAATCACTTTCAATTCCATCTTGTAACATCTTTTCAGACGTCTTAGAGATCGCGTCATTTACTTGTGCTACTGGAACTTGAATGTTCTCTTGCTTTGGTTGTTCTGGTTTTTCTTGTTTTGGATCATCCGTCTTCGGTTCTTCTGGCTTTTCTTGTTTTGGATCATCCGTTTTTGGTTCTTCTGGCTTTTCTTGTTTTGGATCATCCGTCTTTGGTTCTTCTGGTTTCTCTTGCTTTGGATCATCCGTCTTTGGTTCTTCTGGTTTTTCTTGTTTTGGATCATCTGTTTTTGGTTCTTCTACAGTTTTACAAGTACCAAATTTATCTAATGTTTGTTGTAATGTTTCTTGACTCATATTGTTCCAATCTGAAACAAATCGGAAAACAACAACATCTCCAGATTTTAATTTATAACTATCCGCTCCAACTTCTGCAGATTTATCATTTACATCATACAGCCAGCCACTTGTAGCCCCGGCCATTAAGCCATCAATGCCTTTTACATACGTTCCAAACGACATCGTTTCAGCTTCTACTTTGTCCCCCATGACTTTTTGTAGCAAGCTTAAAGCTGTTTCCCCATCTTTAATTTGCTCTTCTTTCGGACATAACATAATGCCCTTTTGTGATTCACCAATAATTGCAAGTTTTGCTGTATTTCCTTCAGCAAACGTAATATGTACTGTATTCGCAAAAGAAACAAATACAAGTGTAACTGCCATTAACGACGTAAGCAGCCATTTTTTTAACATTGCCATCCCAAAATTTCCTCCCTTACTACTATTCACACAAAAAAAGGCCCTTCAAGGGCGTGCAATTGACACTCTTTTTTTGTAAGTGTCGAACAAACTGTGCAACACCTCCTACCCGCATCATTCGCGGCTATATTTGTATAGGAAAAATAATTTTGTTCATGAACGTATCATTGTGATAACATTCACTTTCCTAGGCACAACTTACTTCCATTTAAGTTATCGTAAAACGATAAACCTATACATTCTGTTAATTTTAAATTTCTGTATTATTTTACTATTGACAAAGAATTTTGTCCATGCTTTATCGGATTTATTTTCTAAGAATAGTAACTTACTAACCTTTAACGATGCAAACTCTTTTCACTAATAATGACGCCATCTTCATCCACATACACATATTCATTCGGCTTCCATTCAACTTGCCCAAATTGCAATGAAATATTTCGTTCTCCTTTCCCTTCTTTTACACTTCTATTCGGCATTGTCCCTAACGCTAAAATACCCATATTTATATTCTTTAGTTCACTAGAATCACGAACGTATCCATATACAATAATTCCTGCTAGCTTTCTTTCCTCCGCAATAGCTGCCAAATTATCACCGAGTAACGCACAATTCGTAGACGCTCCCCCATCAACAACTAATACCGTTCCTTCCGGCAATGTTTGTAACCCTTCCTTCACTAGTACATTATCATCCTTCACTTTTACCGTTGCAATTTTCCCGTGGAATTGTTCTTTCTTCCCAAAAGATCGAAAAGACTGGCGACATATTTGTAATTTATTTTCAAACTCATCACATAGATCCGTAGTTTTCCACATCTTTTTCCCTCTTTTCCTTTTACTTTCTATTTAACATATTCTTGGATTATTTTCGTTTCCCTGTCTAATGTTGCAAGAATTTGTATGTGCGGGAAAAGGACAGAAAAACTATTGCCTTAATTGCCGTCATAAGGTAGGCTGAACGCTTTTGTTTCGCTCATAATAATTTTTGAGGGCGAATGTTTGTTTCTTTTTGTCTTACGATATAATGTAGATAAGAAGGGAATAGATTGTAAGACAACGAAATTAGATAATGATTATCATTCCGCTACTTGATCCAAAAGGAATTTCGATGAAGAACATATTCTTGTTCCATTTCTTTCTAAATATTAATTTATCAAAAATAATTTTAATACTCCCTCTAAGAAAAGCGGTGAAAACAATGGCCAGAAAGAAAGCAGTGAAAGTATTACGTAAACAAAAGAAAAGAGAAAACATGCAACGCTTCACGCAGAAACAGAATATCGGACGAGCTTGCCTCACAGCTAAAGAATTTCGTTTACTTCAGCGCATGTCACATAGTTCAAAAGCATTGCGAAATGTTGGATTGTACACGATTAAACAAAGTTATTTGAACGATAATAAAATGGCTACTATAAAAGAAGTGGACACTGCCATGCAAGCCGACACCAACTACTGGGGCATGCAATCAAACTCTGTTCAAGCGATTCGTAGAACCTTATTTACAGAAGTGAAGAGCTTTTTTAAAGCATTGGAACAGTGGAAAAAAAATCCTGAGAAGTTCACAGGTCGTCCGAAGTTCCCAAATTATTCTCGTTCCACCGACAAACGAATCGTTGAAATCTATCAAGTTCCAAAAGTAGATGATAATGGGTATTGGATGATTCCAATGAATGTGGCATTCAGAAAAAAATTCGGTTCTATTAAAATACGTATGCCGAAAAACTTAAAGAATAAAAAAATCTCCTACATTGAGATTGTACCGAAGCAAAAAGGTCGGTTCTTTGAGGTGCATTACACATATGAAATGCACGTTTCTCAAATGAAGAAACCATCCACGACTACGAGTAACGCTTTGAGTTGCGATTTAGGTGTAGATAGATTAGTAAGTTGCGTAACCAATACAGGTGATGCCTTCTTAATCGATGGAAAAAAACTAAAATCCATAAATCAATACTTCAACAAAATGATATGTAATCTAGGGCAGAAAAATATGGACAATGGAATTTCAAAACGTATTGTAACGAATAAAATGGCCGCACTTTGGCATAAACGAGAAAGACAAATAAACGGTTACATTGCACAAACAGTAGGTCTGTTGTTCAAAAAAGTGAAAGAATTCGATATAGATACGATTGTTATAGGGTATAACGCTGGTTGGAAACAAAACTCTCATATGGGGAAAAAGAATAATCAAAAGTTTGTGCAAATCCCATTTCAAAAATTGATGGCAGCAATTGAGAATAAATGTATAAAAGAAGGCATCCGATTTTTCAAACAAGAAGAAAGCTATACTTCAAAAGCTAGTTTTATTGATAAAGATCCGGTTCCGGTTTGGTCTAAGGATGATAAGACGCAGTATCGCTTTAGTGGCAAACGAATTACGCGTGGTCTGTACCAAAGTAAAGCAGGAACATGTATCCATGCTGATATTAATGGTGCCCTGAATACATTGCAAAAATCAAGAGTTGTACAATTGGATGACAATCTCAAAGTGAAAACGCCGATTCTATTAGAAGTACAAAAACGTAAGGCTGTTGCTTCGCGCATAGCTTAGTGGGTGCGTCAACCATCCATGTGTACGCGACTTGTCGGGGCTTGTAGCACACGCCTGATTCATCTGAGTGGTGGCTTCTTCCATAAGGGAGAACTGCTCTTTTTCGAAAGGGTGGTGCAAGTGGGAAAGCAATCGTTCGTTGCCAGTACCAACCAAAAACATACTTGGGGTGTTACCATAAGGTGGCATGAATGCTAGAGCGTCAACTGTCTAGCGATAGACGAAAAGACCTAGTGTTCTAACCCATGCCCCCACTGAAAGGCTTTATCTCAGTGGGGGGGAGTTGACTTAGGGACTTATGCTGGTTTTAATGCTACTATTTTATCGCCCTCACCTTTAGGCATTTCACAAAAAATCGCGAAACTCCCAATGTTTTCAGGAATTGGTTTACGCACAGCAATTTATATCTCTTTTTTACTTGCTACCATTCTATATATTAATTGGTACGTAAAACGCTTAAAAAATTCGAATAAAGGAAGCATACTCGGAGATAACTGGTTTCCAAGTAATGCTCTTTCAAGTGAAAAAGAAGCGCAGAAAACAGAAGTTCCTTGGACAATACGTCATAAATTAATTTTACTCGTTTCAGCTTTATCATTAATTGCATTTTTAATCGGCGCTTTTCGTCTACATTGGACAGACGTAGAAATGACTGCTACTTTTATTTTCATCGCAATTACAGCTGGAATAATAGGTGGTATGAAAGCAAACGATATCGCTTCTACTTTTCTAGCAGGCTGCCAAAATCTCATATACGGTGCTTTGATCGTCGGAATGGCTCGTTGTATTTCAGTCATTTTAGAACAAGGAAAATTACTTGATACAATTGTGAATCAGCTCGCACAGTCTCTCGAAGGACATAGCCCTGTATTTGGCGTAATCGGTATGTATGTAAGTAGCGCCGCATTACATTTCCTCATTTCATCCGGGACAGGTGAATCTGTTATTTTCATCCCGATATTAGCTCCATTAGCTGATTTCATGCACATTACACGCCAAGTTACAGTACAAGCTGTTATGCTTGGAGAAGGTGTAGTGAACTGCCTCAACCCAACTTCCGGTGTTTTAATGGGTGTCCTCGCAGCGAGCGGCATTTCTTATGGAAAATGGATTCGATTTATGGCTCCACTTGCATTCATTTGGTTTATTATTGGACTTATTTTTCTTATTGTTGGCGTGAATATTGAGTGGGGACCGTATTAAAACTATGAAACTTTCTCCCTATTATTTCACCGTTATCTTATAATAATGAAAAAAAGGATTGATTATAGTAATCAATCCTTTTCACTTGCATCTCTCAAAGCTAAATCTCTGCAGCTAATAAATTGTACTCATTGTCAAAAGAAGCATGGATTCTATGGCCACCAAATACATCTCCATCATTGTATTCACAATATATATCATTTTCTCTCATTACAATGTCCATAAGAGTAATAGATTGCTCAAATGTTTCTTTCGTCATATCATATTCTCCTGCATCTACAGCATCCCAATCTAAATGTTCATCATTCTCATCATATTCAGGCCAAAAATCATTTTTATACTCTATTAATTCTTCCGCTATAGCAAGCTTAGCTTTTTTATCAAATTCCTCTAAACATACATAAAGCTTTTCTGCTCTTTTCAGCATTTCACGTACTTGTACACGCTCATTTCTAACATCCAATTCCCAATGTACTTTTCCTTCGTTTTGTTCATATGTATGTAAAGTTTCATTAAAGATAAACATTCCAATTAATTCACTTTTTATTGATTTTTCCATGATTTTATTTCCTTTCTATCTGTGAAGGAGTAACTTTAATTGGCTTGATGGACATGTGACGATCCCCATACCCCTCAAAGGTATCCCACATTGAATTTTAACCCTGAATTTTTAGAGAAATGAATAGTCAAGATATGTATTTACTTTTGGTTTCCGATAATTTTTTTGTATTATTTTTTATGAAATGAACGAATAAAGCAATTAAAGGAAAAGCTGCTCCAATGAGTAAAGTTACTTCACTATTAAATTTATAGTACGTATAACTTCCAATCCATGAACCAAAGGCTCCTCCCAAAAAGAAAATAGTCATATATAATCCGTTCAACCTATTTCTTATCTCCGGATTCAAACTAAAGATAACTTTTTGGCCTAATAATAAATTTCCTGCTACACCAATATCGATGCAAATCCCTGAGATAAGTATTAAAATTACACTAAATAGTGAATGATCTTGAACAAAAAACAATAGTACAACAGATAAAAATACGAGTGCCATTGATACATTAGTCATTGTAAATATATAGCCTTTATCTGCGATTTTACCAATAGTAGGAGTTAATAAAGCTCCAGCTATTGCAACAAAGCCAAACAATGCAATTTCATTATTTGAGAAATGTAGCGGCTCTGACCTTAATAAGATTGGAATAACTGTCCAATACAGACTAAATGTTGCGAATAAACATGCGTGATAAAAAGCTCGTTGTTGTAACGGCGAAGTATGTATGAGTAGTTTTACCATAGAAGCTATTAAATTTGGATATAACATGTTACTAGTCGATACTACTTCATAATTGGGCAAAAATTTTATAATTACGAGTAATACAGCAACTAGGATTATTAATGAAAAAAGAAATACCATTCTCCAACCGAACCATTCAGCTATTCCGATAGATAATGGACGAGCAATCATAATCCCAATCAATAAACCACTCATTACTTTCCCCACATATTTACCCGTCTCTTCAACAGGCACAATCCTCATTGTTAGCGGAACTAACATTTGAGCAGCACAGGCTCCAATGCCAATTATAGTTGTTAATAGTAAAAAAAGAATTCCATTTGTCGAAATTAGCGTACCCATTAACGAAAGAATAGTAAGCCCGATAAGAATCCCTATTATTTTCTTACTTTTAAATAAATCTGCCATTGGTACGATAAAAAACAATCCCAGCCCATACCCAATTTGCGTCAAAGTAGTGAGCAATCCAGATAAATCAGAGGAGATATGCAAGTCCTTTGCAATGAATTGTACAATTGGTTGTGCATAATAAATATTTGCAACAAGTGATCCACAACTAATTGCCAAAATGAATATTAGAAAATTTGTCTTTTTAGTCAACGTTATCATCCCTTTCTTTTTCGGAACGTTCATTCCAAAATCATTAAAAAAGAAAGACTATAGTTCTTCAATAGTCTTATCCACTAAATTATAGGCTAGATATTTCTCTTTTTTATATTTGGCCATTATATTAAGGCTATGATTTAAACTTAATAAAGAATATGCAACTAATTCAGTATCAGCCTCTTGTGAAATTTCGCCTTTCTTTTTTCCTTCTTCGATAACTTGCTTAAATACTTTTTCAAGTTCATTAAAATCATTTATGAGTATTTCTTCTATGGCAGGATCAATTTTTCCAATAAGCAGTGAAGAATTTGTTATAATACAACCTTTTGGAATTTCATCTGAATAACATTTTTCAATATGTTGATAAAAAAAGGATGTAAGTGATGCTTTCGTGTTTATACCACTAAAAAGCAAATTTCTCTTTTGAGATCCATAGTTTTTATAATGTTCCAAAACTAGTTTAAATAATGCATCCTTATCTCCAAAACTATCGTAGAGAGTAGAGCGACTTATGCCCATCGTTTCAATAAGATCTGATATATATGTAGCATCATAACCTTTCTCCCAGAATAAATGCATCGCTTTATTTAAAGCTTGTTCTTTGTTAAAACTAATCTTTCTCCCCATTTAATAACACCTCCTATCATATAATTTAATATATTATTTCTGGAACGATAAGTCCACAAAAACATTTCGAAATCAAGTCTTTCTAAAGAGTTATATAAATTTATTAATAAAAAATCAAAAACACTTGAAGTTGACGTTGGGTCATTTTATATACTGTTAAGTAGCTACTATTTCGCAATTTCATAAAAGAAATTAGAAAAATGGGAGGTTTTCATATGAAACAGAGCGATATTATTATTTATGGATGTGTCATTATAGGTGCAGGTATTGGACTGCTACTGGATCATGGATTTCCTGGTGCACTAATTGGATTAGGAGCAGGCTACTTACTTAAAAATCTTCTTAGTAAAGAAGGTTAGAAGCGAAATAAGAAAATAATCGTTAAAGATAAAATCTTAATGTACAGAAAGGTAGGTTTATCAGTTGATACACATTAATAAAGTTGCAGAACTGACAGGCGTTACAGTAAGAACACTGCGTTATTACGATAAAATCGGATTATTAAAACCAGCATCCAAAACAGAGGGTGGCCATCGTTTATATACAAATGAAGAAATAAAAAAACTTCAGCAAGTTCAATTTTTAAAAAAGGTTGGATTTCCGTTACAAGAGATTAAACATATGCTCGACTTCAATGAGTGGGATTGGTCGGATAGTTTACAAAGTCAATTATCTTATGTAATAAATGAGCAGGAACATTTAAAGAAAATAGAATTATCCTTACGGGAATTGATAAATGGAATTGCGCTAGAAGGAGAAGAAAGCTGGATTGCGATTCAAAAGATTATGCAATTATCCAGCAAAGATAAAGATATACAACAGTATTATCGCGAATCTGTATTTAAAGAAAAAGAACTAAAACTATTGGAAAAGGTTCCTAAAATGGCAAGTGACTGTTCTAATTCACTTGAATGGATTGCTCTCATCGGCCAGTTAAAGCGTTATATGAAGGATGGCCCAAAAGCAACGAAAGTTCAAAATATCATAAGACGAATGGAGGAAAAACGCTTAGAAGAATTTGAAGGTGAGGATGAATTTTTAGATAAGCTTTGGGAGATACGGATGTCTCCAAAACAATCAGAGAAGCTAAATTTATATCCAATTGATCAAGATGTGCTTCAGTTTATGAACGAGGCATATGCCATTTTTATGACTGAAAAGAATCATCCCGAGTCGAAATAAGGGGGCACGAGCGATGGGTCAGAACAACTTCTCCTAATAGGCGGATTAGCTATATTAGATACGCTAAGCCCTACTACAATAGGAGTAACAATATATCTACTTTTAACAGATAAAGAGCGTCTCACGAAACGTTTATTCGTTTATTTATTGACGGTAGCAGGATTTTATTTTGCTGTTGGCGTTTCACTCATGTTAGGATTAGATTTTTTGTTTAAGTTTATTTCTGGCTTATTTCAAAACCGAATCGTAAGCTGGTCGTTCTTCATTATTGGTGTCATATTATTCATTGCAAGCTTCTATATTCCACCAAAGAAAAATTCAGAGATCCCCTCACCAAAATCAAAAAGCATTTTTTCAATGATCGCGCTAGGATTCACTACTACATTAATTGAAGTGGGTACTGCATTTCCTTATTTTGCGGCAATTGGTATACTTACATCCTTGATACAATGGTCTTCTATTTTAGCGGGATACAACTTGATCATGGTACTGCCCTCTCTCCTGCTGTTTCTCTTCTATCTCCTATTTGGTCGGTGGATGCAAAAACCTCTCGAGAGGCTTCGAATGAAAATTGCTAATAGTACAGAATCAGCCCTATCATGGATTATGTGTATAGTTGGCTTCCTCCTAATATTAAATAGCCTGGATTATTTATAGGGTATTTATAGAACCTACACTCAGGGGAATATGTTTGAAACTACAGAAGTACTTACACCTACCATTCCCCCACACCAGTTTGTCTTTTACAGGCAGTTACTCTCCCTTCCATCTTCCTCATATTCACCTAATTTTGATGTAAGAGTCCTACTACCGGGGATAAAATATGATTCCAGCCAATTTATAATTATTTCTTCCAGCTCTGGATGAAGTGGCTTTCTTGCCCCTTCTTCATAATTCTTTTTAAAATCTAATGCTTTAAACTCACCTTCAAAAACTTTCAAACTATGATCCATATTTTTTATTACATATACTTCAGAATCACCTTTCACATAATCACTGATCCGCTTAGCTCTTTCAGGGTCAGCCTGAATATCTTTATCACCAGCGATAGCTAGCACTGGACATGTTACTTGTTGTAAGTCTTTATAAATGTCATGCTGAAAATGCTCTCTAAACCATTTTGCGTTCATCGGTTTAAACCCAACTTTAATCGTATCTTTTTCTGTGTTCATCATTTTCTCTTTTATTTTTTCCATCTGCTTTTCTCCACGTTTTTCCACCTTGAGAAGACGCATTAACTTTCCTTTTATTCCTTTCTGCTCTTTTAGTTCTTTATATGCAATTTCTCTTTGTCTTTTCGTAGCTTCTTCTAACGATTCCGCAGCTCCTGTAAGAAGGATAAGCCCATTAACTGGTGTTCTTGCGTTTACTACAGTTGCCAACATACATCCTTCACTATGACCAGCCAAAATGATATTTTCTGGATCAACAAATGGTTGTTCTTTTAAATACGTAATCGTAGACTCTATATCACTAACTAAATCCCACATTCCAGTCTTCAGAAATTCTCCGTCACTCTTTCCTACTCCGCGTTTATCAAAGCGGAGCGTCACTACTCCAAGTCTCGCCATTACATGCGCTAAATCTTTATATACGTTCGACGCAAGCTTTAGCGGTACGATCGTTCCATCACGATCAACCTCCCCAGATCCAGCAATAATGACAACAGTCGCATACTTCCCGTCAGCTTTCGGTTTAGTGAGTGTACCTTGCAACGTAAATTCACTATTTATCGCTACTTCATATTCATCGAAGGTCATTATATTAGTCCTCCTTCTATTCAGTTATATCTAATTTGAATTTCAAACTCGCTATTATATTTTTGTACTCTCTTTCATCTTTCATCGGAGTGAAAACTGGATTCTCTGCAATACTTTGTAACATGCTTCGCTTTATAATCTCTTCATTTCTAACCGTTTTAGCGCCGAGCGGAAACTCTGCAAACCATCCGTCAATCGCATCAAAATAGGAATCACCGTGTAAATGTAGACTATTTACTGTAAAGCTCGCCGCACAAACCGCTGCATATTTCCGTAACATTTCTAATGCTCTTTCAAAATTGCCTTGCATACAATATACTTGTGCAGCAGCATAGTATACTTTTAAAGTCATATTAGGATGTAATGTTTCTATTTCATATATATCTATTAACATAAAAGCTCTATTCAAAATCACCTCTACTTTTTCAACGCTTGAGGCATTTACTACTACATAATTCGGTATTGTCGCAACGAGTTGTATTAAATGTTGATACATGCTAATTTGCATTATTTCATTCGCCTTTTTAGTATTTCCAAGCATTTGATACGCCTGTGCGATTAAATCTTCCTCTGGAACGTTAGGACGTATCGTTTCACCAAGCAATTGCAATACTTCATTCGGTTTATTGAGTATAAGATAGCAAGTTGCTTGAAACGATACCGCCTCTTTCACAAGAGAAACATCATCACTTTCTTCCTGCACTCTGCTAAAGAGATTCATTGCTTCTTCTAAAATTTCAATTCTTTTATCCGTATCCTCTGTTAACATATGGTGATTAATAAAAAGTAGTCCCATTTGAAGTAATAACGGAAAACAAGAATAATATTTTTTGATTATTTCTCTGCACTCCATCATTACTTCATCAAACGGTTCTTCACTAAAAGCTTCCGCTAGTCTATGATATAAATTTTTAATATCTTCCTGTTTCATTTGCGGTGTATAACTAATTAGTTCATCTATACTAATGTTAAAGTATGATGCTAACAGTGGTAAAAATGTAATATCCGGATAACTCTGCCCTGTCTCCCACTTAGAAACAGATGCCTTCGTAATACCGATATACGCCGCTAACTCTTCCTGTGTAATTCCCTTTTCTTTTCTCTTATCCGCAATTACTTTATGAATGTTTATCTCCTTCACATCATCACCTCATACTTTTATTATATGCTTTTACTTCACACAAAATATGGATTTAAAGTCGACTTTCGTTAACAAAATCAACTGTTAGGAAACATGTCTCTAAAATCAAAGGCAGGGACATATTTGATATGTCCCTGCCTTTTTATTGTGGGGTACCGATACATGGCCATCTAGCTAAGATTTTGAAGTGCTTCAAAATCAAACATTTCATCTCACCATAGTTTTCTATGAGATTCCAGTGAACAGCTTATTTATATAGTTTTCGAAAGCGAAAGTTATTTTAAAATTCTATGTTTCGATTTTTTCTTTACCCTTACGGATAAACCACCATATCAAAGCCACAAATAGCACGAAAAACGGTATTATTTGAATAAAGAAAAATCCTTTCCAAAAATAAAGTGGATTATTATATATAAATTCTGTTGACGCCTCATGTTTATAAGAAACAAACGAACCTACCAAACAAGAAATTGGAATTGTAAGTACATTTATCGCTAAACAGATTATTATCAATGATAAATTTTTAGCCTCAATTTTGGGTGAAACAGATAAGAAAAATAAAAATATTGAAATACCGGATATAAGAAACAATGGTATTACATAAAAAATCAACATAATATCCCTCCATGATTTTGATTGTACCATCAGCAAAAACAATTTTGATAACCTCACATGAATGGAGTATTCATGTGAGGTTATCAAAACGTCTCATTATCGGCATCAATGAAAAGAGGAAAACATATTCTCACAAGAGAACCTTCTTTTTTTACATGGATCCATGTATTTTTTATACATTCCTATCCTAGCTCAGTTTTAAAATTCTCGTTTGTTACTGAATTAGCTGAAAATCCACATAAAAATTTGCATACTCTTAACCTGGGAATTTTCTAAAAACCTGACGATATCCCTCTCATAAAATCTCCTTTTGTACAGAAATAATAGAGTGCTATAAAAATACTGGTCATATTTTTCAGCAATTGGGCCAGATTATAGAGTGATTTTATTAATTGCGAATCAATCGTTTTGCATTTCATATAATCTTGCCCCTACTGTGCTGTGCGCTCTAATCCAATTTTACTAATATTTGTTTATGACATCTGACATCGTAGATTTCATTGTTCGTAACAGTTCTTCTTTTGTTATCTTTTCTTGCACATTTTTAAAAGGACCACCTAAAGATTTACCATTTTGATCCTTAATCTCTAGTTCTGTTATCTTTTTATTATTCTCCTGAATGAGTTGAAATAGAGCATATAAACGATCTAATTCTACGGAATTCAATTGGCTAAAGTCAATCTCGTTACTCATTTGCAAAGTTAATAATAATTCATTAGTAGGTTTTCCTTCATCTGGATCTTTATTATCTAATATATATTGAAGAGGATTTTCCGTTTCAGATTCCACGTATCCTAATTTTTTTATTTCTTCTAGAGTTGGTTTGAATTTCTTATATTCCTCAAATGTTTTTTTCCCATATTGGTATTCATCACCTACTAGATACGAATAGAGGAGACCTTGTACCTTTACTCGGAATTTTAGATATTTGTTATTTTTTTCTTGTACAGTATGGTAGGTATTACCACCATTATTTTCATTTATCGGGCTCCAATCTGTTACAACAACATCAATACCGTGTTTTTCTTTTATATATTCTTGTACCTCAGCTCCATTTTCTTGATTACAACCATTTAGACATAAGAAACATAATACTAATATTACATGCTTCAAAATTTTCATATAAGCACTCCTATGTAAGAATTAATTATTGAATGTGTGGCACACTACAAAACCTTCTTTTCCTTAGTCATATACTTTAACTTTTACATAGTTTGAATCTTAAATCATTTAAGTTACTCAATTCCCTAAATATACCACTTAAAGTATTACCGTCTTAAAATATATAACTTATTTGTTTTTAGGTCTTTCTCAATTCTATAAGCCTATGTTTCATTGGGCTCATATCTAAAACATACATTTATACCATGATACCTATTTTACTATAAAATCCGGTTACATTGTTAAAATATCCCTTTTTTCATTTCCTAGTATAGGCGTTCCTTCTACTCAATGAGGGAATATTTATGGAAAGACATTATACAATTTCAAGTTATGCACCATCTATAAGCAGAGAAAACATAGATATAAACATAACAAAACCAAAGTAATATATACGAATAATCACATTTAGAATCACTAATGATAATGTTATACTACTATCAACCAAGAAGAACCCAATAAACTATGATTAATCACTACATCCTCTTTCAAGGGTAGCACCCCATGCCCATCTAGCTAAGATTGGGTATTTCTTGAACCCCTATTAAACACTCTCCCGTCACTTGTCTATCTTTAAGAGTAACTCTGCTTGTTTATTTAAAGTCCTCGCACCGAGGCTTTGTCGTCCCCAAAAATCCAAACAAACGATTCAGATTATATGTTTATATCAAACTGAACATTCAATTTTTATTTGGTTTATCCAGTTTGTAAATAAAAAAGGATAATCCGCCCTCATAATGGACTAACTATCCTATAAATCTTTATCTAAATTAAATAAAACTAGAACTTCTTTCCCTATGTATCATTATTTCGTTATCTCACCAAACTGCGCTCTCGTCACTTTCGCCAAGTCATCCACTTTAAGCTCAATTTGTATACCAATTTTCCCGCCACTTACAATCATCGTTTCAAGTGATTGGGCACTTTCATCGATACATGTAGAATATAACTTCTTCATTCCGACTGGTGAACAACCGCCGCGAATATATCCTGATACTTTCGTAATATCTTTTACGGGAATCATTTCAATTTTCTTTTCACTTACTGCTTTTGCGGCAGCTTTTAAATTCAGTTCCTCATCTACCGGAATAATAAACACATGATAATTTTTACTATTTCCTTGAGCGATTAGCGTTTTATATACTTCTCTCACTTCTCGTCCAATTTTCTCGGCTACTGATACGCCATCAATTTTCCCATCGTCTGGATCATATGACATCATCGAATATTCAATTTTTTCTTTATCTAATATTCGCATCGCATTAGTCTTATCTTTTTTCATAGTGGTCTCCTTAAACGGTTATTTCATATTATTAAGTTTTATTATACACCCTTTTCCATTTCTCCTACATAACTTCACGTATATTTCAAAACTAAAAATATTGATAATTCAAAAATCATCTGATATAATTTGGAAAAACTTATGTTAAGGAGAGATTTGTAATGCAAAATTTTAATACTTCTTTCCAACTTCATCATCATACGTAACGCCGTGTATCCGAAGAAAAATTTTTCTTCGTGGGTACAGGGCTTTTCCTGTTGACCCACGAAGCGTTCATAAAGCTATGTGGGTATTTTTATACCTGCATAGCTTTTTTTAATTTAAAAAAGGAGTGATTATGATGGAAATGAAAAATGTAAAGGGAACAAAAGACTATTTACCAGAGGAACAAGTGCTGCGAAATAAAATTAAAAGAGCATGTGAAGACACGTTTGAACGTTATGGCTGTAAACCGTTAGAGACACCAACGTTAAATATGTATGAGCTTATGTCATACAAGTACGGCGGTGGCGATGAAATTTTAAAAGAAATATATACACTTCAAGATCAAGGAAAACGCGAACTTGCCTTACGCTACGATTTAACCATTCCATTCGCAAAGGTTGTGGCAATGAATCCGAACATCCGCCTTCCTTTTAAACGGTATGAAATTGGGAAAGTGTTTCGAGATGGGCCAATTAAACAAGGAAGATTTCGTGAGTTTATACAATGTGACGTTGATATAGTCGGTGTTGAGTCTGTTATGGCAGAAGCTGAACTTATGAGTATGGCGTTTGAGTTGTTCCGAACGTTAAACTTAGAAGTAACAATCCAATATAATAACCGCAAATTGTTAAATGGTATTCTTCAGGCCATTAACATCCCTACTGAATTAACAAGTGACGTCATTTTATCATTAGACAAAATCGAAAAGATTGGGATTGATGGCGTACGAAAAGATGTATTAGAGCGCGGAATTTCTGAAGAAATGGCTGATACGATATGTAATACCGTATTATCTTGTCTACAGCTTTCAATTGCTGACTTTAAAGAAGCTTTCAATAATCCACTCGTTGCAGATGGGGTAAACGAATTACAACAATTACAGCAATATTTAATCGCACTTGGAATAAATGAAAATGCTATATTTAATCCGTTTTTAGCGCGAGGACTCACAATG
This sequence comes from Bacillus cereus group sp. MYBKT111-2, assembly GCF_051915205.1. Lineage (NCBI taxonomy): Bacteria > Bacillati > Bacillota > Bacilli > Caryophanales > Bacillaceae > Bacillus > Bacillus cereus group sp. MYBKT111-2. The sequence goes on from NZ_JBQAEG010000003.1 coordinate 241,440, forward strand.
TATACAGGTACCGTATATGAAATCTTTTTAAAAGATGGATCAATTACATCCAGCATCGGTAGCGGTGGTCGTTACGATAATATTATTGGAGCATTCCGTGGTGATGATATGAACTATCCAACAGTCGGTATTTCATTCGGTTTAGACGTTATTTATACAGCACTATCACAGAAAGAAACAGTATCATCTACAGCGGATGTATTTATCATCCCGCTCGGAACAGAATTACAATGCTTACAAATCGCCCAGCAATTACGTTCTACCACTTCCTTAAAAATCGAACTTGAACTAGCGGGACGCAAATTAAAACGCGCCCTTAATTATGCAAATAAAGAGAATATCCCTTATGTGCTTATTATTGGGGAAGAAGAACTTAGTACAGAAACTGTTGTGCTACGGAATATGAAGGAAGGTAGTGAGGTAAAGGTTCCGCTTTCTTCTTTGAAAGATAATACATTTAATAATTATTGTAATATACCCATTAAGTTATAGCTGTGAATCCTTCCTAAAGCATAATCTATGTAAGCTAAAAACTCCATTTAATAATAATGGAGTTTTTACTGTTATTTATTAATGTTTAAATGTAAATGTCTGTTTATATTTTCTTTCCGACTCACAATCTTTTTGTCCATCTTTTAGCAACCTAGAAGGCTTTTCTTGCCAAGTTATAATAACTTCAAGTTCATTAGACTGAACGGATATAGGAAAATTTGCATGATTAAAAGCAATTTCTTTACTTAACACATGATCTTTTTTAGAAGTGAAAAGTTCATACTTCGTTTGAGAATGTGGTTCATTTCGAAATACTTCAACCGTTACATGATAAGCGTCCTTCCCAATATCTTGAACCTCGAAACCATACGTATCAAAAACATCCTTTTTAGATGTAACTAAACCAGTTTTTTTATCAGGTTGCTTAATTTCTATTTTCCATCGATCTGATGTTTGAGAAACCGGCAACTGCTTTGGAGAAAAAGCATGAACAGTGAAAGAACTTCCAATTACGAAACAAAATATACAAAAGAAAGAAAAAAGTACTTTTTGCATTAGTATAACCTCCATTATTTTAAGTTTTGAATTACTGTTCCCTAAAAACAATGGATGTATTATGTATTAAACTAAAAGTGCCTTCCTACCATTATAGAATCACGTATACAAGTTTTTATATAGATGAGAGCAACTCAATAATTAGTTTACATAAAATAATTACACTCTACTCAAAACTACGCGTATTTAATATATTTGTGAAATTTGATAATAACCACCTGAAAACGCCAATAAAAAGAGGAATCAGCAGTGCAATAATATTATTTCTTAACATCACTTCTCATCCGTTCTCTCTACTATACCAAATTCAACTATTTACTATTATTTTGTGCATTCCTACTCTCCAAAACTTTCTCCATATTATGAGTCGCCCACTCCATCATTAATAGAATCATTGGGCGAAGCGATTCACCAAGCTCCGTTAACGAATATTCTACTTTTGGAGGTACTTCACGGTACACTTCACGATGTATGATGCCATCTGCTTCAAGTTCCCTCAGCTGCAATGTTAACATTCTTTGTGTGATATTTGGTTTTAACCTTTTTAACTCATTAAACCGTTTTGTACCATCTAATAAATGATACAAAATAACCCCTTTCCATTTCCCTCCAATGACCTCGACCATCGCTTCTACTGGACAAGAATATTTATTTAAAAATGGGTAATTTATATTATTTTCGTTTGAACAATCCATAATAAATCCCTTCCCTTAACATTAGTATCTTTTTTGATACTATACCACATATATGTGCGTACTTGTTTCTATGTTACTTTAAAAATATAATTTGGTTACAAAATAAATTAATGAAAAGAGGAACTTTTATGACAAATACAAATCAAACTACAAAAGAAAAAATTATGGAAGCTTTTCATTTCAGACATGCATGTAAAGCGTTCGATCCTATGCACAAAATTTCAGAAGAAGATTTTAAATTCATTTTAGAAACAGGCAGATTATCCCCTTCTTCTTTCGGATATGAACCTTGGAAATTTGTTGTCGTACAAAATAAAGAATTAAGAGAAAAACTACAACCATATTCATGGGGCGCTGGTGGGCAACTTGCAACAGCTAGCCACTTTGTCATTGTTCTTTCAAGAAATATTAAAGATATGCATTATGATGCAGATTATATTAAACATATGATGAATGATATTATTGAATTACCTGAAGACGCGCAAAAAATTAGATATGAATTCTTCAAAAAGTTCCAGGAAACAGATTTTAACTTATTACAATCTGATCGTGCTGTATTTGATTGGGCATCTAAGCAAACTTATATTGCTTTAGGGAATATGATGACGAGCGCAGCTCAAATCGGGATTGATTCTTGTCCAATAGAAGGATTTGATAAAGAGAAAGTAGATTCTTTACTTCGTCAAGAAGGCATTATCAATGGAGATAACTTTGAAGTATCTGTTATGGTTGCCTTTGGTTACCGTAAAGAAGAGCCAAAACGTGATAAAACAAGACAGACTATGGATGCAATTGTTGAATGGATTGAATAAGATAACATGCGCTCCTTATAGCTGTATACTCATACGAAAAAAGTAGAATTTCATTTTTCTTATGTATGAAATTGGTTTTTCATGGAAAGATATATTAGTATGTATGCAGTTTAAACACTCTATTTATTAGAGTTGGACAGGAGGAGAATGAATATGTCTGATATTGAAGTTGGCGAAGTGTTTACGCTTAGTGATGAGAATAACGAAGAGCAAGAAGTAGAAGTGCTTGGAGCGATGGATGTCGAAGGCGCTGAATATATTGCAGTTGCCTTTGTTGAAGACATTCAAACAGAAACCGAGGAAGACATTGATATTTTCTTTTTAAAAGTAGAAGAAGATAGTGAATTCTCATATATTGAGAATGACGAGGAATTTGAAAAAGTATCTGCTGCGTTTGAAAAGATTTTGGATGAGCAAGAGCAAGAATAGAATGAAACACACGAGGACGGATGCATATCCGCCCTCTTTTTATTTTTCACTCATCCAAAGATTTATGCAGCAATTCCAGTACATCTTTCATCACAAAAGGACCGTCTTTTTTTACATGCTCAGCAAATTCAGAAACGAGACGTAGTGTACTCACACTTTCAACCGGATGCTCTCCTGAAGCACTTTCAGCAGAAAGCATAACAGCACTCGTCCCGTCCAGTACAGCTTGGAACACATCCGTTACCTCTGCCCTTGTTGGAATAGAATGATCTACCATAGATTGAAGCATTTGTGTTGCTGTAATAACATATGTATTCGTTCGATTACATTCCTGAATCATCATTTTTTGCAAGAGCGGAATAAATTGAAACGGTAACTCAACTCCTAAATCTCCCCTTGCAATCATAATTCCATCTGCTTCTTTACATATATCTTGAAAATTTTCAATCGCTTCCATCGTTTCTATTTTGGCAATTAAATTAGGTGACGTTTCTTTATACTGTTGTATGAAATCTCGTATTTCTTTTATATGACTAGGTTTTCTTACGAAAGAACATGCGATAAAATCAACACCTTCTTCTAAAAGAAACTGAATATCTTTTTTATCTTTCTCTGTAATAGCTGGTAAACGAACGATTGCGCCTGGTAAGTTCACCCCTTTATGAGAGGAGATATTACCACCTGTTTTCACCTTCGTTTCTATTTTATCCGTACTTACTTTCTCAACGATTAACTCAACTTCACCATCATTAACTAAAATTCTACTTCCGACTTTCACATCATTCGCGATTCCTTCATAATCAATACTTGCTTCCCTATTACTCCCTGTACCTGGTTGCGTATGCAACATAAAAGAATCTCCCGCCTGAAGTGTAATTTGTTCTCCTTTTATTTCACCTAACCTTATTTTAGGACCTTGTACATCGCCTAAAATTTTAATAGAATCATCTAACGATTTCACTAAACGAATGATATCTTTATGACTTTCATGCGTCCCATGTGATAAATTTAGCCGAACAATTTTCATACCATTGCTTATTAACTGCGCTAACGTTTCTTTATTATTACTTGCTGGCCCAATTGTACAAATTCGATCGATTGTCATTTTTATCACCATCCTTTTTCATTATGATTCCCATAAACCTTCATTACACTCTCAACATAAAAAAAGCCTACTCCCACAAGTAGGCTTTTGAAACTACGAAAGTTTCGTCAATAACTGATTTAAATCTTTTTTCGTTTTCGTCGTTAATGATTTCATTTTAGTAATATCTATCTTTTCTTTCTCCGCCCCTACAATTAACGGATACATACTTTGTCCAATTGTTTTATATTCAGCTGGGTGTGATGTTTCTAACTCTTTCTCAATTACATCCCACTTTGCATTAATTTGTTTTCCAAGTTTATTTACTGTATCCAATTTTGGATTAGCAGCTAACTGCTTATCTAAGCTATCAACTAATGCAGCAACTTCTTTCACACTCGTTTTCACAGCTACACTTTTCTTCGGATCTTTCGTTGTTTTTCCGTCTGAGTTTGTACTTGTACTTTGATCTGTTGTTTTCCCGCTAGTCGTTTGATCATTCGTCTTTCCTGTCGTCTCTTTTTCTTTTGTTTTTACATTCTCGTTTTGAGTTGACGTTTTACCGTTACTTTCTGTTCCCGATGATTCTTTCGTGTTTTTTGTATCTTTATCTGTTTTTTCATTTGAAGAAGTATTTGTTTCTTTTTCAGTATCTTTCGTTGTTTTTGACGCTTCATCTGCACTTGTCGTTTTTGATTCTCCTTCATTTTGCGCTGTTACTTGCTCTTTCTTTTCTGTTTCTTTATCTGCTGACGGACTACACGCTGCCATAGTAAGCATTGTACCAATTGTTATCGATGCGATAGCGACCTTTTTCATTTTCATATAAATCCCCCTATGTTTACGTAATTTATCCTCCCCTTTACGATTCGATTTCCCCTTAAAAAATCCCTTTTCATACGAATCACCATCTTTCCGACAGTAATCTTCATAATAATACGTACAAAAACTGATAAATCAATTTGAATATTCGAGTTTCTTCTACTTCATTTTTCTTCTCTGTAGTAAAAGAAAAAGAGTATATTGTCACATGAAGAATTACGATCTTCATATGACGATATACTCTTCTATCAAATTTTTATCTTTCTTGACATTTTATTTATACAAAAAAATAAAATTTTCTTTTGTTTTTTGTTTCTCAACAATTGTTAACATAATATATTTATGAGTAACCACCATTCGAATGAATAATTTGCCCTGTAATCCATTTTGCTTCTTCACTAACTAAAAAAGAAATTAAGCGTGCTGCATCCACCGGTTCTCCTACTTTACCTTGTGGAAACTTCCATACTAAATGATGATTCAGCTCCTCTGTAATCCATCCCGTATTCGTCGGTCCTGGATCAACAGCATTCACTGTAATCCCCTTCTCCATCGCAACTGGTGCTACTGATTTTGTAAATGCTTCAATTGCTCCTTTCGTTGCTACGTATGCTAGTTCATCAGGCATTGGCCCGAGTGACTGCCCTGAAGTAAGATTAATAATACTGCCACTCGCCTTGCTTGCATAATGTTTTATAAATAATGAACTTAATAACATAGTAGCTCGAACATTTACTGTATAATGTTTATCTAACTGTTCTACATTTAATTCTTCGATTCTCGTATGAGTAGCATACGCTGCATTATTAATTAAAATAGATGGATCGCCTAACCGTTCTGATACCATATAAAACAAACGATTTGACGAATACGACTGCGATAAGTTGATTTCTGCCATTTCACATCGAACACCGTAACTTTCAATCTCCTCTTTCAACAAAAAGGGCTCTTTGTCATGCATTCCCCACGGCATCGCTTTATCATACTGAGACCAGTACGTGAAAAAAATGTCTATTCCTTTTTGAGCAAGCACCTTGCATACAGCTGCACCAATTCCATTCAGACGAGTTGCCCCTGTTACAATTGCTATTTTCTTCACCTTTTCTCCTCCACCTATGGATAAATCCTCTGCACGAATACAGAGGATCTATCTTTTTATTCAATATTTGACAATATACGTTCTGCACCTAATTTTAAAATTTTAATAAAGATATAATTTACAATCGCAAACATTACAAATAAAACGATAAACATAACCCACAGTCCGACATGAAGGAAGAAGTATAATAAACTTACTCCCGCTACAATAACTAAAGCTATTAAAATATTAGCTAAAAAATTCCACAAAGTTGTATAGCGGCTCTTAAATAATTTCTGCTCTGTATCCCAATGTATATCTGCAGTTTGTGCATCCCAGCGTGTACCAATTAAATTAATTAACAGTAAGCCGTTCGCACTTAGTAAAAACCACAGTAACATGAAAACAGGAGAAATTCCCGCTACAACTGCCATCGTAATACCGAACACTGCTAAAATAATTACATTAATTAACCAAGCCGTGATTGCTTTTGCAAAAAAGATATCCGAAGCTTTTACAGGTAAATATCGATTCACAAACCAAGAGCTTCCATCACGTGAGAATGAAGTTGTTGCGATGACGTTACTTCCCATTAAGAATAGAGAGGCACAAAGGCCAACGCCAATTGCAAGCCCTGCTGATTTTGGATTATTAATATAACTCGTAACCCATTTTAAATTTCCATCTTGTACAAATAAAACGAAGAACAACATAATCGGCATAACGAAAGTTTGTACGATACAATTTAAGAAAAATTGTGGTGTACGGAATAACGTTTTAAATTCTTTTTTCACATACGCTTTCAAATGTGAACTTTGTACCGTTGATTTTTGTAAACCTTCTGCTGAAATGACTTCTTTTTTTGCTGTACTCGTTGAAAGTCCAATAACCCCTTTTAAATATGTACGCTCTGCAATGTAATAAAACAACACAAAAAATACAAATGAAATAACTGCAAAGATTATTACGTATAAAGGACCCTTCCAATTTGCATTTTCTACTAATGCTACTGCTCCAAAATATGTAGTTGGAAAATAGTTTGTCATTTGTACTAAAAGAGAAGACTGGTTGTTTGCAAGGTAATCCGCAATTGCATCTTCAGAAAACGAACTTTTATTTTTCCACTGCAAAAACACATTAATTCCTACAATAAATAGTATACTTACGATTCCAATAAATATATTTCCTCGGTCTTTATTTTTCGCTATATTTGTATACCTCATAATAACTGTCATCAGTAACGAAGCTAGTACTAACGGCACAATTGGGAAGAGTAAGTAAATGAAAATCATATATATGTAATATGTAATAAACGCGCCACTTTTTAAACCGTACGTAATAAAGATTGGTAATAAAATAAATGAACTCATTACGTATTGTGTAATTAATACTGTTAAAAATTTGGCTGAAATAATTTGCGCTGGTTTTAATGGTAATGGTAATAACATTTCAATGTCATTGCTGTAGTAAAATACAGTTAAAATGTTCGTAATACTCATTAAAAATACCCATATACTCGCAATCGCAAGTCCCATTGCGATAATCATTCCTGGATCTTGCCCTAAATGTATCATTCCCTCATACATTGCATGCGTGATAGAACCAAACAGTAAAAAGCCGACAAATAAAATAGCTGCAAATGAAAATACATACGCCCATCGCTTCTTCTTATCTGTTATGAAATCTGCATAATTTAATTTCAATAATACTTTCGTCAACGTCCAAATTTTACTCATTGCCCGTCATCTCCAAGAACATTTTTTCAAGTGATTCATTGGATTTAAAATGATCTCTCATTTCATCTAAATTCCCTTTGAACTGCAAATTCCCCTTATTAATAATCGCGACGCGGTCACATAATTTTTCTGCCACTTCTAATACGTGTGTAGAGAAGAATACAATCTTTCCTTTATCCGCATGTTCTCTCATCATTTCTTTTAAAATATATGCCGATTTCGGATCAAGCCCCGTTAACGGTTCATCTAAAATCCATACATCTGGCTCATGCACGAGCACACCAATAATAACAATCTTTTGTCTCATACCGTGCGAGTAACTTTGAATTTGATCTGATAAAGCATTATAAAGATCAAATTTCTTCGCTAAAGACTCAATTCGTTCTTGGCGTACTTCTTTCGGCACTTCATACATATCTGCCATAAAGTTTAAATATTCAATTCCCTTTAATCGTAAAAACATATCTGGACTATCTGGGACATAACCAAACGTCTTTTTCGCTTCCATCGGATTTTTCATAATATCTATACCGTTAATCGTAATCGTCCCTTTGTCCACCCCATGGATACCAGTAATCATCTTAATTGTCGTTGATTTACCGGCACCATTTGGCCCTAAAAATCCAAAGATTTCTCCGCTAGGCACAGATAAACTTAAATCTTTTACTGCATAGGTAGAACCATTATAACTTTTTGACACATTCATAATTTCAATCATTCCATCCAATCCTTTCCTTAATTACCAAATAACTATATCAACATTATAGCATACTTATATTCTTATATTTTTATATTTTTGTATTTTTCAGTTTTTAACCTTTAAAATAAATATACAGACCTAACCCAACGATTAAAACGACAGCTAGTATAATATAAATCATCGTAAGCCTTCTAATATTCCCCTTTGTCGCTTTACTATAATTTGCATCACCCTTTCGCCCAATTAACACCGTCGCGACTACAGTAATGACTACAAGTAATACAACGATCATGATCCAATTTAGCATACCTTCCTCCCCCTCCTTACAACCATTTTACAATATTATCCTCTTTATTTCGCAGTATATTTCCTCTTTTTACTATTATTATGAAGCAAACTAAAAAACTATTATTACCATTCCTATCCATATGTGATATATTTATAACATAACGTGATTTATTTCTAACATGATAAGGAGGAACTATCATAAAAACAACTTGGATAAAATATTTAGGATTTCTCGGTTTCTTCGGTTTTCTTGGCTTTTTTTATGAAAAAGGATTGTTTACTATGTTTTGTTTCTTCTCCTTTTTCACCTCATATAGAACGGTTCAACACGATGAACTGTTTGAACAAATCGTTAATAAATCGTGCCGCAATGCCTTTATCGTTACGTTACTAACTACCGCTACCATTATGTTCATTGAAATGTTATTTCCAAACCCGGTGCTACAAGAAATTGATATCGCTCTTATTTTCGGCACACTTATTCTTACGTTCGGATTCTCTATGTTCTTTTACGATAAACCAGTTGATGAAATGGAAGATGCACCATGGCGTTCGTAACGAAAATAAAAGAATACCGCGCCAAATTGAACATGACGCAAGAAGATTTAGCGAAACAAGTTGGTGTACGTCGTGAAACAATTAACCATCTCGAAAAAGGAAAATATAATCCTTCCTTGCAGCTTGCTCACGATATTGCGAGGGCACTTCATAGTACGATTGATGAAGTTTTTATTTTTGAGGATAAATAAAAATACCGGCATTCTTTTCACAAAGAATACCGGTATTTTTCATTTATACAACTATCACCCATACAAAACCGCATGAAATACGCCTAACAGTAAATATTGATCCTCTATATAATCTTCATCGTATACATTCATCTCGATATCATACATATCTTCCTCAAGACGAATATTCCAGTCTGCGATTACATAGCCTTTTCGTAATAACTTTCCCATCCCAAATGAAGTTTTATGAACAACATATTCTTCTCTCTTATATGTGAAAGTAAATAAGAAATTTGCATCCAATAACTTTCCGTCACATACAAGTATTTCATGCTCTGCATCATGATTATCTTTATATGTTACTAAAATTCTTCTTTGACGCTGCCTACTTACATCCTTTGCAATGACGCGAATATTGTCCTTACTATCCTTTATTTCATAAATAATATTACTACCGACTTTCGGAATGAAATCTAGCACTCTCATCAACGTATTTTTATAATAGCCTCGTACTGCGCCTACTCTGTCGCTTTCATTGTAAACCTCAATAGGCACCGTATCCGCTTTACTATCACACGGTCGTTTGTAAGAAAGCTGCATCACCCGCTCTCCTCTTAAGTACTGATCAAACGTCACAGGATATTCTATCGCGCGCAGTTCTTTATTTAACTCATATAAATAACGCTGAACACTCTCCACTAATGCTGTAGTAGAAATACATTCCTGAACCTCAAATTGTTGCCAACTGGAAGAAACTCTCCATTGATTGTCCTCTTCATAGAAGAAACTAAGAATTGTCTCATCACGGTCAGGCGTTTCATAATTCATATGTACATTCTGCCCGTGCTGCACTTGCTCCATCCACTGCCCTAAATAAATGCCAAGCTCTGCGACCTTCATGCATGACTTTTGAAAAAGTACGCTGTCACTCACGCGAATCGTTACATCCCCTTCGATAAAGCCCTTTGAATAAGCATCATACCGCGGCTCATCTTTCTGTGGGATATTCTTGTCTAACTCAAATAAAAATGTTAACATCTTTCACTCACCTCTAGTTATTACACCGATCGTACCTATAAAATGAACGCAACTCAAATTATATCGACGATTTTGCCAATATATCTACCGTAACTTAAAATATATCAACGATTTTTTCGATATATCGACGATTCGACAAAGAATATCGACTTATCAACAAATATCGACACGATTAAAATGAAACTACCTTTTCTTCCGCCACTTCTACAAGTTCTAAAATTTGCAGCAGACTCTTCACTTCATAAGTCGGCTTAACACTTGCCTTATTCTCTTTCAAACTCGGATTATACCAACACGTATCAATGCCGTAATCTTCTCCGCCTTTCATATCAGAAGTGAGCGAATCTCCAACCATTAGTACACTTGATTTATCCGTAATCCCAAACTTTTCAAATGCATAATCAAAAATCTCACGTGCTGGTTTTTGATGGCCAACCTCTTCTGAAATAATAATATGATCAAAGAAATTACATAAAGGCGAATTTCCGATTCTAGATTGTTGTACTTTTGTATATCCATTCGTAATAATACCTAACTTGCAATCTTGTAGATTCTCACATAATTGCACTGCACCTTCTATAAGATGTACTTCTTTCCCTAAGTTTTCAAGATATACGTCACTAAATTGCTGTGCATCTACTTCTATATTATGAAGTGCAAATAATTGTCTAAATCGATCTACCGCTAATTCACTTAACGTAATCATTTTATTTTCTAAATCTCTCCATAACCCATTACTAATCTCTTTATAACTTGCAAGATAATCAGTATACCCTGTAGGCATACCAAACTGTACAAACGCATTATGTAATGCGTGTCTTTCCGTTTCAGGGAAATCTAATAATGTATCATCTACGTCGAATAATATAACTTTGTATTTCATGATGTTCTCCTCAATTCCTATATTCTCATAGCCTAATTATAACAACAATAAGAAAAGGAGGCTAATCCAATCAGCCTCCCTCCTCTTTATTTATCTTCTAACAATAAGACTTTCATTTGTTCTAACGACTCTTTCGTAAAGCCTAAAGCTTTTTCAGCATACGCTTCAACTGAACCGTATTGCTTTTTCACTTCATCAATCGCAGCTTGTAAATATTCAGCGCGCGCTTCGAACATTGCACCTAATATCGCTCTACTCTCATCATTTTGTAGTTTTGCACCTAAAAAGGCCATCATTTTCTCATTTAGCTTTTCACGGAATCCGTTACTTAATAAGTAATCTTCCATTACTGTTTTCTCTGGTACACCTAGTAAAAGTAATAATAATGCTGATCCAAATCCAGTACGGTCTTTCCCAGCTGTACAGTGGTTTACTAACGGTAAGTTTTCCGGGTCTTGCGCTAAGTTTAAGAAGCTCACGAATGCTTCGTTACCACTTACGAAGTCTTGATTCATTTTCACAAGATACTCACCTGGTTTTCCTAACATAGAAAGGTCACCAACTTGGAAAAATTCATTTATATTTAAATCTTTCGCCAAGTCCTGCATAACTGGTAAGCACACTTGACGAGCGCCTGTAATCTCAGGGTTTGGCTTATGCTTCACTTCAAAGTCTGTACGGTAATCGCAAATTAACTTTAAACCAGACTTTTGTAAATACGCAATATCCCACTCTGTTAATCCTGCTAATTCTTCAGAACGGTACAACTTGCCCCATTTTACTTTACGGCCTTCAGTCGTTTCATATCCTCCCATATCACGGAAGTTAAACGCGCCTTGTAATGGCAGTCTACGCTCAGCTACTGTTACTGCTTGTCCATTACTACCTACTAATCTAAAATATGGACGCTCATTTTCGCTCGGGTTTTCAATTGTATATGATGATTCTCCATTTACCGTTGCAAGTAATTCTCCATTTTCTTCAATATGATCTGGCGAAGTACTCCAGTAAATGCGAACTTCCTCTATATTATTTTCCCACTTTATTTGTAACGTATTATCTTCATTTCTTTCTACAGTTGCTTGTAACCAATGTCTTTGCTGCCCCATTCTTTCACCAACGCTTTCTCTTATAATCGAATCTTACTCTATTGTATTATACAAATATCCACTTTGTCGTTCTCATTTTTCTTTTTATCTTACAAACAGGCAAAAAGTTCTTTTACTTGTTCAAAATTTGTACATGGATTCTCACTAGATGATTGCCAGAGTATATCCTAAAACTTCCTCACATACCGCTCAGTAGAACCTAATAACTGACATCCGTTCTTTTCAAAAACATCCTTCATCCACTCATTTTTTGCATTTGTCTCACCGATATAATAAGATGCTCCTATTTCTTTTAAGACAAACATTGCTCCTGTAAAGAATGCTGTTTCATACCCTTTATTTCGCATATTTGGAGCGACTGCGAAATACATTAGTTTTCCTTCTTCTAACGTCCCCTTTTCAATATGCGGGATTACAATTCCGATCGGCTCTTCACCTACACTCGCTGTTAAACAATGTTCTTTCCATTGCTCCCCAATTTCCTGTAGCATCATATTTACAAATTGATCATAAGTGACTTGTTCTTCCGTCATCTCACTCCAAAGAGAATAAAAAGCATCTTCTCCTACTTCTTCAATCAACTTAAAATCAATTTCACTTTCTACATCTTCCACTTCATATATATCCTTACATACAATGATGTTTTCAGTAACATATTCAAAAGAATACGCTTCGAAACATTTCTTATACACATCATAATTTGGGCTTTTTGAAGAAATCTCAAAATGTAAGTTTTCAATTCCCTCTTCTTCAGCCTCAGCAACGCAATATTGCATGATTTCCTTTAATTGCTCTTCTGTAAAAACTTCTGCATTATTTTCTTTTATCATGATTGAAGAAGCATTTCTTCTTATTTTAAAATGTTTTTCTAACTGTTCTATCGTCGTCATATTCTTCCCTCATCTATGTCATACTTGAATTTCTACTTGTTCTCCTTGCATGAGCAGGATTGTCCTTGAATATATAGAATACTAGAAAACATCGCATCTTTAAAGTGCGGAGGAGGTTCTCCATTGGATATTACAGCGCTGCAACAACAGTTAGAGCTTATACAACAAAATGACTATACGCAACTGCGACATATAGATATAAATGAATTAACGCTCCATATGCTTCAGTATATCGGAACGACTGATAGTTACGTTCGTTATCAACTTATATATAAATGTTTTGTGCATTTTATTCATCATGAATTCCTTATGGATGATCAACTGAAATTACTGTTGCAAACTTGTTTAAGTGATGAATATTTATATTGTGACATATACTCCCCGCATTCAGATGGGGTTTTCACACGTTCTTACACTGTTTCGTTACTTGCGTTAATACTCCAATTCGCTAATTCGCACTACTTTTGTACGGAGGAGGATATTGAAGAAATAAAAAACAAACTCATTACATACACAAACTTAGAAACAGATTTCCGAGGCTATATTGAAAATAAAGGATGGGCTCATTGTCTTGCTCACGTATCTGATGCCTTTACGGAAATTGTTCATAATACGTATACAACTTTTGAATGGTACGAAGAGTTAATTCATTGTTTATTAAATAAAATCTTCATTCCATCTGACCTTTTTCATAATAACGAAGATGAACGCATCGTTACTCCTTTACTAGCGATGTTGTATCATGACTTTCCGCAAGACGAGTTAATTTCTATTATTCATAAAAAAATAAAAAGGCTTCCTCAAATTAGAAAACGCCTTTCGTTAAATGAATATTGTATTTTATGCGCCAACATTAAAACCTTTTTACGCACTTTATTTTTCAGAACGAAAGATGATCATAACTTAGCCTTTACAGCACGGAAAACAGAAAGAATGTTAAAAGAACTTCCTAATTATTATTAGCTATAAGGAGAATAACTATGGGTTATATTGAAGATATGAGAAATTTAGTAGGAAATCAGCCACTGATTTTAATAGGATCACACGCCATTATAGTAAATGAAAAAGGTGAAGTATTGCTGCAGCTCCGCACCGACTTTAACCGCTGGGGCATTATTGGCGGCGCTTTAGAATATAACGAAACGTTAGAAGACGCTTTAAAGCGAGAAGTATATGAAGAAACTGGACTTATTATTAAACATCCAGAACTATTCCGTACATACTCAGGACCAGATTTCTTTCAAATCTATCCAAACGGTGATCAAGTACACGGTGTACTCGTTGTTTATATTTGCCACGAATTTCACGGTGAGCTTGTATGCGACCATACGGAATCGAAAGAACTACGCTTCTTTTCACTGGATGAGTTACCGAGTAATCTTCCTCCTATTATTGAGAGGATTATTAAGGAGTTTCAACAATCCAATTTATACGTGAAATAAAAAAGAAGCTATTTCGTGATGAAATAGCTTCTTTTTCTTTGAAAACCTCTACTTTCCCAAGAAAGTAATAAGAGGATTCATTATTAGTTCCTATATTTAAGTAGTTGTTACTTTAGCATAAATAATAAAAAATAAGGTTAATTCTCCTATTATTACAATACTAGGAGTGGGTACTATCAAATTAAAAATAAAAAATATTGCTAATATACCTAAAAATAACCATAAATGATAAAATGTTAAACGGTTTTGTTTATACCTGTACTGATGAAAAACAATTGAAGTTGCAAAGAAGTAGAGTAATACAGAACCGAATACCAAATATAAAATAAATGAATAATGGACCTCGTTTAAAAATAGTAGTTTGATAGATACAGCAATCATACTCAAAGACATTAAAATAAATAGATGACCATAGATAATAGATTGACCAGCCGTTTTGATAGATTTATCTACTTTTTTTTCTACGTTATCAAAATATTGCCACCACATGGAAATAATGAGAATAAATGAAACGATTGAAAATAAGATCGAATGCCAATCTCCTTTTTGTGGCTGTAATACAGCAAGAGTACTGACGACAGATTCCCCAAAAAGAATTAATGTCAATAAAGCAAAGCGTTCTAATAAATGAGCTGTATTGATCGGGGCTTTCACTAAATATTTTCGTCCCCAAAATGGCACAATAATATCAAAAAGAATTCCTGCGTATAACACAACATATCGAATCCATGATTCAAAAAAGATAGACGTAAATGAGATGGTAATCCCAATCCAAAAATGTGTTCCTAAATACCAAGCAACTTTTTTTTCATACCCTTTTTCTAACTTCACAACAACAAGATATTGGATTGCAGTTAGTACCCTTAGTCCAATATAGCCAATTAGAAAAGAGTGATAGTATTGATCAAAATTAACTGATAAGCTGGATATCATAATAAGGACAAATACCATTTGAAGAATCATAAAAATACGTTGATGTAAAAAATCTTGTCCAAATCGATTAATAAACATTGTTTGTCCGGTCCAAGCCCACCATATTGGGATAAATATTAGAATAAACTTCAGTATATATTCCGGATGAATATACCCTTTTTCTGTATGATGTAACACCTCAGTGGCAGTTGCCACTGCCGCAACAAATAGTAAGTCATAAAATAATTCTAACCACGTAACCTTCTTTTCTTCCGTTTTTAACACCCCTTTAAAGTATGATAATAGATAATTTCAAACCAGACGCAGTTTGTATAAACTTATGATACTTTGTTAATATTCCGAAAAATAAATCACATTATACTGTTGAGTGTGAATTCTATAATGAATAAGACAAGTGTGATGGAAAGCTCATCATAATAAAAAACTCGGATTCTCATGAACGATGTCGTGTTTTATATTGATTGTCATAACAAAACAACTGTATAAGCTTCAAAAAATGAAATTACTATTGTAATTAAATTATACCATAATGAAAAAATACAGAGTATGTATATTCTCATTTAAGGGGTAGTAATAGGGTTGCTGTCATAGACCGCAGAGTAGCTTTTTGAAATATAAACTTTAAAGCCTGAAAGAAGAGCTATATTTATTCTTCAATTTTTCACGAGGAATCCTCCAATAAAAAGATGCTTCAGTTGGTGTCATGTATTAATCAATTTAAAAAAGAAAAATTTTCGTTTAGAGGCTACTTTAAAATCTTAAGTTAATAGGCATGTGTTATGTCCCCTTTCTGAAGAAATAATAGATTTCTTATAAGCGTTTTGGGGAACAACAAAGTTTTGTAGGTTTATTCGTTTTTAGCAAATAAAATGTTAGATCGTTATCTCAATCTGATTTCCTTCAGGATCACTTACTACACTTTCATAGTAACCATCCCCTGTAGTTCGTGGGCCGTTTAACATAGGGTACCCTGCTTCTCTTAATGTATTCGTTAATTCGTTCACCTTTTCTTTACTACCTACAGAAAAAGCAATATGTGCATATCCTATCGTCTGTGTTTGTGTATTATCATCTATACCTACCTGCTTCATAAGTTCTAGACGCGCACCACCTTCAAAAGTTATAAAATAAGATTTAAATTGCTTTTTCGGATTATGATATAAGCTATTTTCTTCACCATTAAAGTACTGTTTATAAAAATCACGCATTCCTTCTAAATCATTCACCCAAATTGCTACATGTTCAATTTTCATAATCGACACCTTTTCTTTTATGTTATTCAACTGGCAATTGGATGCTTCATTGCCAGCACATTTAATTTTCGTTATTTGTTCTCGTAATCATAAGATCAAGTCCTAGACTTTTTAATCCATATAAATAATCTTCTTTCCAATTGCTCACTGTTATTTTCGGAATATGTTCCGCCGGAATGTACTGCGGACAACTTTTTACAATTTGCTCTATAACAAATTGATTCACTTCATCATCACAGAAGATAAAGGCATGCGGGTTAATAATAGCTATACATGTAGCGATTAAACGAGTAATAGCATCTATATTATATTCCTCTGGATTATTCGAATCTTCACTTCTCAAAGCTTGCAAGAAATTTTTATTATTATACTGCGGGACGAAAGATATCTCTCCTGAGAAAAATGTGCTTCCGCGTACGACATCTCCATTTACCATAATACCTGCACCTGGACCATTTTGACCGGAATACAAATATACAAGAGAGGAATTATCATCGTTTCCATTGTTTTTATAATAACCAAGCACAGCAGCATTCATATCATTTTCTATTACTACTGGTATAGAAAACTGTTCCTCCAAATGACTTTTCAAATTAAAATTTTGGAACTTTTCATATCCAGGAATATAAAAAATACGACCATTATCAACCGAACCAGGCACACCAATTGATATAGAGCTTATTTTCGGGAATGTAGCGATAAGCCTTTCAATATGTTTAGATAATACATTTACGCCCGTATCAATTAACATACTTGAAGTACTCCCCTGTTCTTTTACTTCCCCTAAACAGTTGAAAATTGTATAGTTTGTTTCATTTTTTTCTAAAAATATCGCTAAACCTAACATATATTCTGGATTATATTCATATCGTTTCGCTCTTCTTCCACCACTTGAATCATCTAAACCAGCTAAAGTGACTTCACCGTCTTGTTTCATTTTTTCTATAAATTTACTTATCGTTGGAAAACTAATTTCTAATGTATTACTAAGCTCAACTTTCGTTGCACTACCTCGCTCTAAAAGAACTTTACGAATGCCACGAAGGATTGTCTCTTTAATCGATTTTTGAGTAACAAACTGTTCACTCAAATCGTTCACCACCTTAATCAACATACTTATTAAACACTTTTAATAAGTTGCGTTGACAATATATCATACATCATTTTCTAAAGCAATAAAGATGATATATTTCTACTAGCAGTATTCCGAATGCTTCCCCTAGTATACTTAAAAATTGTGTATAACCTATGAGAGAAAATTACAGCAAACGAGAAAACCAGCAAAACAAATAAGAAAAAGAGCGTTTCAAGAAGTAAGTAATGTCTTCGTACGATTTTCCGCACTATTTTTCTTTATATGAAACACCTTTCACATTTTCTATACGATACAACATCTGTTTATTCATGCACTCATAAAAAACGATTTCTATACGTCTATCGTTTTAATAACTTTAGCTGGGTTACCACCAACTACTACATTATTAGGTACATCTTTTGTCACAACTGCCCCTGAAGCAATTACAGCGTTATCTCCAATTGAAATACCAGGGTTAATAATAGCTCCCCCGCCTACCCAAACATTGTTACCAATCTTTACAGGCTTTCCATATTCTTTACCAGAATTCCGCTCTACCGGGTGTAAAGGATGAGTAGCAGTATAAATGTGAACACCAGGTGCAAACATACAATTATCCCCAATTCGCACTTCACAAACGTCTAAAATCACACAATTGAAATTGGAGAAAAAATTCTTTCCAATATGGATATTGTAACCATAATCACAACGAAAAGTAGGTTTAATATGTGATGCCCCGTCAGCTGAAGAACCTAAAAGCTGATTTAATAATGTAAAACGCCTCTCATCTCCTGTCTCCATCGCCTCGTTATAAAGACGTGTTAAACGTTTTGCCTCCACCCTATCAGCTACTAATTCTTCGTCATCCGCAATATACATTTCTCCCGCTAACATCTTTTCTTTTTCTGTTTTCATAGAATCATCTCCTTTGTAATCAAATGAACCCTACTTATTAAACATCTTTATTAAGTGACTTTCATTATACTTATTAAACATGTTTAATAAGTAACCCTATAGTAGCATACTTTTTAATATATGCAACTAATAAGTTTCAAAAGAATATGCGAACTCCTTGCTTTACTCATCGATATGACGAATAAGTTATAGAGAAAAAAGAGGGAACGCTCAGTGCTCCCTCTCAAATCCAATCCGTTTCTTAATTTCTGTTAAATTTACCTTCGCAATAGTCCGCGCCCGCTCAGCACCTTTTTCCAACGCTTCATATAATAAATTCGGTTCATTCATATACATAGCATATTTCTCACGTGGCCCAGCTAATTCACGGTCTACAACGCGAAACAACTCTTTTTTCACATCGCCCCATCCAATGCCAGTTTCATATTTTTCACGCATTGACTGCATTTCATCTTCCGTTGCAAATTCTTTATAAATTGTAAATAACGTTTCTAGTTCTTTCGGTTCATTTGGAAGTGAAGAATCTGTTTTGATTTTAAATATTAACTTTCGTAGTTTTTCTTGCTCCACGAATAACGGGATCACATTCCCGTAACTTTTACTCATCTTTCTTCCATCAAGCCCTGGTAATATTGCACCCTCTTCTGGTATGACATACTCCGGAAGTGTAAATGTCGTGCCAAAAGTATGATTAAAATACGTCGCAATATCACGCGCAATTTCAATATGCTGAATTTGGTCTTTTCCGACTGGCACATGCGTAGCCTGAAATAGCAATATGTCAGCTGCCATTAAGATCGGATACGTATATAATCCCATATTCACTCCTGCATCGACCTCTAAACCCGCTTCTTTATTTTGCTCTACTTTCGCTTTATACGCATGAGCACGGTTCATAAGCCCTTTCGGAGTTAGGCAAGCTAATATCCAAGCTAATTCTAGAATCTCCGGCACTTCTGTTTGCCTATAAAAAATAACATCTTCTCCAAGTCCAAGCGATAACCAAGTAGCTGCTACCTCTTTCGTATAACTACTAAACTGGCTCGGATCATGCACAGCATTTAACGCGTGATAATCAGCTATAAAATACAATGCTTTCCCTTCATTCTTCTTTGACATTTGCAACGCAGGTTTAATTGCACCAATATAATTTCCTAAATGCGGATAACCTGTCGGCTTAATTCCTGTTAACATTATTTTCTCACTCATCCTAACTCCTCCTTTCTCAAAACAAAAAGAGCCCCTCATCCTTAAAAAAGGACGAGAGACTCCCGCGGTACCACCTTAATTAGCTATTGTTAGCTCACTTCAACTTCTTAACGTGAAGCAACCGTCTTTACCTACTCATTTCAGTTAGAAGCTCCAGAGCCCATTCTATATTCATCCCTTACTGATTTCCACCACACATCAGCTCTCTGAAAAGTTTCGAATATGTACTCTTCTCTTTCATCGCTTTTCGTTATTTTTTACAGTTTATCACATTTCACTTCTAAACAAACCAAAATTTTCTATTTTATTTAGCAGGAATTTCCACTTCAATTGTCTAATATTATATAGGTTTGCAGAAATACTCGAAACAACTTTGGAGGTTTTTTCATGGTAAAATATATATCCATTTTAGGTTCAACAGGATCTATCGGCACGTCTGCATTAGATGTCGTTTCAGCTCATCCCGAACATTTTAAAATCGTCGGTTTAACCGCAAATTATAATATCGAGCTTCTTGAGCAACAAATCAAAACGTTTCAACCTCGCATTGTAAGCGTCGCGACAAAAGAATTAGCAGACACGCTTCGTACGCGTATTTCAACCAACGTAAAAATTACATACGGAACAGATGGCTTAATTGCGGTAGCTACTCACCCTGATTCAAATCTTGTATTAAGTTCCGTCGTTGGTGTTTCAGGATTACTCCCAACAATTGAAGCATTAAAAGCGAAGAAAGATATTGCTATCGCTAATAAAGAAACGTTAGTTGCAGCTGGTCATATTGTAACTGAACTGGCCAAACAAAACGGATGTCGTTTAATTCCAGTCGATAGCGAACATTCAGCTATTTTCCAATGTTTAAACGGAGAAAATAATAAAGAAATTGACAAATTAATCGTTACAGCTTCTGGCGGTGCATTCCGTGATAAAACACGTGAAGAAATGAACACTCTACAAGCAAAAGATGCTTTAAAGCACCCAAACTGGTTAATGGGGGCAAAATTAACGATTGATTCTGCCACATTAATGAATAAAGGATTCGAAGTAATGGAAGCAAGATGGCTATTTGATATTCCTTATGAAAAAATTGATGTAATGATTCATAAAGAAAGTATTATTCATTCTTTAGTAGAGTTTATTGATGGATCAGTTATAGCGCAGCTCGGTGCTCCTGATATGAGGATGCCGATTCAATATGCGTTTCACTACCCTACTCGGCTACCTTCTTCCTATGAAAAATTAAATTTATTAGAAATCGGTAGTTTACATTTTGAAAAACCAGATTTAGAGAAGTTTCCTTGTCTACAATACGCATATGAATGTGGCAAAATTGGTGGTACTACTCCTGCTGTATTAAACGCAGCAAATGAAATTGCGAATGCACTATTCTTAAAAAATGAAATTGCCTTTTTCGATATTGAAAAAACAATTTACAAAACAGTTGAAGCCCATCATAACGTAAAAGATCCTTCACTAGATGCTATATTAGAAGCGGATCAATGGGCACGCCAATATGCACATCAATTGTTAATAAAAAAGAGCTAAAACAGATAATACTGTTTTAGCTCTTTTTCCTACGTATTCAACTTAACAAATCGATAACCATGCGTTACTAACACCTTTAATATCGCATACCCTGGAATTGCTAAAATAATCCCCATAATTCCAAATAAATTTCCGGCAGTTAAAATAATAAAAATGATAGTAATCGGGTGAATATCTAGCTTTTTCCCCATGACTTGCGGAGAAATAAATTTACCTTCTGCTAATTGTACAACCATCATTACAATAATTACCTTTAAAACCATCCCCGGCGAATCAATAAACGCAATAATTAACGCTGGTGTAATTGCGATAATTGGTCCTACGTACGGAACGATATTTACAATCATCGCTAAAATAGCGAGTAGTACTGCATATTTAATACCGATAATAAGGTAACCAATTAATAGCATAATACCGATAAATAAGCTAACGATAATTTGTCCTCTAATATACGAGCTAATTGCATAATGCATATCGTCTAGTATTCTCATCGCTGCTGGTCGTCTTTGTTCTGAAATAAACTTTAAAAAGTGATTTGGTAATTGCTCACCATCTTTTAAAAGATAGAACAATATAAACGGAACCATTACAAACGTTAAAACGACCTCTGTAATAGTACTTAAAAATCCAGTTACATTTCCTGTTACTGATGATAAAGATTTCGTAAAATCAACTGTATAGTCTTTTACCATACTCGCTACATCAATATTTAAATTCTCCTGAATTTTTCCTAGTAAATTACTTTCCCCAAATCTACGTGCTGCTCGTTCAATTTCATGACCGAAATACGGTAAGTTATCTATTAATGCATCAATTTGATCTTTAATAATTGGAATAACCGTTAAAACTAAAAACACAAATAATCCAATTACGATTAAGTATATCGAGGCTATTGATACGATTCTTGAAACACCTTTCTTTTCTAAAAGCGAAACGAATGGATGCAAAATGTAAAATAGTACGCCCGCTAATAATACCGGGAAGAAAATTGTTTTTAAAAAGACGATAAACGGTGTAAAAACAAATGATATTTTTGTTAGTAGTAAAATATTAATGAACAATAGTGCAAACCCAAGTAACACTGCTAAATAATTGTGTTCTCTAAAAAACTTTTTCAGCTTATCTCTTTTTCTTATACTTATTTTCTCCAACGAAACCACCTCTTCGAATGATGAAAAGCCCTTATTCAGGGCTTTTCATCATAATCTATATATCTATTTCTTTGCAGCTTTCACTACAAATGATACAATAAAAATTAACACGATTGCTCCTAATAATGCTGGCACAACATGAATCCCACCAAAAGATGGCCCAAAAGATCCAAATAATCTACCGCCTAACGAAGCACCTAATAAACCTGCGATTATATTGCCGAACATACCGCCTGGGAAATTTTTACCCGTTATAGAACTAGCAATTGCACCTATAATAGCACCAACTATTAATGTGATAATCCACCCCATTTTTAGTCCTCCATTTCTATTATGGTGTATTTCTTTCTAATACTAAATGATTATGTAACTATTATAATTATTATATCCAAAAAAGAAAAATGTTGTCAAATCTACGAAAATAAAGTCTACAAGGAGGTTTTTACGCTATGATTCAAAAATTAATACCAACTTCTCACAACACGGCTACTTCTATTTTAAATATTCAAATACCTGCTTATGAAATCGAAGCAAAATATATAAATAGTACAGCTATCCCTCGCCTTTATGATACTGTAGCCGATATTCAATCATGTGATGAAATTTTCTACGGCTATTTTTATGAAGATACACTTGCTGGTTTTATTTCTTTTAAAATAGATGAAGAAGAAGTGGATATTCATCGTTTAGTAGTATCCCCTGATCATTTCCATAAAGGAATTGCGACGAAGCTATTACTATATATATTTGACATGTTCTCCTCTTCGAAAACATATATTGTACAAACAGGGAAAGAAAATACACCTGCTTTGTCTTTATATAAAAAACATGGCTTTATCGAAATACAAAATATCGTATTGCCTGATGGTGTGATTTTAACCTCATTAAAAAAGACAGAAAACAATAAATAGTTTGACTAACCTGATTATTTATGTTATCTTTTACTCTATAAAACCTTTTGCTGAGTCCAAATTTTGGAGCGGGGGAACCACTTTTGTAGCTATGCTACTTGGGGCGAATCTTATTTAAGTAGGGAAACTCTCACTTCCCGAGTCCGACAGCTAACCTCGTAAGCGTAATGGGAGAGGAAGGTGCTTTTTGCCTATGTTACACATTTTGCCTCCTTAATTATAAATATGGGATCGATACCAAATAGACACCTATATTTATAGAAAAGGAGACATGCGCTATGTTACGTTTATCTGATCACGCAATCAAAATGATGGAGCAAAGACTTCGACTCGAACAACATCGCACATACCAAGCAAATAAAATTGTAGATAACTTACATCACAAATACTTCTTTCAACATATTTTTCAACCAAAAAGATAAAGAACTGGTTCATTTAACATCAAAAACACAAGGTGTGTCTAAAAGACATTCCTTGTGTTTTTGATGTTTTTTATAAAATTCTCACTACATTTAAACTTGCTGTAATTGCACCTGCTATGGTCGTTACATGCCCTACCCCTAACGGACCATTTTGTAATATTAATGTTGAATTGGCACTCGTTACATTCACAAGAAGCGTATTTGAAATGGCTGGTTCAATTACTACAGTTGAGGTCGTTACGTTTTGTATAAAACTCCCTGCTACTTGTGTTCCGTTTAATAGTAATCTCACAGACACCGTTTCATTCCCACCAGTTGCATCCCCTTGAAAATAATAACTTACTAAATATATTCCTGGCGTGGATACAGTAACCGTTGTAGGGCTAGTTAAAGATACTCCTGTTCCATACACTGTAGATCCACTATTAATTGAAATATTGGCATTTGCGGCAATTGCACTCGTTGAGGTAGAAAAGAAATAGCCTCCACCTGTTGATATAGCAGATGATCCTGTTGCTCCAGTTAAGCCGGTTGGACCCGTTGCCCCGGTTGGGCCTGTTACTCCCGTTCTCCCTGTTGCTCCGGTGATTCCTTGTATCCCTTGGATTCCTGTCGGTCCTGTTGCTCCTGTCACTCCAGTCGCTCCGGTTGCTCCCGCCTGCCCCGTCACACCTTGTGGGCCTTGGATTCCTTGGATTCCTTGTGGACCTGTTACTCCCGTAGGGCCGGTTGCTCCCGCCTGCCCCGTCACACCTTGTGGGCCTTGGATTCCTTGGATTCCTTGTGGACCTGTTACTCCCGTAGGGCCGGTCGCTCCCGCCTGCCCCGTTACCCCTTGTGGACCTTGAACTCCTTGGATTCCTTGTGGACCTGTTACTCCCGTAGGGCCGGTTGGACCTGTTAGACCGGTTGCCCCTGTTGATCCGGTTATTCCTTGGATTCCTTGAGGTCCAGTTGGGCCGGTTGGACCAATCGGACCTTGAATTCCTTGCAGACCTTGAATTCCCTGCGGACCTGTTGGACCTTGTATCCCTTGTATTCCCTGAATTCCTTGCGGGCCGGTTGCTCCAGTCGGACCGGTCGGGCCTTGTGGTCCTTGCACACCTTGGATTCCTTGTGGGCCGGTTGGACCGATATTTCCTTGAGGGCCCTGCATTCCTTGAATTCCTTGTGGACCGGTTGGGCCTGTTATGCCGCTTAGCCCTTGTACTCCTTGGATTCCTTGGGGTCCAGTTGGTCCCTGTATGCCTTGAATCCCTTGTAACCCCTGTAAACCAGTTGGACCCGTTGCTCCCCTTACGCCTTGCTCACCTTGTATGCCTTGAATTCCTTGTGGGCCTGCCTGCCCGATTGGCCCCTGTGCCCCTTGCACACCTTGCGGGCCGGTTGGGCCGGTTGCTCCTACCGGTCCCTGTATCCCTTGTAAACCTTGTAGACCGGTTGGACCTGTTACTCCCATTACACCTTGAGGTCCTTGAATACCTTGATCACCCGTTGGACCAGTTGCCCCCATTGGTCCCTGCACTCCTTGCAACCCAGTTAAACCTGTTGCTCCAGTTGGTCCCTGTACTCCTTGCACTCCTTGAATTCCAGTCGCTCCCGTTGCTCCGGTCGCCCCGGTTGCACCAGTTGCTCCCGTCAGGCCTGTTGGACCTCCTGGTGATCCTGCTGGACCTGTTGGACCGGTCGGACCTCCTGGCGGGCCGGTTGGGCCGGTTGCTCCCGTTGGACCTGTTGCAGATCCTGTTGGACCAGTTACTCCTGTTAGACCGGTCGAGCCTGTTGGACCTGGATCTCCTTGCAAGCCTGTTGGGCCAGTTGGTCCTATTACACCTTGTACTCCTTGAATTCCTTGAGATCCTGTTGGACCGGTTAGCCCCATCTCACCTTGTGGACCTTGTAAACCTTGGACGCCAGTTGCCCCTGTTGGTCCCATTGGCCCTTGTTCTCCTTGAATCCCTTGAGATCCTGTTGGACCAGTCGGGCCAATTGGTCCCTGAATACCTTGTATTCCTGTTACACCTTGTAAACCACTACTTCCTAAATTACCTTGCACCCCTTGTATACCAGTATTTCCAGTTGGACCCGTTGGACCATTTTCTCCTTGCACTCCTTGTATACCTTGTATTCCTGTTGGGCCGGTTGGACCGATTTCTCCTTGCACTCCTTGTACGCCCTGTATTCCTGTTGGACCGGTTGGACCGATTGAGCCAGGAATTCCTTGTATTCCTTGAATACCTGTTGGACCCGTTGGACCGATTTCTCCTTGTATTCCTTGAACACCTTGTATTCCCTGTGGGCCTCGTTCTCCCATAGGTCCTTGATTACCTTGAGAACCTTGTGGTCCAGTTAAACCAGTTGGGCCGGTTGGACCATTTTCTCCCTGCACCCCTTGCACTCCTTGTATTCCTGTCGGACCCGTTGGACCAATTGGCCCTTGTACGCCTTGTATTCCTTGTGGTCCAGTTGGTCCACCTAAAGAACCTGTCGGACCCGTTGGACCTGTTGGTCCCGTAATACCTGACGCTGGAAAAGGAATAGGTGCTTGAAACTTACTACACTTATCTTGATCCTTCACAAGCATCTCCCCCGTTATAACTAACGTATCAAACTATTTTTAATACATTTAAACTAGCTGTTATCACACCAGATAATGTCGTTACATGCCCAATAGATAATGGGCCATTTTGTAAAGATAAAGTAGCATTTGAAGAAGTAACATTAATGACCATCGTATTAGAAATCGCTGGTTCTAATATAAAAGTACCTCCTGTAACATAAAGAATAAAACTCCCTGCGACTTGTGTTCCATTTAAAGTAAGCCTCACGGAAATCGTTTCATTCCCCCCATTTGGATCACCTTGAAAATAATAGCTTACTAAATAGATTCCCGGCGTACTTAACATTACAGTTGTTGCATTTGTTAAACTTACACCAAAACCAAAAACTGTAGATCCGGAATTAATTGGTATTAACGCATTCGCTGCAATTGTACTCGTTGAAGTAGAAAAGAAATAACCGCCCCCGCTAGGTAAGCCAGTCGCCCCTGTTGCACCTGCTGTTCCTAAGAAACCTATAGGCCCTATACTACCAGTGGCTCCGGTAAGTCCCACAGCTCCAATAGGTCCTTGACTCCCTTGCGCTCCGGCCGGTCCTACACTACCGCTAACCCCTGTCGTTCCCGTTGCTCCAGTTGGTCCTTGTGGGCCTTGTATACCTTGAGAACCTTGTATCCCGGTTACTCCCGTTGCTCCAGTTGGTCCGGTCATTCCTGTACTTCCTTGTATCCCCATAATCCCTTGAACGCCTTGTATTCCTTGTGCTCCTGTCGTCCCTACTTCTCCTGTCGCTCCTGTTTCTCCAGTTACGCCTGTAGCCCCAATATTTCCTTGTGGTCCCTCGGGTCCCTCAATACCTTGTGCACCTTGCACCCCTTGAGGACCGGTTATCCCGTTTTCTCCTAGATTCCCTTGGGGACCTCTAATTCCTTGCGCACCTGTCGGACCTGTTATTCCTTGTATGCCTTGCATTCCTTGAGAGCCTTGCGCTCCTGTTGTGCCTACTATACCTTGTATTCCTTGAGGTCCTTGCAAACCAATAGCTCCAGTCGGCCCTATTATTCCTTGCACTCCTTGAGGACCTTGTGCACCTTGAGGACCGGTCAATCCCGTTATTCCTTGTATCCCTTGAACTCCTTGAATTCCTTGTACTCCAGCTGCCCCTGTTTCTCCTCGGATTCCTTGTGCACCTTGTATGCCTTGTGCTCCAGCTGGCCCAGTTGCGCCTTGTATGCCTTGTGCACCTTGAGCTCCTGCAGCTCCTGCCACTCCTGTTGGACCTTGTATACCTTGTAACCCTTGCATTCCTTGTGCTCCTGTTGGACCAGTTACTCCTTGTATACCTTGCACTCCTTTAGGGCCTTCTGCACCCGTTGGACCGCTTTCTCCCCGCGGACCTTGTATTCCTTGTGGACCTTCTACACCAGTTGCCCCTGTTATTCCTTGGTTACCTTGAGAACCTTGTGCGCCTTGTACTCCAACTGCTCCCACTACACCTTGAGCTCCTTGTGCCCCTCTTACACCTTGAGGACCAGTTGGACCAGTTATTCCTTGTAATCCTTGTGCTCCTATCGCACCAGTTCCCCCTGTTACACCCCGCGCACCAGTTTCACCCGTTGGACCTGTTGGTCCCCCAGGTGGACCGGGTGGACCAGATGGACCAGTCACTCCACTAGACGGACCAATTGGACCGGTTGTTCCTGTTGGTCCACCAGGCGGACCTACTGGACCTTGTGTACCAGTAGGTCCGGTTGCTCCTGTTATCCCTCGTATTCCTTTTACTCCTTGAAAACCTGTGGATCCGTTTATCCCCTGTATTCCTTGAATACCTGATGGACCTTGAGCCCCTATTACACCTGTTATTCCCTTTATTCCGCTTATACCTTGAGGGCCTTGTGGACCAGTAGAACCAGTTGGGCCTACTACACCTTGTATACCTTGATCACCTTGGTGTCCTTGCTCTCCAGTAATTCCTTGTATTCCTTGTAGACCTTCTTCTCCTTGTATACCTGTAGTTCCATCCTCCCCTTGTATTCCTTGCGCTCCTTGGGAACCTTGAGGACCTGTTACACCTGTAATACCAGCTTCACCTATCACACCTTGCATTCCTTGTGCTCCCGTTTGTCCTCGCTCACCTATCTCTCCTTGTATTCCTTGGGGACCTTGTATTCCTTGACTACCAGTTGGGCCTGCAATTCCTTGTATTCCTTCTAATCCTTGTACTCCACTATCACCCGTTGGACCTTGGTTTCCAATTAATCCTTGAGGACCTTGGAGGCCAGTTGGACCTGTTACACCTTGCTCTCCTGTATTACCAATAGCTCCTTGTATTCCTTGTGCTCCTGTTGTCCCCCGTGGACCTTGTATTCCCCTGATACCTTGAGGACCTTGGGACCCAGTTGCTCCCGTCGGTCCAGTCACCCCTGTAGGACCAACAGGACCTTCATGCCCTCCAGTTGGACCGATTGGACCACTATTACCTGTTGGACCAGTTGCTCCTATAAGTGGAAGAGGCAGTGCCACTCCAAATTTTTTGCACTTTCTATGATGACGCACAACAATCCCCCTTCCACCAAAATAATTACACCTTTTATATGAAATGCATTTTTATAAGAAAAGTACACATCTGACCTCATTTAAAAAAAAATAAAGAAGCCTATCATTTCATTCATTTGAAATAATAGGCTTCTTTTTATAAAACACATTACTTTCTCGCTTTCACAATAAAAGTAGTCGGCACCATCCTAGCTTTATGTAAAGAATAATATTTCGTAGACGGCTCAGCTAGTTCTTCATCAAACAAGCTCGATGGTTCAGGCTCTTCAATCCTCTCAATTGTAAAACCAACTCTATTTAACTCATTTATGTATGTACTCATTTTTCGTTTATATAATGTCGCTTGTACATCTTCCCCTTTAAATGTTTCAAACGTAATAGGAGTTTCTTCATGATAAGACGAGCTGAAAGCAATCTCCTCTGTTCCATACATTAAGTTTGAATATACGGGATGCTCCCAGCTAAAAACAAAGCTTCCTCCTGGCTTTACATATGAATATATTAGTTCCAACGTTTTTCTTAAATCTGAAGTCCAACCTAATGCATAAATGGAATATACAATATCAAAATACCCTTTCGGAATATCCACTTCCTCTTCCATTGCTCCACATATTAACTTCGGATTCCACGACTGTAACGTTTTATGTGCCGTTTCAATTTGTGTGCTCGAAAGATCAAGTCCCCACAATTCTTCTGCGCCATGTTCCGCCATATATTTCAGCGAATGCCCACTTCCACATCCAATATCAAGAACCTTTTTACCTTTAATTGAATCAAACAAATGAATTTCATCTTCAGACGCTGTATATGGGCCATATTTCGGTAAACAATCCACTTGAAAAAAATAAGGTGCAACTGTATCCCAACACTTTTTATTTAATGCTATCATTTGTGTACCTTTCATATGCTACATTCCCCCATCCATTTTTCTTCCCCTAATAGTAATTACACATTATAACCCGTTCTTCCTTTTCTCTTCGCGCGGTAATTTTTCACTTTTGCAATTGTACCGCATGCTCTGCCTCCTTCTTCACCAGCATACATACCGCACCATCTTTTGCTTCCATTTCGCGAATGATCGTAAAATACCCAACGGCAATCTGGACATGCTTTTAACCTTCCCCACAAATTTTCTTGAATCGAGATAAACACAATGCTTAATATTTTTGTATACACATTCTCTTCGTATACTGGTTCATATGTAATACCTTTCATATCTTCCTTTATATGTACATGAAATGGGTATTTCTCTAACCATTTTTGCAATGATCCCTCACCTTCAATTGCCGCCCGAATATCTTCTCGAAAACTTTTTAATTCTTCTATCGTATGAAATAGAAGCTCTTCATGAAAATATTCTTTCATAAATTTCTTTATATCCTCTTCTGTTTGCAGCAAATCAATTGGCTCTCTCGTATCGTTTGGTATTCTCCATGTATTTAAAAATTCCCGAATATATTCTAGTTCATTTGGAGCGTTTTGATTCAATTTGATCCACCTTCTTCTTAAAATTTACTTTTTTCTGACTTTATGTATAATTATAATATAAAATAGTTAACCATCAAATAATTTTACTGGTTACATAATTAGGAGGATTTCTATGAAAAGTTTCTCAACACCGATACGTTTCATGCTTATTTCTTCATTTTTTATGTCTTTTGGGTATTTTGCAGTATACGCATTTTTAGCTATTTATCTATTAACCTTTCTTCATTTTTCTGCTGTCCAAGTAGGAACAGTGTTGACGGTTATAATAATTACATCACGAGTTATCCCTTTATTCTCAGGATTAATTGCTGACAAAATAGGATATATCATTATGATGATAGCTGGATTATTTTTGAGAGGAATCGGATTTATCACTTTAGGAATATGTTCTGAATTCTATACGATTTCTATTTCTTCTGCACTTATTGGCTTCGGAACTGCATTTTATGAACCTGCTGCTCGCGCTATATTTGGATCACAACCAGCTCATACAAGAAAAAATTTATTTACATATTTAAACCTTAGCTTTAATTGTGGTGCAATAATCGGACCAATTGCAGGAGGGTTCTTGCTCTTACTCGATCCAATCTATGCTTTCTCTCTAACAGGATCTCTTATGCTGATATTTGCTTTAATCTTTTACTTACTTAAAAACCACTTCCAAGTCACTACTGAAAATACGTCTATTACATTAGGAATACAGGCCATCTTACAAAACAAGTCTTTCCTTCTGTTTTCATTTATCATGATTTTCTTCTATATTATGTTTACTCAGCTTACTGTCGCACTTCCACTTCATATGAAAAACATTAGTAATAGCAATCAACTTGCTACATTAGTCATTACGATAAATGCAATAACAGGCGTCATATTTATGGTGCTATTTCGAAAACCCTTTCTTAAATACAACACCCTTTCCTTTATTAAATACGGTGTTTTATTAATGAGTATTTCCTTTTTACTCATTCCTTTATTTCAACACCCATATTGGCTATTTATTTGTGTAATTTTCTTTACAATCGGTGAAACACTCGTATTACCTAACGTTGATATCGCCACTGCAAATTACAGTAATGAATCATATACAGCTACTTACTTCGGATTTTATCAACTATCACTCGCATTTGGTTTTATCATCGGTAACTATATCGGTACATGGTTTACATCAAATTTAAACGAAATGTATACACCATGGCTTATTTTTGGCGGAATAGGGCTTACTGGTTTTATTTCACTACATATTTTGAATATAAAAAAAGTGGCCTCTAAAGAAGATAGATATATACCTATGTAATACAAGCAACCTATAACGAAAAAGATTCGACCATCATATTTGACAGTCGAATCTTTTTATTGTTCATATTCAAGATGATTATGTCCTTTACAACCAAATAAATAGCACCCCCCTATATAATCCGTTTCAAATTCTAAGTCTGGAACATATCCAGATTTAATACGTCCTATCATTGTTTTATAGTAATTATTCTCTTTTGTATATTCCTCAATTAACTCTTTCTTATCGTTCTCTGTCCAATTTTCTTCTACTTCTTCATTCTCTACATCTTCTATTTCTGCTGTTTTTGCTTCGATAGATTCCCGTATAACTTCATGTATACGCGAGGAATTATTCACTTTATATAGAGCATAAACAAATCTACCAATCCAATTGGGGCTTTTCCAACATTCTTTGTATCCCTTTTCGAACCATTCAATTGCTTCTTTATAACAATTCAACTCAACATATAAATCTGCTACCATCATTTCTCCTAAAAAATTATCAGATTTCCTGTTAAAAACATCCAACTTCTCTTTCGCTTCTGTCGTCCGCCCTAAATCAATTAAACATTTTACATAGCTATACATGATATAATCCGAATCCCCTGCAACTCGTAAGAAAAATTCCGAAGCTTCTTCCAGCTCTCCAAGATTATAATGAGCTACAGCTACATTATGATATGCTTCATCGGATGGTTGAATCAAAATAGATTTTTGGAATGCTTCTTTCGCTTCTTCCCACTTTTTTTGTTTCATGTAAATGTCCCCTAAGATGTTATAAGGAAAGTATGAAGAAGGATTCAACTTAACAACTTCTCCTATTAATTCAAGAGCTTTCTCATCATTCTCTTCCTCGTAAAAGTACATCCAAGCAAGATTATTGAGAGATTGTACGTCTCTAGATTCATGGACTGCTCGGTGAAACAGTTCCATCGCTTCCTCATATTTATTTTGTTCAAACATTTCAATTGCTTTCTCATTAATGTTCAAATAACTACCTCCGAAGTGAATGAATTCATCTATTTCCTATCATTATTGTAAAATGTAAAAATTATAATTTCTATAAAAAATTTCTTTCTCTTGTCTATATTTCGATTAAAAATACACGAATTTACAACAATCAGTAAATTTTTCAGTCTCCGGTAAATTGGATATACAGCCTGTTTTAATTTACATATTATGGTACAATAAAACCAGTACTAACTAAATATTTTCGTTCCACACTAGTAATCTAGCAATACCAACATCAAAAATCATATGGAATTGAGGGATGTTATGAAACAGAAATTAGCTGTTCTTCTATTCACCGGAATTATATTATCAGGATGTTCAACTATAGCAGAACATTCTTTAGAAACTGGAAACGGCAGTATGGAATTATTAACACCAACAATTACAACAAAAGATAATGAGTTAGAAATTAAGACCGAAGGCATTGATGAAAATAAAGTGACTTTTATTTATGTTGCCAATAAAAAAGTATTGGAACAAAAGCTAAAGAATGGTGAATCCTACAAGCTTAACATTAAAGATATCGAACACGCTCATCGGACAGACTACAAACCAAAAGTTCAACTTTTGCAAACGAAAGATGATAATGATGATGGAGAAACAGTAACCTTCAAACAAGTTAGATATACAGTTAAAAACTAATTTTAAAGTTGTTTCATTATAAATGTAACGAACGAAAATATACTTTTAACAGTAGATACATGTAAGGGGTGCTAACATGAAAAAACGATGGATTTCTTGGTGGATTGGTAACCTATTTTGGATTATCGTTTTTGGAATATGGGCAGCTATTATTTGGCTACGAGATGTTGATGGTGCTGGTGTCATTCAAACACCCGAAATTAAATCCATATCACTTATCGTTATATTAATCGCGTTTATCATACCTGTATTTTTTCAAGTTATATGGCTAATCATTAATTTGAGGATGAGTAAAAAAAATAATTATACGATTTAGTTTTTCAATTAACAATAAAAAAGAGAGGAATCTATTTTAATGTAGATTCCTCTCTTTTACATATGGGAACTTTTAAAACGGCACTACTCCCTTTTCTTTACGATACATGATGATCTTTCTTCTTCATTAACGCTCTTTTCTTCATCGCCTTCGTTAAATATCCGCCTTTAAATGAACGAATTTCATAAGAAGACATAAACGCTTTCGGTGCAATTTCATTAATGATTTCTAATAGTTCTTTTTCTCTAGAACGTTTTGCAACGATATCTAAGCGATAACGTATCGAATTAATACCTTCACCTTCAAATACTGTAACGCCAAATCCAGAGTGACGTAACTCATCTACTAATTCATTACAACGGTCTAGTAAACTAACTTGATACGTAATATAACCAATTGCTAATTTATTCTCTATATAACCGCCTAATAACAGTCCCGCACTAAAGCCAATGACATAGGCAACGATGTTCATCCAATTTGATAAATCTTGAAACACAATACCTAAACTGACAATGTAAATAGCTCCTTCTAACAATCCAACAGCAGCAGCGGATCTTGTTTGATTCTTTACAAGCAAAATCGTACGGATTGTTAAAATGGGAACGTAAATAATTTGAAGCACAAAAATAAGTAGCGCTTGTAACATTGGTATCCACCTCTTTCAAAAAGTCTTTTGTCATGATAACATACATAACCTTTAGAAATCGATGGGTTTTTAAATTTTTTTTTATTATTTTTCATACTATTGAAAAACACAAAAAAGAAGCGTATTATATTTGTCGTTAATTTAATTACTTGTATCATATCGCTAAACTAAAAAAGGAACCCCATTAGGTCCCTCTCATCATAGCTCTATGTTTTTCGAAGCATGTTCCCTTTTCTTCTCTTCTTCTTTCACTACCTGCATATTTGCATAAGCTAAATTCGCAATCATTAAAAAGTGACCACCTAAAATGCCTGTACCAAATGCCCACATTTCCATTTCATGCTCAATTTCATACATGATAATAGCTCCTAAAATGGCCGCTGCAAATCGGTTTAAAACTCCTAACCCTGGAGCCTTTTCCTTCATTACAATACTTTCCCCAAGTTTCTCCACTCTACGAGCTAATAACCAAAGGCAATATGCACTTACAGCTAATCCGATCCCAAACCCTGTTACTTGTTTTCCAAACGGAGTAATCGTCCACATAAGTAGTAAACCACTAAAGATCACATACAATTGTAATCGATATACACGTAAGGCTACTTGAATCAAAATATCCGCTCCTAATCTCTCATTTTTTATACTTTAGAAGAAAAGCAGCAACTTACACAGTTGCTGCTTTTTCTTCTTCTTGTTCCTCTTCCATCTTACGAATTTCAACACGTTTAATTTGGTAAGCGTCTTTTTCTAACACTTTAAATTCATAACCTTCCGCCTCAACGTGTTGCCCTTCTTCGATTTCATGATTTTGCATCATAATCCATCCACCGATTGTATCCACATCATCTTCTTCAATGTGTAATCCAAATAAATCTTTCACTTCTGAGATAAGCACTTTTCCATCAACAATGATATGTTGCTCGTTCACATGTTGAATTGGTGGTGCTTCATCTTCATCATATTCATCACGAATTTCGCCGACGATTTCCTCCAAGATATCTTCAAGCGTTACAATTCCAGCTGTTCCTCCGTACTCATCATATAAAACAGCCATCGGAATTCGCTTCTTCTGCATTTGAAGTAATAAATCGTGAATTGGAGTCGTTTCCATCACTTCAATAATCGGACGCATATACGAGCGAATGGATGATAAATCTTTTTGATCCTCGGTCATATATCGAATAAAGAAATCTTTTACGTTGACCATACCGATAATATCATCTTTATCTTCTCCAAAAATCGGATAACGTGTGTATCGCTCATTTTGGATTACTTTCATGTGTTCTTCTACTGAATCTTCCAGGTAGAAACCAACGATTTCTGTTCGCGGTACCATAATCTCTTTTGCAATACGATTATCAAATTCAAAAATGTTATTTACATACTTGTATTCAGCCTGATTAATTTCGCCACTTTCATAGCTATCTGAAAGGATAAGGCGTAATTCTTCCTCTGTATGAGCTACTTCATGTTCTGAAGCTGGTTTTAAACCGAATAAGCCAGTTACAACACGCGCTGAACCGTTCAATACCCAAATAAATGGATACATTACTTTATAGAACATCATTAATGGACCCGCCAATAATAACGTTACCCTTTCAGCCTTTTGAATTGCCATCGTTTTCGGAGCTAATTCTCCTACTACAACGTGTAAATACGTCATAATCATAAAAGCAAGACCAAATGTTAATACTGATGAAATAGAAGGGTTTAAGTTCCATTTCTCAAATAACGGGTGTAATAACTTTTCAATTGTCGGTTCACCTAACCAACCTAATCCCATAGCTGTAACTGTAATACCTAATTGACAAGCAGATAAATATTCATCTAAATTTGTTGTTACCTTTTTCGCTGCTAAAGCACCGCGTTTTCCTTCTGCAACAAGCTGATCAATACGACTTGAACGTACTTTTACAATCGCAAACTCAGCTGCTACGAAAAATCCAGTAAATGCGATTAAAATCGCAACCATGACTAAATTAAATATTTCCAATGAATCCCCTTAGTTAAAAAACTAAGGTGTCCACCTCCTGTATACTATAATGTTTTCTTATTTCTTTCTTAGAAAACATAGCCCGATACAAAAATTAAAGAGGTCGGATTTCACTTGTTCTATAATAATAGAGCAAGTGTCTGTATTAAAGCTGTCGTTTGACCAGATAAAGATTTCGATATTTTTTCACGTTGTGAATCAGTCAATCCATCTAAAAGCGGCTTTAACTCTGTTAACTCTGCTTCTAATCGATGAATATGGTCTGTCACTTCATTCACTTGTTTCGAAACGTGTTCATTGATACCGAGCAGCTTCTTCTTCTCCTCGATTTTCTCTTTAATCTCACAAAGCGGCATATGCATTTCTTTGCACTTCTCAATAAATTGTAATGTTTCAAATGCTGTTTCGTCGTAATAGCGATAATTAGATTGAGATCGCTCCGCTTTTAAGATACCTAGATTCGTATAATAATCAATCGTTCGTTTCGACACGTGAGCCATGAGAGCCAACTGTCCGATTCGATACACCTTCCCAACGATCTTCCCCCCTTGTTTATATTACTACCATCATACAATACATAAACTGTACAGTCAAACGTGATGGTTTATTATTCATAATTTATATACAATTCCACTTACCATTTTATTATTTTGTAAATTAACAATATATTACTTAATTCTTATAATCGAATTATATTTCCCATACTACATTACTATGAAAATATCATCATAGAATCGCATATTCCTTTCAACCTTTTTTAATACAAAACATATGATAATAATATTTAATTAAAATTATTATTCATGCTATTGGAGGAGATTGAAATTACTAAAACTATTATCTCTCACTTTTATAACGAGGAGTATTTATTACCATGGTGGCTTATGCATCATACAAAAATATTTGATCACGGTATATTAATTAATAGAGGTTCTACAGATCGTTCCGTTGAAATTTGTAAATTATTTGCTCCCCACTGGGAAGTACGAGATTCAAGATTCCTTGAATTCGATCCCACTAATACTGATATTGAGGTAATGGAAATTGAAAGAGAAGTTTCAGGTTGGAAGATGGTATTAAA
This sequence comes from Bacillus cereus group sp. MYBKT111-2, assembly GCF_051915205.1. NCBI lineage: Bacteria > Bacillati > Bacillota > Bacilli > Caryophanales > Bacillaceae > Bacillus > Bacillus cereus group sp. MYBKT111-2. Next base: position 279,201 of record NZ_JBQAEG010000003.1, read on the forward strand.
TACTACAGAATTTCTTTGCTGTAACAATGTAGAAGAATTTTTCTCATCACTTCATACGTTAGGTCAAAATATGTATGCGATTAGAATGATTGTCATGATTGATAAGCATGATTACAATTATTCAAAACTAAGATATTCCATTCCTTTAGTAGAACAACGATATCATGGGCTTTTTCCTTATAACCCAGAAATCGGCTGTGCCTGGAGATTTATACACAACCATCTTGATGGCGCATATTTACCTGGTAGACATTTTACTCGGCATCAACATGTCGTTTATAACTCCCCTTCATTCATTGTTAAATTTTACTTTAGTCCTTGGAACGAACATACAAAGGCAAGAAAATTACAAATTACACCCACCCTTTCAAAAAAGGGCGTTCGAATGGGACTTCAAACACATTACGGTCAGTCCCCTGAGCAACTCGAAACTCGATTTTTAGAGCTTAGTAGCATAACCCAAGATCTTCGTAACCACCCTGAATATCAACAATTATTCCCTAAATTTAAACCTTAATATTTCTCACACTATCATTTTCCACACATTTTTACGCACTTAGTCAAAAACAAAACCATTTGCATACAATATGAATACTGTATATATTATAAATTTTTATTTTAGGAGGAAAAAATGAAAGCTGTTATTCTTGCTGGTGGATACGGGACAAGGATTGGGGAAGAAACACATTTAAAACCGAAACCTATGATTGAAATTGGAACAAAACCTATTCTATGGCACATTATGAGTTTGTATAGCCATTACGGCATTACAGAGTTTATTATTTGCTTAGGGTATAAAGGATATGCAATTAAAGAGTTCTTTCTAAATTACAACTTACACATGTCAGATTTCACGATACATTTAAGCGATAATACAATTACTAGCCATTCTCAACGTGTAGAACCGTGGAAAGTTACACTAATCGATACTGGTGTAAATACCGAAACGGGAGGACGAGTGAAAAAGATTCAAAATTTTGTTGGCGACGAACCTTTCTGCCTCACTTATGGCGATGGATTAAGCAACGTAAATATAAAAGAACTTATTGCATTTCATAAAAAACATGGAAAAATGGCAACTGTTACCGCCGTACAACCTCCTGGTAGATTCGGTTCTCTCATATTAAATAAACAGTCTGTAACATCTTTTCAAGAGAAGCCACTCGGGGATGGCGGATGGGTTAACGGTGGATTTTTCGTTTTAAACCCTGAAGTTTTCAATTACATTAGTGGAGATAAGTCTGTTTTTGAAACAGACACTTTAGTTCAGTTAGTAAACAAAAACGAACTATCAGCATATCAACATACTGGTTTTTGGCATCCGATGGATACATTGCGCGATAAAAATAAATTAGTTGAGCTATGGGAAAGTAATAACGCTCCGTGGAAGGTTTGGTAATATGGCTTCTTCATCTTTTTGGAATAAGAAAAAAGTATTTATCACGGGACATACTGGATTTAAAGGCTCTTGGCTCACCCTTTTCTTAACTTCTTTAGGTGCAGAAGTAGTTGGCTTTTCTTCTCATCCCCCATCGATTCCTAATCTTTTTGAACAATGTAACGTAGCAAAAGAGTGCATAACAATTAAAGGTGACATTACAGATTACGATTCTTTATTACACGCCCTAAAACATCATAACCCTGACATACTATTTCATTTAGCTGCCCAGCCAATCGTCACCACTTCATACAAAGATCCTATCGAAACATTTAAAACGAATGTTTTAGGCACTGTTCACGTATTGGAAGCTGCAAAACATATAGAAAGTATACGTGGCATCATTAATGTTACAAGTGATAAATGTTATGAAAATGACGGGAGCGGTAACCGAGCATTCGTGGAAATTGACCGGCTAGGCGGTTTCGATCCTTATAGTGCTAGTAAAGCTTGCGCTGAACTAGTAGCAACATCCTATCAAAAATCATTCTTCCGCACGAATACACAGAAACTCGCCTCAGTAAGAGCAGGTAACGTCATCGGCGGTGGGGATTGGGCAGAAGACCGATTATTCCCAGATGTCATTCGTGCATATTTACAAGATGGTACATTAACGATTAGAAACAAAAAGGCTATTCGCCCGTGGCAACACGTATTAGATCCTTTACACGGCTATATCCTTTTAGCTGAAAAACTTTGGACAGACGCTGCATATGCAGAAGCATGGAATTTCGGCCCGTTGAACGAACCTAACAGAACCGTTCATGATGTCATTCAATCTGTAATAAAATTATGGAATAAACAACTAACAATCACTTCCCCCTCTACAAACACTCCTTATGAAGCGCCTGTTTTAACACTCGATAGTACAAAAGCAGTAACTAAACTCGGCTGGACTCCTAAGTTATCAACAGATAAGGCTATCACTTGGACTGTTGATTGGTACAAAAAATATGCATCTGGTGAAAATATAGAATCTTTCACGCGGCAACAAATTGATGCATTCAAAAATTTATAAGGGGGCTATAAAATGGAACAGAAAAAATGCCGTTTTTGCCACTCATTACTCAGCAATACTTTTTTAGATTTAGGTGTTTCTCCTCTCGCTAACTCATTTGTAGCTCCAGAAAACTCATATAAAATGGAACCTTTTTATCCGCTGCACACATTTGTTTGTCACTCTTGTTTACTTGTACAATTAGATGAATTTGAATCTCCGCACAATATTTTTCATGACTATTTATACTTTAGCTCTTACTCATCAAGCTGGCTACTGCATGCTAAACAATATGTAGAAATGGCGATTAAGCGCTTCCGCTTAAAGAAACATTCAAAGGTGGTTGAAATCGCGAGTAACGACGGGTACTTATTACAATACTTTCAAAAAGAACATATCGAAACGTTAGGAATTGAACCAGCACAAAATGTAGCAGAAATCGCTATCCAAAAAGGAATTCCTACTGAAGTGAATTTTTTCAGCAACGACTTAGCAAAAAAATTACCGCAAGCAGATTTAATCATTGCTAATAACGTATTAGCACACGTTCCGAACTTACATGATTTTGTGGCAGGTTTAAAAACGTTATTAAAACAAGACGGAACAATAACAATTGAATTCCCGCACTTATTAAATCTCATATCCTTTAAACAGTTTGATACGATATACCATGAGCACTTCTCCTATTTCTCACTTATAAGCCTGCAAAAAGTTTTATCTCACCATCATTTACAAATTGTCGATGTAGAAGAACTTGCAACGCACGGTGGTTCCTTACGTATTTTTGTAAAACATCATAGTGACGAATCAACTATCCATTCTAGTGTTACAAAATTAATCCAAAAAGAAGTGGATCACGGGCTAAATACATTAGATTGTTATCTCCTTTTTTCTAAACGCATCGAACAATTGAAAATAAATATTTTACAGTTTTTTATCGAAGCGAAAGCTTTAAACAAACAAATTATCGGTTACGGTGCGCCAGCTAAAGGAAACACCCTTTTAAATTATTGCGGGATAGGAAAAGAATTTCTAGCTTATACAGTAGATAAAAACCCTCATAAACAAAATCTCCTTCTACCAGGAACCCGCATTCCAATAAAATCTCCAGAAGAAATAAAACGTACAAAACCTGATTACATTCTTATACTTCCTTGGAATTTAAAAGACGAGATTATGAAAGAATGCTCTTTCATTCGTGAGTGGGGCGGCAAATTTTTAGTAACAATACCAGAAGTTGAGGTAATTGAGCCATGAAAAAAATCCTTGTAACAGGCGGTAGCGGATGGATTGGTAAATATGTTGTACATTCTCTTATTCAAAAGGGCTATGAAGTGCACGCCACTTACAATACAAATAAACCATCTCACCTTTCTTGCTGTTGGCATAAAGTAAACTTACTTTGCGATGAAGAAGTAAAAAAACTCATTTACGACATGAAGCCTAGTCATCTCATTCATTTAGCTTGGGAAGCAGTGCCGCCAGCGTGTTATGTATCTATCAATAATTACTATTGGCTTACGTCTAGTATCTCATTGATTCAACACTTCACAACATGCGGCGGAAAGCGAGTCGTCGTTGCCGGGACTGGCGCAGAGTATGAATGGTTTAACGGTGTATTATTTGAAGATTCACCGCTTCTTTCTTATAAAACCCCGTATTCATTATGTAAAAATGCACTACACTCCTGGCTCCAAACGTACGCCAAGCAAACCGGTCTCAGCATGTGTTGGGGCCGCATTTTTCATATGTATGGCCCTCACGAACAAGGGAATCGGCTCGTTTCTAACATTATCACTTCTTTATTAAAAAATGAGGAAGCACTATGTACACATGGAAAACAATCAAGAGATTTCCTCCATGTGAGCGACGTCGCTGATGCTCTCGTAACAGTATTAGAACATGACGTTACAGACACAATCAATATCGCTTCTGGTCAATCTGTACAAATTAAAGAATTAGCATCTATCATTGCGAAAAAGATAGGAAAAGAGCATTTAATTAAACTGGGTGCAATCCCTTTCTCTAAAGATGAACCTTTATTTGTCGGCGTTCATGTAGAGCGTTTAAAAACTGAAGTAAACTGGAAACCGACATACGATCTAAATACAGGAATCGAAGAAACAATTTTATGGTGGGAATCATTTATACAAAAACATAACGGTACGCATCACTAAAACGTAAATCCTTCGTTCCTCTCGCTAATTCCTTATACCATTCTTCTAATCTTTCCGGCGTAATAATATGGTGTGTACCCATCCCCCGATCCTTACTAGCTTCAGAAAGGGTCGGACCAATTTGTAATTTCCTCTTTCTCATTGCATCGTTCCACGGACTAAACCCAAACCATAATATACAAGCAAGAGGCGGATAAATCATAGATTCATGCGCAGATAAATGTCTTCCAACTGTATAACTTCCGTGTTCATGATTATGAATAAATCTACCTCTTCTCCACAACGGCCAATCTTCTGGTAAATAACCGTGAAATCGCTGTTTCATTAAAGGTATACCAAAGTTAAGGTCCGGATAATTGTAGTTAGGATCATCAACCATAATAAGCCCTTCCAGCCAATACATCCTTCCTCCCAATTCATTTAGTGATTTCCAAAACTGATTCTTATCTTGCACACAAAGAAACTCAGTCGTATTTAAAATCATTTTCCATCCCTTTACTTCTTGTTCCACCCTCATTACTTCATGATCTGTCGCTAATGCATCAAATTCTGGATTTGCAGAATCTCGTACTTCCCAGTGCGGCGCGAACTTTTTACAAATTTCAACGGAACGATCTGTTGAACCTTTATTAATTAAAATGCCATGATCAAACAGTTTCGTATGATGAGCAAGCCACCACGGTAATAAATACTCTTCATTATAAAAATGAGAAATAACGGTTGTAGTTATAATAATCTCCTCCACTTTCTCTATTAATCTACTTTTTTACCCTACTCTTAATATACTTATCAATTATGTAATTGGTTTCTTTTATTTAAAAAATATGTTTTTCTACTATATACTATGCTTTCTTACACAACCACCATTTCCATTTTCTAAAGAAACACACTAATAAACTGAAAATTAAGTTATAATATCATTATAAAATTATGAAGGAGGAATGCACGCATGTACTACAACACTTCATTTGAAAATGATCAACCTGTAGGCCGTCTATAAACTAAGGCGGGCATTCATATAACACGTGCACTATGCCTCGTCTTAGGGAACTCATCATACCCTAAAAATAGACGGAGGTACTTTACATGAAACAAACCATTTTAGGAGCTATATGTTTATCACTAGCAGCTAGTATATGGGGCGGTATGTATGTTGTTAGCAAATATGTACTCGACTTTATCCCACCACTGACACTCGTTTGGCTACGCTTTATCATTGCTTTTGTTGTTTTGTCTATGATTTTAAAAATTACTGAGAAAAAGCAAAAGAAAACAGTAACCATTCGTAAAAAAGATTGGCTATTATTCGCTTGGATTGGATTTATCGGATATTTCATTTCGATCACTTGTCAATTTATCGGAACAAAATTATCCGACGCTCATACAGGATCTTTAGTAACATCAGCTACACCTGCATTTATGATTATATTTGCAGCGATCATTTTAAAAGAAAAACTAACCGCTCGTAGATTACTATCTACCATCATAGCGACAATCGGTGTCATTATCGTAATCGGATGGGATATTGAAATTGGCTCCTATTTTATCGGTACAATCATATTAGTCGGGGCAGCTATTACGTGGGCTTTACTATCTATTTATGTAAAAATTGCTTCAGCTCGATTTTCATCTTTAGTGATTACAACGTACGCTATATTCTTTTCACTCTTTTTTATTACACCTTTTATGGTATGGGAATTTCAATCAAACCCAATTGAACATATGACCCTATATGTAATATTAGGCGTACTTTATTTAGGAATCGTCTCAACTGCAGGTGCCTTTTTCCTTTGGAATAAAGGATTAGAATTAATGGATGCAAGCATCGGTTCGTTATTTTTCTTCTTCCAACCTATTGTTGGGTCATTGCTTGGTTGGCTCTTATTAAATGAGACATTAAATAGTAACTTTTTTATTGGTGGTATTCTTATTATATGTAGTGTTTTTATTACTACTTTTGAAAAGAAATGAAAAATAGGCAGAGATACTTAGTCTCTGCCTGTTCGTATACACTCTTTACACACTCCAATGCGATGGACGAGACAATAATTTCGGTAATTTCGTATGTTTGTCCCCTCTTGCCGCATTAACTTGAACTTGCGTCAAAAAAATACTATTTGTAAAATCAGCCCCACGAATATCTGCATCTCGCAAATCTGCTCCGATGAGATCTGCCCCTCGTAAGTCTGCACCATTTAAGTTTGCCGCAATTAAATATGCTCCTCTTAAATTCGCCCCTTGTAAATTTTTCTTTTTCAGGTTTGCTCCCATAAGGTCTGCACCGCGGTGTATGATTCTTTTCCTACGCGCAGTATTCATTTCTTTCCATACTAGTTCGCTCGTTTCTAAAAGTAAAATATTCACTTCTGCACGATGTAATGGGATATTTACTTTCATTAACTCGTCCGCATTTAAATTCGAAAGTCGCTCCGTCTCTTCAATTGCTTTACTTAATTCTTTATGGATCGATTGTGTCGCCTTTAATAAAATAGCCTCATTTAAATACCAAAGCATTTCATGGAGCTGATGCATAACTGGAAAAGCATCATACATTTTTCTCGCATGCTTAGCATCTTTCCGCCAATCCATCCCGTTAAATGTAACTTGAGAAATTTTCTGTCCAGCGCCAAAACATTCAAATACTGTACAGCCTTTATAACCTTTTCCTCTAAGATTTTTATGTATACTGCATTTAAAATCTGATTGTAAATTGGAACATGGTTTACCACCATCTTTATTCACTGCAAAATCTACCGATGCTGCAAACGGTAACGCCACACAACATAAACCGAAGCATTTTTCGCAGTTTGCTTTTAAATGATCGTTATGATTAGTCAAAATGTATACCCCCTGTTGTCTTTTGACTATTTCATAATATTCTAACTGCATGAAATAATCAATTTAAAAATAAACGAGCGCCTTTCATTTCAAATCATAACTTTATCATTCTATTTCCTTTCAATTGAAAAGGACTAACTCTGCTCATTGAATTATAATTAAATTATAAATATTCAAACTAAAAGGAGAGTTACTATGGCACTACAAATGAAAACAAACTGTCAAATTTGCGATCAATCGCTAGAACAAGATTCTGAAGCATACATTTGCGTATATGAATGTACATTTTGTGCACCATGTACAGAAGAAAGACACAACGTTTGTCCAAACTGCGGCGGCGAGTTAGTACGTAGACCGAAAAAGAAACAGTAAAAAGCAAAGCGATATCGCTTTGCTTTTTTTAGGCATATGAAATTATATCAACGATTTTCCAAATATATCGAACACAAATTCAATTATATCAACGATTTTTTCAATATATCGACGTTTCGACAAAGGATATCGACTTACCGACAAATAACGACACCTCTGCATGCATTCAGCTTCAACACAACTTAAACATTTAAAAACTTAACACAAACAGGCTCCGGCACAACAACGTCAGATTGTAAAAGAGTTAGCTCACCTGTAGATTCACTTCTTGAAAATAGTACAAGATTATGTGACTTTTCATTTGTAGCAACAAGAAACTTTTCAGTAGGATCTAATACAAAGTCTCTTGGCCAATTTCCTTCTGTAGATGTATGTGCAACAAATGTAAGCTTGCCTGAATTTTCATCTACGCTGAAAACAGCAATACTATTATGACCACGATTACCTGCATATACAAAGCGGCCGTCAGAAGAAATATGAATCGCACTTCCTTGATTATTTTCATCAAATGCGGCAGGAATGGTAGAAATATACTGTAATTCTGTAAATGATCCTTCTGCCGGATTATATGTTAACACAATAACTTCTGAACTAAGCTCCGTCATCACATACGCATACTTTCCATTTGGATGAAAAGTAATATGTCTTGGACCACTCCCTGGATTTACAGATAAACGATTCACTTCTGTTAATGTACTATCTTTTATTTCATACGTAATTATTTTATCTATCCCTAAATCAACACCCACTACATATTTTTCATCAGGAGTATATCCCGCATAATGTGCATGTGGTTTTTCTTGTCTTTCTTTATTCGGACCTGAACCTTCATGTGCCATAATCGATGTAGCAGGATTTATAGTTCCATCTTCATTTACTTCAAAAGATTCAATCGTTCCTTTATGGTAATTTGCTGTAACTACCGTATGATTTCCACTATCAACACTCACATGACAAGGAGAAGCCCCTTCTGCTACTTGTCTGTTTTCTTCTGTTAGCTCTCCCGTTTTACTATCAATCGAATAAGCAGCTACACCGCCAGATTCGCCTTCCTTAACAACGGAATAGAGATATCTATTATTTCGATTAATCGTTACATATGTAGGGTTATCCAACTTTGCCGCAAGTGCTACATTACTAATTTTCTTTGCTTCCGTATCTAAAGTAAACTTATATATTCCTTCACTATTTTCTTTCGTGTATGTTCCAACATATCCAATAAACTCTTTGTTATCCTTCATTTTCATAACCCTCTCTCCCTATATTTTTCATTCATCTTACTTCTTATAATGTTTTATGTTGAAAGAGTATCCTAAAAAATTAGAGTACCTCTTTATACGTTACCACATTTTCTTGTTAAATAGCTTTTAAACCCACTTTTTTTGGTACGCTGCTATACTTTCATATTCTTCTTCCAATTGACGAGACAGACGAATATAAATCGGTGTTAAATCTTTATACTTTTCCACACTTTCCATGTTTGGTTCATGGTGGAAATTCGCACCTACCATTTCAGAAACTACATGCAACGTATCTACTTCACCTAAACTATATAAACCGAGGATTGCAGCTCCTAAGCAAGAGCTTTCAAAACTTTCCGGAACATATACGTCTTGATGGAAAATATCTGCCATCATCTGTCTCCAAAGTTCCGATCTTGCAAAACCACCTGTCGCTTGAATTTTTTTCGGTTCACCAATGAGTTCTTTTAAAGCGAGAAGAACGGTGTATAAATTATAAATTACTCCTTCTAAAACAGCACGGATAAGATGTTCTTTCTTATGATGCAATCCAAGTCCAAAGAAAGATCCTCGCGCATTTGCATTCCATAAAGGAGCTCTTTCTCCTGCTAAATACGGGTGAAATAATAAACCGTCGGACCCCGGACTCACTTTTGCTGCTATTTCAGTAAGCACTTCATATGGATCTTTTCCTAAACGCTTCGCAAGCTCAATCTCTGAAGTACCTAATTGATCACGAGCCCATCTGAAAATCATACCACCGTTATTAACCGGTCCACCAATTACCCAATGGTCTTCAGTTAAGGCGTAACAAAAAATTCTACCTTTTGGATCTGTTACAGGACGATTTGTTACAGCACGTATCGCACCGCTTGTACCAATTGTCACAGCAACAACGCCAGGATCTATTGCATTTACACCTAAATTGGATAGGACTCCATCACTCGCTCCTACTACAAATGGAGTAGAAACAAGTACATTCATTTCTTTGGCAAGCTCCTCATCTAATCCTGTTAAGCTGTGCGTCGTTGGAACAAGTTTAGAAAGCTTATCATCTGTAATGCCCGCTACATGTAAAGCCTCTTCATCCCATTTTAAAGATTTCAAATTGAACATTCCTGTCGCTGATGCTATAGAATAATCAATTACATACTCCTTATATAACTTATAAAAAACATACTCTTTAATAGAAATAAATTTATAACTTTTTGCGAACAATTCTGCCTGTTCATTCTGTAACCAAACTAATTTCGAAAGTGGTGACATCGGATGAATTGGTGTCCCAGTCCGCAAATAAATTTCATGACCATTCATATCATTCTTTATTTTCTCTGCCCAGCTTGCACTTCTATTATCTGCCCAAGTAATACATCTCGTTAACGGCTTTCCCTTCTCATCTACAGCAATGATACTATGCATTGCCGAACTAAAAGAGACGCAAAGAATATCATTTGGCTGTACACTACTTGACTGTACAGTTTCTTTAATCGTATGTATTACTGCACGAAAAATTTCTTCTGGGTCTTGTTCTGCTGTTTCCGGCGTAGGAGAATATAAAGGATATTCAATTCCATGACTTGCAATAACAGACCCATCAGTAGAAAATAGAACTGATTTTGTACTAGTCGTCCCAATGTCTACACCAATCATATATTTTGAGCTCACCATTTCTTCCTCCTAACAAAAAATCACTACAGTATACCACCATAAAAACATCCTTATTTTAAACAAACATATCGAGTAATAAAACGCCTCCAAAAGCGATAAATGAAAGTAATGTTTCTAATACTGTCCATGTTTTAAATGTTTCTTTCACTGTTAAACCTAGGTATTCTTTTACCATCCAGAACCCAGCATCGTTTACGTGAGAAAACATTAATGCCCCTGCACCCGTTGCAATGACGAGTAATTCTAAATTCACACCTGTCGTATTTTCAACGATTGGCGAAACGATACCCGCTGCTGTTGTTAAGGCGACTGTCGCTGACCCTGTCGCAATTCGAATTAATCCAGCTACCATAAATGCTAATACAATTGGAGATAGTGCTAAATGCTCAGACATTTGAGCAATAGCATTCCCTACACCACTATCGATAAGAATTTGCTTAAATCCCCCGCCGGCACCAATAATCGCAACGATTGAACCGATTGGTAATAAGCTATCTTCTGTTACCTTCTTAATAGCCTTTTTATCGATACCTTGACGAAATCCAAGAAAATAGAAAGCTGCAAAACATGCAATCAAAAGCGCAATGATAGGACTACCGATTAAGGTGACCATCTTCATCAAAGTAGTAGAAAGCGGAACATAAGGAGCTGCTGCAGCTAACACCATTAACAATACAGGTAACAATATAACTAAAAACGAAACTCCTATTCCTGGTAATTCCGTTGATTTTGTATTTACACGAATCAATTCTGGCTCATTTTCAGGAATTACACGTTTGTGAATCCATTTAGCGAATAAAGGACCTGCAATAATCGCTGCAAAAAATGTAATAATGAGTGAATACAATAATACCTTCCCAAGATTCGCTTTATAAATACCTATTGCAACGATTGCCCCTGGATGCGGAGGAACAAGACCGTGTACGACAGATAGCCCAGCAATTGCTGGTAACGCTATCAATAAAATATTTTGTTTTGTTGTTTTATGAATGGAAATTACTAACGGCAACAATATTAAAATACCTACTTCAAAAAACACCGGAATTCCAATAATAAAACCTGCAATTAACATCGCCCATGGTAAGTTTTTTATTCCGAAGGATTTAATAAAGAACTCTGCCACCTGCATTCCAGCACCTGACTCTGCCATCATTTTCCCTAAAATTGTACCTAATACTAAAATACCTACTAAATGCCCAAGAACACTTCCGACTCCCGTTTCATAAGCACTCACTATTTTATCCATTGGCATTCCAGACATAATTGCTAAAAATAAACTTGCAATCGTTAAACTAATAAACGCATGCCATCTCCACCACGATACCCCTAAAATAACAATTACAATTGATAATAATGTAATCATTAAAAGGTACATATTCATACTTAATACCCCCTTTATGTAAACCCTTTCAAAATTGCTATAAAATGAAAAGAACCTATATAGTTCTTAGTTGAACAAAAGATATATTTACATATTGATTACACTAAAAAGCATCTTCACAACATAATAATTTATATAAAAAGAATCTCCCTTATCAGAGATATACTTTAACTCATCTCTCTAATAAGGGGATTTCTCTTTCATAATTGTAATGTTATTGTGATAAACGCTTCGCGTAAGCAAATTTTCCTTTTTTAAAAGTGAATGACGCTTTCTTCTCTTGCTGTTTTCACGTAGTAAGACCCAAACTCGGGATCCCGTTTAAACGATGAAGTTACTTAGGATTTGTCCTCTCATGAAAAGCAATTTTCGGAAAGCTCCTTCACTTTTATGCATTATAATTTAGGAGCTTTCGCCCAGTCCGCAGCAAACTTCTCAATACCTTGATCTGTTAATGGGTGCATAGCAAGTTGTTCAATTACTTTATAAGGGATTGTTGCAATGTGAGCACCTGCCATCGCTACACGAGTTACATGATCTGGATGTCTAACAGAAGCCGCAATAATTTGTGTATCTAATTGGTGAACATCGAATAATTCAGCAATTTTAGCAACTAATAATACGCCATCTTCAGAAATATCATCTAAACGTCCTAAAAATGGAGAAACATACGTTGCACCTGCTCGAGCTGCTAAAAGTGCTTGGTTCACAGTGAAAATAAGTGTAACGTTCGTTTTCACACCTTTTTCAGTAAGATAGCGACAAGCTTCTAATCCTGCTAGCGTCATTGGAAGTTTTATTGTAACTTTCTCATCGCCGCCGTTAATCTTAATCAACTCTTCTGCTTGAGCAATCATTTCTTCAGCCGTCACAGCATCTGGCGTTACTTCTGCCGAAACAGATTCAACTTTCGGCACTGCCTGACAAATTTCTGCAATACGGTCTTCAAATTTAATCCCCTCTTTTGCTACTAAAGAAGGATTCGTTGTAACACCAGCTAAAACTCCAAGTTTATATGCTTTTTTTATGTCCTCAAGATTTGCAGTATCAATAAAAAATTTCATGATCTATTCCCTCCATTTTTTAAACGTCAATGAGTTAAATTTTTAAGATGTTTATTTCTTTTCTACTGCATGTCCGCCAAATTCATTGCGCAGAGCTGCTACTACTTTTCCTGTAAATGTATCATTGTCTAATGAGCGGTAGCGCATTAATAACGACATTGCGATAACAGGAGTTGCTGTTTGAAGGTCTAATGCTGTTTCTACTGTCCATTTTCCTTCACCAGAAGAATGCATAACACCCTTAATTTCATCTAGTTTTGCATCTTTAGAAAATGCATTTTCTGTTAATTCCATTAACCATGAACGGATTACTGAACCGTTGTTCCATACTCTTGATACTTTTTCATAATCGTAGTCAAATTCACTTTTCTCTAGAATCTCAAATCCTTCACCAATAGCAGCCATCATACCGTACTCAATTCCGTTGTGAACCATTTTTAAGAAGTGACCACTACCAGCTTTTCCAGCATATAAGAATCCATTTTCTACAGCAGTATCACGGAAGATAGGTTCAACGATATCCCAAGCTTCTTGATCTCCTCCGATCATGTAACAAGCACCATTACGAGCGCCTTCCATTCCGCCAGAAGTTCCTGCATCCATAAAGTGAATGCCATCTTTCTTTAGTTGCTCATATCGGCGAATAGACTCTTTATAATGTGAATTACCCGCTTCAATTAAAATGTCTCCTTTTGATAAAAGTGGTGTAACCTCATCAATAACAGAATCAACAACAGCGTGTGGTACCATTACCCAAAGAATTCTTGGTGATTGTAATGACTGAACAAGTTCACTTAAACTAGATGTACCTGTAGCCCCGTACTCTTTCATTTCTTCCACTGCACTTGCATTTAAATCAAATGCTGCTACTTCATGTTTATGATCCATTAAATTTTTCCCTAAATTTAATCCCATTTTACCTAACCCAATTAATCCTACTTGCATAATATAATTCCTCCTCAAATTATCTTTTATTAAAAATTCATATCACTACAATCTGGAATACCTTGCAGCACTGATATGTACGGAAAGGTATTCACAGTCATAGCTTAAGAATTCAATACATTTTTAGTAATTTGAACAACATTTTCTGTCGTAAATCCAAATAGATTCATGACTTCAGCCCCAGTTCCTGAAGCTCCAAATGTTTCAATCGATAATATGTTTCCTTCTTGTCCTACATAACGTTCCCAACCGAGAGATACGCCCATCTCAAGAGATACTCGTTTCGTTACAGAAGATGGAAGAACTGATTCCTTATATTCTTTCGATTGGTGATCGAATAACTCCCAGCTTGGCATTGCAACGATACGAACAGAGACATTGTCTTCTTCTAGTTTCGCTTTCGCACTAGCAGCTAAGGATACTTCAGAACCTGTTGCAATTAAAATTACATCTGGATTTTCATTCGTTTGCGTTAATACGTAAGCCCCTTTAGAAAGATTCTCTATGTTTCCTTTCGTTTCATGAAACACCGGTAAATTTTGACGGCTAAGTACTAAAACGACTGGACCATCCGTTTGCTGTAAAGCATACGCCCACGCACTTGCTGTTTCATTTGCATCTGACGGGCGGATAACTGTTAAACCAGGAATTGCCCGAAGAGCTGCTAAATGTTCGATAGGTTCATGCGTTGGACCATCTTCTCCTACAGCAATTGAATCATGTGTAAATACGTACGTAACAGGTAACTTTTGCAATGCAGCCAGTCGAATAGATGGACGAAGATAGTCATTAAATACAAAGAATGTACTCACGAACGGTTTTACTCCTCCATGAAGAGCCAGTCCATTCGCTGCTGCGCCCATTGCATGTTCACGTACACCGAAGTATATATTTCGACCAGCATACGATTCTACTGCATACACTGCTTCACCTTTTATATCTGTCATCGTAGAATGAGAAAGATCCGCACTTCCACCGAAAATAGAAGGAATCGATTTCACATAATGGTTAATAGCTTCCCCACTTGCAACACGAGTAGAAATCGTTTTTTCAGTATCGAAGGATAAAATGTCTTTCGCTTCGATTAAAACTTCACCTGTAATCGCTTTTTCTAATTCATCTGCTAGTGTAGGGTTTGACTCTCTGTATAAGTTAAACTGTTCATTCCAGCCATTTTCTTTTTCAATACCTTTTTGTTTCAGTTCATTAAAATGAGCTGTTACTTCTTCAGGCACAAAGAAGTCTTCCTCATAATGCCAACCATACACTTGTTTTGTCGCTGTCGCTTCTTCTACTCCAAGCGGATTACCATGTGCTTTGTTCGTTCCAGCAACTTTTGGACTTCCGTAACCTATAATGGTTCTAATTTCTATAAGAGTAGGTTGATCCGTATTGTCTTTCGCTAGTTGAATCGCTTTTGTAATCGCATCAACATCGTTTCCATCCTCAACTCTTACATATTGCCAATGTGCAGATTCTACTCTTTTCTGCATATCTTCAGAGAAAGCAATGTTTAATTCACCATCAAGTGAAATTTCATTTGAATCATACAGCACAATTAACTTGCCAAGTTTCATATGTCCTGCCATTGACATCGCTTCATAAGCGACACCTTCCATTAAATCACCGTCTCCAACTAAAGCGTACGTATTGTGATCAATAATAGAGTGACCATCCTTATTGAACTTCGCCGCTAAATGCGCTTCTGCCATTGCCATTCCGACAGCATTGGCAATCCCTTGTCCTAACGGGCCTGTCGTCGCTTCAACTCCAGAAGTGTGACCAAACTCAGGATGTCCTGGTGTTTTACTATTTAACTTTCTGAAGTTTTTCAAGTCATCAATTGAAACGTCATATCCAGCTAAATGAAGTAGGCTATATAATAAGCTAGATCCATGTCCCGCCGATAAAACGAAGCGATCACGGTTAAACCATTTTGGATGATTAGGATTATGCTTTAAATGATTCGCCCATAATGCATAAGCCATTGGCGCTGCTCCCATCGGAAGACCTGGATGACCTGAATTTGCCGCATTAATAGCATCAATTGATAACGTACGAATTGTATTCACTGCTAATTGATTTATGTTTTGTGTCATAGTAATCGTCCCCCTACATGCTTTCATGAAAGAAAGTACTTATTTTTTCGTTTCTTGATCTAACCACCATTTAAATCCACTTTCTTGCAATAATTCATTAGATGCCTCTGGACCATATGAACCAGACTCATATTCATGAAGTGGTAATAAGTTTTCCTCGAATGCCTCAAGAATTGGTTGTACCCATTCCCATGACAATTCAACTTCTCTCCAATGTGCAAAGAATGTAGCGTCTCCACTCACAGCATCATGAATGAGTCTTTCATACGCTTCAGGTACTCCCACATCCGCTTGCTCACAAGTAAAGTTAATACGGATTGGTTCAATTTCTCCATTTTTCAATGGATTTTTACTATTTAACTGTAATGAAACGTTCTCACCTGGGCTAATTTCAATTATTAACAAGTTAGGTGCTGCATTTGGATTACTATCTTGATATTGCTGTTTTAACGTATTTTTAAATTCGATTACAATACGAGTAGACTTTTCTTTCATTCGTTTGCCTGTTCGTATATAAAAGGGAACGCCAGTCCAAAATGGATTATCGATCCACAAGCGAGCAGCGACAAATGTGTCTATATTAGAAGAAGGATTTACTCCTGGCTCCTCTTTATATGCTACAACTTGCCCGCCATTTATCTCACCTGCACCATATTGTCCGCGAATGATATGGTTTTGAACGTCTTCTTTTTTCACTTTACGAAGCGCCTCCATTACCTTTCGCTTTTCCTCTCGAATTTCACATGCATTAACCTTTTCTGGCAAATTCATAGCAGTCATCATTAATATTTGTAACATATGATTTTGAACCATATCTCGAATGGCTCCTGCCTGATCATAATATCCTGCCCTTTCTTCAACCCCAACTGTTTCACTCGCTGTGATTTGTACATTCGCTATATGTTCTTTATTCCAAATCGATTGTAAAACAGGATTTGCAAACTCTAGTGCTTCAAGGTTTTGAATCATCGGCTTACCTAAATAATGATCAATACGGTATATCTCGTCTTCTTCAAACGTGCGACTAAGCTTATCATTCAGCTCACGAGCAGATGTAAGGTCGTGCCCGAACGGTTTCTCAATCATTAGGCGTTTCCATCCATCCGTTTTATCAAGTCCACTTTCCTTAATATTTAAAGCGATTGTCTCAAAAAATTCAGGAGCAACGGAAAGATAGAACATTCTATTCCCTTTTATATGTAGTTCTTCTTCCCTTTCACGAACGACTTGTAATAATCTCTCATAGTCTTCCGGCTTACTCACATCTAATGGACAATAGCGAAAATTATCTAAAAAACCTTCGAGTTCTGGAGTACCTTCTTCTCTATGACGAGAAAACGTCTCTATTGATTCTTTTATTCTTTTTTGAAAATCTACATGAGATACTTCACGTCTCCCAAGCCCGATAACGGATATTTGCTTTGGAAGCTTTTGATCTCTATATAAGTTATATAGTGCGGGGTAAATTTTGCGTTTCGCTAAGTCCCCTGTCGCTCCAAATAAAACAAAGGTCATTGATTCCAATTTCAGTCCCCCTCTTGTTGTATAATCCTGGTCAATATATTAAAAATGAATTGTACAGAAGCTCATGTTTTTATAAAAAACAAAGAGTTATCAAATTCCAATTCTTTTTATACCTTTCGCTTTCTAATTGTCCCCAATATTAATATTGGCAATTCAAAGCGTTTCTACCACGACTTACTTATTTATAATATTTTACGAAAAAATATATATTAAATTACTTTTAGTAATTAAATAATATTATGTCTAGTATATTAACCACATAAATTATTATCGTCAATAAAAATGTCTTAAATTACATACTATTTATTTCGTAATACTTTTCTAAGTTTATCCTTAGTTACCACTCATTTTCAAAGATAATGATCGATATAAAAAATATCAGTTTCATCAAAATCTTCAATTAATTTTTCGTTAAACTCGTGAGCAGACGTTATATGATGATCAAACGGCTTCTCTATAATAAGACGGTTCAATCCTTTTGTAGCCCACAATCCACTTTCCTTAATATTTAAAGCAATGACATCAAATACTTTTGGTATAACAGATAGGTAAAACATGCGGTTTTCAGGAATGTTTAATTCTGTTTCACGTCTCTTTACAAGACGCAACAAATCTTGATAGTCCTCTATATTCGCTGTATTTAATTGACAATAACGAAATGTGCTAAGAAATTCTTCTACTCCTGATTCGTCATCAGTAGATCTTCTAGAAAATGTAGCAAGGGATTGTTCTACCTTTGTTTGAAATTCCACATCTGACATTACCCTTCTGCCGATACCGATAATCGAAATAGATTGCGGTATATTTTGATTACTAAATAGCTTATATAAAGCAGGATAAATTTTTCGTTTCGCTAAATCCCCTGTCGCTCCAAATAAAAGAAATGTCATTGAATCCATTTGTTCTCTCCCTTTTAAAACAATTGCTAGAATAGAATATATAAACTCATTCGCTACTTAGCACAATACTGTCTCTAAAACCTCATACTTTACCAATGTTTCTTCAATACTATTTTGCCACGAGCACGCTCTGACTCACTTATGTGGTGTGCTTTTTTTACACCTTCTACATGTAAAGGCAACACATGCGTGACAACGGGTTTAATCTTCCCGCCCTCAATTAATTCTGTAATAAGAGAAAGTTCATATCCGTTAGGTTCAGTAAATATATGGTCACTCTCAATATTTTTCTCTCTTGATATCTCGGTTTGCGGAATTTCCATACCTTTCGGACCATAAATAGACGCTAACTTTCCATTTGGTGCAAGCACTTTATAACTATCCTTTAGTACATCTCCGCCTAACACATCAAATACAATATTGTAATTATGCAAAAGCGAAGAAAATTCTTCCGTTTTATAATCGACGACAATATCAGCGCCTAGATCCTTTACAAACTGCATGTTTTTCGTACTAGTCGTAGTTGCAACATGTGCACCGAAGCTTTTGGCTAGCTGAATAGCAAACGTACCAATCCCGCCAGATCCAGCATGAATTAAAACCTTATTGCCTTTTTGAACATTTGCGAACTTTACTAAGCTTTGCCAACTTGTCAAACCTACAAGAGGGATTGATGCCGCCTCTTCAAAAGATAAATTCCTCGGTTTTTTCGCCACATATTTCTCATCTACAGCCACGTACTCTGCATAAGCACCGTTTCGTTCAATATCCGGACGACTATATACTTCATCCCCCACTTTAAATACTGTTACGTTTTTTCCTATAGCAGCAACTACACCTGCAACATCCCATCCTAAAACGAGCGGGAAGTCATAAGAAATTACGTCTTGAAGTAAACCTTCACGTATTTTCCAATCCACGGGATTTACACCAGCTGCATATACTTCAATCAGTACATCGTTGTCTCCCAATAGCGGTGTCTGCATTTCAATCTCTTGTAGTACGCTTTTATCTCCATATTGCGTAAGTCCTATTGCTTTCATTCTTTTCACTCCTTTACAAGGCTGGGAAATGCGGTAGTACTTCTTCTCCTAGCTCATCCAATACTTCGTCAGCTGGACGTTGACCATCAAATAGAGCAAGGAATAAATGATTCACACCAATACTTTTATATATATCAAGTAATTCAATTAGTGCCTTACGCCCTGTACGGTAACCTAAACGTATCGGTGTAGGACGTTCATTTGGATCTTCAGATAAATCTAAATGCATCGGTTGGATAAATGGTTTGAATACATCTGGATGATAACCCTCTACTAGTTCTCTCCATTGTCCAATTGCTGCTGCCTGATGCACTGGACTACGTGGATAATACATCCATCCATCTCCATGTTCAGCGAACCAGTCCATATTTTGCTGACTAAAACCTGTAATAAAGGTTGGAACACGTTTAGACGGTTTTGGAACTAAATTCGCACCATGCACTTCTCCTAGCGTCGACTGGATAGACGGGAAGTTTTTATACAAAATCTCTTCCAAGTAAGCAAACGCTTCTCTAAACTTTTCACCTCGTGTTTCATGACTAACACCTAACGCTTTGAAATCGGCACGTCTGTCACCGGATGAAACGCCAAGCATAATTCTTTCTGGAAATAGTTGATCTAATGTAGCAATTTCTTTTGCTACACGCAATGGATGACGAAGTGATAACACTGTTGCCGACGTTCCAAATGCAATTTTCTCTGTCTTGCTTGCTAAATACGTCAAATAAATCATCATATCGTAAATTTGACCTGTTGCAGGATCACCAAAGTCAGGGTCTTGCAGTAAAACATCGCGAAGCCATACACCTGTAAAACCATATTGTTCTGCTTTTTGTACTAACTCTACTTGTTTTTCCATCGTTGGAGCATGAAACTGATAATTTTCAATCGGAATGTGAACTCCTAATGTAAGCTGATCTTTCGCAAACATACGATTATATCCAAAATGATTCGCAAACTTTTCCATGTGTTTCACTCACTTTCCTTTATTCATATAAATCTATACTTTTCATATTTCTTCTCAAAATTCATAAGCAATACTGTAGCACCACATTGTTGCCGATTGTCATCGTTATAACTTTCTTTGTGCTACGAGTATTATTATAAATCGGTCATAACATGAATAACAGTACGTACTTTAAAGTGATGTAGGCACTTTTAAGTACCTATACTAAGTGAGTAATAATACACATAATGAATAAATCGTGCTGCAAAAATCACATCTATCCTTTCTTCAAAAAGCTGTACTGTTGCTTTTGCAAGTACGTTACATGATTTCACGTACTTTCCCCTTCTCTATATAAAATTCTCACTAACCAAATTCAAAATATTATACTTATTTTTCGTACTTTGCTATGCTATAAGCACAAACAGGAGGTATAAACAATGAAAGCACAAATTATCCATTCTTTTGGGGATTCATCTGTATTTCAATTAGAAGAGGTTTCAAAACCGAAACTTTTACCAGGTCATGTTCTAATCCATGTAAAAGCAACAAGTGTAAATCCAATCGATACGAAAATGCGTAGTGGTGCCGTTTCAGCAGTCGCTCCTGAGTTTCCAGCTATATTACATGGAGATGTATCCGGTATTGTTATTGAAGTAGGAGAAGGCGTTTCGAAATTCAAAGCTGGCGATGAAGTATACGGGTGTGCCGGAGGTTTTAAAGAAACTGGTGGTGCACTTGCAGAGTTTATGCTTGCTGATACGCGATTAATTGCTCACAAACCTAACAATATAACAATGGAAGAAGCAGCAGCTCTACCATTAGTTGCAATTACAGCTTGGGAATCTTTATTTGATCGTGCAAATATTAAACCTGGTCAAAATGTACTCATTCATGGAGCTACTGGTGGCGTAGGACACGTAGCCATTCAATTAGCTAAATGGGCTGGTGCTAAAGTTTTTACAACAGCTTCTCAGCAGAGCAAAATTGAAATAGCTCATCGTCTGGGAGCTGACGTAGCTATTAATTATAAAGAAGAATCTGTTCAAGAATATGTGCAAAAACATACGGATGGCAACGGATTTGAAGTTATATTTGATACAGTAGGTGGCAAGAATCTCGATAACTCTTTCGAAGCTGCTGCAGTCAATGGAACTGTCGTAACAATTGCAGCTCGTTCAACCCATGACCTCTCTCCTTTACACGCAAAAGGACTCTCTCTGCACGTTACTTTTATGGCGTTAAAAATATTACATACAGATAAACGTGACGCTTGTGGGGGAATTTTAAATAAACTAACGCAAATAGTAGAAGAAGGAAAACTTCGCCCATTGCTAGATTCGAAAACTTTTACGTTTGATGAAGTTGCACAAGCACATGAGTATTTGGAGTCAAATAAAGCAATAGGAAAAATAGTGTTGAAAAACGTTTGGTAACTTTCACTAAATAATACAAATAACAGCAGGATCACTTCGCCTTATCTTTGTCTTAAGAGGCGTGCCACAACCTTAAAAGCTTCCCATCCTTTACAACAAATAAAAAAATAACAGCCGAATTTTTCTTATAGTAGAAAATCCGGCTGTTGTCATATCACAATTTATTTTTTGTATATTTCTGTTAATAAGTAAAATACAACTCATTTGCCTTACCATCTTTACCTTCAACAGCATATTATGTTGTTTTAAATTTATTAAAATACACTACGTACTAATCCCCCGTCTATTCGCAACGCGGAACCATTAATCGCTGAAGATAGTGGGCTGCTTAAGAAAGTGACAAGATTGGCAATTTCTTCTGGTCGAATAAGTCTTTGAATAATAGAGGTTGGTCGATTTTCTTTCATAAATCGCTTCTCAGCTTCTTCTATTGTCAATTGCTCATTAGGATAAAGACTATTTAACATAGTCTCCACTCCTTCCGTTAAAGTCGAACCAGGCATGATAGTATTAACAGTCACATTCGTTCCTGTCGTCAGCTCAGCTAAACTACGAGAAAGTGAAAGTTGCATCGTTTTAGTCGCACTATAATGAGCCATTTCTTGAGATGGCATAATAGCTGCTTCGCTAGCAATAAAGATAACTCTTCCTTCTTTTCTTTCAATCATTTTTTTCAAGTACGAGCGAGTAAGTCGAACACCACTCATAATATTGACTTCAAACAATTTAAACCAATCTTCATCACGGATATCAAAATATTCTACAGGTTCAAAAATTCCTAGGTTGTTAATAAGAATGTCTACTTCAGGGTACTTTTCAATCACATTTTGGCACCCTTGTTCTGTTCCTAAATCAGCTACTACGGGTTGAAGGATAGCATCTGGATACTGCATTCGAATTTCTTTTATCGTTTCATTAACATTTTCTTCACGGCGTCCATTAATAAGTACAGTAGCTCCTTCCGCTACTAATGAAGTGGCAATTGCTTTTCCAATGCCTGCCGTAGATCCAGTAACCAGTGCTGTTTTCCCTTTTAATTGCATATGCATATAGATCCCTCCAAATTCATGTGCTACATGATTGACTTACGTTGGAATAAATAATTACGTTTATATTGTGGTTCATTTCTCTTATCTTTAACAGAAAATAAGCTGATCCACCCTTTTTTCAAAAGAGTATAAACGAAAATTATGTAGCTATTACACTCTGTACGGAATTGAAAATCGAAATTATCATCATTTACATCTACTCGATAATTCTGATTCTAATCATTGTCATGTTAAAAAATCACATCAACAGCAGAGTAAAGCTAAAACCAACTAATAAATACCATTATGATATATATTAACGATAAAGAAAATTACGCACTTTAAAGTTCCATAGGAACAAAAAAGTGCCCTATAAACTATAATTTCTAACTCTTTATATTTGCTAAAGTAGTATCTTTTTTTATCATAGAAAAGGTTGTAAAATCACACATTCTTACATACAGTTATAGGATTATTTTTATCCTTATTAACTAAAAACCATTATACTCCTTTATCACTTTCAAACATGAACAAAAAAACACGAAGACTTTAAAGTCTTCGTGTTTTTTAATATACATATTGCTACATTTGTGATCGAATTCATAACTAGAATCTTTTTACTCATTCCTTATGAATAACGTTTATTACTTATGAAATTTCACACGCTCTTCAAGGGGTTGGAATTCTTTTTCTCCTGGTGCAGCTGTTGGATTACCAAATGGCATTTGTGCAATGAGTTTCCAATTAGCTGGAACATTCCATTCTTGTTTTACCTCATCATCAATTAATGGATTATAATGTTGTAAAGATGCTCCTAATCCCTCTGCTTCTAAACCTGTCCACACGACTAATTGGTGCATACCTGATGCTTGGTGTGACCAAATTGGGAAGTTTTCAGCATATGCAGCAAATTTTTCTTGAAGCGATTTAACGATAGCTTCATCCTCAAAGAATAGTACTGTTCCATAACCAGCTTTAAAAGAATCCATTTTTTGTTGCGTTCCTGAAAAATCTCCATCTCCAACTACTTTTCTTAATGTTTCAGTTGTAATATCCCATAATTTATTATGAGCTTCACCAAATAATACAACTAATCGCGCAGTTTGAGAATTGAAAGCGGATGGAGTATATTTCACAGCAAACTCCACAATTTCTTTAATTTTTTCATCTGATACTTGTACCTCTTTATTAATCCCATAGTAAGTACGTCTTTCTTTCAGTGCAGCATAGAAATCTTTTGTCATAGTTCATTTCCTCCCAAGCTTTAATATTCTTCAAAATGATACATCTCGAAGATAATATGCATTTAAATGAGTCCATTTTTAAATAATTGAACTCCATAACACCAATTGCCAGTCATTCTGAATCTAAACCACTGCTTCTTGCTTCAGTTTACCTAAAAAAACTCTTATAGCATCATTGATACAATCTAGTGATCATTCGTTATTATTTTACCCATTCTCTATTCATGTATCCTGCTTGTTTCATATTTACACAAATATGAAAATAACCTTAAATTGATGATCAAAAAAGCCAGGTAGCATGAATAATGCATTACCTGGCTTTTTACATTTTTAATTTAAATTCAACTAAACATTACCAATGAATAGTAGTAATAACTATATCCATCACTTATTTCATGATTAACATCTCATAAGGATGTTGTTCCATAAATCTATTCTCCCAAGGAATCTCTAATGATATCCAATTTGAACCACCATCTACTGACTGATACACTCCTTTATTGCTAAACAGATAGAACGTTCCATCACTTGTTGCCTTTAATACTGGTATGATTGTGCCCTTAGGAGTTGGTAAACCTGCATTCATTTCTGCCCAAGACTGATCTTTTTCTTTCTTATAAATAAATGATTCACAATTTCCATTATTGTAATCGTGTGCTACGTGTGGATTTGAAGATGTCGCGATAATAATATTTTCTGGATCATTTGGATTAACTGCCATTTGATATGCGTAATGATGTTTTAGCCCACTACACATATAGTTCCAAGTCTTACCTCCATCATTACTCTCCGCATACTCGTGACCTGGTTCTTTCAAGAATGAATCACCTAACACCCCGTATAAGCGATTTGGAGCATTGCGATGTGATGTAAGAATGTGAATATCTTGAGGGTAGTTCCCCTCTTTTTCCTCAGTCCACGTCTTACCTCCATCTACACTTTTAATTAATCCCCCAACCTCAATTGTTGTATATATAGTTTCTGGATTATTAGCATCAATTTCAATATGTTTTACGTGGTGCGTATATGTTCTTTGAGGAAAGAACCATGATGAATACGATGGCATTTGTCGATAATCCGTTAGCAATTCAAAACTGTCTCCTCCATTTTTGGATACAAACATGGCGCTCGGTTCAGTTCCTACATATACGATCCCGTTACCGTCATCACCCTTCGCTGGAGATACAGAAACTGCTGTAATAGCTCTCATATGAATAGCATTAGCTGGAAACACTTCACCAAAAGAAGGTAAAGTTCCAATCGCTTCCCATGAACTTCCTCCATCTTTACTTCTCCATAATCCTCTATCAAAAGTACCACAATACATTCTTTCTGAATCGTATGGATCTAAAGCTAACGCAACTGGATTCGCACCTACAAACTGTGATTGGACACTCCATGTTGAGTCTTTTTTTTCTGCAATTACAAGCTCTCTATCAAACGCTAATATAAATTTTTCCATAACTAAAATCTCCTCGTTTCATAATATATCTACTGTATTATTTAAATTTTCGCCATTACAATTTAAGAGGCGGATTTTATATGCTATAGCATATAAAAGATAAAATTTATAATCAATATGTGATTAAAAACTTACATTATATATTTTGTTAATTTCACATCAGTGCGATGAACAAGATGTCCTGTTCACTCATATAAGTCCATATGCCACCTCCAAATAACTTACAATATGTATGCTATAGCATACATATTATAGAATGCATGATTACATGTCAAACTTTAATACTGTCTTAGAGTAAGTTCTCTACATAGCCAAAAGCAATTCAACAGCCATAATATAAACGCTAATCAAATAAACAGAAACATTTTATTGAATAGGAAATAAAAAAGAGTGCAACTTTGCACTCTTTTTACTCATTCTTTAATCTTAGAAATCAAAGTTATCAGGATCTGGACCAACGCGGTGATTTTGGTTTAACGCATCGATTTTTTCCATATCTTCTTTCGTTAATTCAAAGTTAAATACATCAGCATTTGCAATAATACGGTGTTCTTTCGTTGATTTTGGAATTGTAATTACTCCATTTTGAAGATCCCAACGTAAAATCACTTGTGCTGTTGTTTTACCGTGTTTCTCAGCAATCTCTTGTAATGTTTCGTTATCTAATAATTGACCTTGCATTAATGGTGACCATGCTTCCATTTGAATGCCTTGTTCTTTACAGAAAGCTTGTAGTTCTTTTTGTGTTAAACGAGGGTGGTATTCTACTTGGTTGATCATTGGCTTAATTTCTGCATCTTTTATTACATCTTGCAAATGATGGATTTGGAAGTTACTTACGCCAATTGCACGTACACGCTTTTCTTTATAAAGTGTTTCTAACGCTCTCCACGTATCTTTATATTTTCCTTCTACAGGCCAGTGAACAAGATATAAATCTAAATAATCTAGTTTTAATTTTTTTAAGCTCTCTTCATATGCAGCAATTGTTTCTTCATATCCTTGATCTGCGTTCCATACTTTTGAAGTGATAAATAATTCTTCTCTTGAAATTCCAGTCGCTTCAATACCAGCGCGAATTCCTTCACCTACAGCTGCTTCATTTCCATAAATCGCAGCTGTATCGATGCTACGGTATCCTGCCTTAATTGCTGATTTAATTGCTTCTACAAGTTCTGGACCTTCTTCTACTTTAAATACTCCTAAACCGAACCAAGGCATTTCTACACCGTTATGCAATGTTGTTGTACTTTGTAAATTTTTCATTTTATTTTCTCTCCTTTTATTTTACTTGATCTCGTTTTTCTAATCTCATACTCCATGCTGTTAAAATAACAGCACCTACTACCATAATGCCGCCTACCCAAGCTGTATGAATTAACCCTAACGAGTTCGTTACAATACCACCTAAATAAGCACCAAGAGCAATCCCGGCGTTAAACGCCGCAATATTAATTGCCGATGCAACATCGACAGCACTCGGTACAAATCGTTCAGCTAACATTACGACATATACTTGTAACCCTGGAACATTCATAAATGCGAATAGTCCCATAAAAATAATTGTGATTAACCCCGCTACCTTAAATGGTGCTGTAAATGTTAAAACAAATAATATAATCGCTTGAATAAAGAACATGTAAAATAGCGCTCGAATCGGATTATGATTCGATAATTTCCCGCCAATCACATTCCCTATTGCAATGGCGATTCCATACACTAATAAAATGATAGTAACCGTATTAGCTTTAAATCCTGTTACTTCTTGTAATAACGGAGATAAATACGTAAATGTTACGAATGTTCCCCCATATCCTAATGCAGTAATGATGAAAACTAGTAACAGTCTTCCGTTTGTAATCAATTTAAACTGATCGCGGAATGATACAGACGCACCTTTTTTCATATTAGATGGAATGAGAATACTATTTGCGATTAAGGCAATAATTCCAATTACTACAATTGCTAAAAATGATGTTCTCCAGCCAAATTGTTGACCAATAAATGTTCCAATTGGTGCTCCTGTAATAGTTGCAACTGTTACACCAGTAAACATAATGGCAATGGCGCTAGCACGTTTATTTTCTGGTACAAGTGCCGCAGCAATCGTTGAACCAATTGACATAAACACACCATGCGAAAGTGCTGAAACAATTCGCGCAATAAGTAATACAGTGAAGCTTGTTGCGACAGCTGCAATTCCGTTACCAATAATGAAAATAATCATAATCCACATTAATAACGTTTTTCGTGACATATTAGCTGTTAACGACGTTAATACTGGAGCACCAAATGCTACGCCTAACGCATATAAAGAAACTGTTAAACCAGCTGTTGTCACCGACACATGTAAATCTTCCGAAATAGATGGTAATAAACCCACACTAACAAATTCAGTTGTCCCAATCCCGAACGCACTAATTGCTAGCGCTAATAACGCAAATATACTTCTTCGATTCGTCTGAACTTCTGAAGACGATGCTGTATATGAATTCAATTGATTTCCCCTCTTCCCTATAATTCCTATCATAATAGTGCGATAAAAAGGCCCTTTTATCTTTCAAAACATATATTTAATCTCTACAAACGCTATTATGAATGGTTTCATTCTCTTTTTAAAGAACGCACTTTAAAGTACTATAGATACTTTTTAGTACCGTAAAGCTTGTCTCTCTCCTACATGTACTATTATGAAATATATTTAACATAATGAATAGTACGCACTTTAAAGTGCTGTAGGTACTAAAAAGTAACATAGTTAATTACTAGTACCATAAAGCTTGTTTCCCTCTCACATGTGCTATTATGAATGATATTTAACATAATAAAAAGTACGTACTTTAAAGTACTATAGGTACAAAAAAGTAACATTTATATAACCTAGCTTATTTTGCTCCAAAATTAACATCTACATTCAACGAAGAAAGGTTTCATATGGAGAAATACTCTCTTCCTAGGGAGGCGACTTTAGAGGATATTACTTGAAAATGTAAAGGATCATGTTCATTATCACAAACAAATAATAAAAAAGGCAAAAACGAACAGAAATATGTTCATTTTTGCCTTTTTATTAATTCATTAAAATGTACGACTTTTGGAAAGGAAATCTTTATCGGCTCCCGTTACACCACTTTGCCCCCAGTTTCCTGGAATCATTTCACGAATAAGAATTAGCACTTTATCCAAAGGTGCATGCGTATATTTAGATGTTACTTGTGTAAGTTCGTTTACCCACTTATCCTTTGTTTCTTGATCAAATGTATTCCATATGTCAATCTTAATAATAGCCATTCCATCAACGTTACCAGACGATGTATCGTAGGACTCTTTTGTCTCCCAATTGGACACCCTACTTTTCTCAGCAAAGGTAGCATCACTTGCTACAGCTCCAGCTTTCCCCCAATTTTCTTTCTCAAGTTCCGTAATCAACACTTGAATTTTGTCAGGGACAATTTTTAATCGTTTTATTGTAAGTTCCGTTACATTATAAATGAATTCCTTCTTTTCTTCTGTTGACATGGTTGGCCAAGTATTTAGTTCAATTAATGGCATAGTATTGCCCCCTAAAGTTAATTAATTATTTATTCACTAGCTACAACTATTGGTTTAAATGATTTTTAACTGCCCTTACTACCAATTCGTGATCTTCTTCTGGTGGTAATCCTGATACCGTTATCATTCCAATAACTCCTACGTTTTTTATTCTGATAGGAAAACATCCGCCAAATGCAGCATATTCCGAAGTATCTAAAAGATATTTTTCATTATATGAGATTCCAGTTATTTCACTTTGTATCTGCATATAATACGAGCTACGATCATGCAGGGAAACGACTCGCTTTTTACGCTCAATCCATTTCGTATTTTCCGCATTTGTCCCTGTCATCTTGAAATGAAATAATTGCACACCGTTTTTTGTTATATCAACAGCAATCACTTTACCCTCTTGCTTTGCTGTTTCCACGATAAATAAACCTAGTTGCAAGGCATCTTCATTTGTAAAAGAGGAAAATTGAAGTGTTTCCTCCTCTTTTAAAATTTGTTTACTTATCTCATTCAAATTTGAAGAACTCATATTTTTAACCTCCATAATTGTTTTATGCCACACCGACATTTTTTTGAAATTATTAGTCCATATCGTACAACCTTTTAAACAATCTGAATCTAAATAAACTGTTATAACCTCATTAGTAACTAGTACCGAAAAGCTTGTTTTCTTCTTACTGGTGCTATTATGAATGATATTCAAAATTATAAAAAGTACGCACTTTAAAGTGCTATAGGTACTTTAAAGTACTATTTTACTTATCCCTATCTTACAGAGACTATTATGAAATATATTTAACATCTTAAAAATGTATGTACTAAAGAATAATATTTTTCATATCAAACTTTTTTGCTCAATGGCTGTAATGCAAGCCCATCAAATTTTTGTATAAAAACAAACGAAAAAGAAAAGAATCTAGCCGATACTAGATTCTTTTCTTATCTAAAAAATACCCTTATATTTCTTTTGAGTTGTTACAAACGAATTAGAATAGAACTTCAACTAAAGGCTCATTTTAATTACAGTAAAAGATTGGTGAAACGAATACATTGCACCACCTAAAAACAGGAGGAAACAAAAATGAGTGAAAAAACAGCAGGCTTCTCACAAGTAAATCACGTCGGAATTACAGTAAGCAATTTAGAAAAATCTATCGTTTTTTATGAAGCATTAACAGGTAAGAAAGTATCAAATATTGATGAAATTGGCGGAACAAGAATGGCGCAAACACAAGGACTTGAAGATACTCGTATTAAATATGCCAATCTACACTTAGACAATTTGAACATCGACATTCTAGAATACGTTGTCCCTAAATCAGATAAAGCATCTTACTCAAATGATCAAATTAGTGCGATGCATCTTTGTTTTGAAGTAGAAGATATTGATGCCGCTGTAGAACGTCTAAAAGCAATTGGGGTAAAACCAGATGGAGAACCAATTGTCTTTCAAGAAGAAGACGGCTTGAAATCTGGATTTGGTACAGGCGTTGCCTACTTCCGTGATCCAGATGGTACTAATTTAGAGCTCATTGCTCCAAAAGGCCCATTTAGACGTGAATAATTAAAATAAATTAATACCAAAACAGCCACCTTCTCTGAAAGGTGGCTGTTTGTTGATAGATTGAATAAAAGGACAAACTCTCCAACGTGAGAAGTTTGTCCAAAAGGTTTTTCATGTCCACTATTTTTATACTAAAATCAACAATCTTGAATTAGAATAATGATTTAATACTTGCTAAAACAGTAAGTACACCTACAATAATAACAAATACGTTACTCATTTTCCCTTTGTACTTAGCTAATACCGGTACTTTTTGAATCGCATACATCGGTAATAGACATAAGATAGCAGCAACTAATGGACCACTTAGAGAATCAATAAGTCCAAGAATACTTGGATTTGTATAAGCAACAAACCAGCATGATAATACAACAAAAGTAAGGACGATTGTCTTAATTGTTTTTTCTTCAATATCTTTTCCACGTGATTTACCAAACTTAATAATCATGTCACGCATTACTTCAAATGCTCCGATATAATGGCCAAGGAAAGACTTTGTAATAGCCACAAAAGCAATGATTGGAGCTGCAATCGTGATCACAGGTGAATTAAGCTCATTCGCAAGATATGAAAGGATTGATAGGTTTTGTTCTTTTGCCATTTTTATATCATCTGGAGTCAAGCTCAATGCGCTACTCCAAACGAAGAACATAACAACAGCGAATGTCATAATATAACAAACCTTTTGTATTTGCGCACATTTCGCATCAGTGGCTTCGATTCCATACGTAGCTCTCTGTTTCACAACAAATGATGAAATCATAGGTGAATGATTAAATGAGAATACGATGATTGGTAAAATCATCAATATCGTCCCAAAATAGCCTGTTCCTGTTGAAGCAGTTGAAACAGCTGAAAAACTCAGCATTGACGTATTCCACTGTGGAATTAAAGATATTGCGATAAACAGTAGAGAAACGATGAAAGGATACACTAACATACTCATTACCTTTACAGTAATATCTTGACCAAAATTTAGTATAGCGATAAGACCAAGAACTAATACAAGTGATAAAATTGCTCTTGGCGGTTCTGGCATGTGCAATTGATGCACGATAAAACTACTTGCAGTGTTTGTAAGCGCAACCGAATACATTAGTACGATTGTATAAATTGAACCGAAATATACGATGTTAAAAATGATACTCGCTTTATTTCCAAAATACTCTCTAATTGTACCTGTGATCCCCTCATCAGCAGAATTAGAAGCGTATATCATTTTAGCAAGCGCCCTATGTGAGTAGTACATAACTGGATATGCAAGCAATGTAATTAGCAGTAAAGATAATAAACCACCTGAACCTGCATTAATCGGTAAAAAGAGCACCCCTGCTCCAATTGCAGTTCCAAATAGACTGAGTGCCCATGTAGTATCCTGCTTATGCCACTTTTTCGGATCTGCATATTGCTCATTGTTTAGTGCGGTATTTTCAGCTTGAACTTCTATTTTCTTTGCAGTATTCCCGTTCATATAATAACTCCCCCTTGTATCTATTCCTGCCTCTCTCTTAATAGCTACCGAATATTTTCCTTTTTGGGAAAATGAATTCCTTACAAGTTGCCCCACATTGTATGTCCTTCATCATAATGAAACCAAATTGAAACATTCGCTAGTTAGCGTCCTAATATAATTGTTAGCGTTCACAAAAAAGTTTACTCGTAATATCCGCTCTTTATATAAAGACCCCTTAAGAGAACAATATAGAATAGACTTCATAAATACGTTGCAACATTTCTAATAACAGTGTATTACTTTCATGGTTTCTCTTTTTTACTTTTAACAGTAATTTTAGCTAAACCGGCCTCTCTTCATTTGCGAGGCATTTCTTTCTCAATTCTATACATTAACTTTCATAACTTCGGTAGCACTGATAATATTGCTTACACAAGCCACTGAAGCACATTACATTCATTTCGCCTCTAATCACACACCTTTCTTACTAATAATCGCATTTTTTATATTTTCTCCAGAGATAATAAAATTTCTCTCGACGCCCTCATTATAACGTGTATATTTATAAAATTAATATTTTTATATTTTCAGAAATATTAATTGGATATAATTTTACATAGATAACATTTTACAGTTCGCATGCAACCCTTGTTCCTATCGCTTAAAACTGAATGAATTAGCATAAAACACAGTCACATATTATTTATCCAAGTTACTTATTATAAAGATACTTATATTCTTCTTTGTCAAAAAAATTTATTTTAATTTAAAAAGATATTCTAATAAATAATTAATGTGGTTAAAAAGAAATATCTTTTTGAATATACCAACCAATTTTCAGGATATATATTATCGACATTGCATTCATATACATTTTTAGGAAGCTACCTTTTACTTGATGGCAATAAGAGGACCGCTAACATTTTACAAAAACCTACGCTAAACGCAAAAATACAATAAGCTGCCCATATCGGGCAGCTTATTTACATAACAATTGTTATCAGAGGTGTGCAAACAACTCAATGCAATTTCATCTTAATTCGAGTTTTTTCAACTCTTCTTCAGGAATATTTCTATATTTATAATGAATCGTTTTTACATCATTTCCTTAGAGATGATATTATTGCTTATTGCACGATTCAACCTATTAAAAGCAAATCATGTAATCTTTAAAATCCTTCGTTAACTAGCTCTTTTATTGAGTTTAATTTTGAAGAAAGCTCGATAAACCATTCTTCGTCTCCTGTTAATAATGCAAGGTCTATCAGATAAAGGATTTGCTCCTTATTGATTACCTTTGATTCAGGAAGTTTGTTAACATGTTTACTAAAGAGTAAAATCGCTTCGTTTATTGTGTACTTGTCGTCACGTTTCACAATACTAACTGTAACTATATCTTCCGCTTCATCAAGTGATACAATGTAACCAACTATGAATTCGCCCTCATTTGATATTCCACGAACCCAATCTCCTACTTTTAAAACTTGATTATTATTTGACATCATACTTTTTCACCTTCTTATAAATATTTTTTGTGACGATAAAAACGAAATTAAACTGTAATGTTTTCCATTACATTTCAATGGTAAGAACTTACGGCTCTATATAACAAGTAAGCCACTTAACGTTCTTGATTGATAAGATCAACAACTTCTTTCATTGTGTAATTCTTTAAGTATTCACCTAGATGTTCTTCCGCACCTAAGAAAATAGTGAACAGCACTTTTCGCATGTTTGAACCTACAATACACTGATCATTTGATTCTGGGCACTTAGGCTGCAATGCACCTTCAGAGGTTATTTGATAAATATGCCAAAGATTAACTTCATCTAAATCTCGGGCGAAAATAAAACCGCCACCAGTCCCCTCTTTCGATTGTATAAACTTATGTTTTTTTAACAAACTTAGCACTTTGCGAATGCGTACTGGGTGAACCCCCGCACTTTCTGAAATCGCATTACTTGTTGACATCCTGTCTGGCTGTAAAGCTAAATAAGTTAAACTGTGTATGGCCAAAGTAAAGTCGCTGCTCATTGTTTTCCTCCTACGATCAAAAATATTGTTTCTCCTATATTAACATACTGTAGCCATAAACATTACAGATAGGTTAGTTGAACGTTAAAATATAAGAACCACTCTTAGCATAAAGAAATAGATTCCATAACTTCATTTAGCTTTTTAAGTTAAACATACATTTAAAGACTCCATTGTTTCTTCACTTGCTCTTCTGCCAACTGTTTAATTTTTGTCCATATCGTATCTTTGCTTACAATAACATTTGTTTGATAATTTCTATCGTTATAATTGACTGTAACACATACTTCTATCATTTCCTGCTTCCTCCTTTCAAACAAATTTCTTATCTATATTTAAGTCCTGAAAAGTCTTGGGTTTAGTTATAACCTCTAACCTATAACTTCATTTTTTTGATAATCATATTTAAAAATCCCACTGTTTTTTGACTTGTTCTTCTGCCAATTGTTTAATTTTTGTCCACACCGTATCTTTGCTTACAATAACATTTGTTTGATAGTTTCTATCTTTATAATTAACTGTAACGCATACTTCTATCACCTTCAGTTTCCTCCTTTCAAAAAATTTCTCTCTCATACCATTACTTATTAATTAGCCAACTTTTGCAGTTCAATATTTAAAAATGTTCGAACGCTACGTGGTAAAAATTTACGAATTTCTTCGTCATTAAAACCAATCTGTAATCTTTTCTCGTCCAGCATAATTGGGCGACGCAACATTAGCGGATGCTCAATTATTAATTGATAAAATTCATTCAGCGAAAGCTCATCTATATTTATATTTAAGTCTTGAAAAGTTTTGGATCTAGTTGAAATTATTTCAGTAGCACCCTCTTCAGTTAAACGAAGAATGGATTTAAGTTCATCCACTGTCATAGAATTGGATACGATATTTTTTTCAGTATAATCAATTTGATTCTCCTCCAGCCATGCTTTCGCTTTTCGGCATGAACCGCAGCTTGCTGTTGTATATAAAACCACCATATTTCACTCACTCCTTTAATATTCTTTATGAAACTTCAATTTTAAATATCGGTCATTTAAATGTATTAAAAAAAATTACAGTTCAGGATCAAATTCACGTAATGTTATTTATTCGGCAATGTTTCATTTATCTCTATTATTCATGCTACATTTTACAGACGATAACAACTCACTTTTAAAAATCTTACTGTAATTTTAAACTTTACAGTTCAATTAATCAACTGTTAAGTCTTGGATTCATTTTAATAACAGAACAAATTGTTCTCATGTAAAATTGCCCATAGCATGGTAGCTCCTTCAAAGCACATTTCACGCATTTCTTGCTTACAAGTGCTATTATGGATTATATTCAGCATAATAAAAAGTACGTACTTTAAAGTGTTATAGGTACTAAAAAGTAACGTATGCATTTTCAAGTGTCGTTCTGCTTATTTCTCTCTTACATCGGTTATTATGACCGATATTTAGCACAATAAATAGTACGCACTTTAAAGTATTATAGGCACTAAAAAGAAATAATTTTCGTATTACAACGGATGTAGTATCAAAACTATAATCTAAATTCATTAAAGGAGTTTTTTTATGAAGACATACAATATTCCTGTAGAAGCGACTTTAGAAGTTATTGGCGGAAAGTGGAAGGTTGTTATTCTTTGCCATTTAAAAAAAGGCACAAAAAGAACGAGTGAATTAAAACGTTTAATGCCTGGTATTACACAAAAAATGTTAACACAGCAATTACGGGAACTAGAAGAAGACGATGTCATCCAAAGGAAAGTATATGACCAAGTGCCACCGAAAGTAGAGTATTCGTTAACGGATTACGGTTCGTCTTTAGGAGCCATACTTGATTCCCTCTGCACTTGGGGAGAAGTTCATCTTGAAAAAAACGGGAACACATCCATGCTGATTACAGCAGATGAATAATAGCTGTTCCTACTATATTGAAAACAGAAAATAGGTTGAGGCAATACGTGCCCCAACCTATTTTTTATACCCCTTTATAACTTTTTGCAGTAATAACTGTTTCAAATTCAAAGGTTTCTGGCAGGTGATCGGCGTAAGAGTATTCAAAAGTTCGTCCATCCGTTAAGTAGGCCACTTGTTCAACTCTCATTAAGAAATCTTGATTTGTTAAGTTCATAAACTGCTTTTCTTTATCATCCGGGCGAATTCCTTTAACCCTAACAACGGATGTTCCCACTTGAAGACCTAGTTTATTTTGAATGTGGGAGTAGATTGATTCCTCTAAAACAGAAACCTCAACACCTGGAATGACCGAAATCGGCATCCATGTATGCTCCATAATCGTTGGAATACTGTGAATGATGCGGAGGCGAATGATTTTATATACAAAATCCCCTACTGAGATACCCAATTTTTCAGCAATGACTTCATCGGCACCGACAATCGTAAACTCAATAATTTTACTTTCTACCTCACTGCCATAAACAGCTTTTGTACCTGTTAAAGTTTGAATCATTCGTGCTTTTTCCTGTTGACGCCAATCTTGAACGACCGTTCCACTTCCGCGCCGGCGAATGATGTAGCCATCTCTAACTAACAGATCCAGCGCTTTTTTTATAGTAAGGACAGAAACATCAAATTCTTCAGCGAGGACGGGGCTACTTGGAATTTTTTCGTTAATCTTATATTCGCCGTCTAAAATTTGCTGTTTCATTTTTTGATAAATGCCGAGGTATTTTACTTGTGTGGATCCGCTTGCCATTTCCATACCTCCTTTATGCTGTATTCCCTCTTCTATTCATTTAAGTTTAAAGCCTCAAGTTTGTAAACGGAAGGTGATGGCGCAGCAAATCCGTTTTCTAAGATTTCAATATTCGTTATCGCTTCTTCATCTTTCACAAGTTTTGGTGCACCATTCACGATTGTTTCATACGCTGCATCATAAAAACGACCGTAATCACCAAGCGGCGTTTTAATTTGTTTTTCAATCCAATCACCGTTTGCATTGCGATATTTCGCAATTCCATAGTACATCGGTGAATCTTCACCAAATCCTGCACTCTCAGGCATGATACCCGCTTTCAGATCATTTTCCTGCTGATCTTCACCATATTTAATAAACGATCCATTTGTTCCATGAACGATAAAGCGCGGATAATCTTTCGCTACAACATGGTTCGTTTTCAGTTTAATTTTCAACTTATTTCCGTAATGTAGACCAACATCGAAATAATTATCAACCGCAACTTCCACTTCATTATTACGAATATCGTATGTCACCGTATCTGGACGGCCAAACAGTGAAATCATACGGTCCATCGTATGAATACCTAAACTGTAAAATGAACCTTCTTCTTTTGGACCTTCGTGAGTGATTGAACCAGGACGGAAATAATCAATATGTGATTCAACCTCAACAATATCACCAAGGAATCCTTGTTCCACAACTTGCTTCACTGCTAAAAAATCACCATCAAAACGGCGGTTTTGATAAGGCATAACTACTACACCTTTTTCTCGTCCTAAAGCTAATAATTCTTTCGCATGTCCCACTGTATCGCAAAATGGTTTTTCCACAATAACTGATTTTCCAGCAAGTATAACTTTTTTCGCTAATTCGTAATGCGTATGTGCTGGCGTACAGACCGACACCACTTGAATTTCTTTATCATTCAACAATTCGTTCAAATCAGTAGTGAAACTAACACCTTTTTCCTTATATGGAGCCGCTAATTCTTCATTAATTTGGCGAGCAAAAATCGTTTTTACTTTTATATTTTTACGTATATTCACATACGGTAAGTGATAGCGGTTAGCTGATTTTCCAAATCCAATAAAGCCCATTGTTAATGTCATATTCTTCAACTTCCTTGCTCATAAATTTTTGATTCTATATTTATTATATATTTTTATTATTAAAAGTATATAGTTTTGTTTTTAAAATTATATATAAAAAAGTCGAGATGGAAATCATTTTCTGATTCCGATCTCGACTTTAAGTTATAGACTTATGTCCTACCATCATTTTATTTACACTCGATGAGTAGTTACAGAGCTGCTTCATTACATGCTCTTATTCATACATATAAGAACGTGTCATCGGAATTGTATCGTTAATACCTTTTGTAAATACAAATTGATGTAAATCAATATTACCTGTAAAGAACGAAGCTGCACATGCATTTAAATATAAGCGCCACATACGAATGAATCGCTCATCTTTCGTTTTGCGAACTTCCTCCAGTACGTTTTCAAAATTTCGAGCCCAATGTTGTAATGTTTTCCCGTAATGTCTACGTAAGCTTTCCACATCAACAATGTAAAATTGTTCGTTTGTCATGTTCGTGATTAATTCGTTAACAGCAGGAACATATCCGCCAGGGAATATATATTTTTCAATCCAACCATTCGTAGCACCACCATTGGCCGGGGAAGTAATACAATGAAGTAGCGAAATCCCACCATCATTTAGTAGTGCATTCACTGTCTCAAAGTATTGTGTAATGTTGTCTTTTCCTACATGTTCAATCATACCTACACTAACAATTTTATCAAATTTACGATTCTTAATATCACGGTAATCAAGTAAAGATACTTCAACTAAATCCGTAAGTCCCTCTTGTTTAATTCGTTCGGAAGTCTTAGCATATTGTTCCTCACTTAACGTTACTCCCATCGCTTTCACACCGTACTGCTTAGCGGCAGCTGTAATGAGCTCACCCCACCCGCAACCAATATCTAATAACGTATCACCTTTTTGAAGGTTCAACTTTTTCAAAATATGATTCACTTTATTATGTTGAGCTGTCGTTAAAGAATCTTGCTCATTTTGGAAATACGCACAAGAATATGTCATTGTTTCATCAAGCCATAATTTATAGAAATCGTTCCCAATATCATAATGATGAGCAATATCATCTTTATTTTTTTGTTTTGAGAAATTCCATTTACTTTTGAAATATTGCAACTTACTATCACCTAAAAAGCTATCCTGCCTTTTATAAATAGATTGAATTGCTTTTTCAAGGTTACCTTCTATTTCAAGATCTCCATTCATATATGCTTCACCGAATGCGATAGAAGGATCCTTAGCAATCTCTTTTTTTGAAAGCGGCTTATGAAATGTTACATGAAATTGAGGCTCCCCTTCTCCATATTGTATTGTTTCTCCATTCCAAAGTGTAATTTGAACTGGGTCTGAAAAAAGATTTTTAAGTATTTTTTTATAAAAAAGTTCTTCAACCATATAAACATCTCCTACTAAAGAAATTGAACAAAAAACTATACTAGTTAATAAGTCTTTTTGAACATAGCTTAAAACCGTTATGACTTGTTGCTACGAGTGTCATTATAAAACGGTTATATTATAAAGCATAGTACGTACTTTAAAGTGATGAAGGCACTTTTAAGTACCTATGACGAATGATGCATTAAACATTCACCCTAGCTAAAACAGCTGCTATTCTGGTATAGATCCTTACTTTTCAGTATAATAACTTTCTAAAGTTTTATACTGAAAACACCACCTCATCATTAGGTGGTGTTTTCAATATTACATATAGAGATTTCACTTAACTTTACTATTTTTTCTATCTATGCATCGTTCTCCCCATACGGTCAATTGATTTAATACATTTTGCAAAGACCACCCATAATCAGTTAAGGAGTATTCTACTCGGGGTGGAATTTCTTTATAGATTTCACGTGTAATCACACCATCATCTTCCAGCTCACGTAATTGTTGCGTCAACATTCTAACAGAAATTTCAGGAATTAGACGCTGCAACTCGCTCGTTCGCTTCGTTCCTTTCGTTAAGTGACATAAAATGACGACTTTCCACTTTCCCCCGATAATTTCTAAAGTTGCTTCTATCGGTATATTGTATTGTTTCACGCGATCTCCCTCCTTTTTTCTAAATTTCTTCTCTATTGTTACGTAAAAACAAATAATTTTCTATACGGCACATTTTAGTTCCTACAGCACAAAAAAGTACCTATATTACCAAAAAGTAATTATGCCGCTTACAAATCTCCCTATATACAAAAAGAAAAAACGAACGTATTCTCGTTCGTTTTTTTCTTGTTTATTCTGCTGTAATGAGCATAGACGTGTTGCCATTCTTTTCAAGATGATGTTCTCCCCAGTTACAAAGAGAATCGAGTATAGCATCTAAAGAATGACCGTAATCCGTTAACGAATACTCTACTTTTGGCGGCACTTGGTTATACACTTTTCTCTCGATTACACCGTCTTCTTCTAATTCACGTAATTGTTGCGTTAACATCTTTTGTGTAATACCAGACATTAATTGTTTTAATTCGCACGTTCTCTTTTTGTCTTTCTTTAAATGACAAAGGATTACTACTTTCCACTTTCCACCGATAACCTGTAAAGTCGCCTCTACAGGAATATTGTATGTTTTCATATAAAAATCTCCTTTAATAATGTTATAAGGCAAGTAAGCTAAAGATTTAAATATTACTTTTAAGTATCTATAGCACCTTAAAGTACGTACTTTTTACCCTGTTAAACATGTTTCATAATAGCATACGTAAACAGCAGATGAGTAGTACGGCACTAAAAAGTACCTGTATTACTTTTTAGTATCTATATCACTTTAAAGTACGTACTTTTCATTATGTAAAATACATTT
This sequence comes from Bacillus cereus group sp. MYBKT111-2, assembly GCF_051915205.1. Classification (NCBI taxonomy): domain Bacteria; kingdom Bacillati; phylum Bacillota; class Bacilli; order Caryophanales; family Bacillaceae; genus Bacillus; species Bacillus cereus group sp. MYBKT111-2. Next base: position 320,205 of record NZ_JBQAEG010000003.1, read on the forward strand.
CATAATAGCATTTGTAAGAGTTGAGTGAGTCATGCAGTGTTAGAAATTACCTACGTTACCTTTTAGTGCTAACGTACAATTTTAACTGTTTATATACTTTTATCATGCCTTTTGTCAGACGATGAAATGACATGTTTTCATTTTCACATCCATTCACAATGATGAATTAATTTTTAAATACATTTTAGGGGGATATTTATAATGAGTAAATTACTAAAAGAAAAAATTGGTTTTGGTACAGCACCACTAGGAAATATGTACCGTAATATTCCAGAAGAAGAAGCAATCGCTACAGTGGATGCTGCTTGGGATAATGGCGTTCGTTACTTTGATACAGCTCCACTTTATGGATCTGGCTTAGCGGAGATTCGTCTTGGTGAAGCACTATCAAAAAGAAATCGTGATGATTACTTTTTAAGCACAAAAGTAGGTCGAACGATTTCAGATGAACTAGAAGATCCATCTGCACGTGATTTAGGTGAAAAAGGCGGACTTTTCGAATTTGGCCGCAAAAATAAAATGATCAATGACTATAGTGCAGATGCAACACTTCGTTCTATTGAGCAAAGTTTGAAACGTCTAAAAACAGATCGTCTAGACTTTGTTTTCATTCATGATTTAGCACAAGACTTTTATGGTGATGAGTGGATTTCACAATTTGAAACAGCTCGAACAGGAGCATTCCGTGCACTAACACGTTTACGTGAAGAAGGCGTTATTAAAGGCTGGGGACTTGGAGTAAACAAAGTAGAATCAATTGAACTGATGCTTGATTTAGAAGAAGCGCAGCCAAATATATCCTTACTAGCTGGTCGTTATTCATTACTAGACCACGAGCGTGCATTGCAACGAGTAATGCCTGCAGCTGTTAAGCATAATATGGATATTGTTGTTGGTGGCCCATATAGCTCAGGTATTCTTGCTGGAGGTGCTCACTTCGAATATCAAAAAGCATCACCGGAAATTATTGCAAAAGTTGAGAAAATCAAAGCTCTTGCAGATCGTCACGAAATTAGCATCAAAGCTGCAGCATTACAATTTTCACTAGCGAATCCAGCAGTTGCCGCTGTTGTTCCTGGTGCAAGTAAACCGGAACGAATTGTAGAAGATCAAAATGCCTTAAACACAATAATTCCAGCAGCATTCTGGGAAGAAATGCGCGAACAAAAACTAGTAGCACCTAATGCACCACTACCAATCAACGTAAAATAAATTGAAACCTTAATCAGTGGGGCAATCCCCACTGATTATTTACCCGCAAATACCGGGATGAAAAGGAGCGTAATGAACATGGCACATACTACTACATCTATGGAAATTTTCGGTTCACCTGAACAAGTATGGCAATTAATCGGAGGTTTCAACTCCCTTCCAGACTGGTTACCTTATATACCTAACAGTAAATTAACGGAAGGCGGTCGTGTACGTCACCTAGCTAATCCAGATGGTGACACGATTATAGAACGATTAGAAGTATTCAATGAGAAAGAACGATACTACACGTATTCAATCATGAATGCACCATTCCCAGTCACTAATTATCTATCTACAATCCAGGTGAAAGAAGGTACTGAAAGTAACACATCGGTAGTAGAGTGGTCTGGTACGTTCACTCCTGTTGAAGTTAGTGATGAAGAGGCAATAAACCTTTTTCATAGTATTTACAGTGATGGACTGAAAGCATTGCAACAAGCATTTCTAGATTGAGCTATTAAAAACAATGAAAAGCAAAGCGATATCGCTTTGCTTTTTATAAAATCCCTTTTAACTTTTCACCAATTAACTTCGCTACATACTCATAGCCTTCTGGTCCAAAGTGTAGCCCATCTCTTTCATCATTTTCTACAAACCTTTTATAATTCCGTTCTTGAATCATTTCAGCATACAAATTTAGAAAATAGCTTCCTGTTTCTTTCGCTACTTCCTCTACCACGTCTGCATACTGACCGAGTACTTCATTTGTTCTATTATGCTGTCTTTCTTCATCAACTGGGGCAGGACTAATAAGCAGTACTTTACCTGAAGAAATATGGTTCACAATCTTCTCTAAATTTTCTTTGTATGCTTGTAATGCCCCTTGCGAAAAAGAGACTGCATCATTCGTGCCAAGAAAAACTGTTACGAAATCTGGTTTATGTGATAATACATCTTCTTTAATCCTTTTTAACGCATCAAACGTATTATCACCTGGAACACCTGCATTCACTACATTCCAATTCGGAAACATCTCTCGCAAACGTGGTGTTAACCTCGGCGTTCCATTGAAAAACATTTCATCAGCTGTAATACTATCCCCAAAGCATACTAACGTTTTCATAAAACTAACTCTCCTTTTACGTATGAAACAACTTTCCTTCTACCGCCTTAATATATCTTTCAGCAGAACGTTCCACTGCCTCATTTGCATGTTCTTTTACTACTCGATGAAAAGCGTTGTATAAACGATTAAACTGTAACGGCTTCACTCGATTCACCATTTCTTCCACTTTTCTCGCTGGTAATGGAATTAAGTTTGGATAGCTGTACATAAAGCTTACCCATCGTTCATCCGCTACAACTTGAATAATATCACCTGTTAACAAAATTCCTTTCCCATCATTACCTTCTTCCCAATGTAAGACAGATCCACCTTTAAAATGACCACCTAAACGATGAATAACCAATCCATCCGCTAATTGTAAAGACTCACCAGACCAATAAATAATACGACTACTCGGGCGCATCACCCACTCTTTATCATCTTCGTGTATATAAATCGGTACATCAAATGTCTCCGCCCATTCTACTTGCGTTGAATAATAATGAGGATGAGACAAGGCAATTGCATCTAGTCCACCAAGCTCTTTTATTTTCGCAATTGTCGTTTCATCTAAATAAGTAATACAATCCCACAGTAAACGATATGACTCTGTTTTCACTACATATGCCGTTTGACCGATCGCAAATCCTGGTTTTGTTGTAATACTAAAAAGTCCATTTTCCTCTTCGATTATTTCATTTTTATATGTATCACTTGTTTGTAAGCTTTCTAGCGTCGTCCAAGACTGCCCTTTCGGATTCACATATTGTCTCTCTTCATCACAAATATGACAACTCACCGGTTCCTCTACACTCGCTGCATACTGCACACCACACGTTGTACAAACAAAATTTTTCATCATAATTCCCCCTATCCCTCTATTTTTATTAAGCTGATTTTTGTTGATACTGATTTGCTTTTTTATTTTCAATTAATAAACTGATAAAAGTAAGTAAATAAACAACCGTAACGGATAATGGAATGACAGTGAATCCTTTTTCTGCAAAAAGAATCCCGCAAACTGACGTTACGAATACAGTCCCTACGGATAATAAACCGTAACTTTTGCTTTCATAAATCCATACGTACGGGATAAAATGAACACCTATTAACATCGCTACTACAAAAGGTAACCATTCTGGAAATTGAAAATAGGCAAGTAATACAAGCGGAATATTCAATACATTTATCCCACCAATTAATCCTGCCAAAACCCCTAACGGGTTTCCTTTCGCAAACATATCAATTTTCAATATAGCAGCTATCATTAATCCAAAAGGAAACACACATCCCATACCGATTAAATATACCCACACCACTTGTTTTTCAGAAAGAACAAAGCCCATTATACTCATAACTATCCAAAATAAAACACCAGCTAATATAACCGGTAATCCTCGCTTCGTTTTGATTGCTAAATCCTTTTTCGCTTCTGAAACATTCATTTCACGATCCCCCCAAAAATATTTGTACTATAAAGTCACCTCAACCTCGTCCATCCAATAACGCCAAGCTACTAAATAATCTTCTAAATCTTTCGGGTGATGTCTTAAACACGTATCTATACGCAAATATAATCCTATAACTATTTCTTCATATAAATCACGTTCTTTTTTATGAAATACACAGTGTTTCATCGCATAATCAATCGTTTCTTTCGTTACATCTTCCGGGGTTGAACAGAACGCATAAATTAAATCGTATATAGGATCTCCTAACACTGGTAGGGGATCAATTACACCATGCAACTCATTTCCTTGAAATATAAAATTATGAAATCCAAGATCACCATGCAGTAAAAATGGATGATTTATTCCAGTCCCTCTATTTGGGCTATTTGCTAACTTAAGAACTGTTCTATACTCTTCCTCACTTATGTAACGTCTTACATTTTCATAAGCTTCCATCACATTTTTCGTTAAAAATGCACTCCAAGATTGAACCGGACTTTCTTTCCATCCCCAGCCATCTATACGTGAAACTATTTCATACTTATTAATAACTTCTTTTACAAGGGTACTAAGCGTAATTCTTTTTTGTCCTCGTCCGCACGAAGTACTACCTTCAAGGAAAGAATACACAATATATGTATGTAAAGGTTCCTTATACAAAAGATTTGCAAACAAAGTATTCCTTTCATAAAAAGAAAGAAAAATAGCTTCTTCACGTATTACTTCCGCTTCATTAAGTTTTACAACGTATTTTTCATCCAACAAATATACAGTACTTGTCGTTCCCCCGTTCAGCACTTTTACGCTAGTTGGATAATGTGAAATCACTTTCTCCTTAACTAGTTGTGCAGCGATTGTTGAAATGTCCATTCCCTCACCCTTTAATCCCGAAGATTTCTTCAATTCAAAAGACAACTTTACTATTATTTGACAAACAAATAGTAAATACCTTCCAAAATCATAATATAACAAAAATTCATTCACTTTTACATTTCAAAAATAAGGAAATACTAACAACAACGTTACATACATATAGGAGGACAATATGAAACCTGAATTTTTAAAAGCTGTACATGATGCCATCGGAAATGTCGAACACATTCATATAGAGGAAAGCGGTGCTGACAGCTTACTCATCCATCATGATGATGCACAGCAGTTACAACAAATCGCTAAAACGCTAGAAAATAACAATTTTCGCTCTGCTTTAAGAACAACTGGAGATGCTTCGTATATTGAAGTATTGAACAGATAATGAAAGTCCGGATGTATGCCGGGCTTTCTTTTTTGTCCCGCATTAACGGGCAGTAAGACCCTCACCTCAAAATTCAACGGAAGCAAAGAAGTTAGGTGGGGGATCAACTGCCCGTAAAAGCCCGATTGGTTCAACTAATAATCAGTGGGGATGCCCCACCCACTGATTAAAGTTTCACTTTATATTGAAACTTCAAATTCTTTCACATACACCGCTGTTCCAGCAATATCAATTTGTAAATTCGCATTCCCTTCAACTTTCGTTACATACACCGTTACACGACCATCTTTATGTATTTCCTGTCCTTGTTCAACAATTAACTCCATTTCATGGTCAAAATCTTTTTCCAAATACATCGCATAATACGCCCCCATTACACCTGAAGCTGTTCCTGTCACTGGATCTTCTATCGTTCCAGCATAAGCCGATGAGAAATGACGTCCATGCATTTGTGCTAGTTCATCATAAGTTTCTAGACAAATTGGGTGAATAGAAGCGTTAGGTATTTCTTTTAATACTGATGGAAACATCTCATTGTTAGGCTTCATTCTCTCACACGCATCTAGATTTTTAATCGGTACAATTACAGTCCAATTACCAGTACTTCCATATACAATCGGTAAACTTACATCTAAATCATTTACTTCTAAACCGATACTATGAGCTAATTCTCCTTTTGAACCTGTAAATTCTTTAAACTGAGGTGCTGCCTGCCTCATTTTAATAAAGGTTTCTACATTTTCATTTACACCTATTTGTATCGGTAAAATCCCAGCCTTCGTTTCAATCATAAGGTTATTTTTCTCTTCTAATAACCCTCTTTCACGCAAAGCAAATATTGTTGCAACTGTCCCATGACCACATAAATCCATTTCATAACCAGGTGTAAAATAACGCATTCTTATATCTGCTACTTCTGAGGAAAGAACAAAAGTTGTTTCGTTATATCCAACTTTTTCAGCAATACGCTGCATTTCCTCTTCTGTTAATCCATCTGCATCTAATACAATACCTGCTGGATTACCCATATTCGATTTATTCGTAAATGCGTCATAATGAAATACGTTTATAGTCTTCATTTTCTTTTCTCCTAACCTTCTTTAAAAATTTTATAATAAAGCTCTATCTCCGTTTTCAACGAACAATTATTTCTCCAAAATATTCTCTGCATCTTTTCATTTGAAGTATGTGTGCTTCCGATGTAATAAGTAGCCCCTATTTCCTTTAACATATGTAAAGATTGAAGATGCAGCCGGGAAGCAATTCCTTTCCCACGATAACAAGGCATTACCCCAAGATAAAATAATCGTCCTTCACTTTCTGTTCCAGTTTCTATATGCGGTATGGACATACCAATCGGCTCATTTTTATCATAAAAAACAATACATGACTTTTCCCAACCCTTACCTAACTCTGTTTGTACAGAATAAAAATGTTCATCGATAGTTAAAATTGAAGTTTGATTCCCTGAACCCGACATACATTGTTCCCAAATATATTTAAAATCTTTTTCCGATAACGTTCCTTCTGCTATTGATCGATATGTATATTGTCTTTCAAGTTCTTCTATATTGTTCAATTCTCTACATACTTCTATCTTTGCTGCGTGCAAAGAAAAACCGGCATCAAGTAACACTCTCACACTTGAGTTATAACTACTAAACCTTTTGTTTAATACAATACTCGCTCTTTTTAACTCCCAATTAAAACAAACCTCTTCAAATCTACTTATCTTTTCTTTATATGTTTGTACGTTATACAAAACGTCTTCTTCGATTTCTTCAATCGTTACTGCATTTGGTAAGCCATTTAATACTTTTTTAGAAGGGCCAAACAGATTCTGAATGATTGCAAGATCGTATATCACCACTTTAATTCACCTACACCTGGCTCAATAAACTTCCCTGAAACATCCTCATTTGAATCTATTATCCAATCATATATATTTTTTGCTCCTTCAGCCGGGGTCATATTCGCATCAAAAGCACCAATTTCAGTCTTTAATTTTCCAGGGTGAATAGCAGTTACACGAATTCCTTTATCCTCAAACTCTTGTTGTAAACAGAGTGTTAGCATATTTTGTGCAGCTTTAGCAATTCGATATGAATATGAGAAATGGCCTTGCGGAAACTCTTTGTTGGCCATTTTATGCAATGAACCTAACCGAGAGGACACATTTATGATTCTCGGATGATCCGATTTAGCTAAAGCCACATATGTACCTTTTACAGCTCGAATTACACCTAAGCAATGAATATTAAATAAGTCCGTTAACTCTTCTGAATTCGTATGTAAAACCTCAGTCTCCTTTCCAGTAATTCCTGCGTTATTTATAACTAGATCAATATACTCTGTATATTCCTCAAGCTGTTTCTTAATTTGTTCTGTACTTTCATCAGCCGATAAGTCTGCTAATATAGGAAAACATCTACAACTAAACATTTGCTTCAATTGCGTTACCGCAACCTCAGTTTTAACTAATGGATAAACAATATGTCCATTTTCATGAAACACTTTTACTAACTGTAACCCTAATCCGCGATTTCCACCTGTAATTAGAACTCTCATATATTCATCTCCTTATTTTTAAAATAAATAAGAAAATCCATCCACTTACCATTCTCTAATGAAAACGCCTCTCTCTTGCATTCAAAAGAAAAACCGGCTCTTTCCGCAAGACGAACGGATGGTTCATTACCAACATGTATATGTAATTCGATTCTATGAAAATGAAGACGATTAAAAAATAACGATACTGCAGCTTTCACACTTTCCATGCCATATCCGTTTTTCCAGTATTGATTATGTATGGAATATCCCATCATCGCCCATTGATAGTCCATACGTAAAATTTTAATCAGCTCTAGCTTACCAATATTAGCTCCGTCTTCTTTACGAAAAATACCTAATACGTACATCTCATCTCGATGTGCTGCTTATCAAAGCCTCTAATCCATTCCGTGAACCATTCTTTCGTTGATGATGCCATAACTTGATAACCATCGTCATATTTATACTGCGATGGTAACCTCTTATGAAATCCATCTAACCAACTTTCATAATCATCATTTTGGAACGGACGGATCATCAGTCTCTCTGTCTCTACCTGTAATAGCGGCAGCTTCATTTACATCTCTTCCCTTGATTAATATTTGAATATTCTTTATTATCTTACACAAAATACAAAATCTAGTAAATTATTATGTTTTGATAGACAAAAACCCAGTCATGCTTTATACATAACTGGGTTCTTCATCGTTTAATAACATTTTTATTTCACAAGAACTACATCCCTTAATTCCCTCTTCAACACTTTCCCTAAAGCGTTTTTCGGTAATTCTTCTACGAATACCACTTCTGGAATTTTGTAACTTGCTAACTTCTCCTTACAATACTGAATAATACTTTCTTCTGTTACTGTTGTTTCGCCATCCTTCACAATGTAAGCTCTTGGAACCTCTCCCCAAAATTCATCTGGAACTCCAACTACTGCAACTTCTAAAACACCATGTATTTCATGAATAACCTCTTCTACTTGGTCTGGATATACATTGTCACCACCGCGTATAATAACGTCTTTATATCTTCCCATAATATGCAAGAATCCGTCGTCATCTATCATGCCAGCATCGCCCATGTTAAACCAATTATCTTTTACTACCTTCTTTGTCGCCTTTTCATTATTCCAATACCCTTTAAACATATATGGACTTCTTACATGAATCTCTCCAACTTCATTTGCTTTAAGTTCATGTCCTGTTTCTGGATGAACAATTTTCACCTCTACATTTTTCAAGGCTTTTCCAACAGAAGACATCTTTTCTTTTCCCATCATTGGATGCCATGATGTTACAACCCAACCTTCTGTACTACCATAGCCTTGCACCATATAGATTCCTTTTTCCATATATTTTTGGATGAGTGTTTCTGGCACTTTTGTTCCACCGCTCTGTGCTACTTTAAAGGTTGAGATGTTACGTTCTTTTTTATTTAGTTCATCAAGCATATAGCTATAAACAGCTGGGAATGCAAGCATCGTAGTAATTTTCTCTTCTTCAATCTTATCCCAAATAAGAGTAGGATTCGAATCAGCTAAGAAGATCATCGTAACACCATGATAAATACAATTTAAAATAGAAAGCACACCACTCATATGAAATAATGGATGCACGGATAAAAAGCGTTCACCTGCTGGAATTTCTCTTTGTCCTGCAATCTCATCAAAATAATGATGTAAGTTTTTATGTCCAATTACGCATGCTTTTGCCTGTCCAGTCGTTCCTGAAGTAAATAAGTAAATGGCATCGTCTTCTTCATGAACTTCTACGTTCGGTTCTGTCATTGGCTGTTTTTGCAACTCTAATTCAAATGAACCAAAGCCTTCTTTTGTCGTTTGAATTACATACGGAATTTCTTTAACAGCATCAACATTTAATAACACTTCACTAAATTCTTCATCAATAACTAACACTTTTAATTTCGCTTCTTTTACAATCGTTTCTAATTCATATACAGTAAGCTGATGATTTAGCGGAATACATACCGCTCCAATTTTTAAACTTGCCATCATAACGCTTGGAAATGGGTGATTGTTTTTGCATAGTATTCCTATACGATCTCCTCTTTGCACACCATTATGTAATAAATAATGTGCAAGCTGATTTACTCGTTCATTATATTGCTGAAACGAATATCTTTTCCCTCCGCCTACAAGCGCTTCCAAATTTGGTGATTGCATTGCTCTTTTTTGTAATAATTTTTGCATCGTTCTCAAGTAAAACTCCCCTTTATATATGTTAGGTTTTTTATTTTACCAGATTAACTATTAATTTACTAAAGATTACACTTAGTGAATATAATAAGAATATAAAATAGCCATTTACTTCACAAGTAAATGGCTATTTCCTCTTATATATTAGAATACTTCTTGTTCATCACATATTGCACATACTCAGGTGCACTTTTATCAATCTCTTCATCACTTAGTTTATATTCTGCACCATATAAATAAAATGAAGGTATAAATTCCATACCTGTATATAAGCATGTAGCTTGGAATGGTTTCGTCAACTCATCCATCGTAATTCCGCTATTTTCATAATCTTTTTCTAATCCACCTATAGAAACTGCTACACCAAACTCTTTTCCCTTCACTTTATCCCCTTTTGATCCGTATGCAAATCCATATGTTAATACATCATCAAACCATTTTTTTAATAATGGCGGTGTGCTGTACCAGTAAAGCGGAAATTGAAATATATATCTGTCATGTTCTACTAATAACTTTTGCTCTTCTTCAATATTAAACTCCCAGTTTGGTGCCACTTTATATAATTCATGCACCGTAATTTCATCTGAATGTTTCTCAAGTTCTTCTATCCATCTTTTATTAATTTTTGATTTTTCAATATGAGGGTGTGCTACAATTACAAGTGTTCTCATCATTTTCCATCCCCTTTATAAATGAATCAATCCTTTACATATTAGTATGAATGCATTACATATAATTGAAAAGTACGTACTTTCAGGTGCTATAGGAACCTTGAGGTACCTTTGGAGGTGTTATATGAATCAAAATGATAACTGTCCAATTGCAACGACGCTCGATGTAATCGGTGGAAAATGGAAAGTTCATATTTTATGTGTTTTGATGGATGGAAAAATGCGAACAAATGAAATCCGACGAGAAATCCCAAACATTACGCAAAAAGTTCTGACTCAACAACTTCGGCAACTTGAAGCTGATGGGATTATCCATCGTACTGTATATCAAGAAGTACCACCAAAGGTTGAGTACACAATAAGCGAATACGGGAAATCTTTAATGCAAATTATGAATGAACTATTTGAGTGGGGAAAAGATCATCAAATAAAAAGATTACATGACTAAAAAACCTACCAACTTCTTTGCATACTGGTGGGAACGGCACATCACTATCAAGCTAACAAAAAGACCTTAATAAAAACTTTCATGTTTATAGTCCATTTAAGAATTAGCTTGATAGTGATACGGCAAGACCCAAATAAAGAAGTATATGAAACAAATTAACAACAACGCACGGCTGATGTTAATAAGAAAATTATAATCGCTGAATGTCTTTCTTACTTCATTTTGAAGTTTAAACAATTATCCATTAAGCCAAGCTTAATAATATCGCTTTTGTACGATTATCCGTTACTTCATAATAAATTTCTAACCCTTTTCGAGTACCTGTAACGACTTTAGTAGCTTTTAGTTTAGATAAATGTTGACTAATTGTACTTTGAGGCATTTGTAACATTTCATACATTGTCGTTACGTTAATAGGACCTTTTGCAACCATTATTTTTACTAATGATAAACGGACAGGATGTGCTAATACCTTCAATACTTCAGTGATTTCTTCATACATTTCTTTCATATTTTTTCTCCCCTTTTACATAAACATTAATGATATCCATATATATAATTCGAAAGGATATACGATTTTGTGTCCGTCATTTTAAAAAAAATAAAAAATCTTTTCAGATGGAAAGAATTCCCCCTCTGTTCAATATTCTATAAAGTGAAACTTTAATCAGTGGGGTTTTCTTCATCCCCCACTGATTATTAGTTGAACCAATCGGGCTTTTATGGGCAGTTGATCCCCACCTTACTTCTTTGCTTTCGCTGAATTTTGAGGTAGGGGTCTTACTGCCCATTAAAGCGGGATAAATTTTTCTTTCACTCGATATTATGTGGTAAGAACTTTCCTTACTGCGACCCTCTTCCATTGTTTTCTTGCTTATGTCCACTATACCCTTGAGAACCTCTTCCATTATTCTCTTGCTGATTCCCATTATTCCCTTGCGATCCTCTTCCGTTGTTCTCTTGCTGGTGCCCATTATTTCCTTGGGACCCTCTTCCGTTGTTCTCTTGTTGGTGCCCAGTATTCCCTTGCGATCCTCTTCCGTTGTTTCCTTCCTGATTCCCATTATTCCCTTGCGATCCTCTTCCGTTGTTTCCTTCCTGATTCCCATTATTCCCTTGCGATCCTCTTCCGTTGTTCTCTTGCTGGTGCCCATTATTTCCTTGGGACCCTCTCCCGTTATTTCCTTGCTGATTCCCATTATTCCCTTGCGATCCTCTTCCATTGTTCTCTTGCTGGTGCCCATTATTCCCTTGCGATCCTCTTCCGTTGTTTCCTTGCTGATTTCCATTATTCCCTTGTTGGGATTCTCGACCGTTGTTCCCTTGCTGATTCCCATTATTTCCTTGTTGGGATTCCCTACCGTTATTCTCCTGCTGATTCCCTCTATTTTGTTGCTGAGATCCTCTACCATTGTTTTCTTTTATTTGCTTCGTTGGCTGTTCCTCTATTTTCTTTTGTTCTTTATGCTCTGGCTTCTCATATTTTTTGTCTTTTACAGAAGACAAATCTGGCGCTACATCAGGAGATGAATCCGGCTGCGATTGCACCTCTTCTTCGTTTTCCACCGGATTAGACAGCGTGGCAGGCGGCGTAACCGATTTGTTCTTCTCATTCTCTTGCTTTATATAGACACCTGTGCCCATTCCAGCTTTTCTAGCATTCTCTCGTACTTGCATCGTGCTACTTTGATATTCGACTGTAATATGTTTTAGCTCATATTCTTTCTTTAATTCTTTCATTACCTTTTCCAACTTCGGTTCTAGCAACTTATCCTTTGCAATAGCGGTTAGCATAACTTGCTTATCATTCGTTAAATACTTATCCTCTTGACTCTGCTTTATAATTGTACGTATTACTTCTTGCAATTGTTTATTTTCCCATTGCTTCAATTCTTTTAAAATACGCCTTCCATCATCATTACAAGCTTGTAAATCTATAACGCGAAGATCCTTCGTTACGCTCACTTCTAAACTTGGATTTATATCAACTGAGACGTAAGCGAATACTTTTTCTTCCGGTTGGTTGTAGAAAAATAACAGCGCACATAGAAAACAAGCAACAAGTAATGATGCCGGCTTTAAGAAATAAGGGATTGAAAAACGCGATGCTTTTTGTTCTTGCTCATCAAATGAAATTTCCTCTCCAATCATGCAAGAATCCCCTTTTCTTTTACACGTAATAAACTCTCCATTTGGCGTTAAAACAACTACGCTATGTTTTTTTATATCCATCACAATTCCTTTATTCATCATGCTTCCCTCCCCTTATATAATCAAGAATGTATGTATAGTTGTTTGCGAAGATAATACACATTGCAATGATATATTTTCTATGCCGCTCCAACGTTTTACGACTTACCCTAACACGCGGTTCAATATGTTTAAGCGGTAACTTTTTCTTCCTAAACAGCTCCTCCATCATTTCCTCTTCTTTTATAATCATCTTTACAATTTCTATTAAATGTTCACGCGTATCACGATGCTTAGGAGATTCTTTAGCAAGCTCTGAAAATGTGATTTTAAACTCAGCTAACACACTTTGAAAATGGAGAATTTCTTCCTTACGGTTACCATTTTCTATTTCCTTCATATACTCCGTAAGCGATACTTGCATTTCTAACATTTCCTCTTGCTCATCTTCTTTTAAAAAGACAAGGTTATGCTTAGACTCCTTGCGTATATAGTCAATTACATCTCTTTTTATAAGAAGATCAGCAAACGCTAGAAAAGATTTCCCTTTTTTATATGAATACTGTTCAATTGCTTCGTTAAACGCAAACAATCCAATACTATATTCATCATCCTGTTCTGTAATATATCGGCGGCAGACAGACGAGATTGATTTTCTAATAAACGGCTGATACTGTACGATAAAAGCTTCTTTATCTTCTTCATTATTTTGTATGTTACATACGATATCTTCTATTTTCGGTTTTCTTAAGATCTTCATTACTAAACTCAACACGGGTAATCTCTCTCCCTCCTTCTGCTTGAAATAGAAAAATGGTCACTAAACAAGTGACCATTCAACCACATTTTCTTTAGGCTTGTCTTCTTGTTGTTCATATTTTTCAAAGCCAACTTTTCTATCGTTCTTACAGTTAGGCTTACATTTCACTCTACTTTCTTATTTTCTTCCGCTTGTTTTGCTTGCTCTGTTTCTATTTTATCTGCAATCCTTGCATAACTCTTCTCTATATCATTGGTAATTTCACCCTTTTATTTCGGATGCTCAACTTAATCTAGTAATTTTATTAACACGTCAATATTCTTTCATAATCAGTTTTCTTCTATTTATTTTCTTCACTATACATATTCGGAGGAATACAAAGTTTTATGGGGGTCAAAAAATATTTTTATAAAAAAATAGATATTTATTTCAAAAATAAAAACCATTGATTTGAAAAAGGGCTAATCAAATTGATGGTTTTCTTATCATATCTATTAAATTAAGTTAGGCTCTCATTATGTATAAGAAAATCTGCTGTTCTCCCTATTTCCTGCCGCTTTTCTCCATCGTTATCTTTCTTGATTATCATAATATGTCTTATCTGCATATTTTTGATCATTTCCTTTTAGATAAGCTAATATTACTTTTGGATTTTTAAGTAAAGCCCAGTCTCCATATGTATCAAATCTTCTGCATGAAGTTATCATGCCATTTTTAATGGTACCAAATTTCTTATTATTTCGTTTTCCCCATTCTTTTAAGCGTTTCGCGAAATCTGCATCTTCTGCCATAAGCATGTTTTCATTAAATCCGTTAATTGCCATAAAATCTTTTCTATAACACCAAAAAATCCCCACAGATATAGCTCCGTACTTAAAAAGTAAGGGAATTATAATTAGAATTGCAGAAAAGAATATTCCAAAAGACATTCTTTCGAACTTCCCATTCACCCCACCACCAATATATTTACCTGAAGATAAATATTTATCTACATTAGATAACAAAGACTCTGTCATTATCGTATCAGCATCTATAGTAACGATTATTTCTCCACTAGCTATTTCTGCCCCTGCATTTCGGATTTTAGATAAGTTTTTATCTTCATTTTTTAATGTAATACAATCATAAGATTTTGCTATTTCCTCTGTTTTATCTGTGCAACGATTTAAAACAACTATAACTTCCGTTTGCTCTTTATATGCTTCTGATGCTTTTGCAATTGAATCCAAACATTTTCTAATGTACTTTTCTTCATTATGTGCAGGGATTATAATAGAAAACTTCACATCTTTTTGTAAATCACTTCCTGAAGATTCGTTTATTTCAGTCATAATATTCCCCCTTATTTTAGATAAATATATGTTATACATAACATATATTAAAATTGATTAAGTTTTATTATAAAAAAGTACTTAAAACAATATGGACATATTATGTTAAGTGTAACAGGGCTACTATTAAGCTAAAAAAATTGACGTTGTATGAGCTTAGCTTAATAGCGATGTGTTGGACCTCTATATAAAAAACCACAGTTTACACCCAAACTGTGGTTTTTTGACGTACAATGATTTATCAACTTCTGTTTTTAGTCTTAAAATCTGCAACAGAACCAGGATCCCTCCTGAAAGTATAAATTCCAAGGAGGGAATCCGTTTTTTATTTACTTATATACGTACAGCTGTACCACTTACAGCAACCATTAACATTCCATCACGAACAACTTCGTAATCTACGTCAATACCAACGATAGCGTTCGCACCTTTTTGTTTTGCAAGTTCTTTCATTTCGTCCATTGCGATATCACGAGCTTCTTTTAGCTTACTTTCATAAGAACCAGCACGACCACCGACAACATCACGAACAGAAGCGAATAAATCGCGTACAATGTTGGCCCCCATAATAGCTTCACCATTTACAATATCAATATAGTCAATAATTTCTTTACCTTGAATTCCAGACGTTGTTGTTACAATCATGTTTGACACCCTCCTAATTTTTTATAATATTCAACTGCATGTGTCTCTCTATGACATATGCAATTAAATAAAAGGAATAAAATTGTTTAACATATGTATCGCTATAACATATGCAAGGGATCTATTAGAAATAAGATACGCTGCAGTAAGCATCACCGTGCCAGGTAAATAAATAGCAATATCCGAAAGTTGGTTCGTGTGAAGAAGTGTAAAAATTATAATCGAAACGATGGATGCAATAGCAGTACCAACATATTCCGAAAAACGATTTACTAATATATAACGAAATATAATTTCTTCAATTATTGGTCCTATAATCCCAAATACAAGTAATGTGAATATAATAGGCATCTCTGCGCCATTTGTAAGGATCTGTTCTTGGTTCTCTGGCTGACCTGTATTTAGAAAATGCATAATAGAATTTTCCACAATTATCATAAGTAAAACTACCATAGGAATGCTTACTATTTTCAAAATTGTTTTCTCTTTAAAATAAGTAAAACTTTCAATCATTTCTTTCCTAAAGAAAATGATTCCTACAATAGCAGGTACAGTCAAACCGATGGCACTAAGAGCAAATTCTGATTCAACTAAGTTGCTGTTAGTTAAAAGGGATATGCCAAATAATATGAACAAGCCAATTTGAAGTAGTGCAAACAGTATATAAATTATTAGCATAACAAGTTCTTTTGTATTCGTTTTTATAAAGCTCACTTTATTACCTCCATAATGAAATTACTTAGAATCTTTGATTTTTCTTTCTGCATAACGTTCTCCTTCTAAATATACTTATATAATTTTTCAGACCGGACGGTTCGGTCCGAAAACTAATGATACTATAAGTTTCTAGTTTTTTAAACCCCCTTTATAAATTATTTACAAAATCAAAACGGTACAAAGCAATAAATTTATATTTCAGCTTCTGATTTACAATCAAATTCCAGTACTCATTCATTATTAACAATTAATCTTTTATAGTATGAAGTGATACGGCTTTTAACCGCAAGATCTCCTAATTAAACGAAGTGAAAATGAGAGTAGTTCAAACATTTTAGCTAAACATATTAATTAAAATTATATATAATACTCATATGTCGATACGGTAAAATTAGTTGCATGATATGACTGAATTAACCAACTGGTCATATTGTTTTTGACAGAAAATTCATTCGAATAGTATGGATAATACAGTTTGAGGTTTCCATCAGATAGGAATTGATAAGATATTTTTTGTTCCAAACTTATTTCTACTTACAAAAAAATCAAGAAAATAGAGGGTAAACATTACCTGGAATATTAAGCTCGTTTTTATTAGGAGGACTATAAAGCATGACTAAAGTTGATACAGTAAAAGAAAAGATTATTGAAACATCTTTATATTTATTTAATACTAATGGGATAACTCGCACATCCATTCAGGATATAATGACAGCCACTGAACTACCGAAAGGATCTATTTATCGTAGATTCAAAAATAAAGAAGAAATTGTTCTTGCTGCCTACGACAAAAGTGGTGAGATTATGTGGAGTCATTTTCATAAAGCAATGGAAAATAAAAAGACAGCAATCGATAAAATCCTTGCAATTTTCCTTGTATATCAAGATGCAGCTAATAACCCCCCTATCGCCGGAGGCTGTCCATTGCTTAATAGCGCAATTGAAAGTACTGGCGTATTTCCAGAATTACAAAAAGCAGCAGCAAAAGGCTATGATGATACAGTAATGTTAATGGCTTCTCTCATAAAAGAAGGAATAGAGAAACAAGAACTTAAAGAAGAGATAAACATTATTTCGCTCGCTTCTTTCCTTGCCTCTTCAATGGAGGGCGCTATTATGGCAAGTCGTGTATCTAACGATAATATACACCATCATTATTTTATTGAACAAATAAAACATCATCTTTTCTCTTATTCTAAATAAGTGAGAACTTGCATTGCTTTCATTCAATTTTTATAGACTTAAATTGAATAAACCCCTCACATAAAGAATGCTTTCTATTTATGTGAGGGGTGAATAGTTTTTAGCAAAGGTAGCTTTTTAGACGTTGTATATTATGCATACAACCAATCTATTTTTTTACATACCCCTCCTCACTATCTTGACGTGGATTTTAGGTTCTTATTTGTTACTGGATTAACCAAAAACTTTATAAAATCTCACATGTTCTTAGCTTGATAGCGATGCGCCGCTTCCCTATTTAAAAGAATGTAAAAAAGGCCAACAATTCAAGATTGTTAGCCTCCATATTCCATAATCGTGCATTTTAAAATACTACAAACGACTGGATTCTTCAACTTACACTATATTCTCCTTTAATTACAAAAAACGATCCCCGAATTGTTCCAGCTAATTTAGACTTCTGCCTAGCAAACTTAAATTTCTCTGCCAATTCTGTTGGTACCTCCATTCCATCAGAAAGCTTAAATCCAACAGCCCTCTTCTTCGGGTTATCCAATGTATACATGACGTTAATCACAAGACCATCTTCATAAAAGACGTATGCAAACTTAATATTTTCCACTTGAAAATACGATGTTTCTAAAGGTTTCGCCGCAAATTCAATATCACGTTCTTCCTTCAAAATGCGGTTCACATAATCAAGAGTCTTCTGGCTTGCACTAGCTGGTACAACTATAAATTCATGCTTGTATTTATTCATAAAGTAACGGGCTTCATGAGCACGTAAACCAGCTAGCGCTTCTACTATAGGTGAAGATTCTAAACCAACTGTAGTTACATTTTTAAAATCAACGATACAAGACAATTTCATCTCTCCTTTTAACTATTTATTTCCTAACAACCGGAATCCACATTTCACCAAACACTAAACCGTTTCTTTTCCCCATCTCAACCGTCGTATTTGGCCCACCAACATAAGCAAAATCTATTGCTTCTCGTAAAGCCTGACCGAAGGCGATGCCAGTAAGCTTATTACTTAGCTCTTCAGCTGTTTTGTCTTCCCCTTTTACTACTAAGTATTCTCCCTTAGGAAATTGGATTACTCTAGATTCTTCTTCTATTTGTGCTTCTGTCATGACACCCGCATAATACATCATCTTGTTATTCACCGCTTCGCTCACAGAAAAAATGTAATCATTTGTAGCTAGAGCTTTTAAAGTATCCAGCCTTCCATCTTCTTTAACAGCTGACCAAAAGTCTTCCTTTTCTTTTTTTATTCCAACAAAATCTGTATATTCACTCTTAATTTCAGTTCCAATACCTAACACAATAAAGCTATCTTTTTCTTCAATCGTATAATTTTTCATATTCAAAACCTTCCTTCTTTTAAAATGAATCAAATGATTTATCTTTTCATCTGATGAGTTTATAATAACTTTAAATCATGTCAAAAAATGATACTGTTTAGGAGAACCAAATGAAAAAAGTTGAACGGATTAATACAATTATGCGGTATATCAACAACCGCTCCCACTTTACAATTTCAGAAATCATACGAGAATTTAACATCTCTCGATCGACAGCTATTAGGGACATTAGAGAAATAGAAGCTATGGGCATGCCACTTGTTGCTGAAGTTGGGAGGACTGGGGGATATTTTGTTATGCATAACTCTATCCTGCCCGTTGTTCGCTTTACTGATAACGAAGTGAAAGCTCTTTTTATTGCCTTTATGGCTACAAGAAATCAACAACTTCCCTATTTAAAAAGTCGTCAATCTTTAGCCGAAAAACTGTTAGGACTCATCTCAGAAACCCAGCAAGATGATATCGTTCTTTTAAATCAACTCTTGCTTTTTGAAGGGACTAATCCACATAACCCTGATCTACTTGAGCTTTCTGACCTCCCTCACCCTATGTTAGAAAAACTCATCCAAATCCTTCTTTTGGATAGACATTTATTGATTTCCATTAAAGAAGAGAAAGAAATCAAGTCTTATTCCATTTATCTATTACACCTGTATCAAGAAAAAAGTCAATGGATCATTGAAGGGTTTGACTTAAAAGAAGAAAAGAAGAGGATGTTTCCTGTCGATCATCTCATCCATATCGAACCATACACGACGAAAAAAAAGCTAAATAAGAAAAAGATTTTAGAAAAACTAAGTAAGAAGGATGAAGTGATTAACCTTATACTTGAACTTGGTCCAAAAGCAATTGCCCAGTTCAAAAAATACCACCCTTTCAAAATTTCAATATCTTATACAAATCCTTACCAATCCACAGCTATTTTAAAAACATTTATCAATGTTAACAATTCGGATGAAGTAACGGAAATAGTAAATTGGCTACTTTTCCTAGGGAAAGATATTACAATTAGGGAAATGCCTGAAGAAATACTAGAGAATTTACAAAAGCAATTGTGCTTTTACACTCCATAAACAGTGAGCCATTGTCACTGGGTAGATATCCTTTTTTTAATATCATTTTATTTACTACAGCGAGAGCACAACAAATAATAAAAGCACGGAAAATCTTCCCGTGCTTTTTCAAAGATATATATTATTTCGGAGGATTTGATTTACTTACCCTAACTGACGTTTAAATGCTTTACTAGCGAAAAAGTAAGAGATGATCATAATCCCTACGCACCAAGCGAGCGCAATCCAAATATCGTTTCCAACAGATCCTTCATATAAAAGAACACGAATCGCATTCACGATTGAAGTTACAGGCTGGTTTTCAGCAAATGCACGAACAATTTTCGGCATCGTTTCGGTAGGTACGAAGGCCGAACTAATAAATGGAAGAAAAACGAGTGGGTACGAATATGCTGTCGCCCCTTCCATAGACTTCGCTTTCAGCCCTGGAATGATAGCCAACCATGTTAGCGCTAACGTAAACATCCCTAGTATCCCAGCTACTCCAAGCCAATCTAGAATATTCGCACTGGAACGGAAACCCATTAAGAGCGCAACAAGAATAACAACTAAGATAGTAAGTACATTCGCAACAAGAGAGGTTAAAACGTGAGCCCACAATATCGATGAGCGCTTAATAGGCATCGTAATGAAACGTGCCATAAGCCCACTCTTTACATCCGTAAATAATCGTACAGAAGTGTAAGCGACACCAGATGCGATAGCCATTAGCAAAATTCCCGGCAATAAATAATTGACGTAGTTATCTGTTCCTGTTTGTATAGCCCCACCAAATACGTATACAAACAATAGCATCATCATAATCGGTGTAATCGCTACCGTAATAATTGTATCTGGACTACGCATAATATTGCGCATTAAGCGCCCAAGTAATACCCCTGTTTTGCTTTTCATTTACATCTCCTCCTTTTTGCCAATGATCGCAAGGAATATTTCTTCCAATGTAGGCTGCTTCTCGATATACTCCACTTTTGCTGGCGGGAACATCTCTTTCAGTTCAGTAAGAGTACCTGTCGTAATAATTTTTCCACCATGTAAAATAGCGATACGGTCAGCTAATTGTTCTGCTTCCTCTAAATACTGGGTTGTTAGTAAGATAGTTGTTCCTCCACCAGCAAGCTCTTTAACTGTATCCCACACTTCAATGCGCGCTTCAGGATCAAGCCCAGTCGTTGGTTCGTCAAGAAAAATAACTGCTGGCGCCCCGATCAAACTCATCGCGATATCAAGCCGGCGCTTCATCCCGCCTGAATACTGATCTGCCCTTTGGTTGGCCGCATCTGTCAGGCTAAATCTATCAAGCAAATCGTCAGCAACTTGAGCAGGATTGGAAACACCACGTAACTTGGCAATCATGATCAAGTTTTCCCTCCCGGTAAGCATGCCGTCTAAAGCTGCAAACTGTCCTGTCAAACTGATACTTTGACGAACATGATCTGGTTGGCGCTTAATATCAAATCCGCAAATACTTCCTTCACCGCTATCTTGTTTCAGTAGCGTCGAAAGGATGTTAACCGTTGTCGTCTTTCCCGCTCCATTTGAGCCTAGCAGCGCGAAAATTTCTCCACGCTGCACCTCAAAATCCACTCCCTTTAAGACTTCTTTATCTCTAAAAGCTTTTTTTAACCCTTTTACAGAAATCGCTGCATTACTCATACTTTTTCCCCCTTATAAAATTAAATTACCTGCACCCTCTATTCAGTACCACTGATAATCCGTATTACTTAGTAGTGGTTTAAAAATATAACTGAATAGCGATGGCGTTAGTTCACATTTATGACCAGCTAATCAGTCGGTATTACTTGTTGCATTTATTTTTTTCTCAATTTCTTCATAATACTTTCATTCAAATCTTCACGATATTTGGAGACATACGTTTTAGCGTTTGCCACTAGTTCGTCAGCAAAAGATGCCACATCTTCCCCAGTAATATCTAGCACTTGTCTACCTTCCGCTGCACCAGCTTCAAACAAATCGATTAATTCGTACTGAATGTGCAGCATATCCATTCCGTTGCCGGTCGAAAAATTCCACATGTAGTTTTGAATTTTCTTAAACACAAACTGATAGTCCTCTGGCAGTGCTGCAACACGTGCCATCATCATTCTATACTCTTTTTTATCACCAATTAATTTTTTGAATATTTCCAACATCTTATTTTCCTCCTTTTTTATAAAGCAGAACAAAAAACTCTCCAAATATGAGCCGAAACATTTTATATTATGAGGCTAATTTGACTTCAAGACATTAATTTTTGACGATACAAAATCCCATTTTCTCCAAAATAATTCCAGCTCCTGACGGCCAGCTTCATTTAATGAATAAAACTTACGAGGCGGCCCCATATCTGATGGTTTCTTTTCAATATTCACAAGCTTTTTCTTCTCTAATCGTACGAGGATGGTATAGACCGTTCCTTCCACGACTTCGGTAAACCCAAGATCATTCAGGTGGCGAGTAATCTCATAACCATACGTTTCACGGCGACTAATGATTTCCAGCACACACCCTTCCAATGAACCTTTCAACATTTCAGTTAAATTTTCCATGTTCTGATCCTCCTTTACCCCCTATTCTGTCTGACTTATATTCAGTATTACAGAGTACTAAGGCGAATTTTTAATGAATAGCTTTTGAGTAAAACTACACTATTCAGTATTACTTATTACAACTACATTGTATGACTAAGTAGCGATACATGTCAACTAATTTTCAAATTTTTTCTAAAATCCGCTATTACCTATCGTTTAGTGAAAATTTTTTACGAAATAACACTACTCAGTATCACCTATTACAACTACATTGTATGACTGAGTAGCTGTAAATGTCAACTCGATTTTTATATTTTTCTAAAATCAACTATTACCCACCCCGCTAAGAAAAGAAAATACCCCAAAACAATAATTCTACATTTTTGTTTTGGGGCGCTATAAGCTAGCTCTTCTTCTAAATAAAACAATTCATCCTCTTGTTACGATAACATCATATCCATATCTTCTGCTGCAGTTGTAATTAATTTCAAACCGAATGTTTCTTGTAATACATCAAGCACGCCAGCTGAAATAAATTCAGGCGCCTTTGGACCGATGCGAATATCTTGAATTCCAAGACTAAATAGCCCAAGCAAAATAGCAACCGCTTTTTGTTCAAACCAAGATAAGACAATGCTTACTGGCAATTCATTCACTTCGCATTGGAAAGCATCAGCTAAAGCAGCCGCTATTTTCACTGTAGAAATGGAATTATTACATTGTCCTAAGTCGATGTAGCGCGGAATCTCGGTACCAGGTACAACGCCGTAATCCACATCATTGAAGCGGAACTTTCCGCAAGAAGTTGTTAAAATCACTGTTTCAGGCGGAAGTGACGTTGCTAATTCACGATAATATTCCCCGCCTTTTCCTGGTGCATCACAACCTGCGATGACAAAGAAACGCTTAATCTTTCCTTCTTTTACTGCCTCAATAATTTCTGGAGCTAATGATAAGACTGTATTATGATGAAACCCTGTTACTAACTGTTCATCCGACTCCATATGTACTTCTGGAAGTTCTAGCGCTTTTTGAATCAATGGTGCAAAATTATCATTTTCAATTTTTTGTACACCCTCTAAGCCGGCAATATCATATGAAAAGAATCGATCAGAGTATGATCCTTTAATTGGCATAACACAGTTCGTTGTCGCTAATATGGCACCTGTAAATTTTTCAAAAAGGCGTCTTTGATCATACCATGCCTTACCGATGTTTCCTTTTAAATGTTTATATTTTTTCAGCTGCGGATACCCGTGTGCTGGTAACATTTCCGAATGCGTATAAATATTAATTTCTTTTCCTTCTGTTTGTTTTAATAATTCTTCTAACGCAAATAAATTATGGCCTGTAACTACAATAGCTTTACCTTCTACACGGTTTTGTGTAATTTGAACAGGCTCTGGAACACCAAAATGATTCGTATGTGCCTCATCTAGCAACTCCATTACTCGTAAAGCCGATTTCCCAACTTTCATAGCCATATCAATATGTTCTTGTTCATTAAAATTAGAATTTGTTAATGTCATATACAGCGCTTCTTGCGTTGTAGCATCTACAAAAGCATCCGTATACCCTAGCTGAGCAGCATGCGTACGATAAGCCGCAATTCCTTTTAACCCAAACACAATCGTATCTTGTAAACTCGCAATCGTTTCATTCTTGCCACAAACACCCATTACTTTACATCCGCCTGTTGGTGTTTGTTCACATTGATAACAAAACATATCATCCCACCCTCTCCCAATCATTAATTACACCCTAAGCATAATATCCATTGAAAAAAAGTGATGTGATATCAATCACAATAATATATAAAGATTTGTGACAGTTCATATTGTTGACATAATATTTTTACTGTCTTCTGATTTCGATACTTGCGCATAATATATCAGTGCGTTTTTATGAAATACAAATATCATATCGATCTAATATTTAACAAAATTTCCCTTTCTGATGGTACAATTAAAATTATGGAGGGATAATATGGTATATATGATGTTTTATTACGGAATACTGTTTCTTATACTTGGTATTGCAGTATTTCTATTTATTATGGCTGGGTCACGAAAAATTAGGAATAAAAATCTTTCATTCGTATTGATCGGTTTAGGGATAAATATACTTGCAAGTCCAGTGGCACTTTTTATAGGGGGGATGGCAACAGATTCTCCATATAGTACTGCACTTGATTTTTGGAAAGGATTTTTCTTTATTCAAGGAATACCTCTTTTCTTACTACTTATAGCTTTCGTTTGGTGGTTTATTTGCCCGCCAAAAGTAACAGTTCAAACGAGTATTGAAAAAGAACTTGAACAAGATAGTAAAAGCACTAAGAAAAAAAGGAAAAGAATCCGTCCAATTACTGCCTTACGTATTGTAATTTCGATTATTTTAGTAGTAGGCTGTTTGTCTTACATTTTGTATTTACAGGACATTACACTAGAAAAAAGTCATTCTCCAAATAATAAAAATACGATTAAAGTAGTGAAAATAGATTCAGACTCTTCTCATGGTTCCTCTCCTGTCAGAATTAAATACGGCTTATGGGAACATTTTGACATAAGTATTGCAAATGAGGGAGAACGCCTCGATTCCTCAAACGTTTTCGTAGATTGGAAAAACGATTATGAAGCAACAATAACACTACGAGGAAAAGAATCCGTACCTGAAGTTGTGGAATTTAACATATCAAATAAATCCAATGGTCCTATTTTTAAGAAGGTACAAAAAGTGGTCAGTTCCTTTACCTTTCAAAAAAGTGAATCTCCAAATTTAATAAATATTATCGAGCTTAGAGAAACAATAAAATCAAAAGGACCAAGTCCCAGTTCAACTGTAAGAATCTATTATGGGAAAAGAGGTAGCATTTTAGAAAAATATAAAGAGGTCACTCTTAAGGAAATGTATACGACAGATAACTTTAATATCAATTGGAGAAACGATGAACAAGTACAGGTAGAAGTATTAGAGGAAAATGTAGTAACAGCTACCATCGTGATCGATTTGTCAAAATGAATTTATTTTTCACATGTTATAACTGTGTTCTATCTGGCACACGAGAGATACATAGCATTTATAAATGAATAGATTTACAGACATGATGAACCACCCCTTTCTTTACAATACATTTACATTACCTTAACATTGTTTACATTATTTATATGATATATTTATATAGAATCTACTTAATAAATTTCATGTACATTGTTATCTTTATAATCTCTGATTTAATTGATAAGAGATTATGTTATATTTTTTATACCAGGGGTGAATGAGGATGACTGAAACTTTAAAAACACTTATTATGCTTGATGCTACTTACGTTGTTATCGCAATTATGACGATACTGGTATTTGTATACTTGGAATTAAAATCTCAGTAACGTATGCGGACTTCGCATTTAAATATAGTTAGAAGAAAGCGAGGAGAAAATTGTTTCTCCTCGCTTTTTTTATTTCAACAAATCCAATGTATGTAAAAGTAATCCTCTATCCCCTACTTCTCCATGACCAGGCACTACTAAATTTATATTTCCATATCGCTTCAGCACATTTTCAATCGATGTGGACCATTCATTTACATAAGCATCAGTAATATTTCCTAAATCTTTCGCGGACGCAGACTTCACTAAACAGCCTCCAGCTAAAATTTGATATTGTGGCAACCAAACAACAATATTATCTTCTGTATGTCCCTTCCCTGGATAAAATGTTTCTACTTTCATATTTCCAAACTTCAAATTTGTAACGCTTTGTAAGTCTCCAAGTGGTTCTTCATATCCATTTTTCTTTGCTAATTCCGCAGTTAACGCTGTACTATGCGCTTTAATGCCTCTTTCTTTCAATGTTTTCATTCCACCAATTCGATCAGCGTGTGCATGTGTAATAATGACATCTGTTACGCGCTTCTTAAATTTCTTTTCTACCATCTCTATTAATTCTTTCGTTAACTTATCATCCCAAGAAGAATCGACAAGTACTAACCCTTTAGAAGTATTAAGGACTAAACCGTTCGAAGGAACTGCTTCTCCGCTAAAATAACCTAACTCCGTATGAACCCAAACATTTTTGTTTAACTGAGAAATTGAAATAGTTCCTGTCTCATTTTTTATTACTTTATGCTCTACCGTTCGTTCTGCTTGTACAGAAGAAATTGTACTAACAAATGGAGTTATTCCTAGTAAACTAACACATACCCCTAATTTTAATAATGTATTTTTCATTTTCTCCACCCTTTCTTTCAAACGAAATATTTATTACCTATATTAGACAATTCATCTTCAGTGCTTGTTCCATCTTTTCTTACATATTTTTCATACCATGAATAAAAAGCGCACAAAATTTTGTGCGCTTTTTAACTTCCCTTTTACCATTCACGTTTTTTATTAATCATCATTTTTTCTTCAAATGCCTTCTCCAAATCAATTTCTAACTTGTTTGCTAAATCACATATATTCCAAATGACATCAAACATTTCTAAACCGATTTCTCTTTTGGCATCTTGAATTTTATCACGCTTTAATATAACTTCCGCTAATTCACCTAATTCCGCCATCGCATACATCGTACGCTCTTCAATTGTTGTATCTTGAAATCCTTTTTCTTTACTGAAATTTAATACATATCTCTGAAATTCCACAATATTCATACTTCATCTCTCCTTGTCACAAATACTTTATTTTTCTATTACACTTAAAACTGATTTTTTGTTAATTTATAACATTCATACTATAATTTATTTATAACCCTTTAACGGAGGTGTTTTCAATGACTCTCTTCGCTTCCCCATCATTATTCATACTAGCAATTATTTCATTTGCACTAGCCTATTTCATCGGAGTTAAACAATACACTTGGCTCTTATCAGGATTCAATGAACGCCGTGTACCAGAAAAAGATAAGTTATCAAAAATAGTTGGTCTTTATAATTTAACTGCTGGTGTTATTGCCACAATTGGTAGCGTCTTCCTTACTCCTAATGTAAAAATCTTATTTCCTATCATTATAATTGGACACTTTATAATCGCTGCTTATGTAAATACACGCATGGTGCAGTGAAAAAAGATCACCCACACGGATGATCTTTTTATAATTTATCAACATATTGCTTCGCTTCTAGTAAAGAAAAACCAAAAGCTTCTCTTACTCTCTTAACTGCTGTAACTGTTTTTCCTTCTTCCATAAGCTGGCGTAACTCTTTATTAATTTCAGGTTCTCTATCTACAATTCCCATTTCTTTCGTAATTAGCTGTAATCTATCTTCCACCCTCTTTAAACGCGCATCCGTTTTCTTTTCAATTTTATTTAATTTTTCAACGATATAAATAAACCCAAAGACAGCTATCGGTATGATCATCCAAAACTCCATGATTATTCCTCCTCACTAGCTTTCATTTGTTTTATTTCACTAACTTATGTAAATTTTACCACGAAACACATTTAATGTATAATAGTAATATACAACACTGTTGATAAACCTTTTATTTTAGGGGGACACTTTATGAAAAGATTTTTTAAGACGTTACTACAATTTGTAGTTCTTTCAATTGCACTACATGTATTATTTGATATCGTTGGCTGGCTTGTTTTCAAGGCACCAATTCAAAACAAACAAATCATTATTTCATTAATTACAGCCTCATGGCTTATGTACATGTACCGCGATAAATTTTTTAAAACATTCACTTCAAATTAACGAAAAAACTTCATCGATAAAAGATGAAGTTTTTTCGTTTTCTCCCCATTTACTACTGTATAATAGAACTAACATTCTGTCTTTTTAAGAAAGGAGTCACTATGAACTTAAAAAGTAAAAATATATACGAGAAAATGAACCAATATTCCGTTGCAGGTTTAAGTCTTGCCGTTATACGCGACGGCAAACTAGATGAAACAGCTGCTTTCGGAACACTTGAATCTGGAACAACTAGAACTGTTACTACAGATTCCATATTCAATTCTTGTTCTATTAGCAAATTTATCACCACAATTCTCGTACTAACATTATCCGATCAGAAAATCGTACATTTAGATGAAGACGTAAATGATAGACTCACATCTTGGAACATCCCTACTAATCTATTTACTTCACAGAAAAAAGTCACATTGCGAAACTTGTTAAGTCACCAATCTGGAATCATTGACCCACCTAATAGTTTTGAACATTATACACTTGCACATGGGCAACCAAGCATGTCTAAACTCCTTGCCGGTAAAACACCATATTGCTCCGTACCGATAGAAGTAACTTATAAACCAGAAAGCGAATTTCACTACTCGGATGCAAACTTTTGTATAATCGAAATACTACTTGAAGATATAACTGGAAAGCCATTCAACCTTTTACTAGAAGAATATATATTTCAACCACTGCAAATGGAGAATAGTACAATCTTCTCTCCTGAAGACATAGATAAAACCGATGCTTTTGCTTGCGGACATAATAAAGATGGCACCGTTACAAATGAGAAGTATCCATTTTATCCATTCGCAGCTTCTTCAGGTATTTGGACAACACCAACTGACTTATCAGCTTTAGTTATTGAAATCATTCATTCCTTACAAGGAAAGGGTAAACTAAAACTTTCTCAAAAAACAGTACAAGATATGATTTCTCCTCAAGGTTGCTCAAAATGGACGGGACTAGGTGTTTTTCTGGATGATTCAAATGAAGACTTACAAATATATTCACTCGGATGGGGCGTGGGATTTCAATGTATGCTAGTATGCTATCCATACCGAGGTAAGGGTACTATTATAATGACGAACGCAGACTTAGGTGTTCATCAAATGGAAGGGATTATTGGTGAGATTTTAAAAACGTTATCCTTATAATGAAAAAGAAAGAAGCTGTTCCTTTCAGCTTCTTTCTTATATAACATTTTTCGCAACAATTTTTATATGTTCTGGTGCAATAATCTCCGTTATACTTTCTTGGAAATCTTCCTGCAACATTTCTTCAATATGTTCTAGCTGCACTTCAACATGTGTGCATTCTAAATTATGTATATTTAAAAGTGCATAATGATCTTTTTTCTTTATTACTAAATATTGATTTTCTTCTGTTACAAGTACAGAACCTAATCGTACTCCTAGTAGGCGTTGATCATCAAACTTCACAGCCATCCCCCCTTACTTTATATGTAATAAAATAACATTTTATGTAATCTATTCTTTATAAACTATATCATAATTTATTAAAATATAAATATCATATTTCTTTTTACTAAAAACCCCCTATTCTTTTATATATTTCGATACAAAAAACTTTCTCAACACGAAATTAGAATTTTCAGTTTTTATTCTTATGAAAATCAATTATAATAAAGTCAATAAATGTTTGACCTCTCCTAATTCATGTACATATGGATGATCAGTAGTCGCTGCTACTGATCTATTTTTTTGATTTCAGAAAGTAAATACGCCGCATCCTTTCCTACACCACAAATAAGTGCAGAACCTCTTTGAGACTGCCATGGCAAGCCGATATAATATAATCCTCTTACTGGACTTATTCCTTTTACATGATTAGGCAATCCATTCTCATCCACTGCCTTTTCTATTTCAATCCAGTTATAGTTCTGAATAAAGCCTGTTGACCATATAATGCTTTCTGCACTATATGTTTCACCGTTCTGAAACATAATGTTATTTTCTGATGCACTTACTACTTTTTCTTGTAGTTGTATTGATCCATTACGAATGAGTTCCTTACCTTCAAATCCAAAAATGGGATCCTTTCTCTTTTGAAACCATTTCCCCCTCTTTGTATTTACTTCGGCGTACAATAAACCCAATTTTTCTAACCAATTGAAAATACTTTTTCTAAAAAGATGTAACGGTAAATACGTTAAAGGATGACTAATAGACAGTGTAACTTCATGAGTTTTTGCCAGTTCTACTGCAATTTGCATTCCTGAATTCCCGCCACCTACTACGAGTACTTTCTCCTTAGGAATTTGTGATGGTGATTTATATTGTGATGAATGTATTTGAAAAACATGTGATGATAGATTTGCTGAAACTGAGGGAATAAACGGTTGCTGAAAACCACCTGTTGCGATAATAACTTTTTTCGTTTGTAAAATTTCTGTAGGGGTATGTAATTCGAATATATCTCTTTCTTTCTTTATTTTAAAAACTTTAGTTTGCAATTGGATCGGTAATTGAAAATGTCTTGCATATTCTTCTAAATACGTTGCAATTTCATCTTTATATGGAAATTCATTTTTTTCATCTATTAACGCCATACCTGGTAAACCACTGTAAGGCCGCGGAGTAAAAAGCTGTAAAGAATCATATCGATTTCTCCATGAATCACCAACTCGGTTTCCTGCCTCAAGTAATAAAAAATTATACCCTTCTTGTTTCAAGTAATATCCCATTGTTAATCCAGCTTGACCCGCTCCAATAATAATTAGATCTTTCATTCTAATCCCTCCTCTTCTCAAATATATGAATACTTGTTCATATATTCATACGTTTCCATAATCATAACATTTTATTTTTATATAATTCAATATGTACTCAAAATAAAAAAGAGCAGTTTACCATAAAGTAAGCTCCCCTTCATTCTATCTTCCCAGTCTTTATCGCCTGTGCCCAATCATGCCTTTCATGTTAAGTAGCTAACCGAGCAGCTTCTTCCCAATTATACGGAACTGAAATTTGTTCAATTATCCATTCTCCCAAAACCTCTTCTATCACTACATATTTTGCATGCGGAGTTCCTGATTCCATTTTATGCATAACAGGTAACTCATCTTTGTATGCTGGAAGTCCTACACTCCCCGGATTTATAACGATTTTTTCGTTTGCTAAATATACAACTCTAGGAATGTGCGTATGACCGCATACTATTATTTTTTGCTCAATATTTTGGAGTTGATCCATTATATTTTTTTCATTCTTTAATATCGCACCATTCTCATCCATCTCCTCTAGTAAATACACCTCATCTGAAGTTGGTGTACCATGACAGCATAACATATCGTCTACAATAAATTGTGCAGAATGTTGTTTTAACCAATCTATATGATTTTTTGTTAATTGGTTTTGGACAAAAGTTAGTGTAGCAGACTGCTGTTGTATAGGTTCCCAGAGCATGCGGTCACAATTGCCCTTAATATGTATCATCTCGGTATTCATTAATAATTCAATTGTCCCTAAAGGATCTAACGGCCCATACACACTATCTCCTAAATTTATTATCATTTCGACCTTGCGACGTTCCAAATCTTTTAATACTGCTTGTAAAGCGTGACTATTTCCATGAACATCTGAAATGATTGCTATTTTCATCTAAACCCCCACTTTACTATATTATTTATAAACATCTGCCGCCAATTCTCTCAAAACATCCACATTCACTACTTCAAAGCATCCATTGTTTTTCTTTATAATCTCTTTATCACAAAAAATATTTAATGTACGTAATAGATGCCGATAACTCGTTCCTAACAATTCAGCTGTTTCTGTTAAATTCCCACTAAATACAATTCGATTTCCGTGCTGCACCGCTCGTTCCCCTGCTGCTAACATGTAACTCGCAAGTCTGTTTTCAAGTGGATATAGTAAATTAATGGTACTATTTTTTGAAAGTCGGTTTAATTTATGTGCTAACGATCCACAAATACATCGTAAAAATTTCGCATCATGAAATAGTTGATTTCTCACTTTTCCTAAAGGCAAACCAACACAATATGAATCTGCCATTACTTGTACGTTTGAAGCAGTCTTTTGAGAATGAATTAACTCCACATCTCCTAACAGCTGCAAACTATCATAAAAACATAATAATACAGATTTCCCGTTACTTAATGTATTAAACGCTTTTGCTTTTCCTTCAACGAAGAAAAACAAATAATCTATCTCTTCATTTTCTCTACAAATAAACTCATTCTTTTTAAAAAATATAAGTTCCATATACGGTTTCATATCATTACTAAAAAAGGAGTCAATGTTATTTTGTTTCATATACTCTGCTAATTTAATTGAATTACATATTTTCTTCATAGTCCCCCACCTTTACAACTCATCCCCATTGTAATCAAAATTTTCTTCCTCCACTATGACATATGTCATAGTAATACACAATTTCAGCATGATACAGTCATTACAAATATGAAATACAAAGGGGATATTACATTGTATAACTTTCTTTCTGTCTTTATTGGCGTGCTTATCGCCGTTATGCTTCCATTGAATGGGATTTTATCTGAGTTAATTGGCAAGTATACAGCAAGTGTTGTCATTCACTTTGTCGGTTTAATTGCAGTTATTTTCGTTTTAATCATAAACAAACATAAAATCCATTTTGATAAAAGTATTTCACTTTTTTTATATAGCGCTGGAGCGATTGGAGTATTCACTGTTCTTTTTAACAATATAAGCTTCTCCGTCCTTGGTGCCTCTATTACGATCGCATTAAGTTTACTCGGTCAATCCATTGCTTCCATCGTTATTGATCATTTCGGTTTATTAGGAATGAAAGTTGCAAAGTTTGAAAAGAAAAAACTAATTGGATTATGTTTCATCTCTTCTGGAATTATAATCATGACAATTTATTAATGGGGGCAAGAAAATGTTATATGTTACGATCGCTATTTTAGCTGGTGTTTCTATCGTCGTTGCTAGAATTATTAACGCGAATTTAGCAAAGAAAATTGGGAATTGGGAAGGCACATTTTTTAATTATATTACTGGCTTATTTTTCTCTATGTTATTTTTAATGTTCAGTTCAGATTCAATGTATATTCCAATGCATACGTTACAATCCATACCTATCGCTGTATATTTAGGCGGATTAGTAGGCGTTATCGTTATTTCATTATCGAACTATATCACTCCTAAAATATCAGCATTTTATTTAACGTTACTCATCTTTATCGGACAGTTATTTGCAGGGACTATCATTGATTTCTTCCTGACAAATGAACTCTCAACTGGAAAGATTATCGGCGGTGTTTTCGTATTAATTGGGCTTACTTACAATTTACTCGTTGATCGCCCTCTTAAAACTGTTAAGAATAGCCACGTTCAACTATAATACTTTACGCTTACCTATCATATATTAATAGAAAAGCTCTTTATACGAAGTAATAGAGAGGAGAATATTCTATTAAGAAAATTATTTTACTGCTTTGTAGCACATTGATTATTTGTGGGATCATATGGTTTATAAACTCTGGAAAATCTATTCAAGATCTCTATACAGCAAATAAGCCCAAGAAAAAAGCTACTATTATTTCCACTCAAAGGGATCCAAATGAGCCCCCTGTCTTTTTAGGAAAACAGGAAATAAAAGATATACATGTCGAATCCATTAAAACAAAAAAGGATCTCTTCCTCACAAAAACAGATGAATTAAAAACGTTTATTAATAGTATGGATACCGCAAAAAAAGGAAAATTAACATTAGATGAAGAAGGATCAGATTTAATAGATTGTGATATGTGGATTACTTTCGAAGATGGAACTTATAAAAAATATTTCATATGGGTAGTTGATCATCACAATAACGAAGTGATGATTGCTCAGCAAGATACTCCTGATGATGTAAACCTAACGTACTATCAACTAAATGAAGATAGTTCCAAAAAAGTTTATAACTTATTAAAAAAAATTATTTAAACGAAAAAGTCATGAGCACGTGAGCTCATGACTTTTTGCACTATACATATTCAGGAAACACTTTACAACCCTTTTCCTGTTCTATATCATGTCCAAAGAAAATAATTGGTTTCTCTTTTGTCACAACTTCTTTTAAACGTTTAATTGAAGATAAAGCTAATTCCGAATCAAATCCCGCAAACGGCACTTCACCTTCAAAATTCTCTTTCGTATAAGATGCATCAATCGTTAATAGTACAGGACCGTTTTTTTCCGTCTCAATTAATAATGACTGATGTCCTGGAGAATGTCCTGGTGTATACAATAACCGAACACCAGGTACCACTTCATAATCACCTTCAATAATTTTGCAGTTTAAATTTGGAAGATATGCTATTGTTTTTCCACTGTAATATTTCCGTTATGTGTATTTAATTTAATTACATTTTCTCCTTTTCCAATAACGGTATTTCCATTATATTTATCAAGGATATTCGCTCTACCATTATCAACAGCAACATTAAATTGAACATTAGTTGGTTCTTTTTCCGTTTCAATATTAATTTTTCCATTGTGAGTCGTAAAATTGAGATTTCGATCCAGTTCATTCGTTTTCAGAGTAAGACTTCCATTTTTAGTTTGCCCCTCTATTTCACCTTCAACATGGTCTAGCATTATTCGTCCGTTGTTCGATTTCACATGAATATTTTGTGCCAATACATCTTTGAAATCCATAATTCCATTGTTTGTTTCCGCGATAATTTTTGGCGAATTGATTTCTCTTAATTCAACACGTCCATTGCTTGTATTGATATTAAAATTTGTTGCGTTTAGTTTTTTAGCAGAAACATAGCCGTTATTATTGGAAACTTTTAATGATTCATATTGTTTTTCAGGTAGATACACATTTAATGTTAATGGCGCCAACACTTCAGAAATATTAAAGTTGAACCAACTCTGTTGTTTTTCTTTATAAGAAATAAGAAGCGTTGAATCTTTCTCATCCGTAGCTAATGTTCTTTTTACGTTTGGATTAACCTCACCATCTAATTTTACTTTCACGTTACTACCTGTTGTAGGGTTGATGTTAACACGAACATTATTCGTATCGATAATGACGCTTGACACATTATTATTAATGACCTTTTCTTCTGAAATTGGTACCCCAGCAATTGAACGATAAGTGAATAAACTTCCGATAATACCAATAATGAAAATAATACCTGCAATGATTGAGAAACTCTTCTTATTTATCATGCTTCAAACCACCTTTTACTAGTGCTATATTGAACTTTAAATAACGAACAAATCCTTTCGTTGCTAACTTCGTTAAAAATAACATAGCAATAACAATGAAATATCCAAGTCCACAAAGTGCTAAAGAAACGAAAAGATTAAATAACAAGAATGTATTTGGATGTATAATCGTATCAACTAAAACAAGTAATGGTGCACCTAAAAATGAGATACCTAGAACCCAACCTGAAAAAATCAATGCCGCTAATGTAATTGCAGGTGCAAGTACGATTAACAAATTGAAAAAACCTAATCCAATTACTGCCCAAATTGCACGAAAAACATTTCCTGTTGTTGCACTTGTTGTTACTTTCTCAATATGATAATCTGCTAATAACTCTTTGGCGATTTGAGCTGGAGAACCTAATGAAGCTACAATTTCTTCTTCCCTTTTCCCTTCCTCTAATCCGAAAGTAAAATGTTCTTCATAATCTTTTAAAATATCTGCACGCTCTTTTTCAGATAATCTTTTTAGAGATGCATTTAATTGTTGTAAAAATTCATTTTTCGTCATTACTTACACCTTCTTTTATTAATTGATTGACACCTTGTGAGAACTCATTCCATTCCCTCAAAAGTTGGTACAAATACGTTCTACCTTTATCCGTCAGCGTATAATACTTCCTTGAAGGACCTTCTGAAGACTCCTGTAAATACGTTGTAAAATATTCTTCTTTAGTTAATCTACGCAGTAGAGGATAAACAGACCCTTCTGATATTTCAATTCGATTGGAAATACTTCGAACTAATTCATACCCATAACGGTCTTGCTTATCAAGTAAGACAAGAACACAAAGTTCTAAAACTCCTTTTTTAAATTGTACATTCAATATTCATTCACCCTATTCTAATTGATGTTCACTACTATTTATTATTCAGTACTGTTTTATAATAAGTAACCGCAAGTATAATATAACACTCGGTATTGTTCATTGCAAGGTACACTGGAAAAATAAGTATAACTTTCATCCAACGCCTATAAAATCAAAACGATGGCGGATCCTCTCCAGTTACACGGTACTACATGATGCTGAAACAGGCCTTTTACAAAATAGAAGGGACTTAACTTTTTTACATAATGACACTCCACCTACTATAATAAAAGAGTAAATGACTCTTACTTTAATGGAGGGAATACAAATGAAAGCAATTGGTTTACATGAATACTTACCTATTGAAGAAGAAAACAGTTTAATTGATATGGAAGTTGAAAGACCTGTTGCTACAGGAAGAGATATACTCGTTAAAATTAACGCTATTTCCGTTAATCCAGTTGATACAAAAGTTCGCTCTCCGAAAGATAAAAAAGAAGAAGTAGTGAAAATACTTGGCTGGGATGCGAGTGGTGTTGTTGTACAAACTGGCGAAAGTTGTACGTTATTTAAAGAAGGCGATGAAGTATTTTACGCTGGAAGCATTACGAGACAAGGTACATATAGTGAATACCACCTCGTTGATGAAAGAATCGTTGGTAAAAAACCAAAAACGTTAAGTGATGCTGAATCTGCAGCACTTCCGTTAACAGCTATTACAGCTTGGGAAGGTTTATTCGAACGTTTAGGTATTGATTATAATAAGAAAGATACGAACTCCTTTAAAAACATTTTAATTATAGGCGGTGCTGGTGGTGTAGGTTCAATTGCCATTCAACTTGCGAAATGGGCCGGACTAAATGTTATTACAACTGCATCCCGCAATGAAACGATACACTGGGTTGAAAAATTCGGTGCCGATTATATCATTAACCATCACCAACCTTTACAAGAACAAATATTAGAGTTTGGGCTAAAAGATGTAGATTATATTTTCTGCCTAAACAATACAGATCAACATTGGCAAGCAATATGTGACCTCATTAAACCACAAGGAAAAATTTGCTCTATCGTAGAAAATGAATACCCTCTTGAGATGGGCATTTTAAAAAGTAAAAGTGCTACACTCGTTTGGGAATTTATGTTTACAAAAGCGATGTATGAAACTGGAGACATGATTACGCAACACGAACTATTAAATAAAGTAAGCGAACTACTAGATGAAGGCATTTTAAAGACTACTTTAAATGAAACATTCACACCAATTAACGCTGAAAATGTAAAAAAAGCACATGCCCTGCTTGAAAGCGGAAGTACAATTGGGAAAATCGTTTTAGAGAAGTTTTAATAGTAAAAAGTCCGATTTCTAAATAAGAAATCGGACTTTTTATTATCTTTATTTACTTGAAATCTCTTGATCATTTTGAACGTCTAACGGAGTTCGCTTTCCTATTCCGAAAGCATAGAAACTAATTGTAACGATAGCTAAGAAAATGATACCTACAACTAGTGAAATGCGCGTATCATCGTTAAACCACATTCCGATTAATACCATAATTAAAAAGGCAATTGTTAAATAGTTTGTAACAGGAGCAAACGGCATTTTGAACGGATGATCTTTCATCTCTGCTCCCTTTTCTTTTCTAAAATTAATTTGGCTAATTAAAATGACAAACCATGGTACCATACCAGGAAGTACACTCGCACTATATACATATACGAATAAGTTTTTTGGTGCAATATAACTTAGAACTACACCGACCGCTAAACCGATAATTACGCCAACTGTACCAAATAAAGGTACACCATTTCCAGAAAGTTTCGTGAAATATTTCGGTGCTTGTCCATTTACACCTAACGTATATAGCATACGACCAGCACTATAAATACCACTATTACAACCAGACATTGCTGCTGTAATAACAACAAAGTTAATTAATCCCGCAGCAGCCGTAATACCAACTTTCGCAAAAGTTGCTACGAATGGACTTCCAATTGTACTTAATTGATCCCACGGATACACAGTTACAATAACGAAAATCGCACCGATGTAGAAAATTAAAATACGCCAAATTGTACTTTGAATCGCTCTTGTAAGTGTCTTCTTCGGATCCTTCGCTTCACCAGCAGTAATACCGATTAATTCCACACCTTGATACGCTCCAACTACAAGTGATAATGCAAAGAAGAATCCAGAAAAACCACCTGTAAAGAAACCGCCATTTGACCAAAGATTCGATATGCCAATCGCTTCTCCACCGTTACCAATTCCAAAGAAAATAAGTCCAAATCCCGCAATAATCATTAATAGAATCGTAACGATCTTAATCATCGCAAACCAAAATTCAAATTCACCAAATGACTTAACAGAAATTAAGTTAGCTGCGCCAAGAATAACCATTGCGATTACACCTGGTATCCAAGCTGGTAAATCAGGGAACCAATATTGCATATACGCTCCAACTGCGATAATCTCTGACATCCCAACGATAACCCACTGGAACCAGTTACTCCACGCTGTCATATAACCAGCTAGCGGATGAATATACTTATGACCGAATGTTGCAAATGAACCTGTACTTGGCTCCATATACAACATTTCTCCCATGGCACGCATGATGAAAAAGATAAAAATACCTGCAATTGCATACGCAAGCATAACTGACGGACCTGTCCATTTAATTGTGCTGGCTGACCCCATAAACAAACCAACACCAATTGTTCCGCCTAAAGCAATCATTTGAATATGACGTGCTTCTAAACCTCTTTTCAATTCTTTGTTTGCCACTTCACTTCCCCCTCTTAGATGATTCATAGCCGCATTTTAAAACAAGATGCTTTCCCCTAATTCCTTTCGGCCCTGAAAATGATGAAGCAAACGTCATTTTACACTAGCTTTAAAGCTATCCTAAAATCGTTTTTATTGCTTCTTATAAAATTCTCAAAACCTTTCATCTTCCAATATTCTATAAATCTTAAAATTACTTACCTTATATTAATTCATTAATCTGAAAAATTCAATTATTTTTTCAATAAATTAATATGCATAATTACGTTTAAATTTTAACTGAATTAACAATAAAATACATCTATTCAATATGATTCCGGTATGTATATTATTACAATATAAATAACCGAGGAGAGCATTTTTTCCCCGGTTTCACATCTCATGTACTTCAATCGTTATAGTTGATAACGTAATTTCCCACGCATCCAATTCATATACCAACCAGAAATTTAATATATTAATAAACTACTAACTTTTTTAATCTAATTTTGAGGCAGGAATCTTCCTGCCTCAAAACAGCGGGATAAAATATAAAAGAGTCTCATTTTTAATGAGACCCTTTTACCATTACATATTTAAATCATTTTTGAAGTTTGTTTACCCAAAACAAACACTTTAGTAAACACCATCATGATAACGACTATAGCTAGAAAATAAAGTGGCATCACTATTAATGAGCCTGTATGAAGCTCGCTCATTCCCAAAATTATCATTGTTACTACTATATAGTACCCTAGGCTAAACAATGCGCCCGCTGTACCAATGACATCTTGAAAATCTACTAATGCTAAACTTAAACAGTTAGGTAACGCCACCCCAATTCCTAATAGCAATATAAACATCGCTACTAAAAATACAACCATATATATTACATTCGGATTTGATCCAACAAACGTAATAACAGATAAAAGGATAGCTCCTCCTGTCATTACGAGACAACCGATATATATAATTTTCTCTGGTTTATAAGTAGCAAGTAAACGTTTCGAAACTTTCGCTCCAACAATAGAAGCAGACGCTACAACAATCCCTAAAAATCCATACATACTAGGCGATAATTGAAAGTATTCAATAAAGATAAACGGTGCTTCTGCATAATAGCTAAATAAAACACCATTTGCTCCTCCAATTAATAGCCCATACGTTACTACTTTCGAATTTGTAATTAACCTCTTCAAGACTGAAAACACATTTATTTTATTCGTTACTGATCCCGTCTTTGTTTCGGGAAGAGAAACAAACGTATACAGAAAAATTCCGACACTCATAACTACTAAACTTAAAAATACTATTTTAAATCCAAACATTTGATCAAGAAAGCCACCAATTAACGGTCCTATCGCTGGTGTAAAAGCAATAACTGCCGAAATTTGAGCAAACATAACGTGGCGCTTATGCCCCTCTACACTTTCACGTAGAATCGTTTGTGTCACAACTGATCCTGCACTTGCTCCAAACGCTTGAATAAAACGACTTAGCAATAAAACTTCAATGGAATTTGCAATAAAGCATAAGAAACTACCCGCGCCATATACGACAATTCCAAGTAACATCGCCCGGCGACGGCCAATTATATCTGATAACCATCCAATAAAAAATACACCTAAAGCAAATCCAGCAAAATACACACTAAGCGTTAACTGTACCTCATTATTACTTACATGTAACGCCTTTGAAATGTCCGGTAAAGACGGTGTGTAAATCGTTTCACTAATTTGCGGAAATGCGACAAGAATAATCATTAACAACAGTGATGGTACTGAGACTTTTTTCATTTTTCATACCCTCCTATAACTTTGAAAATCTCAGAAATAAAAAGACTTTCTTTAGCTACGGAACAGGAGGGGCCATGATAGAAATTCGATCATAAAACAACAAAGAAAACACCTCAATTACGTATGTTAATACTTATAGGAGGGTAATATTAACATCGATTTTTAAATATACTTTTTCAATTATATTACATATTGCGTTTCTTTTTCTATTACTCGGCCTTGGCAGATTTATTAAAGAGATACCTTGAATCAACAACCTTTTTATGAAATAATTAGAAATAGTTTGAATAAATAGATCTAATTATTAAACGATAGACTAGCATATTTCTAATTTCGCCAAGCTTACAAACAGGAGGACTTTCGTAATGATTGAAATTTTAAGGACACTATTAAACTTCCTAATTTCTCTATTCTCAGGAGAATTACCAATTGTATATTATGTATGGATTATTAGCCTATTCCTAATTCAAATAACCCAATCTACTCTGAACTATAAGCTTTTTAACAAGAAAGATAATTTCAGCACTTATATATTGGAAGGATTACTCGCTTTTATTATTTTATTGTTTGGAGGAATATTAGTATCTAAGTTACTTGCTTACATAATAGACGACCCTACTATTAGTATGACGAATGTAACACATTATTTTGTTTCTCTTATCATATTAACTATATTTGTCTTAATAACCTGCGTTAAAGACTTTATAGAGAGATCTATAAAGAATAAAAATATATCTCTTTTTAGCTTTTTAGTAATTTCCTTACTAACAAGTATACTTTCATTCAAGTTTTTATCACCTTTAATTGAAGGTTCTTTTTCTCTTTCTAAATCTTTTATCACCACTTTAATCATTCTTGTAACTATATCAATCCCTCTATTAATTTCCTTAGAGGATAAGTATGCAGATGAAAAAGAAACGGAAAATGTATAGCTTCTTATTTACATAAAAGAAAGAGGGAGCCCCCCTCTTTCTTTTAAATCATCCCTTTTAATATCAATCCTAAAACTGACATTATTATCGTACTAATAATAATACGCAAAATCCAAGTTGTGTTTGTACTTATTTTTTCTAATTGCTTATTAATTGTTGCTATGTCTTTCTCATTAATAGTGGTACGCGTTTCTAAAGCACGAATGTCTCTCATAATTTCTTTTTGGTCGGCCTTGAGACTGTCAATTTTAGCGTAAACATCTTCCATATATTCACACCCTCTGTTCATCTTAATAGAAAAATCTATATATATTATGAGACAACCCTCTTACCGGTGAATACATTCCGTATATGTGCGCACCAAATTATTTGCACAATCTAATTATGTTTCCATTCTTCTATATTAAAATTAGCGTTAGGATAAATTAAATATAGAAAAGGAATCCCTTGTTTATGTAACAGCAAACAAGCTGCTCTCCAGCAT
The DNA here is from genome assembly GCF_051915205.1 of Bacillus cereus group sp. MYBKT111-2. Lineage (NCBI taxonomy): Bacteria > Bacillati > Bacillota > Bacilli > Caryophanales > Bacillaceae > Bacillus > Bacillus cereus group sp. MYBKT111-2. The sequence continues at coordinate 362,595 of NZ_JBQAEG010000003.1, forward strand.
ACGAGAGCACCTAAGATAATTTCTATTGTTTTCATCACCATTTTCATGTTTACTAACTCAATATAGTCAGTATGATTTTATGAAGAGTCTACTTTGTTAGCTGCTTAATGTATACTAATAGTAATACGAAATAGTTCCATTGATAAACTCTCTAGAACAATAAATATACTGGCGGAAACAGACCTATACCCGATATTTTTTCCAGTAACATGAATGGTTATTTCTGATAGATGTGTTTGTATATCATTGTTTTCAAAAATTCCATCCTCAACCTTTACAATATCTGCTTCACAATCTACTTCTTTAAAAGTTTTCAGTAATTTTGTTTTTAATAAACTACAGTCAAAGTTTTCATCTTTTATTACAGCAAATTTAACCTTCATATCGATTTCCCCATTTTTAACAAACTAAAATCATTAAATCTATATAAATATATATTATTCTATTAAACAATTCAAAATATATGTTTCTTATAAACCATTACTAAATTCCAGTTCTAAGGCTTTATATAAAAAAGAAAACAAATAAAGTGAAATTCTAATCATTAAGAGGGGTATCTATCCCCCACTAATTGTTTAGTTGAACTAACCAGACATTTACAAGATTAAAAAATTACTCTTTCAATCGCTAAACTAATTAATATATAATCCCCCTGTTTAAAGCCTCGCCCCCCTGCGAGGCTTTTTCCTATTTAACTTGAATAGTAGTTATCAACGCAACGCTACACATCCCTCCCTTTAGTTATTCAGCATCAGCACACGTAATTTTCTTTCCTCCATCATTTGATTTACAAATTTTATTTATCGATTTTCCGGTTATCTTTTCACTTTCATTAGAAACTTGATCTAAATCCATTCGAAGTACTTGTTCCGGATTCTCTTTTGAATTTCCTTCGATATGAATTGTACAATCGAACATCTCAGCCGTGAAGCTGCTAGATGTATTTATCATTTTCACTCCATTATTTTCACCTACATAGCGTTCAACTACTTTCTCAGCTTCGTTAAGTTGTTGAGATGATGTAGGATATGGTATAGATTCCGCTAATATGACTACGCCTACTAAATATGTAATATACAAACCACCTGCAATTAAGATAACTTTCTTTACTGTTTTATGAATCATGCTCTAACTCCCTTTTCTTTTTTTGCTATTAAAATATATAACATTCCTAATTTCCATCGATTTCTTTTTAGTACATAACATTCATTTTATATTTCATACAAAGCACCTCTCTTACTAACTTTCAATTTGATATATAATAATTATTAATTGTTTTTTCAACAAAAAAATATTATATATCAATATTTATTCACTTTTTTAATCCCGAACAATGATAAAAGCAAATAACTTTCTTATAACATCCTCATTCTAATAAGGAAGTAGCTAAAGCTCTCCTATCTTGAACAAGGGATGATGCTAATGTTGTTAATAGCACAAAAAAGCACCGTCACAAGTGACGGTGCTTTTTCTATGTAAGAGCTACTAGAAGATACCCTTCTAGCCTACTCCCATTTATAAGTCCAAAATTGTTCAAGTTGCAGCCATTTTAATGTTGCTGCATCTTTGTTTTTGATTTTTACATGCGTTTCTTCAAGCATCGCTTCTGTTTGCGAACGGTGCGCACCTAGTGCAGCTAATTTATGCTCGAATACTTCACTAATATTATTTACAACATCCGGCTCACCTAGTACAGCTTCGCGATTTTTCGTAATCGCAACCGCATGAATAACTGGACGTTCTTCTTTTGACATACGTGATACGGCGCGAACGACAGCGCGGCCAAATGCATCATGATCTGGATGTACGCCGTGCTCTGGATAAAATGTAATAATTCGAGATGGATTTACTTCTTGAATGATCGCTTCAATTTTATCTGCTACGAAATCAACATCTTCAAATTCTAACGTTTTATCATGGAAACCAAGCATTCTTAAGTCTTGAATCCCCATCGCTTCACATGCATCTTTCAATTCTTTTTTACGGATATTTGGAATCGTTTCACGGTTAGCGAACACGTTTTTCCCCATGTTACGTCCCATTTGTCCTAAAGTACCACACGCGTACGTTACAGGTACTCCTTGATCTGTTAATAAGCGAATTGTTCCTCCCGCAGCAAATGCTTCATCATCTGGATGCGGAAATACAACAAGTACATGTCTCTCCATAAGTTTCCCTCCTTCTTACTTAAATGGCGTTAAGCTTAACTCAAGCGCTACTGCTAAACGACCTTGATTATCATGCCCTGCTAGTAATAAACGATCTTTATCGTCTACTTCCCAGTGCGTAATACCTTCAGCATATACCCAGCCGTGATCCATCTTTAAACCAACTCGGTATGGGTTTGTTCCAGTTATTTTCCCGCGCTCAAAGCGAATAATTGCATTTCGAATGAATGCTCCAACTGTCATCATCTTTTCATTAAAGTGTGACGCGTACGCTCCGTTCGTCGTTTCTAAATGAATATATACATCTTTATTTACAAAACGTTCAATTTCATTTTGAATAAGAGAACTATCTTTTACTATTTCCATCGGAATTCACCTCTTTAAACCATTTTACGCAAAAATAATGTAAATTGCTATCTCTATATTAGAGGACAACGCCCACTTTTCCTAATAATTTGCACTGTGTTTCTTCATTTTTTTATATCATATTTGACACTCCCACGGCTAAAGCCGCAAGCTGACTAACGTCAATGGGATTCTTGCTACCAAAGGCGACGTCTATTTCTAGTATCGCTGACGTGCAAGATTGCAGTGTGCCATCACCACTCCGTATCCAGTGCATCTAGCAGATACGGCACTCGTTCTATTACCAAACGAGTCAGATTGTGAGTTCTCATATGTGTTTTAGCGTCTTGTACTTGACGACTCAATACATTTTACGGAGTAGAAGAATTTGTTACTCCAACCTCATATGTATTCTGTTTTCAGAGAACAAGATTGTTTTAGAGACTTTTACTTGTCTGTTATGAAAATTATACCATTTCAAATACTTGATGAACAGAACATACTTTCGGTATTTTATCTGTACATCGCATTTGACCTCACTATCATCCACCCCTAAAGGGGATACTATCGTACCGTAGTGGGCTTTCCTATTCGGAAAATCTGTAAAATCATCATTTTTTCCTTCACTTTGTTAAATAGTTTTCTTTCTTTTTTGAATTTGCTACAATATATTTTATCCCGTATGAATACAGCGAGATACATTTTGACAATTAAATACATACTTTAAAGAAGGTGACATGATTGGAACAATCAGCACATGAAGTAGCAAATTGGCAATATTATTTTGCAATTGCCGTATTTTTAGTCACGTACGGATTTATTATTTCTGAGAAATTGAATCGTGCTGTAATCGCACTATTCGGTGCTGCTATTATGATTATTTTTGGAATTGTAGATTTACATACCGCTTTCACATCTCATATTCAATGGGAAACGATTACCCTTTTAATTGGGATGATGATTCTCGTACATATTACGAGTCAATCAGGCGTCTTTGAATTTTTGGCCATTAAAGCAGCGAAGGCAGCTGGCGGAAAACCAATCCGCATTTTATTATTGCTATCCCTATTAACTGCTGTCGGATCTGCATTTTTGGACAATGTAACGACCGTCTTATTAATCGTACCTGTTACACTATCTATTACACGTATTTTAAAAGTAAATCCTGTTCCTTATTTACTTTCAGAAGTATTATTTTCAAATATAGGCGGAACAGCAACATTAATCGGTGACCCACCTAATATTATGATTGGATCAGCAAATAAGCATTTAGACTTTAATGCCTTTTTACTTAACTTAGCTCCTATCGTAATTATTATTTCTATCGTGACACTTGGCATTATTTACTTTATGTATCGCAATAAACTAAAAACAACAACTGAGCAAATCGAAAAACTTATGGTATTAAACGAAAAAGATTATATTAAAGATCAAAGCCTCCTTTTAAAATCGATCACGATTTTGGGACTAACTATTTTAGGGTTTATCCTTCATTCTGTTATTCATGTAGACGCTGCGGTTGTCGCGATGACAGGCGCTACACTTCTTATGCTAATTGGAGTAAAAGAGCACGATATTGAAGATGTATTTGCCCACGTTGAATGGGTAACTATTTTCCTCTTCGCTGGACTATTTGTTCTCGTTGGCGGGTTAATTGATATCGGACTTATTTCTTCACTCGCAAAAGAAGTACTCGACGTAACGAATGGTGATATCGGTTTTGCCGCTATACTTATTTTATGGGTATCAGGGATCGCATCTGCGACAATTGACAATATCCCATTTGTCGCAACGATGATCCCACTTATTCAAGATTTAGCTACAGGGCTCGGACTATCTGTCGATTCTCCGCAAATCGAAGTACTATGGTGGGCATTATCACTTGGAGCTTGCTTAGGAGGAAACGGAACGTTAATCGGAGCATCAGCAAACGTAGTCGTTGCTGGTATCGCTAAACGTGAAGGACATGCTTTCTCTTATATGGACTTCTTAAAAATTGGTTTGCCGTTAACAATCATTGCATTACTATTATCACATGCTTATATATATTTACGTTATTTAATATAAAAGTTGTATTGCATGAAATTATATCGACGATTTTTAAAATATATTAACGATTTTCTAAGTATATCGACGATTCGACAGAGAATATCGACTTACCGACAAATAACGACAACGAAAAAAGGTATGCAGCGCTAAACTGCATACCTTTTTTCGTTCACCAAAATATACCGATAATTGCTAATCCACCTAAAATCATACCACCAATTTGTCCAACGATTGCTGGTGATAGTTGAACACCTTTTCTCACTTCAACAACTGGTCTTTCGTGCCTTAGTTGCTGCACTTCGCTTTGCAATTGATGTACACTTCCGTGCAATTCTTTAATTAACTCCTTTAATTCAGCGACCTCTTCATTTACTGGTTTTGCTTTTTCTAAATTCATCTCACATAGCTCCTTATAAATGCAATCAGTACACTGTAAAAATTCGCCAATTATTATTATATCTCCTGCATACTACATATATAATTTCGAATATACTTTCTAACCTTGTAGCTCTATCCATTCATCCCGCAATATCCCCATACTGATACGATTAAAACACTTCCCATCTCTTTTAACCGCTTCTCTCATAGCTGATAATTTAATCGTTTTATTTTGAAAAAGATTCATCGTCATTTCAAACTCCCCCTTTATTAAATAACAGGGATAATTATTCGAGCCTATTTACCCCCTCGTTTCATAAACGGGATACATACAATAAGCGCTGACATTGGCACATCTCCTCTACACGAAATTAACTTCACTGTATAATTTTTCGTTTAATCTAACAATAATAAAAAGCCCTCCAAATTTAGAGGGCCTTCCCTAATAGCAAAACTATATTATTTCGTAAACATTTTCTCCGCTTCATCCATTGCCATTTTGTTTCCTAAAGCAGAATAGTCAAGCCATGGTTGGTCATTGATAATGTATACGTGCTTGCCTTTAACTGCTTTTAAGTCTTTCCAGATTGGTGTTTCTTGAAGTTGTTTAAATGCAGCTTTTGCTTTATCGTCTCTGTTTACAACAACGAAAATAGCATCTGCATCAAAGTCAGGTAATACTTCTTGTGAAATGACTTCGAAAGGACGGTTTCCATCGATTTTCTCTACACCATTTGCAGGTTGTAATCCTAAGTCTTGGAATAAAATTGGTCCCATCGGTCTTTTCGTACTAAATACACGTAATTCTTTGGCAGTAACGCGAATTGCCATTACTTTTTCGTTATTACCTAGCTCTTTATCTATTAAACCTTTTACTCGTTTTGATTGCTCTTTGTAATCTTGAATATATTGATCCGCTTCTTTCTCACGGTTTACAAGTTTACCAACTTGTTTTAAATGGTCTCTCCACGTACCTTCATCTAAATTGAAAGTATGCGTTTTTGCAATTTTTTCGTATTTCGCTACATCTTTACCCGCGTATTTTTCATCCACATAAATGTCAGTAGGCTTTAATTGAAGTAATGCTTCCATATTCGGATCAGTTACAACACCCAGTTTCTTCGTATCTTTCAGTTGTTCTTTTGCGTGTGGTAAGAAATCTTTTAAATCTCCACCAATTACAGAACCTACTGGTGTAATTCCTAATGCAAGTAAATCATTTGTTAAATGAATAGACATTGAAGCAATTTTTGGGTCATTACTTTTTTCCGTTTTTTTCGTTGCCTCTTCATTAGATTTCGTTTGACCACATGCTGCTAATACTAAAATACACATGATGCTAAATAAAATAGTAAGTTTCTTTTTCATATGTTCTCCTCTTTGAAGTATTTATTTTGTTTTTGTAAGTAAATAAAGAAAATACGGTGCTCCTAATGCGGCCACTACTACACCAGCTGGAATAGAATTTGGCTCAAATATAGAACGACCTATCGTATCTGCTAGTACTAAAATAATCATTCCGATAATACCAGCCATTGGAAGGAAATGTTGATAGGTAGTACCTACTAACTTTCTGGCGATATGCGGAGCAACTAAACCGATAAAACCAATCCCTCCTGCCATCGATACACTTGCGCAAGATAATCCAACCGCTGTAGCTAAAAGTAGTAACCGTTCTTTTTGAACAGAAACACCAAGTCCTGCTGCTACACTATCACCTAGTGACAATGCATTTAACGTTTTAGATTTTAGCCATGCATACGGGGGTAGTATGAAAATCCAAGGTAATAATGCTAGGACATGAATCCAATCCCTTCCCCACACGTTACCAACTAGCCATCTAGAAGCGAATGTATACGTCTCATCATTTAACTTGAGAGAGAAAAATAACGAAATTGCACTAAAGCCAGCTGAAACAGCAATACCAACGAGAATAAGTCTAATGGGAAGTAAACCTTTCGAACGATCACTCGCAAGTAAAATAATAAGAAATGCAGCTAATACTCCTCCACCAAATGTAAATAACGGTATTAAAATCGATGCATTCTCATTAATAGAATGAAAGAAAGTAACGAATATAATTAGCCCGAAAGATGCACCTGAATGCAGTCCAAGAATACCAGGATCGGCCAACGCATTACGGGATAACCCTTGCAAAATCGCACCGGAAATCCCAAGGCCAATACCAGCTAACATTGTGATTATAATTCTTGGCATACGGTAATCGTATAGCACGGTTGCACTCTCAAAATCACCATGACCGAAAAGCGTTTGAATTACTTTGAGCGGTGCAATGCTAAGTGTCCCCGTATTTAAGCTAAGCAAAATGACAGCGATACCAATACAACCAAATATTGTAGTTACAATAACGGCTCTCGTTTTATCTGTGTTTAAAATCTTCTTCACTTACAACTCCCTCCCAACTTTACGTGCTATATAGAGGAAGAACGGAACTCCAACAAGAGCCACCATAATTCCTATTGCAAGTTCTTTAGGAGGATTTACTGTTCTTGCCCCTAAGTCAGCTACAACTAATAACATGGCTCCTAAAAATGCTGACATAGGAATAATGAGTCGATAATTCACACCAACTAATTTTCTAGCAATATGCGGGATAACTAGTCCTACAAATCCAATAGAGCCAACAGCTGAAACAGATACACCTGCAAGAATGACTACTATAATCATCCCTAGTATTCTCGTTCGGTTCGTTTTTACTCCTAAATTCGTAGCGACATCATCCCCCATTGATATGAGTGAAATAGACCGCCCTAAAATTGTCGCAAAAACAATTGTTATGAGAATAATAGGAACTAAAAATTTCAAGTGTTCCCACTTAACCCCTGCAACACCACCAGCGTACCAAAAAGCTAAATCTTGACTTAAGTCATAATAAATCGCGACACCTGAACTTAACGAATGTAAAAGCGCAGCCATAACTGCCCCAGCGATCGTTAATCTCATCGGTGTTAATCCGCCTGATGTTGCTGATCCGATAATAAAAATGAGCACTGTACTTAAGACCGCTCCAATAAAGGAGACAATCATTAAATAGGAATACGGCATATGCGGGAAAAAGGCAAAACTAAGTGCTACTACAAACATCGCACCTGCATTTATACCCAGCACACCTGCATCAGCTAAAGGATTTCGTGTTACTCCTTGCATAACAGCTCCAGCCACTGCAAAAGCGGCTCCTACAATTGCTGCACCAATTACCCTGGGGAGCCTTAATTCGTAAATGATTTGATGCTGCGTTAATTTCGGATTGTAATCAAAAACCGCTGCCCACACCGTTTGCAAATGAATATCCTTTGCACCAAATGCAACAGCTAAAAATATAGAGCCGATTAAACATAAAATTGTTAAGCTCATGAAACATATGAACTTAATATGTAGCCAGCGATTATTGCCAGCATATACAGCATGCTTATGTAACATGTTTCATTTCATCCTTTATATTCAGTTGTTTTTTATAATTATTTTTTATTTGTAATTATTACTGATAACAATTATCATTTTCATTTAGATATTATATCGCCACTTTTTTTAAATAGCAAACTATTTTTTCACTTCGCTAAATATTAAAATACTTATTACAATTCCCTTCCAAAACTTACAAATACACGCAAAATAGACTACTAGCTTATTTTTAAAAGTGTAGTATACTTAATCAGTATTTTGATTTTTCAAATAAAGATACCGAAGGTGAACCAATGTTATATATAAAACAACTACTCTATTTTACCTATGAACAAGCATTATCCTGCTTATTCCCAGTCGTTATTTTCGTAACACTAGCCCTTTCAAAAATCGTTTCGATCCCAGGGTTATACCGCTACGATTTCATACTCATCGTATGCCTTCTTATGCAGTGGGTTATGTACAAGACTGGCCTTGAGACGAAAGACGAATTAAAAGTAATTACTGTCTTCCACCTCATCGGCCTTTTACTAGAAATATATAAAGTTCATTTCGGTTCATGGAGTTATCCGGAAGAGGCATATTCAAAGGTTTTTGGAGTTCCACTTTACAGCGGCTTTATGTATGCAAGTGTTGCAAGTTACATATGCCAAGCGTGGAGAAGACTACATTTACAAATGTATCATTGGCCGAAAGTTATTTTTGTAATACCTCTAGGAGCAATGATTTACTTCAATTTTTTCACACATCATTTTCTATACGATTTTAGATGGTTCTTAACTTTACTTCTATTCATCGTTTTCTTTCGGACATTTGTGGAATTTTCATTACGAGGCGTTACATATAAAATGCCGCTCGTTCTCTCCTTTTTTCTTATCGGATTCTTTATTTGGATTGCAGAAAACATCGCAACATTTTTCGGTGCATGGCAATATCCAAACCAACGGGAAGCTTGGAATCTCGTTCACTTAAGTAAAATCAGCTCATGGTTTTTACTCGTTGTTATTAGCATTATGATTGTTACACAACTCAAACATTTGAAGCAGTTGAAAAGATAATACTGATTATATAAAAATAGTTAGCCCATCACTCATTAGGGGGTGATGGGCTTTTTTTAGTAATATTTTTTAAACCATCCTTATCAAAGGAGTTATAATTTACAATAGCATAAGCAGTTGCACATTATGAACTACTACTAGCTGAAGATGTTGCTGCAGATGAAGCGGCAATCGTTGCCATCATAGCTGCTTGTTGTGCTTGGATAAGGACTTCTATCATAGTTTGTAAACCCGTGTTGGTAGCTTTACTTTCCTCACCTTTCTGACTTACGAACAGTTGAATAGCAATAAGAATATTCGTATCTGTATGCCAACGGAATAATTTCTCTCCCTGCAATTTTTCAATCAACGCTTTAATAGAATGAATCTCTTTTTCTCCATCCTCAAGTAACGCTAATAGCCCGATTGCTGGGTAATGCATCTGTTTCACTTTTACCTTTTCTTGCTTTAACAAATTCCATATGTTTGTGCATGTTGCAACTAATATTTCTTCCCTGACATCCTTCTTTAGTGAAAGAATATGGCTTAGAAATTGGAGGTCATTCCCTTTGCGCAAGCCAGCTTTTGCTAGTTTCTGATAAAGACGCTCCACTCGGTCCATAAGTGTTTCTACATGCTCTGATTGTCCTGCTAATAAAACGGAGAGCGGATAATCATTTGTACCTGTTAGGAAAAGATGATCCTCTTTCATACGTTTATATACTTGCATCGAACGCTGAATGTGCGTGCCATGATGCTCATTATCTTCTGTTAAAAGCACAGCTGCTGCAAGATAAGTAAATATACTGCGGCTAAAGCCACCAGCGACCAATTGTTCATATAAGTCTAAAAACTCTCGAAAAGCTTTCTTATAATCTGTAAAGTGAATATCTAATGTTGCGGCCACTACAAAGCGATGATAAGACTTTAAGTATGAAAACATCCCTACCTCATTCTTAATATAACTACTAATTTCTAAAAAACGTCCGAGATCAAGCAATTTATCACTACTTGCATACATAGCAGCAATCATCATTCCTGTTCGAGAATCACTCGTTTTCCATTTTAATTCTCCCTTTAACTGTGAATATGTATGTATATATTGCTCCAGCTTTTGTTCTAATGTAATCATAGTATTCACCCCTATTTCTAGTTCCTCTCTATTATTATACGCATATTCCATATTTAGGAATACTATAATTAATAATCCATCATAAAAATAATAGTTTTTTTATCCTTATATATTGTTTTTAGCCCTTCTTCATCAGCATCACGATGATAATCCCTAATCCTTCAAGAAGTTATACAAAAAAGGTAGATAATAATTTATCTACCTTTTTTGTATATATTATTTAACATTACACTTGTATTGCTCGTTATATGCAATTAAGACTAAAGAGCTTTAATAATACGTTCCATCGCCTTCATTTGCCCAATATGATCAGCTTCATGATAAAGCATCATACCGTAAAGTTCCCCTACTGTTTCCAATCCTAGGAACGGCTCTGGCAGTTTATTTTCAAATGCTTCTGCTGGAATTTCTTTAATACGTTTTGCTTGTTCTTTTAATTGAACCGTTAACACTTCTAACGATGGTCCTGCTGTTGTCCATTTAGATGGTCTTGATCCATATCCAAACATACCTGGATATTCCGTTGGTAATTGTTTAAATTCTTTTCCAAACATGAAAACTTCTGCTGCCGTTAACACATGACCGATATGCCAGCGAATTGTATTGTTAAAACCCTCTGGCTGCGTATCTGCAGTTTTATCATCTAGCGTCTCCATAAATGTAAGTAACGCACCGCGCGTTATTTCAAATTGTTTTAAGCCAACTAGTCTATTCATTTTATCGTTCCCCTTCTTGATGTACCATTTATTATGAACTAAAAATGTTTAATTTATTAAACTTTCACCTTGTTTAATCTATCAGAAACAATGAAGAAATACATCTAATATGCTTAGTAAAAATAATAAAAAGGTTCCACCCTCGTAAATATAGAATTACTTACTACACAAATAGTTTAGTAAGTAAAAGAGGAGTGTTAATTTCATGTTACATGTTTTAAAACAGCAATATAATCTTATTAGCGATACAAGAGAAACTCTATTCACATTTTTAGAAGAAATCCCACTAGAAAAATTACATAGCACAATTCCGAATTTCGGGAGCGGTAGCATTATAAAGACACATATTCATGTAGCCGATTGCTACCGATACTGGCTTGGATCATTCGCATTTAAACAAAAGCGAGCAGACTTTTCATTTGCTAGCGATTACGAAATTGAGCATGCAGATGTGGAAAGAGTTCGCGCTAGATTTAAGTTAGTAGATGAGACTGTACAACGTTTTTTAGATGAATACAATGACCGGTGGCTCGAAAATATTGCAAATGAAGTAAAGTGGCAAAAAGAGCCTTGGAGTACAACTCCGCTATGGCTTTTAACTCATACGGAGACGCATGAGTTTCACCATAAAGGACAAATTGTATCTATGGCTAGACACCTTGGATATGTTCCTCCTGATACAGACCTGATTAGTTGATATCAAAAAGCTTAGGATGAATACAAATTGAGCATGTTTTGAAAAGCAATCAAAACATGCTCTTAAAATATTCTACCTTACAATCTCCATATCCTCATCAATACCAAATAGTCTCGGCATAATTATAAGCATCACTATTTGGTATAGCATGTTTCCCTTGTGCTTGTGCCTTTCTTGGATCTAAATCATATACCATTGGTGTATAGCATGATGTTTGCCCTTTATTTACAACACCATTTCCTCCAGCACTTCCGCAAGTATATGCCTTTCCATCTGTTTTTCTAACAATTCTTGCATCAGCTTCGTTATTATAAACTGCCAGGCGAGTTACAGTAACTTTTGCCCATGCTGTTTTACACGTCGTGCTAAATTTTAATTCCACATAAGAATTTGAATCAATCCACTTCTTCTCTTTCGTTACTGCTGATTGATCACAACTATTGTAATACGGACTTTTCCCATCATATGAATGGTCTTCTGCGTATGCTTTATCGCTATTAGTTGTACTAAACATATTAGTTACAACGAGTAAAGATAGCAATAAACATGCACTCACCTTTTTTAATAGCTTCATATAATTTCACTCCTTTATTAATAACGTGCTGTTTTCCCGTAACCGTTATTAAACGTAACTGCTTCAGCATCTGCTGTATATCCGAAATCAGCAGTTAAATCAAATACCATTCCTGTATACGTACTCGTTTGCCCCGTTTTAATTGCTCCATTACCACTATTAGAATCTACTGATTTTTGGAATACACCATTTTTATATTTATTAATAACAGCGTAAGCATATACTCCTCCAGAAACAGAAGGTGCTGGTTGATCTAAAACAAACTTAGACCATGCCGTGTGACATTTATTACTGTAACGTAAATACACTGTTCCTACTTTTTTACTACCTTCATACACCGCTGTAGACTTTGCATTAAATCCATCTGCATCACATGTTGTACTGCCTCCGTATACTTTCGTTGTTGCTGGATTTTTCCCGTCATAATAACTACTCAGATCGGTAGCTGCAAATGTACTTCCTTGAAAACTAAATAATACCCCTACACTCGCTACACTTAACACACATACTTTCATTAACTTTTTAAACATTGTAAATCTCCTCCCTCAAAATAAGTACGTATATCTATCCCCTATGTACGCCCCTCCTTTCGTGCTGCCTAGAGGCATCTTACAGAAACGAATAAACGTTGTAAATTCCCTTACGATTATTGGAATATACGAAGAAATTTACTTATCCTTTTAAGAAAAAAAGTTGAGAAATACACATTTGAAAACATCCTGTATTTAAAACATAAAGAACCGATACTCGTTTCATGCAAGCATCGGTTCTTTATACAAAATTTCCATTTTTTCTTTTATATAAAATAAATATTTCTCCACTTAATCCGTTATAAAAAACTCCCTCGTTACATCAATAAATTGCTGCAGTGGCGCTGTCATCCATTTATCTTTATGCCAAGCAATTTGTGTATAAATCGGAGAGATTGCATTTTCTACATGTAACTCTTTTATCGTCCCTTCTCGTATATCTTTTTCTACTACTATCGCCGGTAAAACGGCTATACCTAAATCTGCAATAACACATTGTTTTATTGCCTCTACACTAACAAACTCAATCTTATTTGCTGGATACACATCTTGGATGCGAAATAACTCTTCAAATAAAGTCCGATATGAGCACCCTAGTTCTGTTAATAAAAGTGTTTCCTTCTCCAAATCTTTTATAGAAACGGCAGTTTGCTGGAGTAAATGATGCCCCGAAGCAGCTACTACTTTTAATTCTTCTTTCATAAGCAGCTCCACATGTAAAACATCTTCTGTTTTACATTCATCCAAAATAAATGCAAGATCGACTTTTCCTTCCATCAATTGTTCCTTCGCATCTTTATTAGAATGTGCGGGTTTAAATATAAGTTTTATTTGAGGAAATTGTGCTTTAAATCTCTTTAATATAGAAGGAAGTCTATATGTACATTGGCTTTCTTGCGCACCAATCGTTAACGTACCAGCTATTTCTTCATCATCTTTCACAGCCGTCTTCGCTTCGTTACTAAGTGCGATTATCTTGTCCGCGTATAGTTGAAACTTTCTTCCTGCTTCGGTTAAGAAAAGACGTTTCCCTAATCTTTCAAATAACGGCGTACCTAGCTCAGTTTCTAACGTTTTAATTTGCGCCGTTACGCTTGATTGAGCAAAGTTTAATTTCTTCGCAGTTTGGGTAAAGTTCAAAGTGTCCGCGGCGATTTTAAAGGTAATTAATTGTTTTATCTCCATTTATCATCCCTCTTTTCAATCGGAATTCCCGATTGATTTCATCGAAATAATCCTCTTTGTCTATTGATATTTGTATTGTATGATAAAGAGCATCGACAAACAATATAATGGAGGTATTCCATATGAAAACACTTTGTTTCGAACAGTTTGGAAGTCCAGATGTACTACAATATAAAGAAATACATGATCCAATCATAAATCCAAATGAAATTCTTCTCCGTACAAAAGCAATTGGATTAAACTTCGCTGATATTTACAGACGCCGCGGTGATTATCATCTTGCTGGCAATCCACCTTATATATTAGGTTATGAAGGGGCTGGTATTGTTGAAGAGGTAGGAGCTAACGTTACAAATATCAATCCTGGAGACCGTATTGCATTTACTGATGTTCCATTTGCAAATGCAGAATTAGTTGCCGTTCCATCAGAAAAAGCAATCCCGCTTCCAGATTCAATTTCTTTTGAAACAGCCGCTTCTGTCTTATTACAAGGCTTAACAGCACATTATTTAACGAAAGATAGCTATGAAATAAAACAAGGTGATATAGCTTTAGTGCACGCTGCAGCTGGCGGTGTTGGGCAACTTCTTATTCAAATGATTAAACTGCTAGGCGGAAAAGTAATCGGCCTAACTTCATCAAACGAAAAAGGAAAAGTAGCCACATTAGCTGGTGCCGATCACGTATTTTTATATACGGAATCATGGGCTACGAAAGTACTTGAAATAACAAATGGTACCGGGGTAAATGTTGTATATGAATCAGTAGGATCTACACTTGAGGAAAGTTTTAACGCTACTAAAATTGGTGGTACTGTCGTATTTTACGGAATGGCCGGCGGCAATCCTGCTCCCGTTGATCCGCGTATGCTTATGGATACTTCAAAAACTTTAACTGGCGGAGACCTTTGGAACGTGCTTACTACTTTTGAAGAACGAAAAAAACGCTCTACTCAATTATTTGATTGGATCGCTACTGGAAAATTAAACATTGCAAGTCCTACTACATTCTCTTTACAAGACGGTGCCCGTGCTCATAAATTATTAGAGAGCAGAAAAAGTACAGGGAAGATTTTATTGATTCCATAATTCACAAAATGAAAAGGAATCTAGGTTAAGTTTTATGAAAACCTATAGTAAAAAAAGTTGATAAATGAAAGGACATAACTAATACGTTATGTCCTTTCTTCTTCAAATCGCTCGGATAATTTTCGATCTCTTTTCTCAATTAAAAGCATATGTTTTTTATTTGTATATCGCTAGGAAATTATCATTTTATTTATGAATAAGGCTACGTACCGATTTAAACTAAAAACTAGCTTTCGATCCTATAACAACAGTAGCATCTAATTCCTCATCTCGAGCTACTTTCGTGGTAAGCCCAGCACCAGCAAAGATTTCAAAGGTCTGATCTGCCTGCATTTCGCTCGTCTCTATTAAAAGATGACCTCCCGGTGCTAGCCAGAGAAATGCTTCTTTCGCTACTCTTCGCTGAATGTCAAGTCCATCCTCTCCCCCATCAAGCGCCACCTTTGGTTCATGTAGGCGAGCTTCCTGTGGGAGCAGTTTTATTGCATCAGTAGGAACATAAGGTGCGTTTGCAAGTATGGTCTTCACGTTGCCTTTAAGTGAATGAGGCAACGATTTATACAAATCACCTTCAAAAACATGGCCACCGAAACTCGTTACATTGCGGCTTGCACATCGTACCGCAATAGGGTCAATATCAACACAATATAATTCAACTCTTCCTAAAGCTGCCGCTAGAGCTGCACCGACAGCACCTGAACCACAACAGAGATCAACGACAATATCACCAAAACATGACAGCGCTTCGGCTTGGTGAACAAGAAATTCGGTTCGTTGACGAGGCACAAAAACCCCCCGCTCCACTTCTATCCGCATCCCACAAAATTTTGCGTATCCAACAACATATTCAAGTGGTAAACCATCGGCTCGCATTTCCACCATTCTCTTGAGGTCCTCTGGAGTTTGGGCTACTGAAATAAGTAACCTGGTCTCTTCTTCTGCGAAAACACACCCTGCGCTCTGAAGCCTGTTAATTATACATTTTTCTGTTTTATTGTCCAAAAAGGAATTACATTCTTTTCCTATTTACCTCACCACTTTTCTTATTTATAACCCTGTATTCGCTAAAAATTGGATGTATCCTTTTTAACAAAGTGGTCCTATTCAAAAAAATACGCCCTTATTCAATTAAATGACCCAATTGTTGAACAAAGAAACATTCTACACATTAAAAGCAAAATCATAATATAAAGATACAATATTTCAAATGATGCACTAAAAAATAAAAAGGAAGCTAGATTTTACTAACTCCCTTTTCTTATATCTATTTGAGATAGGATTATATTTCCACACTTTCTTTCCCCTTTGCAACATAGCTCATATCTCCAACTGACTCGACTGTATATGTTCCATCTTGATATAAAATCTTCGTCACACTAGCATTTTCCACTCCAAGTTTTGTTTTACTACTGTCTAGCAATTCTATTAAGGTAGTAATCAACAGCCCATGAACAACAACTAAAACGTTACCGCCGCCATCTTTAGCTACTTCTTCACTAATATTATCTATCTCTGCTTTTATACGAGTAGAAAATAATTCCCAATCTTCCGCCTGTTTCGTAGGATCTGCTGCTCTAATAAGATCAATAACTTCTTGAATAGAAAACTTCATAAGTTCTTCTGGTGATGCAACGCCTGCAGCTTTTCCAACCGCATCCCACATATTATCAAGTTTTTCACCTTCAAAAATACCAAAATTTAATTCTCGTAATTTTTTTCTTTGCTCAAGTTTCAATTTTGATTGCTCACTATATTTTAATACTAAATTAGCAGTTTCAATCGCGCGACCGCTATCACTACTATACGCACTTGTAAAATGAATATCTTTTAATCCCGTTCCTAAATTAGAGGCAACTTCCACACCTTTTTCTACTAACGGAGAGTCTGCCCAACCTTGCGCGCGATGGTTCGTATTTAATATTGTTTTACCATGTCTTGTAACATATAACGTAACTACGTTGCTATCTGTTTCTCGATTCTTCATTCTTTTTTCTCTCCCTTTACATTTCTATCTCAATTTTAACACCTCAATTATTCATTGAGCAAAATATATGTAAGTAGCTTCGCTTAATAAAAAACGCTACCTTTCTGTATATCCATACAATAAGGTAGCGTCTTTTATGATTATATTTCTTAACCGATACTCCTACTCAGCAAAAGCACTCGAATATTGTACAACTCCTTCTACACTTTCAAGAGCATTCTCTGTTAATTCCATTACCATAAACACTTCTTCAGGCACTTCAAATGGTGCTTTTATATTCCACTCACTGGCTTTCTTAAAACCAAATTTCGGATAGTACTCTGGATGTCCTAATACTACAACTGATCCGTATCCAAGTTCTTTCGCTTTTTCTAACGCAGCTACTATAAGCTTTCCACCAATTCCTTTTTTCTGATATCCCGTAGCAACTGATACTGGTGCAAGCGCTAATGAATCTACAGAAGCTCCATCTTGTTCTATCGTAATTTTAGATAACATAATATGACCGACTATTTCTTCATCTACTGCAACGATTGATAACTCTGGAATAAATGCGTCACACTCTCTAATACGCTTTACAAGTTCATGTTCCTTTTTATCACTAAATTCTTCATTTAAAAATGCTTGTTGTACAACTTCTTCCGTTTTTCTATAATCGGTTTGTCGTTCTTGTCTAATCGTTACCACTCTGGATTACCCTCTATTCTTTCTCATTTCTTTTTGAATTTTACGAAGTGCTTTTTTCGATCCCCGCTCAATATCATGTTGCATTTTTCTTTCTTTATAATCGACAAATAGCGTATTTAAATCGTATCCCTCTGGATATAATTCTTTTGCTGATACCTCTAAAGTAATACGTTTTACATTCACTTCAATGAATTCACCGTTATAATATACAACGACATTATAGAAGTTATCTTTTTCCTTATAGATGATACCAAAATCATCATGATCCAATAAATTTACACGGTCGCCAATTTTATACTCATAATGATTTTCTCTTTTTTCTTGCAGGAATTTCGGCTTTCTAATTTTACTTTCATTCACTTTTTCTAAAGTATATTCTTTATTTTCCATGTACTCTTTCGCTCTTTTCAGTACACGTTCTCTTACGTTCATTTTATTTGCAATCCAAAGTGCATTACTTTCACCTGATTTACCGATCACTAATTTATAAAGCGGTTCTAGCGTCTCACTATTAAATTGCATGGCTGCGTTCATGAAATCATCGTGCATTTCTGAGAAGCGTTTAATTTCACCGTAATGCGTACTCGCAACTGTAATACATCCTGCAAGATAAAACTCCTCTAAAATAGAAATTGCAAGTGCTGCTCCTTCATTCGGTTCAGTCCCGCTTCCTATTTCATCAAATAATAGCAACGTATTATTATTTGACATCCTCATAATCTCAGATAAATTTTTCATATGTGATGAAAATGTACTTAGTGCATTTTCGATACTTTGATTATCACCAATATCTACAAATACATTTTCGAAAATAGCAATTTCTGTTTCTTTATCTCCGGCAATATGCAAACCTGACATTGTCGCTAATGTTAACAATCCAATCGTCTTTAACACAATTGTCTTCCCGCCCGCATTCGGCCCTGTAATAATTAAACTACGATAGTTTTGACCGATTTCAAAGTTTAATGGTACTACTTTTCCACTTAAAAGCGGATGCTTACAATTTACTAAATGAACGTAGCCATGATCATTTAACTTCGGCTCTATTCCATCAATCGATTTACTAAACTTCGCTTTCGCAAACACCATATCATACTGACTAATTAATTCCATATTAATTTTTATATGATAAATATTTTCTACTACCATTCCTGATAAAGTCGCTAAAATTTGATATTCTTCCATCGCTTCTTCTGCTTTCAAACTTGCAAGTTCCGCATTTAACTTTGTAACCGTATGCGGTTCTATAAATACAGTAGAACCTTTAGCCGACGCTTCAACTATACTTCCCGCAACTTGATTTTTATAAGAAGATTTAATCGGAATCGTATAACGATCATCTTTTTTACTAATAAAGAACTCCTGAATATACTTCTTATTTGCACTGCTATTTAAAAACTTCGTTAAACGTTCTTTTATTTTCCCGTCTACCGAATCCATGTTATTTCGAATTCGTTTTAACTCTTTACTAGCGGCAGAATCAATACTATTTCCTTTAATTGAAAAGTTAATTTCCTCTTCAATACTTTTATATTCAGTCATTGAATTTGCATAAGAAGCTAATACTGGTGCAAAAAATTCTTTATCTAACATAAATTTTTTAATCTTTCTACATCCGCGTAAAAAGTCTGAAACACTTACTAACTCTTCTGGATCTAAAATCATTCCTTTTTCTAATTTTTGAATTGTACTAGCAATATTTGAAATACCGAAAAAAGGCACATGCCCTTCTGCATCTAATATAGCTCGTGCTTCGGTTGTTTCATTCAATCGATTCCTTACTACTTTTATACTTGCACTCGGCTCTAATTTATTTATTAATTCTTTTCCTAATCCACTTACACAATAAGATTTCACTATATCCTTTAATTCGTTATATTGTAACTTTTCAAAAGTCATCGTATTCATTTTGTTTCTCCTCACTATGATTGATTTCTATCATAAATGAAGATACCTACTCATTAGATTCCAATGAGTTCTACATTATTCAATTACCCTTTTTAAACATTAAAAATATACACAAAAAAGCTGCGGGGATACCGCAGCTTTTACATTTACAAGGCATGAGTAATAACATATGGGGAAATAAACCATAAAAAACGGATGGCAATCCCCTTATTACACGCTTTATAAAGTATTGTAGGTATCTTCATAGGTATCGAAATAAATCCATGACAAAATTAGGGGTATGGTATACATAAAAATCCCCTGTTCTTATCCGATTTATTTCATTCAATTTTTCCTATTTAGTACCTACCGCACTCACAAAAAGCACCTCTCATTATTTTATATTATGGTCATTGAAATCTAATTTACTGAAATCATCATACTATATGTATAGCAAGAAGTAAAGGTGTCATACTTTAGTCGTACGCACATATGCAGATGTTTCCTCTTGCGATATTAGATACAATATATATATAAATCGTTTAACGGAGGGGTTTCTATGACAGACTTTCAAAAACAATTTTTCGCACGATTACATATAGAAGAAAAAGACAAAGTTTCATTTGAAGATTTACCTAACATTATGTACGCAATGGCACAAACTGTCCCATTTGAAAACTTAAATGTTCTCGAAAAGAATTTTAAGGAAATATCAAAAGAAAATCTAAAAGAAAAAATTTTAGTAAACAATCGTGGTGGTCTTTGTTATGAACTCAATCCTACTATGTATTATTTCCTTAAAGATGCTGGATTCGATGTTTATCTCGTTTCAGGAACAGTGTATAACGCTGCAAATTCTATATGGGCTGTTGATTCTGGCCATATCGCAACCGTTTTAACACATCATAATGAACTTTACTTAATTGAAGTAGGATTCGGATCATACTTACCGCTTGCACCTGTTCCTTTCTCAGGTGAAGTCGTTCAATCCGTTACAGGAGATTATCGTATTCGTAAAGAAATGACCGAAAAAGGAAACTACATGTTAGAGATGCGTAAAAACGATGAGTTTTTGGATCAATCTTCTACTGATGATTGGACGTTAGGCT
This sequence comes from Bacillus cereus group sp. MYBKT111-2, assembly GCF_051915205.1. Lineage (NCBI taxonomy): Bacteria > Bacillati > Bacillota > Bacilli > Caryophanales > Bacillaceae > Bacillus > Bacillus cereus group sp. MYBKT111-2. Next base: position 383,584 of record NZ_JBQAEG010000003.1, read on the forward strand.
ATGCATTTTATATAGAAGAAGTGAATGAAAAAAAAGCAAATGCAGCACAAAAAATTATTGTTGAACACGATGGCTCACCATTTAACAAAGTACCTCTTATTGTAAAACTAACTGAAGATGGGCATGCATCTTTAACGAAGGATAGTCTGACAATAGCGAAAACCGGTAAAAAAACGAAAGAAAAAGTTACAGATATGCAATATAAAAATCTTTTACATTCAAAATTCGGAATTACATTATAATTTTTTTAGCCTTGCCTTTTAGCAAGGCTTTTTAATTTTCAGCAGGGATTTTTTGCAATTTGTTGTATTTCATAGTTATATAGGAATATAACTACATATTTAGAAAGGAAATGATTATGACAGAACTTAAAGATCGACTACAAGTAGCTGATAAAGAAAAATGGGATTTAACGGATATTTACGATACCATTGAAGATTGGGAAAGCGATTTTCATAAAATTGAAGTATTAACGAAAGAATTACACGAGTTTAATGGAAATATTCACGATGGCAATAGTTTATTAGCCTATTTAACAAAGAGTGAAGAAATTTCTAGCATAATAACTTTAATGTTCGCTTATGCACGATTACAATCTGATCTTGATACACGCGATACTGACGCTCAATCTCTTGTCGATAAAGTAACACAATTACAAGTGAAAGTAAGTGCAGCTAAATCTTTCTTTTCTCCATTCTTACTTAGCGTAGATGAAAACACATTACACACTTACATAGAAGAAGCTGAAGGCTTACAATATTATAAAGAAGATTTATTTGAATTATACCGTTATAAAAAACACGTATTGAATAAGGACCAAGAAGAGATTTTATCACAAATGGGCGAAGCACTCTCCTCTCCGCAACATACATATGGCATGCTAAATAATGCAGATATACTATTTGGTGAAGTGACTACTAATGATGGAGAAAAAGTTACTTTAACACGAGGAATGTATGCAAAGTTAATAGAAGATGAGAACCGCGAAAAACGTAAAGAAGCCTATAAAGCTTATTACAAACCATACGTTCAATTAAAGAATTCTATCGCTTCTACTTTATCTGCAGCTATTAAAAATAATGTTACTGTTTCTAAGCTAAGAAAATATCCATCAGCGTTAGAGAAATCATTATTTGGCGACATGGTTCCGAAAGAAGTATATGAAAATTTAATTGAAACGACGAAAAAAAACATTCAATCTTTACATACATATAATGAACTTCGAAAAGAAAAATTAAATGTCGATGAACTAAGACAATATGACTTAAGTGTCGATTTAGTAAAAGGTGTAAAACAAGATATTCCATATGATAACGCGTTTGACATCATGATTGAATCACTAGCTCCTTTAGGTGAAGAATATATTGAAACATTAAAAAACTTTAAAGATAAACGTTATATCGATGTGAGAGAAACGCCAGGAAAACGTTCCGGTGCTTATAACTTTGGTGTATACGGCGTTCATCCATTCATTCTTTTAAATCATCACGATGATTTAAATAGCCTTTTCACCCTTACTCACGAATGTGGGCATGGTATGCATACGCACTACTCACACGGATACCAACCAAGAATTTCTGCACACTATACTATCTTTGTCGCAGAGGTCGCTTCTACAGTAAATGAAGTGCTATTAATTCATTATTTATTAAAAGAAGCAAAAGATGCTAACGTACGTAACCATTTAGTAAACCATTTCATTGAGAAATTTAAAGGCACTTTCTTTACACAAATCATGTTCGCTGAGTTTGAAAAAATCACACATGAAATGGCACAGCAAGGTAAACCATTAAATGCCCAAGTCTTTAGCGAAGTTTATGAAAACTTGTTCAGAGAGTATAATGGCGACTCTCTCGTATTTGACGAAGAAGTAAAATACGGATGGGCTAGAATACCGCATTTCTACCGTCCATTTTACGTATACAAATACGCAACTGGATTCGCTTCTGCAATCCAAATTGCTGATAAATTATTAAGCGGCGATCCAAATGCACAGAAAAACTATCTCGAATTCCTTAAAGGTGGAAGTTCAGATTATCCATTAAATCTACTGAAAAAAGCTGGCGTTGATTTAACTACGCCAGAACCGATTGAAAGTGCATTACATCGTTTTAGTGAACTTGTTGGAGAGTTTTCAACTTTATAAAAAAGAAGAGCCTCTCGCTAGAGGCTCTTTCTCTTTCATGCTCCGTTTCCTTCTATTAAATCATTCGCCATTTTCCTAAACTCTTGATTAAATGTATCATTCATACCATTTTGAACGTTAGAGAACAATATGACGAATGTTTTTTTATCCCAGTTAAAATTATTAAAAGTATTCCAACCTGCTAATACCCCGTGGTTATGATAATAATCTGGATACGTATAGAAACTAAATCCATATTTTCTTGCAGGTGATGCAGTAAACATATCTAATACACTTTGTTTAGATAACAGCTTTCCATCCATTATTGCCTCATCTAATCTTTTCATATCTTCAACAGTTGTATACATTTCACCACACCCATACAACCAGTTCATTTTTAAGCGGGGGGCAGCTATTAATTCATTATCTTTTCTCGTATAACCTTCTGCTAAAAAAATATCTTCTGGGAGAGTCGCCCCCATTCCAGATTCATACATGCCAGCAGAAGTAAAAATATTTTCTTTCACGTATTCAGCGAGCGGTTTATTCGTAATTTTTTCTACAATATATGCAAGCACCATATAATTATAGTCTGTATATTTCCAGCCTGTCCCTGCAGGAAATTGCAATTTTTGCGCCCCAATCCACGTTACTAACTTTAAACGTGACCCTGCATCCACCCTACCTTGTCCTTGATCTGGCAAGCCAGATGTGTGTGTTAATAGATTTCGTAACGTAATGTTTTTATCTGCTGGAAACGATGGAATATACTTATTTACATTGTCTTCAATATTTAATTTCCCTTTTTCTTTTAGCTGCATAATAGATATTGCAACGACCGTTTTCGTAATAGAACCAATACGATATTTCGTTCTTGGCGTTGTTACTACTTTATCTTTCACATTCGCATATCCATAACCTTTTCGTAAAATCACATGATCTTTACTAGCTACAAGAACGCTCCCATTAAATCCTTTATCTTTTAAATATTGATCTAGTTTTCCAGCTACAGCTTCATAGCGTTTTTTCTCAGTTGCATCAACTTCTTGCATATCGTCCTTTTGCTTACTATTTAAATTAGAAAATGCCTTTATATCATATTTCTTACCTTTATTTGCATGTATTAGTGCAACGACACTCCCACAAAAAATAGCAAAAATAAAGAAAACGATTAACCATTTCTTTAACATAATAGGAACCCTCTTTTATATAGTTTCACTTAACGTACATCCATTCTATTCTATATCTATTAATTTTTAAATTTTTTATAATACTACCTATTATTCACCTAAATGAACTAGATTCCTTTTTCTCATATTCAGTTTTCGGCTACTCTCTATTGTATTTCTTTCTCGCAAAATTTCCACCATACAATCGGATGCACCCTACTATAATTTCAACATCTTATGTAACATTTGTTACACAAGATAAGAAACGGAGTTGTTAAGATGAAAAAACACAGATAGAAACAATCGTTTAGATGATATGACGTTTCATTATCCTACAACAAAATATAGTTATAATTTAATATTAAATAAAATAGATTATAACTTTAAAAGGAAATGATACTAAAAATTTTCAAACAAAATAAATCATGTAAATAACGATAAAGAAAAACAAATCATTATAGCTAAAATTACAGGCAATGAACTTCATTGAAAATGAATCTCATTTATAATTTGATTATACAACAAATAAAAAAGAAATGTCGCTCACTCGGCATTTCTTTATATTTTCTTCATAAAAAATTTACATTGCTAACTTTCTTTTATTTTCTTGTTTTTTCTATATAAACTGACTGCCGAGATACTTAACAATACTACTATACATAACCACGCATACGTATACCCTTTCTCATCCACAATATAACCAAATAAAACAGGTGCAACAATAATAGCAATTTGATTTAATGTAAGTGCTACACTCACTGTTATCCCTACAGATTCTTCACTTGCCAATTCAGCAACTTCGGCTATAAAAAGACTAAACCATCCAATTGAAAAGAATCCTAACAATGCACTTACACTATACAAGACTCCACTCATTATTGTATGTATATTCATTACTAACAATAAAATCAAGCCGATAGAAGCGCAGACAGCTATAAATAAAGGTATACGCCGATTCCCCTTATACAACACATCACTAATAGCTGCTAATGCAATACGACCAATCATTCCAGAAAAGAACATAACTGAAAATACTGTTCCGGCTACAATAGATGTAATCGATTGTTCCCCTGCTAAAAATTTCATGAAGTGTCCAACTAACACCATTTGTAATGAAATCATGCAAATACCCGTTATATAAATTGGATACAACTCTTTTTTGCATATCACTACTTTTAGCTCCATCCAAAAGGAAATGTTATTATGTCCTTTCCTCGCTTCCTCCTGAACATATGGCTCTTTATAAAACACAAAAAATAATACTCCTCCCATTATACAAATGCATGCGATACTATTGATCGCGTAAGTCATATTATATTGTACTGTAAGAAACGGGATTAACACTCCCGCTAACGCGCCACCAATCGGTATACCCGCTTGCCTTATTCCCATCGCTAATCCGCGATTTTCTTTTCGGAACCATTTTAAAATCACTTTACTTCCTCCTGGCTGGGAAACACTATAAAACATTCCTATTAATAAAAGTACAAATAATAACCCATTAAATCCATTTACTATATTAGTCAGTAAAAGCGAACTCCCTAGCAAAAATGAACTGATAGAAATTAATATTTTTTCATTATATTGATCAAGTAGCCGACCGACAAAAAGCATACAAAATAACGGTCCAACATTTACAACACTTACTAATAATCCACTCTCCGTATTCGTAAGTGCATATTCTTCTTTCCAAAATAAAGCGAAAACCCCGACACCATACGTTATAAGTGTCGCTGTTGTTTGAGCAATCGTCGCAACAATTAACATAACCCATTTATAAGTACTATTCACCCTTTCTTCAATCAACATAATAATCCCTCCCCCTTCCATTGTATGAAAGTTCTGATATCATATAAAATAAAGATTCATCATATAATCCATCAAAAAAATTGATACCTTTTTGGAGGAATGATACGTGGACATAAAAGATTTAACTGTATTTTACGAAGTCGCGAAGGAAAATAATATTTCTCACGCAGCGAAAAATTTGAACTACGTGCAATCAGGCGTAACGATGCGTATGAAACAACTAGAAAATGAATTAGGTGTTCCTTTATTTTACAGAAACGGAAAAGGTGTAACTTTAACTTCTAACGGTGAGATTTTATTAACGTACGCCAAACAAATTATCCACTTAATGGATCAATCTATAAAAGCGGTTCAAAGTAATGGAACTGATCCTAAAGGTACTTTAAAAATTGGGTGTACAGAATCTACAACTGCGGTAAGGCTTCCCTCTATATTAACGGCCTACTATGAGAGGTACCCAGAAGTCGAATTGATTTTGGAAACAAATACAACTGAACAACTAATTAAGCTTGTATTAGAGCGAAAACTAGACGGAGCGTTTATAGCTGGCTCTACTCAGCATAATGAACTTCATACAAATGTATTTCATGAAGAAGAATTGGTTCTCATTAGTAAAAAACCTTTATCCTCTCTTACAGACATAGAAGATATGAATTTACTCGCTTTTAGTCACGGGTGCTATTATAGAAGTTTATTAGAAGACTGGCTTCAAGAAGAAGACATCTCGCCTAAACGAGTATTAGAATTCGGAACAATCGAAGCGATACTTGCATGTGTAAAATCAAATATGGGCGTAGCGATTATGATGAAATCAATTTTAAAGGGACATGAACATGACGTATCATTCAACCCTTTACCAAATAGCTTCAAAAAGGTTCCTACTACTTTCATTACTAGAAAAGACATATTTCGCTCAGCTGCATTACAAAAATTTATGGAGATGACTCACAATGCATGAAAAGAAAATACGTGGGATGAAACGAAAAACAAACACTATGATTAAACGAATTGAGGAACATACAAAAATATTCCCTTCTACTTTCTATAATGATGAATATTGGTATATGCCTTTACCCGTTTCTCAAACTTTTATCGAGTCTCATAAAACACCTAGAAAAGTAAAACGATTATGTATACAAACCTTATTAAATCAAGCAAACCATTTAATAAAAATAAAACCGAGCGATACACATACATATCGAGTTGTTGTTTTCATTTCTATAGAAAGTTTGTGGAATTCGCAAATTATTATATTTAAAAATGAAAGGTACTTTCATAATTTCTTTAATAGAAATAGTGAATTTCAAAATTGGGTCCCTCTTTCAAATGAGTCTGAGTTTTGGGAGACATGGGGAATTTCAATTTTCTCTACTTTCCAAACGTTTCACTTTCAAGAAGTCATTTATGATGAAGATACAATCGATGAAAATGAGATTTGGTTTATTGGAGAGTTATCTTAAAAGGGGTACTTTCAAATGAAAAGCTTCCCTTTTTCCACTTATTAAAATCGCTATATAATGAATTTGTCATTTTATTATATAGGAGGTTTTCAAATAGTAATACCTAAATATCCTGATGTCCCTACTCTTACGAAAAAACAAATCGATCAAATTAAAGAAATCACTTTTCTAAAAGAAATAACACCACAAAAATGTGATGCAATATTCGTTTTCGGTGGTTCACACCCTGGCAATTGGCAAGCTCCTCTAGAAGCTTATCGACAAGGTTTAGGAAATAAAATTATCGTTACAGGTGGTACTAGTTTACATGGCATGAAACATCCGAGCTGGAATTACGGGGATTTGTCAGATGCAGAAGTAATTGTAAATAAATTACTTGAACATGGCGTACCAAAAGATGCTATCCTATTCGAGAAAAACTCCCTCCATTCTATCGCTAATGTAATGGAAGCGAAAAAGATTTTTGATTTTACAAAGATTAATCAGCTACTATTTGTTTGCAAAAGTTTAGGCGCTGGTCGGCAATATCGAGTATTAAAAAAACATTTACCTAAAACTATTACGTGTATCCCATATACATTTGATACAAGTTTCGATGGTGAGTTTATCATTAATAGATATAATTGGATGGAAAATGAAAAAAGTCGCTCTATGATTTTTGGAGAATACTTGAGAAATATTTGCTACGGTAGAAAGGGCGGCATTGAGCCACCTGAAAATGAGGTTGAAGGTTTAGAAGAATATGTATCCTATTACTATAATCTAGCATAATAGAAAAAGGTATACCAAAATGTCGGTATACCTTTTCTCCTATTTATTTTTCTTTTAACACACTATGTAATCGATCAGGATAATTTGTAAACATTCCTGTAGCACCCCATTTTATTAACAATCTCATATCTGGTTTCTCATTAATTGTATAAGGATGAATTAGCAGTCCATTATTTCTAGCTATTTTCATATATGACTCATCAATAATTAATTCTCCGTTATCATTACGTAAGTTTGGTCCAATACCAACTGCATACTTTTTAATTTCTTGAAAATCTTCATTCGTTACACGTTTCGGTTCATGTGTAATAGCAGACCATTCAACAATCTCATTGTTTTCATTTGGATAATACCAAAGCAGTTGAACTAACGGAATATTTTCATTCATACTATGAATCTTTGTTAAACTATCTTTACTAAATGATTGAATCATCACACGGCTAGAAGACATGTTTTGACCTATTAAATTATATTTTTCTAATAAAGCTAATAATTTCTCTTCCATTCCTGGATACACATCTGGTGATTTTGTTTCAATGTAATACTTCATGCTTCTTCCGTACTTTTGGAAAATTTCTTCAAGAGTCGGAACTTTTTGACCAACGTACTCTTGCTTAGCCTTTTCTGGATACGCTTTATTGAACCACGATCCTGCATCTAAACTCTTTATTTCACTTAATGTTTTATCTCGCACTTCACCTGTACCATTTGTCGTGCGATCAACTGCCGTATCATGCATTGCAATCAACTGGCCGTCCTTAGTTAATTGAATATCTAACTCCAAATAATCCGCTTTCATTTTTTTCACTAAATCATAAGAAGCAAAAGTATGCTCAGGTGCATGTCCACTTGCTCCGCGATGTGCAATATTTAAAAACTTATTCTTATTCCACTCATGCTTTCCTTCTGCTTTCGCATGAACAGCTCCCCCAGCAAAGATACTTCCCGTCATAAAGAAGATAACTAAAACGCTAATAATTTTTCTCATCCTGCTAACCCTTCCTACGTTACAAATTTCAACAAGTTAATGAGATTTACACGAAATAGAAGATATACTTTCATCATTTTTATAAGTTTATATTAAAATTCCAATCTTACAAATATAATTCCCCTATGTTATTACTATACTATTTATTTTCCATATCCCCCCCCTATTCACATGTAACTTCCTATTGATTACATTTCATCAATAAAAAAAGCCATAAATTATTTAGAGGACACTTCTGTATCCTTAAATAAATTTATGGCTTATCTCAAATATCTCCGGCCTCGATTAACTTGTCGAAATTAATCATACCAAACCTATTAATATTTGTGAATATTATTTAAATAGATATTTTCTATGCTAAAGCAAATGGCGACATTAATTGTGGCCCTTTCCCCATACGCGCCAATACCCAGTCATCGTAATACCACATTTCTGTTTGACGACGGCTCATCATATAATCCCAGCGTACTTCGCGCTCAAATTCAATGATTTGTCCTTCTCCGCCAATTGTTACCCAGTTGAAACTGCCGTTATGATGCATCATTTTCACCCATAAAACAGGGAACGTAACAATTTCTCCTTCATTTTTATACTGCCTCATTTGTTTTTCTGTACGAAGGAAAGTTAAACCATTTGCATATTGTTGATCAACCTTTTCCATTACATCCATAGCTATTCTTTCAGCATCATCTTTATGCGGTAATGCAATAGAGTATACTGGCATCATATTCGTATAACTTAATAAATACTTACCATTTTGAGAAGTAATGGTTGTAACATGAGCACCACCGTAATGTAACGGCTCTTCTGCTTGATAGCGTTTGATGGAAACTTGTACACCGTCACGTAATTCTTCATGCTCTCGTACTAACTTTATATACTTCGGAAGTGGTAATAGCATTGAAACTTCCTTACTACAATTTTGAAAAGTATTATATTGATTCGCCATTTAATATCGCTCCCTTATATAATTCTTCTGGAACATGTGCAAGAAATTCCGTTAGCTTTCCAGCATAATATACATATAATTCATGCATCGCCCTCGTACACGCTGTGTAAAACAAATTGCGCTCAGACTCTCTATAGTAGCTGTTATTAGAAGCGTCAAATATGATAACAGCATCAAATTCTATCCCTTTCGCCAAATAAGCAGGAATAATAACAACGCCTTTCTCATACGTTGTATTCTCTTTTTGCATAAGGTGGACATGTAATGTATCTCCTATTAGTTCCCTAACTTTCATACACTCTTCATTTGTTTTACAAATAACCGCAATTGTTTTATGTCCTTTTTCTTCTAACTTTTTCACCTTAAGAATCATATTTTGTACATGATCTCGTTCATCAATTATCTTTATACAAACGGGCTTCTTACCATCCCTGTTAAAAGCTTCAATATTTTTTCCATTTGGAATTATACACCTTGTAAATTCAATGATTGGTTTTGTCGATCGATAACTACGGTTAAGCTGGACTGTTTCTACTTTACAATCTGCAAATAATGTGGGAATAATATTGTTCTCTTTATTTTGATTATGCGAGAAAATATTTTGATTACGATCACCAAGTAATGTCCATTTCGCCTTCGGAAATAGTCGTTTTAGAAATGCTAACTGAAATGGTGTATAATCTTGCACTTCATCAATAAATACAAACTTCACAAGATGATTCGTTTTAAAACCTTCAAGTAATTCCTTTAAAAATAAATACGGCGTGGCATCTTCATTTGCTAATTGTTTATTCTTCAAACACTTCACTGTTTGCTTACATATATCTTCCCAACAATCTGGTACGAAAATATCTTTCTGAGTACTTTCAAATAACTGTTCAAAAATCGCAGGATGATTTACAAAAGCAAACTTTTTTACCTTTCTACGTAACGAACGAAAATGTTTCTTCACTACATATTTCGTTAATAACGCATGTTCCTTCTCATAATAATCAAATTGATTATCTTTCTCTATTTTTTCATATATACGATTATAATCTTCTTTATTTAAATACTGAACTTCTCTTTCTACCCAATCTTTTTTCGCTTCTATCTTTTCAAATTCATGTAACTTCCGAAGAACCCATTCCATTGTAAGTTGCATTCGATTCGGTATAGCAATTGTCATGTCTAGACTATAAAAATAAGCACATATTGATTTTGCCTCTATGAGCACTTCACCCTTACATGTAACATCATGAAATTGTAAACCTTTTTCACTTAAGCTTCGCGCGTATTTCTCAAGTAATCCCATAAATTCAACCGAGGATTTATATTGAATTCCCTTCACTCTAGTTTCATACGTACTTTCATGCTTTTTCGTTAAAACATATTCTAACTGCGCAAATGAATCTTCTACAATAAAGCTTTTTCCAATCATATGTTCCACATACGCTTGAAAAGTCGTTTGTTGCATATTCTCTTCTCCTAGCTCTGGCAAAACGTTCGCAATATAACTATTAAACAACTCATTCGGAGAAAACAGTAACATTTGATCCGCATGAACCGTGCCGCGGTAATGATACAATAAATAAGCAACACGCTGCAGTGCCGCTGAAGTTTTCCCGCTCCCAGCAGTTCCTTGCACAATTAACACATCACTTTTATCGTTTCGAATAATTTGATTTTGTTCCTTTTGTATTGTTGCTACAATGCTTTTCATTTGTTCACTTGCATTTCGTCCCAGTGCTTCTTGTAATAATTCATCACCTATTGTCACACCTGTATCAAACATACTTTGAATCGTCCCGTTTCGAATCATGTATTGACGTTTTAAAAGTAAATCTCCTGAAATCGTACCAATGGGCGCTTTATACTGTGCCTTTCCTAAAGTGTAATCATAATAAAGGCTCGAAATAGGTGCCCGCCAATCATATACTAAAAACTCATCCTTTTCTTTATCATAAAAAGAGCCGATACCGATATACATTTCATCAGTATCCGCTTCATCATCTTCTTTAAAATCAATCCGCCCAAAATACGGCGTTTCTTTTATTTTCGTTAAAAGGTCATATTCATTTTTCGTATGACGATGTGTATGCTCTCTTTCAGCAAGAAGCTCTGCCTCTTGCCTAATACTCGCCGCCGTTTCAACCGCTTCTTTAATATTATCTATATTTACCTTTACATCTTCCCAAAAGTTTTTTCTAATGCTGACAATTTCAGACTTCACCGAACCAACTCGCCCGTCCAGCTCTCTGAGTTCCGCATCTACTTTTTCAATGACTACATTAACGCGTTGTTGCTCTTCTTTATAATGACTCATATAACCTCTCCTTCTCATACTATTTGAAAGCCTTATATGATACGTAATTTTTTACTTTTGAAAAATGCCGCAGGCAACAATTTTCCATGACTTTTGAAACTCTTCGTTTATCCTATCTTCTTTCCATTTCTCAGAAAAAGCAGGATGATAAAATGATGAAAGTAACCCAAATAACGTATGCGCTAAAAACAAACCGTCTTGTTTTTTAATCTCCTTACGCCCCATCCCACGATTTATCACGTTCTCCAGTTGTCCAACTAATCTTTCTTCATGCTTTTGGACTACTTTATTTTTTTGCTGCACTAACGAACTATTCAATGTAAATAACTCTTCGTTTTCAAGTAGCTCTTTCTTTTTAAGCTGAAATAAACGAAAGAACCACTCTTGTAAAATGCTTTCCGTCTCTCCATCTTTCCTCGCAATTTTCTCAAGCTCATCCGAGTACTTAAGCAGCCACCTTTCTAAAATAGCATCGCGTAGCGTGGCCTTACTCCGAAAATAAGAATATAAAGCCGCATGACTAACATCAAGTGACTTCGCAATACTAACAAGTGTCGTCCTACTCCATCCATATTTCATTAACTCTTTTTCTGCTGCATCTAAAACAACATTTTTCGTTAACGCCTTATCTGTCATTTTTCTCACCGTCCATTTTATTTACATAATAATATTATTTAAATAACAACTTACATTTTTTATTATTTGTAAGTTGAGTGCAAAAAAATACTATTTCAATTAGGTTATAAGATTAACATATCCCTTATCAACTTACAATATTTTTATTTTGTAAGTTGATAAGGGATAGAAGAATCACCTTCTATAAGACAATTCTTCCTAGTTACTTAAAAATTACACAATAAATGATTCATCACTTCGTTAAGCACTGTATCTAGATTTGATACCTCTTTTTCCGAACACCATCCAATAAAGCCGTCTGGTCTAATTAATACAGCTCCTCCATTCTCTATCCTATATAATTCACGGAAAACATTTTCTTGAGCAATAAAGTCTCCACTTCCACCTACTCGATACAGTTTAATATTTATTCCTAATTTAGATGAAACATCAAATACAGCTTCACCCCAAGAGCTATTGTCTACTCCAGTAAGTAATACAAAATTGTTACCAAATAAGTCTAATATAGAAGCTTCTTTCCCTTTATACATCCCCCAAAAGTGTGGCGCTCGCGTTCCAGGTCTCCCGTTCAACTCTACGCTATCCATTCTATGTGGAATGACTGATTCATCTATTATTGCATCTGAACTATAATGATACCCAACAGTCACAGCTAAACCGTCCATATTATTCAGACTGCCTTCCTCTCTATTCGCAGCACGAAACAGTAAACTACTTGCATAATCTGTCGTTAATTTTGCAACAGGGTATCTCTCTTCGTGATATGTTTCTAACAATTTTGCTTTTGCCTTTCCTTTTAAAAAAGCTGCTAATTTCCAAGCTAGATTGTGTGCATCTTGTATTCCTGTATTGGAACCAAACCCTCCTGTTGGGGGCATAATATGTGCAGAATCGCCAACTAACAAAACGCGATTATCTTGAAATTTTGTAGCAGTACTTTCAGCCGCTTTCCACGGTAAAACACTTACTATCTCCGGCTCAACATTTGTGCTTCCAATTGCGGTTTGAATAATTTGTTTACAACGTTCTATAGTGAAATCTTCTGGTCTCTCTCCTTTTAATGGATCGTAGGATACATGGTAAATCCATCTTCTTTCGTTATCAACTGGAATAAGCGCACCAAGAACTTCAGGATGAAGTACCATAGAGAAACCAAATGCATCTCCTTGTATAAATTCACTTAAATCCGCTTCAAAATAAATATTCATATAATAACCACCAATTGTTCCACGGCCCTCGGTACTAATCCCTAAGTGCTCACGTATTTTACTTTTTGCCCCATCTGCTGCAATTACATAGTCACAATGTATGACACTTTCTTTTTCTGTTTCACGATTTCGAATCGTTGCGATTACTCCATGCTCATTTTGTTCATAAGAAACCAATTCATGATAAAAAGATAATTCTCCGCCTAATATTCTCGCTTCTTGTAACATGATCTCTTCTAAAGTAATTTGATAACAAGCAGTTTGTTTTGATGGACTAATCTCTTTTACTTTTCGAAGCAATTTTTCATCGTTTTCATACTGAGTCGCCCTCATTTGTGCCAATTCTTCCTGATTCGCCTCAGCTATTGTATGAACTGCTATTCTTCCGCGGCAATTTTCTAACGCTTTACCCGCCGATCTAATTCTTTGTTCTAAACCTAATTCTCGAAATAACTCCATCGTACGAAAAGTGATTCCACCTGCTTTCGGATGAATTGCAGTAGACGGATGCCTTTCAATAAGCAAGTATTCAATATTATGTTTTGCAAGGAATAATGCAGACGCTAATCCTGATAATCCCCCTCCAACAATTAAAACTGGTACATAATTCGATTCCATATACTTATCCTCCACATCATTGTTCTGAGCTCAGTGACATAAATATAATCAAAAAAACAACAAAGATATAGACTTATATTTCATTTTAAATTATCATATAGATAGATTACGCCCCAAATTACTTTTACTTTTTCATACATCTATAATCTGCTTGAATTATGCATGTATGAAAGAGTAAAACGAAACAACTCACTTCAAAATAATAAAAACATGATAAGCGGTCGTAACCCAATAAATTATATAGGGTTACGACCGCTTAATTTTTTGTGCAATGACTTAACCATCCTCATCTGTAAACAACGTATTATTAAGCCTTTTCTATCTCCTACCATTTTCAACTCATAAAATTTCATTCGTCTCGATTTTCTTTCCCAATATTGCAGCTCATACAACAATCATGTAGCATTACCTTATCGAAGTAATGGTCCATCATCTTAAACCTTTCGACTAATTTCCAGGAGGTAAAGTGATTGAAATGAATAAACAAGAACAATTAAATGTTATAAAAAAAGATTTTATTGATTCTCAAAAAGTATTATTAGCAATTGGCGATGAAACACGTCAAGCTATTTTGTTAGTTCTCATGGAAACGGAATGTCAAACCGGATTACGTGTAGGTGAAATTACGAAACAAACACACCTTTCTCGACCAGCGGTATCACATCACCTTAGAATTTTACGAGAAGCCGGTATTATTTTAATGCGAAAAGAAGGTACAAAAAACTTTTATTATATTGATATACGTACAAAATTAAGTTTATTAAAAAATCTTGTATTAGATATCGAAAAGCTATTGCACAACTTTTATTGAAATGTGGAGGTATAAGAAATGAAAGCGATGATAATTGATAAGTACGGAAAAGTCCCAATGCGTATGGCCGAGGTACCTATTCCTGAAATAAATGAGCATGAAGTGCTCGCAGAAATTCATGCAGCTAGTATTAACCCAATTGATTTTAAAATACGCGATGGAAAAGTAAAGGTGTTACTGAAATATGAAATGCCCCTAATCCTTGGGAATGACTTTGCTGGTGTCATCATAAAGGTTGGATCAAAAGTAACTCGTTTTAAAGTCGGCGATGCAATCTATGCACGTCCAAGAAAAAATAAGATTGGTACTTTTGCGGAGTATATAGCCATTCATGAAGATGACATAGCTTTAAAACCGAAAAATTTAAGTTTTGAAGAAGCTGCTTCAATTCCACTTGTTGGCTTAACATCCTATCAAGCATTACATGACATTATGCAATTACAAAAAGATCAAAAGATTTTAATTCACGCTGGATCTGGTGGTGTTGGTACTTTCGCAATTCAGTTAGCAAAAATAATGG
Source organism: Bacillus cereus group sp. MYBKT111-2 (assembly GCF_051915205.1). Lineage (NCBI taxonomy): Bacteria > Bacillati > Bacillota > Bacilli > Caryophanales > Bacillaceae > Bacillus > Bacillus cereus group sp. MYBKT111-2. Next base: position 398,953 of record NZ_JBQAEG010000003.1, read on the forward strand.
GCGCTACCGTTACAACAACTGCTAGTGAAGCTGGTTCCGATTTAGTAAAGTCTCTTGGAGCAGATCAAATTATTAATTACAAAACAGAAAAATTTGAAGAAATACTAAAAGATTATGATGCAGTATTTGATACCATTGGTGGTACAACACTTGAAAAATCATTCAATATTATAAAAAGCGGCGGCAACATTGTTTCCGTTTCAGGAATGCCAAATGCTCGTTTCGGTAAAGAATTTGGTTCTGGACTTTTTAAAACATTCTTATTTTCATTAGCAAGTAAAAAACTTACTGCACTTGAAAAAAAGCATAATGCTCAATATTCATTTTTATTTATGAAGCCAAGCGGGGATCAATTACGTATTATCGCAAATTATATTGAAGCTGGAAAAATCAAACCGGTAATCGATCGCGTTTTCCCTTTTGAAGATGCGCAAAAAGCAATGGAATATTCAGAGGCTGGCAGAGCAAAAGGAAAAATAATTGTAAAAATGAAATAATAATAAAGACCCCATTTTCTTCAAATGGGGTCTTTATATTTACTGTTAAATAGACATAGTGCAGTGAAGTCCTTACAATAGATTGCAAGGGGAAATATCATATTATACTTTTAGCTAATTTTACAAAGAATACATACGTACAAATACATAATAAAAAAATAAACAAGGAGGAGATAAAATGACTAAAAATAATGAAGCTGGTTGGAATTTAGACCATAGTTATACGACTTTACCACAATCATTTTATACAGAAATCCCCCCTACTCCTGTAAGTTCACCGGAGTTAGTTAAGCTAAACCATTCACTTGCGATATCTCTTGGCTTTAATCCTGAAGAATTGAAGAAGGAAGCCGAAATCGCTATTTTTGCTGGTAATGCACTCCCAGAAGGAGCTCGTCCATTAGCTCAAGCATATGCCGGTCATCAATTCGGACATTTTAATATGTTAGGCGACGGTCGTGCTCTTTTAATTGGTGAACAAATGACTCCTTCAGGTAAACGTTTTGACATTCAACTAAAAGGTTCTGGTCCTACTCCGTATTCACGCCGCGGTGATGGTCGTGCTGCACTCGGTCCGATGCTACGTGAATATATTATTAGCGAAGCTATGTATGCACTTGATATTCCAACTACCCGCAGTTTAGCAGTTGTCACAACAGGCGAACCAACCTATCGTGAAACAAAGTTACCTGGAGCTATTTTAACTAGAGTAGCAAGCAGCCATATACGCGTCGGCACATTTCAATATGCTGCAGCTCGCGGTTCTATCGAGGATCTTCAATCACTAGCTGACTATACAATAAAAAGGCATTATCCAGAAATTGAAGATCATGAAAACCGATATACTGCATTGCTACAAGAAGCCATTAAAAGACAAGCAAGTCTTATCGCAAAATGGCAACTTGTTGGATTTATTCACGGCGTAATGAACACTGACAATATAACGATTAGCGGTGAAACGATTGATTACGGCCCTTGTGCATTTATGGACAATTACGACCAAGGAACTGTATTTAGCTCCATTGATACACAAGGTCGCTACGCATATGGAAATCAACCATATATGGCCGCATGGGATCTCGCGCGACTAGCTGAATCTTTAATACCAATCCTACACGAAGATGAAGAAGAAGCATTAAAGATTGCTCAAGACGAAATTTCAAAATTTAGCGTACAGTATGAAAACCAGTGGTTCCTTGGAATGAAAAAGAAATTAGGACTATTTAGCAACGAAGAACAAGATCAATCACTTATTGAGCAACTTTTAAAAATGATGGAGAAATTTAAAGCGGATTACACAAATACATTCCGTTCATTAACTCTTAATACGTTAGAAAATACCCCTCTATTCGATAGCCCTGAATTTAAAGAATGGTACAAACTGTGGCAATCTCGATTAGAAAAACAAGATGAATCGAAAGAAAATGCCTACGAAATGATGAAAAATAATAACCCATCAATCATCCCAAGAAACCATCGCGTAGAAGAAGCACTAGAAGCCGCTGTCACAAATGGCGACTATAGCGTAATGGAAAAACTTCTTGAAGCTCTAGCAAATCCTTATGCATATTCTACAGATCAAGAAGAATACTGCGTTCCACCTGCGCCTACGAATCGCCCTTATCGTACTTTTTGTGGGACTTGATTGTTTAATCTGTAAAAAGGTGTGTTCATACAAATTGTGTGAACGCACCCTTTTTTATATTTTCACCTCTCAACTAGAAATTTAAAATGCCCCCTCCCCCGACACCTTTTCTTTACTCCAAAACAAATTAATACTATTCCAATCGGCTTACTGAAAAGTTTGTTAAACAAATATTGAGAAATAAAAATCGTATTTCTAAATATTGTTATTTTTGATACTATATTTTATAAGAATATTCAAAAAGCGAGGGGATTTCATGAACGTTCAACTACAAGGTAATGAACAAATCACAAAATTATTTAATGATTGGTATTTAGCTATGCTAAAACAAGATGTGTCCCAGGCAACAAACTTAAAGCATGAAATTGAGGAAAAAGAACTAAACTTTGAAGAAGATGAAAACTTAGCATTATACTATTCTCTACTAGATTTTCGTTTCAAAGTTTTAACTGATGGTTTAAGCATCACAAAAGACAGTTTCAATAAAATAGATTCTTACGCGATTTCACCTAATCACCAACTTTCTTACTACTATCATTTATTTAAAGCGATTCATGCTACTTTAACAACAAATTATAATTTAGCAGGTGAACATTATGAAAAAGCTGAGAGACTACTGGTAAATGCCACTGATGATCTAGAAAAAGGGGAATTTAATTATCGAATGGCTATTTTCTATTATCATTTTTACCAGCCAATTGAGGCTATTGAATATGCAACCAAGGCGAAAGAATTCTTCATAAAAGCTGTAGGCTATGAAAAGAATGTCGCCTCTTGTGAAAGTGTATTAGGTGCAGCATTTGTATATTTAAAACAATACGAGCAAGCAGAGGAAAAATATAATTCAGCAATCAATATTTTACAGAAACAGGGTGAAGAATCATTACTGTTAAGAGTGCGTAATAACTTAGGTTGGCTATATGCTAATCAAAACTTATCAACATTAGCTATTCGTCATCTATCTGAAGTGACAACAAAAATGCCTACACATTTTAAAGCGATTTTCTTACAAGCAAGGGAACATTCTAAACTTGGTGAGATAAATATCGCTTCAGAATTTATTAAAAAAGGATTAAAAATTTGTACAGAACTTAACAATGAAGAATATATGCTTCACTTTAAAATTTTAGAGTCCCTTAACAATAACGAGTCAACTGAAGACTTAGAAAAAATTATTCTTGAAGGAATTGCGTATTTCGACAAAGAATCTTTATATAACTACACTCAGGAATATTCAGAAAAGTTAGCTATTAAACTTTACGATGAAAATAATCATATAAAAGCAAGTGAGTATTTTCATAAGGCGTTACAAGCAAAAGAAAAAACGTTTGAGAAAGGGGCATTAAAATGATAAAAAAAATTAGTTCTATCGTTTTAGGATTCTCTGTACTAGGTATTGTATCTATTGGTCTAAATAGTTCATTTACATATCAAGCAGGCCATGCGGATTTCCCTGCACCACAAAGACCTGACCTTGTTCAATCCGTTGACGTAGGTAAAGACTACAACCCAATAACAACTGAAAAAACACTTTAAAAACGAAAGACCTTCCATTAAGAAGGTCTTTTTAAATACGCTTATTTAGAATGTTTCCCTTTCAAGTAAACTCTATTTTCTCATCAACCCTGCAATCCCCCTACTCCCCTCACTACCAACTTTCTCAAGTTCCTCCACAACTAATTTCCGTCTCTCTACAGAATGATTTTGACTTAACTTCGCTTTTCCTTCTATTTTATTTATCTTTACTTTGAACCCAACTATCCCCTTACTTAATCCTCCCATATAATTCGGGTCTACATCATTAAGTGAGTAGGTGCTCTCCGGATCTTCATACTTATGTACTAACTCTTGAAGAGAGTCTATTAATTCCTGTTCATCTTCAACAATTTCTAATTCACCATATACATGCACTGCAACGTAATTCCATGTTGGTACTGCATTGTTTGTTTCATACCATGACGGAGAGATGTAACTATGTGGTCCTTGAAATATAGCTAGTACTTGCTGAGTCCCAATATCTTTCCACTGTTCATTCGGCCATGCGAAGTGACCATGTAAAGTAAGGGTCTCCCTATTTAATAACAACGGTAAGTGCGATGCATATGGTTCCCCGTTATGTTGAGAAAATAATGTCGCAAAGCTATTTTGTTCCATTATTTCATACTTCATTTCTTCATCTTGTATTGCGAAATATTTTGGTATATACATAAGTTCCCTCTTTTCCGATCTTTTATTTCTCATTATATTTAAGTATCGTAGCATTCAACAGGGCCAGTTTGTATTTCTTTTACACTGGCAGCTCTCAATTAAAAAAGAATAGGCCGCATATACTCAATGCGACCTTAGTTTATTTTTTCTAATATATTTGTAATAAATGCCGTCTTACCTTCACTATAACCCGCTCTATTTTTCGATTCTCTTGCTAATTCTTTCTTTAAACGTCCATATTCAACAGCAACACCTTCATGTTCACGAAGATAATCCCGAAACGCTATATGTCTTCTTAGCTCTTCACTTTCTTTATCACACACATACAAATGATGTTCCATCCAATCTGTACTTTCTCCGTCCCACGGCACGAAAGCGTCCTTTCTGCCAAACGCCTCTCTCCCTTTGTAGCTCCATTCTGCCTGATGATAGTATCCTATCGCTTCAAGCTTTGTTACTACTTCAGGAAAAATTTCATAATCTTCTATTACAATATCAATATCTAATATTGGTTTTGCTGCAAGTCCTTTAATAGATGTACTCCCCACATGTTCAATGGATAAAATGCTGTCTTCCATTACATCGTTAATGAGAGTTTGTAACTTATTAAATTCACTTTCCCATTTGATGTTATACTCTTCGATAGTAATTCTCTGTTTCAAAGTATCCCTCTCCTCAAAAGCAACTATAACCTCTGAATATGAGTATCCTTAAAATCCGTCTCATATTTCAATCCATATCCAAACATTCGATCCATTCCAATATGTGCTATCCATATTAGGCCTATCATAATAACGGTATCTATCTTAAAATAAACACCAATGATAACAATTAATATCGATATGATATATGTGTGAAATAAATTATAAATGTTAGCCCCAACATGATTATTTATACCATACGCTAACATTGATAAATCCGGAGCTAAAAGGAACAGAAAAAATATTATCCAACTAAATTCATATAATGAATACGCATAAATCGCAGCTATGAAAACAACTAGCCCTTCAAAATGTACAATACGTTTTTGCATTCTTTATCATTCCTATTTTTCTATATTTACCGATAAAGTTTCATCACTGAAAGTATCCTTTGCATTTTTTGACCAGATGGTTGCTAAAATCGGTCCTGCAATGTTATGCCATACTGCAGCTAATACACTTGGGAGTGCGGCAGCTGGTCCAAAATGTGCAGTTGCTAGCGCAACACCTAAACCTGAATTTTGCATTCCTACTTCTATTGAAATAGCCCTTCTTGTCCCTTCGTCTAGTCTAAGTATGAATGCTGTTATATATCCGAGTAAAAAACCGAAAGCATTATGAAGCATAACGGCAATAAAGATAAGAAGGCCTGAAGAAGTAATGCTACTTACATTCGCTGAAACAACTGCAGAAACGATAATGATAATTGCTACAACCGATATGAAAGGGATAACGGTCATTCCTTTCGTAACAGTTTTAGGGAATAACTTCTTCACTACTAATCCTAAAATAATCGGTATGATAATGACTTGTACGATAGAAAGAAACATGGACATAGTATTCACTGGCATCCACTGCCCTGCAAGTAATAATAAAATAAGAGGTGTAGCAATTGGTGCTAGTAACGTTGATAATGACGTCATTGCAATAGACAACGCTAAGTTCCCTTTTGCTAAATAAACCATAACATTTGATGCAGTGCCACCCGGTACTGAACCGAGCAACACTAATCCAGCCGCTAATTCGGCTGGCAGATTCATAACGTAGGCTAGTACGTATGCGACAAGTGGCATAATAATAAACTGAGCACATACACCGATAATAACTGGTAATGGTTTTGTAGCTATGATTTTGAAATCAACAGCCTTCAATGTTAATCCCATCCCAAACATGACAACCCCAAGTAAAATCGTTATGTAACTAGTTAACCCCAGAAATGGAGCAGGAATAAAATATGCAATAGCTGCAATACAAATAACCCAAAATGCAAAATACTTTCCAGCTATATTACTTATCGCTTCTAGTACTTTCACCCCATCATCCCCTATCCTTTAACTGAAAAACTTTATTCGGATTCAAAATATTTTGCGGATCAAGAGCTTTCTTTATTTTTTCCATTACGAGTAATGCCGCCCCATGTTCTTCTTCCTGATACTTTCGTTTTCCAATACCAACGCCATGTTCCCCTGTACATGTTCCTCCTCGTTTAAGAGCATATAGAACGATACTTTCATTTATTTCATCTGCTTTTTCCACTTCTTCTTTATCGTTTGGATCAACCATTAAGAGCACGTGGAAATTCCCGTCTCCTACATGACCAAGAATACCACCAACAAGCCCAACCTTATCTAATGTATCTTTCGCATGTTGAATTGCCCCAGCCAATTCTGAAATTGGTACACATACGTCTGTACTCATAAGCTTTTTACCAGGATAGCTATGAACGTAAGCGTATGCTAGGTTATGCCGTGCATCCCATAATTTATTTCTCGCTGCAGTTTCCGTTTCAAATGCAACTTCTTTACATTTATGATCAAAAACAATTTCTTTCGTAAACTCAATATCTTGCTTTAGCCCTGCTTCATTACCGTGAAACTCTAAAAACAATGTAGGTTCTTCTCTGTAACTTGTTTCACTGTAATGATTGACTTGTTTCATAGATAGTTCATCAACGAGTTCAATTCTCGCAATCGGAATACCCGCTTGCAATATGTTAATAACAGCTTCTACTGCATCATTTATAGTTGGAAACGATGCTCTTGCAGCCATAACATGCTCTGGTATGCCGTATACTTTTAATGTTAACTCTGTAAAGCATCCAAGCGTACCTTCTGATCCTACGAAAACACCATTTAAATGGTAACCTGATGACGACTTCGCAGCTAAATTCCCAGTATGTATTACTTCTCCATCTGCAAGAACGACTTCTAAATCACGAACTTGATCACGCATTACTCCATACTTAACCGCTGTCGTTCCGCTTGCATTTGTAGCAGCCATTCCCCCTAACGTTGCATCTGCTCCTGGATCCACACTAAAAAACAATCCGTATTTCTTCAATTCTTTATTGAGCTGAGAACGAGTCACTCCTGGCTGGACTTTCACCAGAAAATCTTTCTCTCTTATTTCAAGAATTTTGTTCATTAATGAAAAATCAACCGTAATTCCTTTTTCATAAGGAATTACATGTCCTTCTAAACTAGAACCTACCCCAAACGGAACGACGGGTGTCCCGTGCTCACTCGCTATTTTCATTATCGTGCTAACCTCTTCGGTCGTTTTCGGAAAAACTACTACATCAGGTAAACTACTAGCATGATAAGATTCATCTTTACTATGTAACTCTCTTACTGTTGTATTAATTACTACTCGATCTTCGGGAAGTACACCCTTTAATTCATTTACTAAACGCTCTACCGTTATTTCCATCTTACACTCTCCTACTTTCTATAAATTTGAATTACAAAATATGTTAACTATTTTATACATAATAATCCGAAAAATTAAATAATTCAAGTTTTACATATACGAAATTCATTTCTTACTTTCGAATAAAAAAAGAACTTGCAACAATTACTGCAAGTTCTTTTCTATAAAACTATATTTTAAATGACTTCTTTATTAACAACATAAACCAAATTAAAGTAAATGCCATCAGCGAATGAGAAAACCCAACAATATAAGTTAACCCTTTAAAGTCCGCTCCATTTAACTGAAGAAGCCCTCTTGCTGCCAATGAACCTAACATTAATATTAATGCGATATTATGTACAACAAACCACTTATTAAAACTTTTCGCTTCATGAAACGCGAATACTTTTGCTAATCCTAAAGCAATTAAAAAGAAGAAAAAGCCGAGTACAAGTGTATGTGTATGTAAAAGGTTTAACAAAGTAGATCCTACAATCCCTTTATACTTTCCATACTCCCTAGCGAAAATCCCTGATAATAAACCGATAATCAAATACGTAAACGATGCATTATATAATTTCTTCATTATGTACCTCCTTGAGTAGAATGTGTAGTGTGTCATATTTAGTAATAATGATAGTTATATAGTAAAAACTCCTAGTCACCTAGGAGTCATTGTATAAGCATCTCACTCTTTACAATCAATTCTAATTATAAAATATCCCTTTATGCAAAACAAACGAACTTTATGTGAACAATCCGGGCTCTTGTAAAATATGTTGCGATTTTGTATTACACAATCCATACTAATGATTATAAATGTTAAAGGTGGTGCAGTAGATTGTGATAGTTCTTGAAACGGAACGACTCGTTCTTCGCTGGTTTCATCTAAAAGATGCTCCATTTATTCTCGAGTTAGTAAACGATCCTGCATGGATTCAGTATATCGGTGATAAAAGGATTAAAAACTTAGAAGATGCAAAAAAATACATCTTAAACGGACCCGTTGATATGTATAATAAAATGGGCTTCGGCCTTTACTTAGTAGAACGAAAAGAAGATCTCACTCCGCTCGGTATGTGTGGTCTTATTAAAAGAGATTCATTAGAAGATGTTGATATCGGCTTTGCCTTTTTAGAGAAATTCCGTTCGAAAGGATATGGCTACGAGTCAGCTTCTGCTGTAATCGAATACGGAGTACAAAAACTAGGTCTGAAACGAATTGTAGCCATTACTACTACTGATAACATCCAGTCAGGAAAGCTTTTAGAAAAAGTAGGATTGAAGTTCGAAGAGATCATTTCGAACTCAGGGGAAAATTTAAAATTATTCGGCTATAACGCGTAAAAAGATTTTGAAAGAAAAACCCTTGATTTGTCTACGCTAAGCAGAAAATCAAGGGTTTTATTTATGTTCTAAGAGGCGTAATGATCCAATAGAATGCTCTTCAATATGTAAATCTGTTTCGTGATGTAGTAAACCATCAATGACATGAACGGCATCCCTAGCATTCGGATTAATCACTTTTGTATGAAAGCTAGAGAATTGATCACTCATAAAGCGATAAAGTGAAACTTTAATTAGTGGGGGTTTTCTTCATCCCCCACTGATTATTAGCCTTCACTAATCGGACTTTAATGGTAGCACCTTTACCTGTTCCGTACTGTGGATTTGCGTCTGCATGTAAAGATGAAACCTCCATTTGCATGCCCATCCCATCTGAAGACGAAGTGGTACCATCTCCCCAATAAGAAGCTAAATCTAGTTGGTGCTGGTAATTTACTAATGTTGCTTGTGCCTTATTCATTGAATCTTCACCACTCGTTTTTTATCGGACTTCTTTTTACTGTACTTTTATTTTCTTTATGAGTTATTAGAAAAATAATTGTCTATATAAGTCTTTATTTTTTCAAAATCCTTTTCCATAAATAAGTTTGCTGGTACTTCAATTATTGGAAGATTATTTTCATTATCAAAAGGTGGACACGGTTTGGGAACTACCAAATAGTCAACTGAGTTTTTATCCCTAATATAATTAATCGAAACATCATAATACTCAGAAAAATATCCCTTCAAATCATCCTGATTCCTTAAAAATGGTAGAGAAAATATTGAACCATAATTTATACCAGCGTCGACAATTAATACAAAGCATATTTTTTTCATGATACACCCTCCTAGTATAATAAGTTTTAAGTTAATAACTGTTCCTTGAAAATTAAATAGTTTTTATCTTCAAGAGCTACATCAAAAAATGATGTATGGGTAAAATTTAGTCTTGGATACCAGGTGTTTCCCTAAATAATGGAAGTACAGAAATGGATCCATCGGCAATATGCTTACTCCTCCTGTAGTTCGAGCACGTTAAAAGACTGCGACCCAGACCAAAATGCACTGCATACGCACAAGCTGTATCGGTTTCCTTTTTCTTTATATTCAATTAAATTATATCATTATTTTACATAAATTTACAGAATTTATTTTTTTATTTTATTGGTAAACTTATGCTTAGCGTATAATTTCCGCGTTTCGTCGGCAGGACCCCTTATATGGAATCTTGTACAATACCGTATTGAAATTAAATATGCCTAAATGGACTGCACATATGGTAGCTACGTTATTTTCTCTTGGTAGTGCCTATCAAGCTTTTGTAAATTTTTTTGTATAACACGCAACAAAAAGGTCGCCACTTACGGCGACCTTTTTACTATTTCACTTCTACCGTATAATTCCCTGTTCCCCCGCCATACTGATACACATGTAAATAATATTTCCCTGGATACGTGTAGTAACTTCCTACTAACTTATTTCCTTCTTGCTGGGCATACGTAACATAATTATTTAAATCTGCTTCCGAATAAAGAACCCAGTTTACTCCAATATTATTTTCCTTCGTTACATTAATTTGCAGGTTTTTCGCCGTTTCCACATTTATTTCAAAGTAATCACTCGTATCACCGTTTCCTAAACTAGCACGTAAAATTTGATTTAGCTGCAGTTTATTTGCTGTCTGGAATGAGTTATTCGGCTCTTTTTCTACACTATTATCTTCTTTCTTTTGAACCGTTACATTCGTTGTAACAGTATTCGTTAATCCTTTGTCATCTGTTACTGTTAATTTCGCTGTATATGTTCCTTCTTTTGTATACACGTGAGTCGGATTTTGCTCATTACTTACTGCTCCATCACCAAACTCCCATTTATACGAAGTAATTTTCCCATCTTCATCTTTTGATCCATCGCTTTTAAACGAAATTGCTTCATTTACATTTCCACTATAGGGCCCATTTATAACCGCAACTGGCACTTTATTCACAGCGCCTTCTTCTGTATTAATACCGTGGAATACAACATCATACTCAAATTGTCCTGATGCATTCACACGATAATTCACGAAGTACGCTGTTACTGTTTTATAGCCTGTCCATTCTTTTGCACTTAAACGTTTTAACGTATCATTTACGTTTTGTGTAATTGATTTCCAGTCTTCATATTCTCCTTTTGCAGTCGTACCTGTATATGTTCCTTGTAGTGTAAATGTATGAAAGAACTGTGATTTGTTTTTCTTAACTGATACATTACTTAATTTTGCTTCTGCTGTAATTTCTGCTGCAATATCTGAAACTGGTTTCGGTGCGTGCGTCGCTAAATAATCATCTGATACTAATGGAACATTATATTTCTCACGGTTATCTACTAACATTTGCATATAGTCTTGATACTCTTTATTTAAATTCGCATCTTTACTTAAAGCAGAGCGGTATGCATCATATGCTGTTACATCATTTTTCCTAATAAGATCATGAATTTTGTCAAACATATCATATCCCTTATTGTACATGTACGATTGTAAAGCAAAGGAATAATTATAGAAATCCCACGTCCCATACTTTGCATTTAACGTTCTCTCTGCTGTATAACGTTCTGCTGGATTTGAAGATATGCCTCCTATAATACTCTTTCTCGGTACAACATTATCTGTTCTCGTTGCACCTGCAAAAAACTCCGCATTTCCTTCTTCAAACCAAGATAATCTCTCATTCTCATACATCTTCCCTTGTCCCCAAAGTCCTGGCACTTCATATCTACCTTGTAAATAATGCGTGAACTCATGTCGGAACAATTCTTCCAAACTATAAATGCTTTCTTCTGGCGTACGTTCATAAGTAAAGAACGTACCTGTTCCTTCTATATAAAGACCGCCGTTATTCGTTTCATACCCGTATAATTGACGGTTAAATTGATATTCAGCTGGGCTATTATAAATAACCATCGTTAATACATCATCAGGATTGCCTTTTTCTAACGGCTGGTCACTTTCAACCGTACGATGGAATTGTGCCTTCACTTCTTTTGCCGCCCAATATAGACGTTTTACTTTTTCCTCAGTCACCTTATCTCCAGCTTTTAACACAATTGCTCCATCATCGAACGTATACGTTTTCGGTAAATATTTTTTCTTACCATCTTCTCTTATTTGATCTAGATCAACCACTTTACCATTCGCATCTTTCCCGCCATAATTCGTCGCAATTTGCTCAGCAGCTACGAAATATTGCTCACCTAAATACGGATAGATTTTCATGGCATCTGTTACAACTTGTAATCCTTTCGTTTCTGTACTATGGAACGTACCAAGTCTACCTGTATAATAAATACCATTATTAATTAACCAACCATTTTTCGCTGTCACCGTTCCAATTAAGGCAGAACGACTTAATTCATTAATATAGCTATCAATTTTTTGATACCATATTGTATCTTTCGGTGCTTTTCTCGTATCGTACAAATACGATTGAATATCGTAATCAACACCTTGCATAATATCGTAAATCGCATTTCCAGCTGAAAGATTATCTACCAATGTAGAAAAATTATCATTATATTGTTTAAAAATCTTTGCAGCTGATGTGATCGTTTCCACATCACTTGAAGCATTTCCAATTAATTTTCCATATGATGAGACAACTCTATTTTGTTCTAATGTACCGAGTTTAAAATTCGGGTTATTCGCAATCGTTTTTAGTGCAGGTAAGCATTTATCATGATAGCTTCGCTCATTTAGTTTACTTAATTCTGTATGATAAAATCCTAAATAAAAACCAGATCGTAACACCTCTACTAAAGTCTCAATCCCTTTTGAATCATCTTTCGTATAAGCTTGTCCTTGCTGGTTCAATTTATCAATAATTGCCTGCATTCTACTATCATTTTGATAGAATGCAAGACTATCCTTATTAAACTGAAATAGCCCAGTAATTTGCTCCCAATCAATTGTTACAAGTAAGTCCACTAACTGCTGATTGCTCAATTGATTTAATTCAGCAATTGTATACGTTTTCGCTACAGCTAATTGCTTACTTTCCTTTTTCACTTCAGGCGGTCTTTGTGACAAATCAGCAAATTGTAGCCTTTTCTCAAAAGACTTATTTTCCAACACTTTTGATGAATGAGCTAATTCTTGCACTGGTAATTGTAAACCAATCGGCTCCATTTTGAGCACATTCCGATAGGAAACTTGCTCTCCCTTTGTACCTTCTGCCAATGCGTCCCCTTGAAAACTCCCTAACATGAAACTAGCAAAACTTACCCCTACTAACACTTTTTTTGAATAGCCTTTCATGCTCTCCCCTACCTTACATTTTTTAGTGTACCGCACCATTATTTTACTATTTTTACTTTTTATACTGTATTGAGAAAAAATAAGGTAACGTTCACACGTGTATCCATACCATACAAAATTAACACTTGACTTTATGTGCGTTTTATATCAAAAAAAGATAGATCATAGCGAAATTCCCGCTACATCTATCCTCGTTTTCAAAACTATGATTTTAACTTTATGAATGTAACTTCTGGTAATGTTTGCATATGCTGAATAAACTCATTCTTTTCTTCTGACGATATATTTTTCAGTTGCATCCCTACCTTATAAACAATTTCTATCCCTTGCTGTGAAGCTTCCACTTCATATGAAAGTATTGGAATGCCTTTCATATGAAGTGTTTCTAATATTTGTTGTACTGCTTCACGTTTATTTATACACATTTGCACCATTATATTTTGCGGAAATAAAAATTGCACCTTAAAAATACGACTTACAATCTCTAAACCAATTAAAACGAGAATCGTCGCTCCAATTCCTACTACATACATACCAGCACCAATTGCTAATCCAATTCCTGCTGTAGCCCATAAACCAGCTGCTGTCGTTAATCCTTTCACCGCCTGCTTTTGAATAATAATTGTACCTGCACCTAAAAAACCTACTCCACTAACAACTTGCGCTGCAATACGACTCGGATCTAGTGCCATATGATCTTCATTCATAATATCTGAAAAAGCATATTTCGAAACGACCATTATTAAAGCACTTCCTACCGCTACTAGGAAATGTGTTTTTAAGCCCGCTTCTTTTGATCGAATTTCCCTTTCAATACCGATTATTGCTCCTAACAAACCAGCAACACCGATTCGTATAATGAAATCAATATTTACACTCACGAGCCCTTCCCCCTTTCATTCATTATAGATAGATAAAATAAAAATTATCACACACATCCATGTATCAATATGAAGGAATTTTACTAAAATACACTTAATACCTAGGCCATTTTATGTTAACATTTTAAATATTAACATAAAATAAATAACTTCTAATTTTAAACATCCAATCATTTTCTTGAAAAACAAAGGTGGATAACATGAAATGAGGTTGAGAAAATTAAGAAAACGCTTTCGTTTTGTGTCGTAATTTTTTTATACATACTACATAAATAAAGGAGCTTATTAACAATGAACGTCTCTTTACTTACACCTACTACCGATTTACAAGAAGAATACTTAGATTTTTATAACGAATGGAAAGATAGCGGTGAAACGATGATTCCGTGGGTTATTACAAAGGATCCTTCTAACTTCCCCGCTATGGTACAAGAATTACTCGATGCACATAATGGAATAAATCTTCCTGACTCTTGGGTACCAGATTCTACGTATTGGCTCGTTACAGATCATAATAGGATCGTAGGAGCTGTTAATATACGTCATAGTTTAACCGAACATTTATTTAACGCTGGCGGTCATATCGGTTATGGCATTCGCCCTTCTGAAAGAAGAAAAGGTTATGCTACGAAATTACTAGCATTATCACTGGAAAAAGCGAAGCAATTAAACATCACGAAAGCACTTGTCGTTTGCGATGAAGTAAATACTGCTTCAGAAAAAACAATTTTACATAACGGCGGGCTTCGTGATGATGATTTCACTGAGGAAGATGGAAATGTAGTAAGGCGTTTTTGGATTGAGCTATGAAGAAGTCATCCAATGAACATAATCTTGTTATAGAGAGTTATAATAAAAGTAATGAATTAAAAGTAAAACAACTTATTGATTTATACAATGAAGAATCGTACGTATTTCACTTATTACGATATAATAAAACAAAATGTGCGTATGTTGCCTACTATAAAAAAGATGTAGTAGGCATCTTTTTCACCTGGGGCAGTAACTTCCATCCATACTGCACATACTTTCGAATATATGCGAATCCTTTCTATGCAGAGCTACACATTGAAGAATTTTTATTAAACGAGATTGAAAAGCGAGAAAACTTTAAACTCCCATTACAAACCTCTATATGGGAAACATCAGCTCATTTAAAAACGTTTTTTGAA
This sequence comes from Bacillus cereus group sp. MYBKT111-2, assembly GCF_051915205.1. NCBI lineage: Bacteria > Bacillati > Bacillota > Bacilli > Caryophanales > Bacillaceae > Bacillus > Bacillus cereus group sp. MYBKT111-2. The sequence goes on from NZ_JBQAEG010000003.1 coordinate 414,371, forward strand.
GAACATAATTTTACGGAAATTCGAAGAACATATATGCCGATATTAGACTTACAAAAAATAGTTTCTATCGATATAGTCCCTAATTCAAATTATCATGGACAAACTTTATCGAACATCGTATCAAATAATAATTTATTAGAAAAACTAGCCTGCTTAGTAAAAGAAAATTATGAGCAAACCCACCTAGCAAATCCCGTTGCCTCATTCCCACTACAAACTTGGCAAGAGATGATTTTAGCTGATGACGTACTACTAGATGGGAGCTTTCTCATTATAGATGAAGAGCATCAAATTATGGCATACTCTTTCCTCCATACATCAGAAAAGGATAATACGGTAGAACTAGGATGGTGTGGGACTCACACTATAGACGATATATCTTTACTGAAATTGCTCGTTTTCAAACAAGCTATGTATGCAAGTAAACACGGTTATTCCTTCATTCAAGGTGAATTCGATTCAACAAGTATATATGCAATGGAGATATTAAAATCCGTTCCTTTCAATCCTTGTGCTACCTGGATTACGTATCAAAAAGAAGCCGGAAGGTAATTATACACCTTCCGACTTCTTTTATGCTGTTTCTATTTCAAACTGTACTGTAATACCACTCGGGTCTACTACAGTAAATCCAGTTAAAATCTCATTTATTCCATGTTGTTTTTCTATTAATCTTTCTTTCACTTCATCTAACGCTTCTTTATGCGGTAATACAATCGTATATACCTTAAGTCCAGTTGCATGTGCTGGTGAATGCGGGTTATTTACTCCGTTCCACGTATTTGCGCCTATATGGTGATGATATCCTCCTGCAGAAATGAATAAGCAGTCATCTTCACGTTGCTGCACTTCAAAGCCTACTGTATCTACATAAAAGTCATGTGACTCTTCTACATTAGCTATTCGTAAATGTACATGTCCAACGACAGTATTAGCAGGTAATCCATCGAACTCATAATCAACAAGCGTTGCTAGTTCTTTTAAATCCAGCGGGGTACTTCCTCCTGGCCCTTCTCCCCATTGATCACGCGGACGATCCGCATATATTTCAATACCATTTCCCTCTAAGTCTTGTAAATAAAACGCTTCGCTATACGTATGATCACTCGCACTATTAAACCTTGAAATTGGTAAAATTTCATTTGAATATGTATAACGCCCCTCTTGCTCAGTCGGACTATCAATTACATTCTTATTACGAATCACACCAAATAATGCCGACGCAAATGCCTCACGAGTCGGAACTAAAAAGGCTACATGATATATACCAGTCGTACGCGGCTCTTGCAGTACCCCGTCCTCTAACTTTTCAAGAACAAGTAATGTATTCTTTCCACCTTTTCCAGATAAATATGCTTTATTCCCCTCTTGCTTAATTACTTCTAAGCCTACAACATTCTCATAAAAGGCAATTTGACGTTCTAAATCTATCACCTTAAATTCAACATGACCAATACGTGTTTTCGGATGAATTTGTACCATGAATAACTTCATCTCCTTATCCCGATATATTTCTATTTCATATAACCGTTACTATGAAGGATACAACTAAAATCACCCTATGTAAATATGAAAAGTCAGAATTTATACACATTTTTATTTTCGTAATAAAAAAGCCACCTCTTCTAGCTTTTAGAAAAGGTGACTTTATAATTCTTATCGCATTTTATGTACTTCAGCAACTAACTTTCCGCCCTGAATGCCCATATAAAGTTTCACAGGTGCGTCGTTCGTGTTTTCAAACACTAAGTCTAAGTATGGATATGCAATTGTAGCATCTCTTCCTTGTGGAACGTAACCTACCGTTTTAGAATGTGTTGTTCTCTCTACCATTTTCAAACCAGCTTGATCTGCTGCATTGTATAATGTTGATGATGTTTGACAAACACCACCGCCATATCCATCTACTAATTTACCATCTACAATTTCTTTTCCTAATTGATATCCTTTATCTGGCGTTGTATCACCAATTAATGCATTGAAAGAGAAACGGTCTCCTTTTGCTAATACAACTCCATTTATGCTCGCTGCTGACAAACGAATATTTTCAATACGGCCACCTGTTGAGCCACCTAAATTCGTTTCATATCTACCAATTACCGTACCACTTCCTTGCGCATCACTTAATGTAGCGGTAGGTTTTTTCTCAACAATAGGTAATTGATAGGAAGAATCCCACATGCCTACGTTTAATAATTTATCTACTAATTCTTTTTCCATTAATTCATAAGAAGGTTTCCCTTCTTGCCAACTTCCATCAGATCCTAGACGTGAAGGGACCATCTTTTTGTCAACATTTTTTCCAACTTCCCTAGCAACCTTCTCAACTGATTTTTTAAATTTCGCTTCATCTTCAAAATAACCTAGACTCGACAAATCTAACTTTTTTACTTCCGTACCTGTACGCCCATCTACTAAACTAATAGAATCCTGTACTTCTGCTTTAGCCTCTACCGTGTGGCCACCAATATCACTTACTAATGCAACATCACTTACTTTTGTACCACAGCCACTCACTACAGCTACACATAAAACCCCAACTAATATACCCTTTACTTTACGGAACAATATACTCTCCCCTTTTCCCCAATACTACTTTTATGTATTATTTCATTTTTATGTATGTTTTGTTACAATCATTTTACAATATATTTATAAATTGTTACAAGTTATTTTTTACTCTATATAAATTACTCTTTTCTTTTCCAAATGTCTATATATATTTACATAAAAGTTTGAGTTTGATAAAATTGTAACCTTTACGTAACCTCTCCCTATTATCCAGTATATACCATAAAACGAACGAAATACAAATGTAAAACTCCATATTCGTATTTATAAAAAACATCCTGTGAACATAAATAGGTATTTGCCGTGCCACACTCCGCTTTTACACATACATTATGGTGAATTAACCTATTTTAAAGAAATGGAGGATGTTTTTATGTACCCCTACAATCCATACGATCCATATAACCAAACTGGTTATCAACCTCAATATGATTTACAAGCACAATACCAACAATATATAGATCCAGTAGAACAAGTTAATCCATATGATCAAACTCGGCAATTCCAACTTCCAATCTCTTTTCCTGGTGCTGGAAACCGTCAATTAGAAAGACGAGTAAATGAGCTTGAACAAAGAGTACGTCAATTAGAAAACACGGTTGAACGTCATACACGTAGATTAAACCGCTTAAACCAACGTTTACGTACAGTAGAAAACAGACTGAACATTCCATTTTCAGCATTAGAAGACGGATTTTAATTTCGGAAATAAAAAATATATGAAGGAAGGGGGCTTCCCCTTCCTTATATAAATTGACGAAAGTTTTTTCCATCTCTATACTGATAAGAGTTAATGAAATGAAACAAGGTGATAAATATGGATTTTGAAATAAATTATCTTTCCTTTTATGTTGTACAAGTAGAAGGAAAAGGTGAAGCTGTTGATAAACGCTACAAACATTTTCAAACATTAGACGCTGAAGAGTATGAAGATAGCTCCTTAAAAGAATTTTTAAATGGAGAATTATTAAAAATTTCAAAGAGAAAAGTAGAACGTCATGCGAAAACAGAACAAGCTCCGACAAAGATCGGTCGCTTTATTGTAGAAGAAGGGCACGAACTTGATTCAAATCCTCATTACAACTTATTTAATCGCATCCGCTTTGCAGAAACGAAGGAAAACTTCAAAGATATGAGCGAACCTCTCGTTTATACATATCTTGACACAAGTGCTGTACGCGGTGGTGTATTTTTAATTGCGCAAGCTAAACTACGCAAATACTTTGATGATCCATTCGTTTTCGTTATGAAATGTGACTTCGAGCCGAAAGTCGCTTCCATTTCCGATGAATCCACACTAATTCGTAACGTTGAAATGGCCATCACAACAAAAAATATGAAATCTATCCAATATCCGTACATGCCCGAAGAAGGTATGGTCGAAGTGGGCGAGCTAAAGATTCACCAAGCATCACACGCCCGTTACTTTGAAGACTTCTTAAAATTCGTCGAATACGAACGCTCTATGCCTGAAATTATGAAAACACAAGTAATGGACATGGTATACGACCAAATTGAAGATGTATTTGAAGAAGGTACGGAAGAGCGCGAACAGTTCGACCAAGCAATGGAAGTATGGGCTGCCAGTCCGAAACGCGAAATTATGGAACAATTTTCAACCGAAGAAGTAATGGAAGCTACCGCTCAAATCGTCGAGCATGCGCCTGAAGTGGAATTGAAGCTAAAAGCGGATCATATCTCTGTGAAAGCCCTACTTGCTGATTTCGGGGATCAAATACATATCGCAAAGGTAAATGACCGATACGTATTAATGATTGAGGCTGATACACTTACATTTGAGAAGGGCTTCTCTCCTATTGAATTTCTGAAGCCGGATGAATTGCAAGATGTGATTGAACGGATTGAGAATAAGCAGCAGTATTCTTATGATCCGAACGGGATTGAATAAACCATTCTATATCCCTATTTTTACAGAGCACTATTAACAAACGATCTTTTATTTGTGACATATTTGAAAGTTATGTAAAAAACCGATTCTACTAAGAATCGGTTTTTCTGCTTTATAATAAAATATGCTTATTTTTGATCCAAGAGGACATTTGTCACAGGATTCAGTAGATTTGTTTTTTGTTGTACAAGTGTATTTCGATTAGAGTAGTCACTATGTATATTGGTAAAATGAAATTTTCACTTTACTACCTCAAATTTATTGTACTCGTAAAAAGATAATTGAAAACGATATTTTGGATGCTCTCTCACCCAATCGTAAGCTTCTTCTAAAATATCCATTTTGTTTTGCAAGTCATTCAATTCACTACATTCGTTCCTTTTCTGTTTGCATAGCGGACAGAATCCATTCACTATTTCAATACCCGTCGCCCTAATCGTTTTACTTTCTAAATCAACTACTAAACGAAGAAGAAAAGAATGCTCTTCTTTTGTAGTCACCGTCATTTCAGCAATCCCATCCTCATTCCAAAAGACTCCGTTTAATTCCATCTGTACGTTGACGTCTTTAATATCTAAGTCTATCACTATCACACCCACCTTGTCTAAAACTCTTATCTTACTCTTCTATTTTAATCTTTAACACACCACGACTTAAAGATATATTAAGCCTTTTCCAATTCTTCTTCTGTGCTATGAAAGGAAGTGTAATAAACGCTAATAGTGCGGTAAATATTATCCCAAAAGCTAAAACGGTTAAAATGTTAAAGATTGCTTCCATTAAACTACACTCTTTTCTATGTACATTCATACTAAAAACAATAAAATATTCCATTACTAATATAGGACAAGCCGTGAATTTTCCAACTAAACTTCAGCAACTTAATCCTGAAGTCTAGTTGTACATATGAATAAAATAGATTACACTGCTAGCTTTCTTCTACTACTTTCTCCATCTCAGCCAAATACCTAATCTGCCTTTCCGCTTTTCGAACCGCCGTACGAAAATGTTTTTTCAGAAGTTCTATTGTTGGTTCACTTATATAATATCTTTCCGTTATACTTTCCCACGTGTCACTACTTTCAAATGTACTCCAAACGAAAGGACGCTCAGTATTTTTTCTCATTTCTTTAAATACCCATTTTCGCATCTTTTTTTTCGCTTTTTCTGTTAGTTTTCCGTCCTTTACAAGCTCGAGTTCACCATGTCTTTTATATCTTTTAGTAATATCTCTCTCACTATATGCTTTAAGAAGTATGTTCGCTGTATTCTCAGCATCCGCTAAAGCACGGTGCTGCTTCCCTTCCCATATTAAACCGAGCTGTTCTACTGCAGATTGTAAACTTGGTGTATGCTCAAACAATTCTTCATACGCTTGAAAAACAAATTTTTGTAAATCAATTCTTCTTTCTTTTTCCATACAAGGGCATTCTACAGCATGTAACGTACAATCATGAGATAGAAATCGATAATCTTCTTTTCCCCATGTAACAAATATAGAATCTTCTCCGATAAACTGAATAAATCTCTCTATAATTTGCGGAAATTTCTCTACATTCATTAAATCTTTCTTTGTAATTCCCGTTAATTTTGTCGTATGACGAGTAAGTCGTGCACCGGGTTTTACTAACTCCGAAAATTCTCCAATTATCTTCATTGTACTTGCTTCTATTTTTACAGCTCCGATATCAACTATCTCTGACGGATCTTCTGATTTATATGGCCTAAAATTTCTCTCTATATCAAACACAATAAAATGTGTAGCGTTTTCCAATTTATTTACCTCTTTCTACATTCCTTTTCACACACATACTTTATTTTCAGTATTTATTTATTCATACACTTTATGCATGTAATACTTCATCTAAAAAACGAAAATTCAATCTCATTATGCTATGTACATAGGAGGTTCTTCAATTAAAACACAAAAAAAAAGAAGGGCAAGCCCTTCTTTTTTCCACAATTACTTCTTGTTAACGTTTGTAGCTTGAGGTCCACGGTTACCTTGTTCTACTTCGAAAGTAACTTCTTGACCTTCTTCTAAAGTTTTGAAGCCTTCGCCTTGGATAGCTGAGAAATGTACGAATACGTCTTCTCCGCCTTCAACTTCGATGAATCCGAAACCTTTTTCTGAGTTAAACCATTTTACTTTACCGTTTTGCATGAAAAAAATCCTCCTACAATGTACCTATATGTACATATTCATTTTCAACCACTTTACAAAAATAAGTCAGACATTAAAAAAACTGCAACTCTGAGGAGATTTAACATTGCTATCCTCCTCGGAAGTTACAGCTCATTTAAATCTCTATATTATTAAAAGTAAAATGGTTTAAATATAATATATCATATCAATATAATAAAAGCAAAGTTTTTTTTACTATACAACTTTTTTCTTCCATTGCATTGCTTTTGATTCACCTGATCCAGCTACAACATAGCCTTCTTTTTCGTTCACGATGCGCCAACCATGCCCTTTAACTGAGTCACATACTGTAACAATTCCTTCTTCTAGAAGTACACGACAAACAGTACTAATCCCCGCCTTATTTTGCGTTGACGTTGTATATAGCACATGTTGATCTACACTTAAGTCTAAATAGCTACTTGCTTTTTGCTCACTTTGACATGTGTGCCAATATGTTTTTTCACTCTCTATACTTTCATCTATTTTACAAAAAGAAATATTACCGCTAATCCCCTTGCACGACCCACTGGCTGCTACTAAATAAGAATTGTGTAACGTCAACGCTGAAATCATCTGATTCATTACGATTTTAATCCTCTTTAATTTACGTGTCTCCAAATTAAAGAGCCAAACACCACCATATTTAGCATGTATTTTCGTACCGATAAATAAGTAATGTTTATATAAAAACAACGATCGAATAGATGGTGCTCCGCCACCATATTCAAGAAATGGATGAATGGTTTCCCATGTCGAACCAAAATCATTCGAATGATACAACGTTTTATCTCCATGAGCAATGACAGTTCCTTCTATATTACTACACACGTTCCAACTCGTTGCCTTTGTTGGAAAACGTTGAACCGTCCAATTCTCTCCACCATTCATACTACGAATAAAAATTCCTTCGTCACCTACACCATACACTACATTATCTTCGCTATGTAAATCCCTAATTCGTTTTTGAAAACCATTTAAAATTTGTTTCCATTCTCCGTCTTGTTCAATAAATAAACCATTATATGTAGTAGCTAACATAAGCTTTCCATCTCTTAACTTTGTAATAGCGGTCGCACTTAACATTGTCTCCACGTTGACACTCCCATTCTTAGAACTTCTCAGCAAATGCAATTGCAAAATTATTGCATTTTTCAACATCCTCTTCATCTTCTGGAGCTAGTTCGATTTTCAACCCTTCTTGTACAAGCTCTGCACCGCGCTCTACAAGTCTTTCTTCAAATATCGTTACCGCTTCACAAAATAGTTCATACGCCGTATCACCTGATCCGAATACCGCTACTTTCTTCCCTGATAAATCTATATTTTCTAAGTCATCATGGAAATCTTCCGCTTCAAATGGTAATTCCCCATCTCCCCACGTATAAGATCCTAAAATGATTCCATCATAAGCTAATAATTCTTCAGCATCCATGCCTTCCATTTCTTGCAATACTACTTCATGATCAAAAGCATCTAAACTAACTTTAATTAAATCAGCAATACTCTCTGTATTTCCTGACATACTTGCATAAGCTATTAAAATTTTTGCCACTTTGGCATCCCCCTCTTACAATAAATGATTCTCATTCTCATTATATTAATAATGAGAATCAATTTCAATTGTATTTTTTATTTTTATTTATTCCATATAAAAAAGCACAGATGACTATACAATCATCTGTGCTTTTTATTACTTTTTAAAAATACCAAACGGCTTTCCAACTGGTAAAACAACTTTACCAAAGTGTGTGTTTAACACTGCTGCTGCTGAACCATAGAAAGATAATAATGAAATAAGAAGTTCAGAATATGCTGCTAAATTATGCATTGCATGCGGCATAACACCTAAAGTACTTAATGAAAGACCGATAAATAAGAAATCAATAAGGACGAAAATCATAAATAATACTTTATGTGTTTCCATTGCACCAATTGTCATAAAGATTGTGAAAATTAAATATCCGATAAAGGCTACACCAAGCTGTTTTGAATCTGCAGCTTGTGCTAATTTTTCGCCAAATACTCCAAGTTGAATTAACCAAGTCATTCCAACACCTAGCCAAAATAGACCGTATGCACCGAATGCTGTTGTACCGAATGTATTGTTATGCTTTGCATCGTGAATGCAAGCAAAGATTTGTGCAAATCCTCCTAAAAAGATTGCCCATGGTAATACTAGTGAAACGCCATCTGTTAAGCCTAACTTTTGAGATGATGCTACAAGTGTTACCATCGCTAATCCAAATAGACCAATTCCAGATGGATCTGCTGTTGTCATTTTCACATGATGTGTAGTTGTTTGATTGCTCATATAAACCTCCTGATTATAAACATACTCGAATACAATACTTAAATCAGAAGACTATGTCAATGGTTTTTTTTGTATGTTGTCAGACCTTATATTTTATAATGTTCTAATATACTTTCAACCACTTCATACGGTTTTATATTCACTTTTTCCAACTCATATATCGGCAACCATAACGGAATATAAATCCCTCTATCTTTCATTTCGAATTCTTCAGCTTTACCACTTCCAAAAACTCCACCTACAATATCGGCATTAAAATAATACTCCGTACCCTTATACTCCACCTTTGCAATTAGATGCTCCACTTTTATATGTACCCCTAATTCTTCAAAAATTTCTCGCTTTGTTGCTTCTTCAGGTGTTTCTCCTTCTTCAATTCCTCCACCTGGAAAAACATAGTACGTTTCATCTTCTCGGATACGTTTTATAAGAGCAATTTTCCCTTCCTGCACAATGATAGCTGCGCCGCGATTTCTTGTCATTTTATTACCTCAATACCGATCGCAACTGTTCCCCACTTTTGTTCTTGTTCTTTCGTATATATTTTGTATGTACTTTCTAACATTTCCTCTAAACTATCATTTTCACAATCCAATAATTTTTTATCAATTTGTTCGTACATTGCTTGAAAGTTTTTATATCGTTTTATCTCCGTTACTTTTACAACCATCGTTGCTGCTGTCGTAAGGTTCGTAAATACAATATGATCGCCTTGTTTTATGAGTTGACGCTTTTTATCGTATAAGCGCACTTCATACACTTTTTTTCCTGATTGAATTGACTGAAAAGGTTTAGTATATAATCCCATTTCATATCTCATACATTCCACTCCCATTTATTTATTTTACCTATTAACACTGGTCACCTTACTACACCTTGCATATAATATTCCACGCTTATTTCTTGATTGAGAAAGAAGGTTGAAGAATCATGTTATATTTAAATCAAAAACCTGAATATAGTAAGTATGATATCGGTGATTATACTTATAGTAAAGTAGGTCCAACTATTTTTTCTTGGAATGATGAAACGAAATTAAAAATAGGTAAGTTTTGTTCATTAGGAGAAGAAGTTGTTTTCATACTTGGCGGAGAACATCGCGCGGACTGGATAACGACTTATCCATTTAACGCTCTTTTCAGCGAAGGAGCCCATATTACTGGTCACCCCTCTTCAAAAGGTGATATTGTAGTCGGCAATGATGTATGGATTGGTTATCAATCCTGCATTTTATCTGGTGTTACGATTGGTAACGGTGCCATTATTGGCGCAAAGAGTGTTGTTACAAAGGATGTACCGCCATATGCAATTGTAGCTGGTAATCCTGCAAAATTTGTTCGATATCGTTTCCCACAAGAAACAATTGACAAACTAGAAAATATCTCATGGTGGGACTGGGACATTTCTGTTATAAAAGGAGCTATTCCATTTCTACTCTCCGACAAAATTGATGAATTTTTCAGCTCACCCGAAAAAGAATCTACTTGATTCATACAGAAAGAGCATCCTTCTCTTACAGGATGCTCTTTCTGCATTTATTTTCTCTTTATTTGCAAGTGATCACACGGAGAACATTGAAAAGAAATTTTCCCTAAACAATTAAGATTCGTTTCGCAAATTTGTTCTATCGTTGGAACAAATGGAATAACAACTATATTACTTTCTACTATTTGTGTAACAGGTGGTAACACTGTGCCTACTTGATGTTCGAAACGAATACTTGCTTGATTTATATAATTCCCCGAACCACTTGGGGCACTCTGAACTACTACTTGGAACGAAACTGTTCGTGCTTCACCTGGATTTAAATTCCCTATAAGAAATCCTGATACCGGGCTTACATTTGGTACTAGTGTATTATCAACCGTTACACTTCCAAGGACAAATCGAACACTACTATCTAACATATCTTGAAAACGAATATTTTGTATGACAGTATCACCCGTATTTGTAATAACTGTCGTAAACGTAATGACATCTCCAATCGTTACTGCCTGTAAATCTGCTGTTTTTACGACTGTCGTTGAGACATTTTGAGAAATAAACGGGATAACAACTGTATTGCTATCACCTTCAACTAATACTGGCGGCTCATTCGGGTTTACAATTGCAAGCCCATTTGCTATAGCAGTATTTGTAACTAAATTATTTATTTGTCCTCCTGTTATTACAACTTGGAAATTAATAATGGCTGCATCATTTGGCTGAAAATCACCTAACGGAATACCAGTATTCGGATTGGCAAATGGAAGAGGTACATCATTTACCGTTACCGTGCCATTTATAAATAACGTATTCGGATCAATGATATCTGTTAAAACAATATTCGTCACAGGAACTGTACTGTCATTTATAACGGCAATTCCGTAAGTGACAACATCTCCTACCATTGCTACTTCAAAGTTTGCTCCTTTTGCAACAAATAAGATTGCAGTATTTACCGTTACAATAACTGTATTGCTCGTGTCTATCACTGTAACTGGCGACTCTCCTGGTACTAAAATATATTCTGCTAACGCTCCAGCAACGTTTACTACTGTTCCACCATCCGGAAAACTTGTAATCGTAGCTTTATATGTTACAAGTGCCGTCTCACCAACTGGTATATCTGGTATCGTAAATCCAATTTGCGGATTTCCCCCCGGCTGCAGAACCCCATTTATCGTTACACTATTTGGAACGAAATCAGCTTCCTGAGATAGCACATCGATAAATTGAACATTCATTGCATCAGCAGTACCAGTATTTAATATACGAACCGTATACGTTACCGTTTCTCCTACGCCAACAGTTGAATGGTCTACTTCTTTTAGCATATCTAAGCTACCTCTATTTACCGGCGTAACCGTCGTATTACTTGAATTTGTAATTGTAGACGGAGGTTCTCCTGGAATCAATTCGAAATCACCCGTTACTCTCGCTGTATTCATAATGCTACTAGAAGACGGAACCGAGATTACATTTACTTCAAATGTAATTAATACGCTATCCCCTACAGCAAGATCCGGTAATGAAAAGCCTACAAATGGATCTAATCCTACTTGCGGAATCCCATTTATTTGTACACTTCCAGGAACGAATTCTAAACTAGGTGACGGAACATCGATAAACTGAACATTCGTTGCTGTTACCGTTCCCGTATTTGTAACTTGCACACTATACGTTAACGTATCTCCTAAACGTGTCGCTTCTTTATTTACAGATTTTATAACGCTAAATCGTCCTCTATTCACTCTTGTTATCGTCGTATTACTCGGCTCTGTTACTACAACTGGTAGTTCTCCTGGCACTAAAGTAAAGCTTCCTGTTATATTTGCAACGTTCGTAATTGTTCCTGATGACGGGATGTTTGTAACTGTCGCTTGAAACGTCACTATAACCGTTTCACCAACTGGTATATCTCCAACTCCAAATCCAGTAATCGGATTTAAGTTTGGTTGCGGGGCTCCATTTATCGTTACACTATTTGGTACAAATGACGCTCCTGCTGAAATGGTATCAATAAACTGAACATCATTAGCTGTTACTGTTCCTGTATTCGTTATTTGCACTGTATACGTCAATACATCTCCAACTAGAGTAGCAGCTCTATTTACTTGTTTAATAACATTAAAGCGTCCTCTATTTACAGTTGTGAGTGTTGTATTACTTGGCTGATTTACTATAACTGGTGGTTCTCCTGGTACTAATACAAAACTTCCAGTTACATTTGCCGTATTGGCAATTGTTCCGTTTGACGGAACACTAACAACAGTTACTTGGAATGTGACTTCTACACTTTCACCTGGATTTATATCTGGAAGCGGGAATCCATTATTCGGATTGAATCCAGGTTGTAACACACCGTCTATCGTTACACTGTTCGGCACGAATGCTATAGAGGAAGGTAGTACATCACTATATTGAATATTCGTTGCTGGCACTGTCCCTGTATTTTGAACTACTGTTGTATATGTGATTGTATCGCCTACTGCAACAACCGGCTGACTTACTGATTTTAAAACATTCAAACCAGGCTCATTGATTTCTGTTAATGTCGTATTACTTGTCGTCGTCTCCGTAATCGGTGGTTCTGTTTCACTTACAGCGAATGTAGCTGTAACGTCTACAAAGTTAACAATTGTACCACCTTCTGGTATGCTCGTTACCATCTCTTGATAGGTGACACGTGCAAAATTATCTACATCTACAGGTATATCTGGAACTGTAAAACCGATGAAAGGATCTAATCCTGGTGCAGACACCCCGTTGATGCTCACACTTCCTGGTACAAATGCTACACCAGCAGAAGTCGTATCGATAAATTGAACATTGGTCGCTGGCACTGTTCCGAAATTAAATATCAATACATCATACGTTAATATTTCTCCTACAGTGGCTACTTCCTTATCTACTAGTTTTAACGGAAAAATAGACGCTATATTAATTGTCGTAACGACTAAATTCGTTAATATCGTTTCTGTAATCGGTGGTTCCTGCGGATTTGGTTGTGAAGTAAATGTAACATCTGCATCATTTAAGATGACTTCATTATCTGGAATTTCCGTAATGGTCACTTGGAACGTGACCTCAATACTTCCACCAGCGATTAATAATGGCGTAACTGTAAATCCTATTTCTGGATTTACACCAATTTGCTGCACTCCACCTATCGTTACACTACCTTCTACAAACGTTGTTCCTTCTGGTATGACATCTTGGAAGAACACATCTGTAACTGGTATAATTCCTACGTTTGAAATGAGCACGGTATACGTTAATACATCTCCAACCGCTCCAGTTGCAACGTCAACTGTTTTTGTTGCTGTTACTTCACCAGGAGGAGGTAATGGTATTGTAACTACCGTTGTATTACTTAAGTTCGTTGTTGTTACAGGTGGCTGTAAAGGATTTAATAAGAAAGTGGCTGTAGCAGATGCTGTATTTAATACTGCTCCACGTGTAGACGGTGCAACTACCGTAACTTGGAACGTTACTTTCACTGATGTTCCAGCTGCAATATTAGGAAGCGGAAAACCAACATTTGGGTCAAATCCTGGTTGTTGCGTTCCATTTATCGTTACACTATTTGCTACAAATGTTGTTTCTGGAGCAATTGGATCAAGGAAAGAGACATTCGTTGCTGTTACTGTACCGTTATTTCGAATGACAACAGAATACGTGTAAATTTCTCCAAGTGCTGCTTGTTGTACAGAAGAAGATTTTTGTATATTTAACTGTGCTGTGTTTACTTGCGTCACCACAAAATTACTATTTGTAACAGTCGTTATTGGAGGATTTGCTGGATTTATAAGAAAACTGGCAGTAACGTTCGATTGGTTTCTAACATTTCCACCGCTCGGAACACTCGTCACTGTAACTTGAAACGTAATCGTAGCCGTTTGCCCGACCGGAATATTTGGTACTGGGAAACCTGCCATAGGATTCGCGCCTTGCTGAACGACTCCATTTATCGTCACACTATTTGCTACAAACGCAGTACCGGACGGAATTGGATCTTGAAAAATAATATTCGTTGCAGGAACAGTTCCTGTATTTTGAATAAGAATCGTATACGTTAACGTATCCCCTACTCCTGCTTGTGGTGTATTTACACTCTTCATTATATTAAGTGATCCTACATTCACTCGCGTCACAACAGTATTACTAATCGTTACAATTGTAATTGGTGGCTGGAGAGGACTTACTTGGAAATCAGCAGTTACATTCGCATTATTCGGAAGAACTCTATTTGGTGGTACACTCGTGATTGTTACTTGGAAAGTAACTGTTACCATCCCTCCTACTGGAATATTAGCAAGTGGAAATCCAGTTGTCGGGTTCAAACCTGGTTGAGGTGTCCCATTTATTGTTACACTATTCGCTACAAAAGTAGTTCCAACTGGAATCGGATCAAGGAATGATACATTTGTCGCTACTACTGTTCCACTATTTTGTATACGAACTGTATACGTTAACGTATCTCCTACACCGGCTTCAGTAGCACTTACACTTTTCATTACATTTAACCCTGAAGAATTCACGACTGTCATAACAGTATTACTTGGTTCTGTTACAGTAATCGGTGGCTCTGTTGGATTTACAAGGAAATCTCCAGTTACATTCGCATTATTTACAACATTGTTTCCTTGAGGAATTTCATCAATTAACACTTCAAATGAAACAATTACATTCGCGCCAGTAGGCAAATCATTTAACGGGAATCCAAGTTCTGGATCTGCACCTTCTTGTAAAATACCATTAACCAATACACTGTTTTCAATAAATAATGTCCCTTGTGGAATTGAATCTTGGAAAAATACATTCGTAGCTGGCACACTACCTGCATTTATGATTTCAATTGTATATACTAAAACATCCCCTACAGTTGCAACATCTGTATTCACTGATTTCACAACTTCAAAGTTACCTGATTGTACAGTTGTATTCACAATGTTACTCGGAACATTGATTGTTACGGGTGGTTCACTCGGATTCACTTGAAAACTTGCTGTTACATTTGCTTGATTTAAAATATCTTCATTTTCTGGATCCTGTACAATTACTACATCAAATGTAACTACGACTGTTTGAGCCGCAGGGATATTAGGAAGAGAAAATCCTGTATTCGGATTCAATCCACTTTGTGGTACTCCATTAATTGTTACAGAATTTGCAACAAATGAAACAGCGGAAGAAATAGCGTCTTGGAAAAATACATTTGTTAACGAAACGTTTCCTGTATTTTGAACGGCAATTGTGTACGTTAAAGTGTCCCCTACTGCGGCTTGCGTTGTATTCACTTCTTTTATTACATTTAAACCGCCTGTATTAACTTGTGTCACAACTGTATTCGTTTGTCTATTAATCGTTATTGGTGGCTGATTTGGAATAACGACGAAATTAGCAGTTACATTTCCGCGATTCGCAATCGTGCCTCCTGATGGCGTCGATGTAACTCGTACTTGAAATGTAACAGTCCTACTTCCGCCGGGAGATATATTAGCTACTGTAAACCCAGTCGCTGGATTTGCTCCAGGTTGTGAAATCCCATCCACAGTCACACTATTTGCGATAAATGTCGTTCCAATTGGGATTGGATCTTGAAAAATAACGTTCGTTGCAAGTACATTTCCTGTATTTTGAATTGTTACCGTGTACGTAAGAACGTCGTTAACCGTTGCAAAAGCTTTATCCACTGTTTTTCTCGTTGTTATATCAGCTATATTAATTGTCGTAACTACAGTATTACTTGTCGCTTGCCCTGAAACTGGTTGTTGACCAGGCACTGGAGTAAAGGTAAATGTTGCACTTGCACGGTTCGGAATTGGATTGACAAGAGGGTTCGATGTTACTCGAACTTGAAAGCGCACTACGGTCGTTTGCGAAGCATTAATACTGCCTAGATTAATACTACTTGCTGGATTCGCTCCTGGACGTGCTACTCCGTTTACCGTAACGCTGTTTGCTACAAATGTTGTTCCTGCAGGAATACTATCAACAAAAATAACATTGTTTGCAGTAACGTTTCCATTATTCGTCACATTAACCGTGTACGTTAATACATCATTAAGCGTTGCCGTCTGTAGATCTACAGATTTTTGCATACTTATAGTTGCTTGATTCACTGTCGTTTGTACTGTATTCGAAGAAGACATACTAGTAATAAGTGGACTACCGACGAAAGGACGGAATTGATATGATACCATTGCACGATTTGGAATAGGATTGGGGTTCGGAAACGATGTTATTCGCACTTGAAAGGTAACAATTCTTTGCGTATTATTTGGGATTGTACCTAAATTAATTCCAGTAGCAGGGTTTGCATTCGGCTGCGTTACTCCCCCTATCGTTACACTACCTGCAACAAACGTCGTTCCGCTCGGAATACTATCACGTAATACAACGTTTTCTGCACTTCCTGTTCCTGTATTTGGGACCGTAATCGTATAAGTGAGAGTATCCCCTACCCCTGCGACTGTTCTATTGACCGATTTAACAGGATTAATAATTGGACCTGTTGCATCAATTTGAACACCAAAACCAGCTGCAGCGTATCCATCTCCATTTGTAACAAATCGAACAGTTGCTGACGTTTGATTGTTTACTAAAGATGCGGAGGCATCTACATTCGTAATATCCCACCCCTGTCTTCGGACAGCCAAAGCTACCCCTAACGGCTGATTTAAATCTCCAAATGTACCGCTCGTATCTAAATTTCCGCTGTCATTACAAATTTGAGACTGGAAGAAATTATTTGCAGGGTTTCTCGGCCCGAATAATGCAACTGTAGCACTCGCATTCGGTCCAAAGCGAAGTTGATCTCCAGAAATGTTAGAATCACCTTCTTGAGCAGTTACAAGTACCCTTCCTGTTACAGCTCCTGTAGCTGGCGTAGCAAATCCGGAAATAGTAGCATCAACTGGTGGTGATGAAGCATCAATAATTTCTTGACCTGCATATACTGACAAATTTCGAAGTGGTAAACTTGCATTTTGATACACAACCTCAAGCGTCCAGCCCGCTGAACGGCTAATTGTTGGGTCAGCTGAAGTTCTTGTAGCTGGCACAGCACCCGTTGTATATGTGCCTCCCCCACCTGCGCTAACAAGATTCGTTACATTGGCAGAGCGAGCATAATAAAACTGGTTTCCTACTGAACCTTGCTGCGCGGTAGCAGGATCTGGCGTAACAGAAAACGTCCCTGCTGGCGTTGTAAATGTAATGTTATCATTTAAAAATGGTAAAACATCTTCCGTATCAGTCCGGAAAGTACCAGCCCAAACTAATTCTGCATATAACACACTGCTTCCCGCTGGAAGATTTAAAATTGCACTAGAAGAATTCAATCGCCAGTCATCCGTTGTACCCGCTGGGAATCCTGGTACTTGCAGCGCTGTATTTACTGTCGTAAACACAGCAAGTGTACCAAAAATATTGCCTGGCGCAGGCGATGTAGGGCTAAGCCCTAACGTATTCCCCGTAAACGTGACAGCACCAGGTACTGTTGTCGTAAAACGATTTATAAAAGGCACACAATCATCTCATTTCAATTATAGTAAAAAGTGCTCTATACTATAAAATGTAGACAAACTATACTATGTACGTTGTCCAACAAAATTCCGCACATATGAGAGGGGTTTATAAAACTATGCGCTACGTTATTATAACAGGAACTTCACAAGGTTTAGGTGAGGCTATTGCCACACAATTGTTAGAAAAAAATACAACTGTCATCTCTATTTCTAGAAGAGAAAATAAAGAGCTTACGAAACTCGCAGAACAATATAATAGCAATTGTGTTTTCCACTCCTTAGATCTTCAAGATGTACATAATTTAGAAACGAACTTTAACAAAATCATTTCATCTATTCAAGAAGACAGTGTATCTTCTATTCATTTAATTAATAATGCGGGTACGGTTGCTCCTATGAAGCCAATTGAAAAAGCAGAAAGTGAACAATTCATTACGAACGTTCACATTAATTTACTTGCACCTATGATTCTCACCTCCACTTTCATGAAACATACGAAAGAATGGAAAGTAGATAAACGTGTTATAAACATTTCATCTGGTGCAGGAAAAAATCCTTACTTCGGATGGGGCGCTTATTGTACAACGAAAGCTGGCGTAAATATGTTTACACAGTGCGTAGCAACGGAAGAAGCAGCAAAAGAATTCCCAGTAAAAATCGTCGCTTTTGCACCTGGCGTTGTTGATACAAATATGCAAGCACAAATTCGGGAAACAAATAAAGAAGACTTCACAAATTTAGATCGATTCATCGCATTAAAAGAAGAAGGAAAGCTATTATCACCTGAATACGTTGCAAAAGCTATTCGTAACTTACTAGAAACCGAAGACTTCCCTCAAGGCGAGGTTATTAGAATTGATGAATAACAAAAAGGCGTGCTATTTTAGCACGCCTTTTTGTTCTACTTCTCTAAAAATATAAGCACAGACTCCGCAATTTGTTCATAACCAATTTCTTGATAAATTTTATTCGATGTTGGATTCGCTAAATCAGTATATAACGTAGTCGTCTTGTAACCTTCATCTAACATACGTTGACTAAGTGCCGCTACACAATTAGAGGCGTATCCCTTTTTCCTTGCTTCTTTAGGCGTATATACGAAATTAACTGTTATATTATTTTTAGTTGGACGTGTTTTTGCTGCTACAGAAACAAGTTTTCCATCTATTTCTAGACCAAATAAACGATGATTAGTAATTAATGTATGTGCCGTTTGTTTTGCTTCCTCTTTCGTAGTAGGAAGATTCACATCTTCGCAAAATTGGTATATCCACTGTTCTATTAATGTTAGCTCATCACTATTTACTTCTCGAAAGACTTCATCTCCGTTCCACTTTTTCTTCACTTGTTTTAATTCATATATACCTTGCTCCATCGCAACAGTAGTTTTCTTATTTTCTAACACTGCAATCTCTTCGGCTAATCTCTGTACAATTTTCTTATTACCGATTAATCCAGGAACATTTGGATATACTTCCGCTAATTTTTTGGCAAGTTCCACGATGTCCTCTTCCGCCATTTCAGACGTAGCAACAATAATTTGTTTCTTCTCTTCTGTTTGAAGAAATACAACCGCAATTTCTTCTCCTTGTTTCGCTATCCCCATAAATATCGGTTGGTGGACCATTTGTAATACGCCTAATATGAGATTATTTTCCTGCTCATTCTTTTCTAGAAATGGTGTAACCTCTTCTTTAAAATTAACAATCTCTTCATATACATGCAATTGAATCATCGACAATCTCTTCTCTCTATTTATAGTTTTATTAAGGTATTGGCGATTAATTCACTAAATCCCTCTTTTACGATTCAATACTATTCGAAGCTAACGTATTCAAATTATTTTCAGCTTGTAAAATTCTCTGTTTTTCCTTTTCAAATACCTCTTCTTCTTGTCGAAATAACTCTTTTCGATTGTTAATCATGCGCTCCATTTCTTTTTTACTCGGCCCACCGTATACATTTCTTTTTTGTATAAAAGCTTCTGGCGATATAATTTCTTTCCACTCTTTTTCTAATAAAGTTATATTAAATTTTTCTTGTAAGTACATATTCACATCTTTCAAATGTAATTCATGAAGCTCCTTTTTCTGCTCCAATAACATATTTGCAATAGCACTCGCTGCATGATGCGCATGCCGAAATGGAATGTCATAGTTTTTTGTTAAAGCATCTGCGAAATCAGTTATCGTAATTGCATGTTTATAGGAACGATTTTTCAACGTTTCTTCCTCAACCTTCATCGTTCGAATAACTGCATTCATAATAGAAAAAACACGAATAGTCTTTTCAATCCCTTTATATAAGTATGGCTGCAAGTCATCCTCTGTATCAACAATATCACCAAATGGTGTATTATGAATCATTTGAAATACTGTAAATGCTTCTCCTAAAGCACTACTCGTAATTGCACGGGCGTGTTCAATGGAAACTGGATTTCGCTTTTGCGGCATAATACTACTAATTTGCACATATGGCTTCGCCACAGTAATACCATCATATTCTTTCGTCGCTAATAGTAAGAAGTCATGGATCCATCTGCTCGTATTCGTCATCATTACCATAAGTAAAGAGCTAACTTCTAATAAATAATCCGCTCCAGCAACAGCATCATATGAGTTCTCAATTACATTTGTAAACCCAAGTAACTCGGCAACTCGCTCTCGTTTAATTGGGAAACTTGTTGTAGCTAGCGCAGCGGCTCCCATTGGGGACTGATTTAAAAGTTTGTACGTTTTTTTCATGCGTTCTAAATCTCTCTGCATCGTATCATAAATCGCTAACGTATAATGACCAAATGTCGTTGGCTGCGCTGGTTGTGTATGGGTATAAGCTGGCATAATCGTTTCCTTATGATCAGCAGCAAGTTGCAATATACTCTCTTGCAATAACAAATGATGTTCCATTAATCGTAATACATACCGTCTTAAACTCATGCGATACATCGTTACACCCATATCATTTCTACTTCTACCAATATGCATATTACTTACAAAATTGCTTTTTGCTTCTTGAGAAATTAAATGTTCCACTAAAAAAAAGAGATCTTCATGCTGCTCTGTATAGAGCAATTGCTCTTCTGGCATTCCCTCTACCTTTTTTAACGCGTGTAATATAACTTTAGCTTCTTCCTTTTTCATTAAATTTTCTTCCATCAGCATCGTAATATGCGCTTTATGCACTTGAAACATATCTTTCAATAAGTAATTTCGTTGAAAATTAAATACATGTTGTAATACACAATCCACATATGTTTTCCCAGGGAAATCAGCGCCTTCACTCTTTATAAACTCTTCTTTACTTTGTTTCATCACCTTTTCCCCTTTCACCTAAGTATTACTACCCATCATACCCAGAGATAGCAAAAAAGTGCTTGTACACAAAAATAAACTCGGTGCTCTCTGCACCGAGTTTATTTAATAAAAGTCGCATCATACTTATCACTTTGCAACACTTGGAAATGCAAGTTTGCTAAATGTTTCCGTATTTCTGCACTGTCGTCCTCATTTAAATTATTTGCTAAAAACACTATTTCTGTACAGTTCCCCCGTTTATCCATCGCATAAACTGCTTTTGTAACTGTCCATGGAGTATAGCCGTTTTTTTGCCCTGCATGTCTAAATGTTTTACGGTATTTCTTAGCGCTCATATCTGTTTCAACGATGTTAGCCCATACTTTTTCTTCTGCTTCTGTCAGTCCACCCTTATGATTTGCCTTTTGAAGCAGTACCATATAATCGTTTGCAGAAGCAGCTGGCAATCGATCTGACCAAATTTTATCGTAACGTTCCTCTAAATAAAGAGGAATTTCCTTCTGTAATAATGGTCCCTTCTTTTTTAAGCGCTCATGAATAATCATCGCATATTGACGATATTGCTCTTGAGACATTTCTTTTAACTTTTTCTCTATTTTATATTTCGGAACGTGTAGTTCTTTATGCAAATATCCTGGAATGTATAAAGATGAAACGATTGGAAATAGCGGCTGATGTGCTGGAAGCGATAAACTTTGTAAATTCCGATTAATATTATCTAATCCTAACACTTCCATTAAATATTCAGCATTCGCATTCGAACTAAACTTAACCATTCCTTTTGCCACTTCTTCTAAAGAAATCGCTCCTTCAGTTATCTTACCTGTCTTCTCCAAATACCTTTGCCATCTATCTTGCGCACCACCATCTGTATTCGGTACATAATAACGATTCACATCATTTATGGAAACAAAACTAGACGAATCAATTTTCCCTTCCGTAACTTGTTTCGTAAATTCAAGCGCCACAATTAATTTCATTGTACTAGCAACTGGCAATACAACATTCGGATTTACAGAATAAACGACTTTATCATTTCTTTTTACTAGAAGCGCGCTATTTTTTTCATCTTTATGTTCTTCAATAAAGGATGCGATATACTGCGCATCATCATTATTCGAACTCCAAACTTTTTCCACTAAAAAATTACCCGATATTAGCAAAACGAAAATACCCACAATCACTGCGCATACTATAGTTTTTTTCAAGTAAAATTCCTCTCCTATTGTGTAGCTCTTCTCTATCTATCTCTTACAAACAAAATAATGGAGATGATTATTTTAGTAATCATCTCCATTATTTTAACTTGTATTCTCCCATTATGTCTACGTCATAATTTTAACGAAATCTTCGAGGAATTTTTTATAGTGTAACGACCAACCAATTCGAACCCAATTCTTTAAAGCTTTTGCATCAGGTTGAGGACGAAAATCAGCAATACTCTCTCCTTTTGCAATCCCTACTGTATCTACATCGACACGGCGGTATACATAGTCCAAAATAGAGGGATTTGCCGCAACCATCATTGTAACGACGTCATGTACTGGACTCCCTGTTATTTTCGGATTTAATTTTCTATAAGCTTTATAATAATACGTAAAAATCGGTTCAATTAATTTATTAAAACTCGTTTTAGAATGTTTCGTAATGTACTTTACCATCTCTGGCGTAATTATAGCTTCAGATGTAACATTAAGCGGCACCAATGTCACATTCTTGGCATTTTGCATGACTAATTGTGACGCAATAGGATCACCATGAAAATTCGCTTCTGCGACTGGTGTCACATTGCCAGGCATTAAAAAAGCACCGCCCATTATATAATATTCCTTCACATACTTCATCAATGGTTTTTCTAAAATAAATGCTGTCGCAAGTGTCGTTGACCTACCAGCATCAACTATAATTAATTCTCCTTTATATTTTTCAAGTATGTCAAAAAACTCACAAAAAGGCTTTATATTTGGAGAAAGATTTTTTGGCGGTCGAATTGGTCCTAAACCTTCCGCCCCATGAATTTCTGGATAATACGTTGTAATATCTCCAGATAAAGGGATTTTCGCACCATTAATAACAGGTATGTCTTCCCGCCCTGCCAGTTGCAATAAATATGCCGCATTACTTGTCGCCTTTTCTTGCGTTACATTTCCATATCCAGTTACTACACCAACAATATCAATATCAGGATGTAACAATCCATACATAATTGCTAAAGAGTCATCAATTCCCGGGTCTCCTAAAAACAATACTTTTTTCATCACCCTCAACTCCATCCCCTCAATTGTTATTAATTTATGAATATTCACAGGATTACAGAATAAAAAGAACAAATTTATACGAAAAAACGCAGTCCTCTAAGGACTACGTTCTCTCACTAACCTATACTGTTTTCTTTACAGCGCTCATACTTCCAACGATATAAGCGATAAACGCAAAACAAATTGGGAAGACAACTGTATGTATACCGAACGGATTTGGATAGAAAAGATGGATACACATATATGAGCTTACCCCAACTAAAATAGATGCAAGCGCTCCTGTTGCATTTCCTTTCCTCCAATATAATCCTAATACGATTGGCCAAATGAATGCTGCTTCTAATCCACCGAAAGAAAATAAATTTAACCATATTAAAAAATCAGGTGGTTTAATTGCTGCTGCATAAACGAGCAGTCCTACGATAGCAGTAATCCATAAACTTCCTTTTCTAATCGTACTATCTGCCGCATCTTTATTTATGTAATTTACGTATATATCTTTAATGATTGATGAACTTACAAGTAGCAATAACGAGTTTACTGTAGACATAATCGCTGCCATTGGTGCAGCTAAGAAAACCCCAGCTAACCAAGGTGGCAACACTTCCATCGCGAGTAGCGGCATTACTTTATCTGGTACCGTTATACCTGGAAGTACGACTCGTGCGAACACACCCGTTAAATGCATACCAATCATAATTGTACCGACAACAATCGTACCAATTATTAACGCTTGATGCATCGCTTTTGAATTTTTATAAGACATGGCACGCACACTAATTTGCGGTAAACCGACAACGCCAATTCCAATTAAAATCCAAAATGATGTCACATATGATTTCGTTAAACTACCATCCGCTCCGAATGGTGTAATTAAATTCGGATTGATTTGAACAAGTTCCTGCATAATCTTTTCAATTCCACCACCGGCAACGACAGTAGCGATTAAAATGATTGTCGTTCCAACTAACATAATGATACCTAATAACGTATCTGATAAAGCAACTGCACGAAAGCCACCAATTAATACGTACACAAGTACAGAAAAAGTAAATAAAAATAGTGCTGTTGTATAAGAGAGACCCGTTAGCGACTCAATTAATCGGCCACCGCCGACCCACTGAGCTACTGTTGCTGAAAATAAAAAGATAATAATACATAACGCAGAAAGTATGACAACTGCTTTATTATTGTATCTTCCCTTTAAATAATCGATAAGAGTAATAGCTTCCATCTTCCTAGCAATAATGGCAAACTTTTTACCGATAACTGTTAAAACGATATACCCTGTTACAACTTGAATCGCAGATAACAATACCCATCCAAGCCCCATATTGTATGCTATACCAGGGCCACCAATGAAGCTACTAGCACTACCGTACGTAGCAATCATTGTCATTGCTAATAATAAACCACCGAGCTCACGCCCACCTAAAAAATATTCTTGCAAAAATTTATTATGGGCAGTCGCTTGTACACGTCTTGAAGCATATACACCAATTAAAAATACAACGATAAACGAAATTATCATTGGAATGATTACATACCAATTCATCTATTATTCCTCACTTTTTTCTTCCTCATCGAGTGAAATATCTTGAAATACAAAACGAACAACTAAACTAAGTAAAATAACCATAACGATAAATCCAACGATACAGCTATAAAAAAACCATGCTGGAAAACCAAATACATATGTATATTCACTTGGATTTTTACTACCAAGCCCATAAGCAAATCCGTACCATATTATAAAATTGATAATAGCAAGTCCAAGACCAATTAACGCTTCTCTATGGGCGATTCGAAAGCGTGGATCATCATGATAATTCTTCATTTTTCTCCCTCCTCTCACGATGTATTATTGTACCATTGTTCTTCTAGTTTTTCCTACTAGAAAGCAAAAACAAGCAGGATTTTTTATAATCATATAGAAGACTTTCTTACATTACATATTTTTTACAATTGTAACACAAATGAAATTTGAATTTTCAGTATTTGTTAATTATGATTTTAATTAGAGGCTTTCCATCTAGTTTCCACATCCTTGATTTCGGAATAAACGCCGTCTCGTACTGCGTTTACATTATATTTTCAAGGGGGTTATACAATGAGTCAACTAGCTGTAAATCTTCATGAAAAGGTAGAAAAGTTTCTTCAAGGTACAAAAAAGTTATATGTGAATGGATCCTTCATTGAAAGCGCTTCCGGTAAAACATTTAACACACCTAACCCAGCAACTGGCGAAACACTTGCCGTCGTTTCTGAAGCTGGTCGCGAAGATATTCATAAAGCTGTCGTTGCAGCTCGCATGGCTTTTGACGAAGGTCCTTGGTCTCGCATGAGCACTGCTGAGCGAAGCCGGCTTATGTACAAGTTAGCTGATTTAATGGAAGAACATAAAGAAGAGCTTGCACAGCTTGAAACGTTAGATAACGGAAAGCCAATCCGTGAAACAATGGCAGCAGACATACCACTTGCAATTGAGCATATGCGCTATTATGCTGGCTGGGCGACGAAAATCGTTGGTCAAACAATCCCTGTTTCCGGTGATTACTTTAACTATACACGTCATGAAGCTGTTGGTGTCGTTGGTCAAATTATCCCTTGGAACTTCCCACTTCTTATGGCAATGTGGAAAATGGGAGCAGCGCTTGCTACAGGATGTACAATCGTTTTAAAACCTGCAGAACAAACTCCACTATCTGCCTTATACTTAGCTGAATTAATTGAAGAAGCTGGATTCCCGAAAGGTGTTATTAATATCGTTCCTGGATTCGGTGAATCAGCTGGACAAGCTCTTGTTAATCATCCACTCGTTGATAAAATTGCATTTACTGGTTCTACTCCAGTCGGTAAGCAAATTATGCGCCAAGCATCTTGATAGTTATAGGTACGTTTTTTCTTGGTCACTTTTAATTTCCCCTTGTGCCTCATAGGTTATTTACATTTCGCCCAACACCTATTGGTCGAAATAGATTGTTAACCCCTTCTAAAACCTCTATTTTTAACTCACTTTTAAGTACAAATACACATATACTATTATTGGACTGGGCATCCTGTATTTCGTTGAGATGCTCCGCATATACTGTTACTGGGTGCATCCAGCATTTTGTTAGGAAACTCTTTACTGGTAACGCATATACTGTTACTGGGTGGAGTCCTGCATAACACTGAGACATTTTTTACTAGGAGGGACTTTTATGTTTGAAGAAAAAGAAAATGAAGAACAAGACGAGATAGAAGAACTTAAAACATTTACGATTTCAGACTATGTAAAACTACGGCGCGAACAACGAAAACAAGAACAAGCAGAGTTCGAAGCAAAACTAAAAGTCCTCCAAGAAAAAACAGATAGACTCAAACGAGAATTAGGATACAAAGATCGAAATCAAAAAACCTCCGAATGAAACTCTTCGAAGGCGTTTTGATTCTTTTTTATGTTATTTTCTAAACTTACTTGCAAACGAAGACTTTACTGGCTTCTTATCGATTGGAAGAACCTTCGGCCCTTCTTGTACCTCTTCCTTCTCTTTAAACCCCTCTAGGAAAGCCGTAGGCTGTTCAAATGCTGTTTTCATGGCATAGTCCACTTTTTGGTTTACTTCTTCGTTAGCATGTCCCATGAGCGTTCTATACAGTCTATATACCACACCTTGTAGCTTGTCCTTACTTTCTTTTTCTTTTTTCAGATTGTCTTTCAGCTCATTGTGACTTTCTTGCAGTTTAGACAAATCTTTCTGTAATTTCTTCTCTCTGTCTAATGACTCATGAAATTGCTTTTCCATGAAGAGTAAATGCTTTAACAGATCGTCTTTATCTTTATATCTTTTATTGACCAAATCTACTACATTTGGCACTTTTACTTCTTTTCCGTTGGACACAGTTATGGTTTCACTAAAAACCTCATTTGCTTTTTCTACTTCCATTCGACCGAGACGACCTTCTTTTCTCCAAAATGCATCAGAGGTAGAAGCTGATATGACTCCTTGTTCATGAAGTTCATTCGCATAACGGTGAATCTCTGAAAAGCTAATATTCCCCATACCTTGTACATTTTCTCTAAACATCAAGATTACTTTTCGCACTTCTTCCTCAGTTAATTTTGATTTACGCCCCACTCTTTTAGTCATGTAACATTCTCCCTTCTTCCATTCCCTCTAACTTAGAACCTAGTAATGCCATTTTGTATATGTCACTCTGAATTTTATTTGCTTTCGTTTTTATCTTCGTTAACATTTCTGGATTTCTTCTTGATAGTTCGTCTTGTAGAAATTGTTTATTTAGGTTTTGTAGTGCTACTGTCATTTCATTTACATTGCTTTTCAATTCAAATATTTCCTTTTGAATTGTTTCTTTCTTTTCTAGGTACTCCTCTAGTGTGATTCCCCAGTGTGAACAGAAATAACAACGCTTTGATTCACATTTTTGTTCTTCATCTTTACAAAACCCTATTTTCATTTTGCGTTTAAAAGATTCTTCACTTGCATAAGCTTTCAGCTTTATTTCATCAAGAACATTCCCCACTTGTTTATTTGAGAGACTAGTATTTTTCACTTTTTTCATTAGCTTAAACACTTCACAATCCACCCAGTACTCTTTATGATTACTGTAATGTAATTGCGTTTGGATTGTTTTGTGTCCCCCTAGACGCGCAATTTCAACAGGGCTATACCCTTGCATCATTAACGAGACGAATGCTATATGTCTTGTATCATTCGTTCTAAGGTAATGTTCTTTTTCTATTTTAAAACCATAAACTTGTTCAATTGTTCTATAAAATCTTGGAATCAATGTTTCTAGGTTTCGTATATTAAATTGACTTGAATTTCTTTTCATATATCCTCGATTGTCATTAACAACACTCAAAATTGAACGATATGAAATCAGAGTATCTGTTTTTCCATACTGATTCGTTAAATCGATATAACGATTAATCAATTGATGCATTTCTTCGTCTACCGATACTTTGTCCATAATTTGTACTCTTCTTGCATTCTGTTTAATTCGCGGCAATTGTATATAAAATTTATCTCCGTCTACAACCAAGCAATCTCGTCCAATTAAACAAAACTCTGAAGCACGAAGTGGAATTATCGTTGTTAACCTCCACCATATTACCAGTGGATACACCGTCAGTAATTCCTTATCAAAATTTTCTTGATCTACAAATCTTTCCATCAAGGCTTCAAAATGTTTTTCTAGATAATAAGAAAACGTTAATACATATTGTGAAGAAGGCAATTTTCTTATATTACTTTTAAGTTTAGGCATTTTGTCTTTTAATTCCACAAGTTGAGGAATATAATCATCACCTATCTCTAAGTCAGCATAATCAAAGAAATTACACAATACGTCTACAAAATCTCGTCTATAATTATGACTTAGTTCCCCAAATTCGATAAAATCTACTAAATTTTTTATTTCTGTTATTTGAAACCCTTTCGTCACTTCGAATCCATTGGAAAAATGAAGCAAACAATGAGTTGCTGTTTCTTTGTATTTATCAATAAGGTTGACAATCCAGCATTTCACAATCGTTTTAAATTCTTTTGGTAATTTATGATTAAATTGTGCAGAATCAAATTGACTAAAGTTATAACTGTTGTAACTTTCACTATATAAAAGTCTACTAACTACCCAATGATCGTCTTCAAATTCACCACGAAGCCAACGATTTTCTTTTTCTAATTTTTCTACAATTTCTTTAGCTTCAATAACGCTTCGTTTTAAATCAAATCCCTCGTCAGAAAAAACATCTATATCAAGTTCTATTTCTTTTACTGTATCCATTACAGACATAATAGTTCCCCCTGTACTACGATAAATATTTTGGATTGTATGTTAGATACATCTCAAAATCTTCACCCGTTTTTGTTTGTACTTCCCCAATCAAATCTACTAATTCGTTATATTCTTCTTTTCCTCTTTCAAAGAAATGAAATACTTCCTCTTCCCCAAACTTCTGCATGGCACGATGTAAATGGTCTAAATCCTTGTATAATACGTTCATAAGGCGTGTTTTTTCGCCTTCAAAGGTATTTGGGTCGAAATCTTTAACAAACTCCAAAATGGACGTTTTAAAACCTTCTACGAGAGAAGAGAGTGAATAAAAGTTTGGAATAGCGAATGGGCAATCCTTACAAGATTCCAAATGTGGTTTTTGACAGTTTGGAGAAACAAGACATTGGTAATTTTCTTCGTTACTTGTCAAGGCATTAACTTGCAAGTCAAACATTAAATCTGTGACCTCATCCAATCCCATACTGAAAATTTGATCCGCTACTTTTTTTCGTTCCGCTAAAGTCCTATTTATAAATCCAGCAGTTGCTTCTAGTTTATGAATACCACCAAACGTTGTTTGTAGTGCTACTATTTCTTGCGTCCTTTGATTTCTATCTTTGGTATCCCCAAGTAAAATATCAGCCATTAAATCAGGTATATAACCAAAACTTTTTCTGTCAAACAAACTCTCACTTAGTTCATCCAATTCATGTTGCGGAATCACAAGATAAATATTAGTAGTTTCAAAATTCTCGTGTGCTCTAAGTCGTTGAGCTATCTTTAACGCTGCGCTACCTTTCCCTTTTTTTACAAGAACCATATATATCAATACTAATATTGTACGATTCATTTTTCGGCTTTGAAATTGAAAATCTTTTATTTCAAAGTTTTCGAAGAAAGTATTATGTGCTTTTTTACTGAAAATATCATCTTTTATGCCAAAATCTATAATTTTTGTTTCAGTAATTTCTGACGTAATGACAAGACTTGTCCGTTTAGCAATAATCGAACAAATAACAGCCGCTGTTGCAAATGGAACAACTAACTCCTTTGGACAATTGAAACGATTAACTGCACCTGTTTTGTTTGTTGTTAAATTTTTTCGTTTGATTTGATTAATAACCGCATTCGCTTCTTCTTCTGTCAAATCTCTTGCTTTTAATGTTTCTAAAGATTCAATTCCAACCGAATTGAAATCAACCATTGGCATGTCCATTATATCTCCATGTCGCCAGGCATTGCCCAAATGAGCCAACACATATAGCCAAGCAGAAGCGTAATACGATATTCCCTTTTTAGACTTACCTGCTATAATCTTTTCTGCATCAATAATAGCTTTATGTTTATGTTCCTCTTTTTGGACATAATCATATACTTTTATGTACTCGTCATACTCATATACTTCTTTTGGTTGCTCCACAGCTTCATATTTATAAGGATTAATAATCCTATCCATATCAAATGTCTTTTTTCGTTCCTCTTTTTTCTTTAAATACACAACCAGCTTCGCATGAAACTCTTTTAAGAAACTATATAAATATTGTTGTGTTGCCACCCCTATTGAACTATTAAATAATTTAAGATTGATTTCATTTGAAGTGAACGAATATAATTCTTTTTCTAGCGTTAAGTTTGCTAAAAGTTCCGTACAATCAACATAAGTTCTTATTAAAGTTCTCCTAGACTTTTTAGTACTTGTGGATAGCGATAACTTTTCTTTGCAATATGAATACCATTCTCGTTCTGTATATGGACTATTTCCAGAAAAAGAAATTTCTCTCAATTCCAACCATTCCTCAAATGCTTTTATTGATGTTTTTTCCAAAAGAATTCTTTTTATTTTATCTTGCATATCAAGCTTGTTTTTATATTCTCGTACTTCTTCCACTGAGTAAACATATTCTGCTATCGTTCGAAAAACATACCTTATAAGGGCAGTTGTTTTTATTGGTGTGAATGTTTCCGTATGCTTTCTAACTTTCACACCACAAACTTCTTTAATTTTACTTGCAGAACAGTATTTTTCTTTGATTTCCTCCATCTTTTCAACAAGTCCATCAATAACCTTTTTGGAGTAATAAACCTTCTTACTACTTAATTTTAATGGTTCTATTCCTTCCTCATCAGCAATAGACCGAAATACATGCCCTGTCATTCCATGAACAGCCTGTGCTTCCTCTAACGTATAATAATCTTCTAGGTTCTCATTAAACATTTCAAAACATTTAACATCCTCTACTCGATAATACGAAACCTCTCTAGTAAGACGTATTTTTTTTAGATTGTACCGTCTATCTACGATATCAAATTGCATATGATTTATATTGTATTTTTTTGCTATTTCAGCGTTACTTATATGAGTTTCAACAAAATGAAGAAATTGCTCTTTATTCACATATAAAAAGGCTTTATTGAATCCTTTTTCTAAATATTTATACTGAATTTTTTCTGAATTACAAAGAGTAATTATTTGATTTATCTTTTTTCTACCCGCTTCACTATTCCCCGTAAGCGTTATTTTATATCCAAGTATTTTAGCAACTTCTTTTTCAGATAAATAATTTTTTTCCATGTCTTCTATTTTGGTCATCAAATTATCTAATTCACTTACATTAAAAAAAGTTGAATTCATTCCATTATCTGCTCTACCTTCTTTTGTAGTAAGGTGTCCTTCTTTAATCCAATGTTTGAAACCATGATTGTGTTTTGAAATCTTCCCATATTTTCCACATTTAATTGCTTTTGTTTTTGTAATCCATCCTTGTTCCACTAATTCCCCCGCCTTATAATTTTATAATTTTTTCTTCCATTTCTTCACTTGTTCATAATCAATAACCCCTAATTTTTCAGTAGGGTATTTTTTAAACTCATCTACAGCCTGTTGAATTTGTTCTGTTGTGAGCGTTTGGTCAATGTATGACATAGCAGAAGACAGATTTCGATCACCACGCGCAATCGCTAACTGTGTAGGGGTAAATCCCATATCAATTAGCATGTTTGTGAACACTCCTCGACCAATATGTGTTGACCAAAACGTATCCGCTAAAAGGTCATAATCTTTATGTCCCATTAACGATTCAAGAAATACCTTTTTCACTTTCTGAAAACGTCGATCATACACTTTTCCTGACATTGTTTCTCCGTCACCGTCAAGGAACAAAGCACTATGATTCTTACACTTCCCACTCTTAATCATGTAATCTAGTCTTTTTTGATGTTTTCGATATACTTCCCAAACAAGATCATTATCTAAAATCGTTTGCCGACACATATCTGTTTGTAAATAGTTCAATCTTTTTGGGTTCTCCGTTTTCGTGTCCTTTAGACGAGAAAAGAATTTGTTACGATTATCTTTGACTTGGACTTCCATTGATTCGCCTTCGCTTACAATCAAATCCCCTCTAGAAACATTAACAACTTCCCCTCTTCTCAATCCTCCAAAAAACTGAAAACACAGTCCTAAAGCTATATCTTCTGCAACGTCCATAGCTGTTTGAATGAAGTGGGTTGTTAATTGTTTTCGATCTTCTCCAAAATCCTTTAGCTTTGCCACTTTTCTTTTACTTGTTTCTCGTGAAGGAAATCTTGTTCCTAATGCTGGTTCTCTAAATATTGAACGATAAATAGTATCACCATTAAAATTCTTTTTCCCCTCTAAAGGAAAAGCTTCTTCTATCCAATTCATTTTTTTCAAAAACACATAAAATGCCGAAAGGTATTTCTCATAATATTCTACTGTTGTTTTTTGCAATCCCTCCAGGGAACAATGTGTCAGATATTGACTACCATGTTTGCGTTCTAATCCATTTATCCCCTTACCTTTCATATCCACAAACTCTTCATGTCCCTCTTCAATCTTTTGTAGACAAAAATTCAAGAAACGACATACTACCCTTGCAGGTGCATCAGAACTATTTAATGATCTTCCATAAAACTCGTACTGTCTTTTTATGAACTCTGTTATAGGATGTGGATATACAATACCTGTACTTTCTTCTAGCACACTTATTGTAATCACTTTTATATTTCTCATTTTCCCTCTAATCATTTCATTTACAGTAGTTTCTTTACTCACAAATTTATAATCCATTACTTCATTCACTTCCCCTTATTCATAAAAGAAATTCTCCCTATGTACTCTCTTTTATTTTTGTTTAATATGATTACTTTTACCACTTTCTTTTCTCTGAAATAACACCTAACTCTATCTTATTTTATTACTCCTATTTTGTCCAATAAAATGTATATTGGGCTATTTTAAAAATACCCCTTTATTCCTTTTATATCAATACTTCTTTTATCCTCTTTTAAATATATTTTGTATTGTGACCAATAACGTGTATATAAGAAACATTAAAGCGTGTTACACTTGAGTTAGGCGGTAAATCACCAAATATCATCTTGCCAGATGCTGATTTATCTCGCGCGATTCCTGGTGCACTTTCTGGTGTTATGTTTAACCAAGGACAAGTATGCTCTGCTGGATCACGTTTATTTGTTCCGAAGAAAATGTATGATAATGTCATGGCTGACCTTGTCCTTTACTCTAAAAAATTAAATCAAGGTGCTGGCTTAAGTCCAGAAACTACAATCGGTCCTCTCGTTTCCGAAGAACAACAAAAACGTGTAATGGGCTACATCGAAAAAGGGATTGAAGAAGGTGCTGAAGTACTTTGCGGAGGAAGTAATCCATTTGATCAAGGCTACTTCGTTTCTCCTACAGTATTCGCTGACGTAAATGATGAAATGACGATTGCAAAAGAAGAAATTTTCGGTCCAGTTATTTCTGCTATACCGTTTAACGATATTGATGAAGTAATTGAACGTGCAAATAAATCACAATTCGGCTTAGCAGCTGGTGTGTGGACAGAAAATGTTAAAACAGCACACTACGTTGCAAGTAAAGTACGTGCTGGTACAGTATGGGTAAACTGTTATAACGTCTTTGATGCAGCATCTCCATTTGGAGGATTTAAACAATCCGGTCTTGGTCGTGAAATGGGATCTTATGCATTAAATAACTATACAGAAGTGAAGAGCGTTTGGCTTAACTTAAATTAAAGAGAAAGAACCTGACCTATCCGGTCAGGTTCTTTTCATTATGTATGTCTTTAAACTTGCAGCCCCCCGCTCACATTTAATACTTCTCCTGTAATATAGGATGCGTATTCTGATGCTAAGAAGGCAGCTGCGTTCGCA
This sequence comes from Bacillus cereus group sp. MYBKT111-2, assembly GCF_051915205.1. Taxonomy (NCBI): domain Bacteria; kingdom Bacillati; phylum Bacillota; class Bacilli; order Caryophanales; family Bacillaceae; genus Bacillus; species Bacillus cereus group sp. MYBKT111-2. The sequence continues at coordinate 448,919 of NZ_JBQAEG010000003.1, forward strand.
ATATCTTCTGGCGTTCCAATTCTACCAACCGGAATCGCGCCGACCATCTTTTCTTTCACTTTATCTGGTATCGTTTTTGTCATATCTGTATCCATAAATCCTGGGCAAATCGCATTACACGTAATACCGAAATTTCCAACTTCTTTCGCTGCCGTTTTCGTTAAACCTACAACGCCTGCCTTCGTAGCTGCATAGTTTGCTTGACCTATGTTTCCTTCTCTACTAATTGAAGATATATTAATAATACGTCCATACCCTTGTTGTCTCATGTAAAGCAGCGCTGGTTGCATACAATAAAAAACTCCAGTTAAGTTCACTTGTAATACTTGTTCCCAAGCAGACTTCTCCATTTTATGTAACATTGCATCCCTTGTAATCCCAGCGTTATTCACCAAAATATGTAATGTTCCGAATTTTTGAACCGCATATTCAATTAACGACTTTGCTTCATTTTGATTACTCACATCACATCGATATAAGCTCACTTCATATCCTTCATCCAAGAACTCACGTGTCGTTTTTTGTAATTTCTCTTCATTTACATCGCTAATTAATACTTTCGCCCCTAGTTTTGCATACACCCTTGCAATCTCTTTTCCAATTCCCTGTGCAGCTCCTGTTACAACAGCTGTTTTCCCGTTTAAAAACTCCATACCTATCCCCCATTTCTATTACTTATACTGTATATTTCGGCTTTTTACTTTCCAATTCCTCTTTGTATAAAAAAGTCTATTTGTGTCAAACTAACTTTGCAACGTCGCATAAAGTGAAACTTTAATCAGTGGGGATTTTCTTCATCCCCACTGATTATCAGCCCTCACCAATCGGACTTTTATGGGCAGCCCGCCCCCCTAACTTCTTTGCTTTCACTGAATTTTAAGGTGGGGGTCTTACTGCCCATTAAAGCGGGATAAAGTGCAAGGAGATTGTGTCGAATGAACAAAAAAAATTTCAAACAAAACAAAGCTACTGATGGCATTGATGTAGAGTTCTCTCGTGAACTTGCTGACCACAATGACTTAGAAGCAAACGCACGTGCAAATGCCGCTGATGCACGTCAAAAACGCCAGTCAACAGAAAAATAAGGAAGCACAACCTTATTCTTTTCAACAGGGACCTACTACCCAACAAAATAAACCGAGAGATATCTCTCGGTTTATTTTCTATATTTTTTTGTATAATGTGCCAAAGTAAGTAGGGGATATATATGAGCGTAGCTATGATATCTAATATAAAACGCACCTGGTAAACCTGTTCCAGTAGGATATCTTTCATTCACATAAGGATTCGCAAGCAAATATAAAATGCCTTTTCGAATAGCTGGCGTTTCTGTATCATAGTAAGAAATGAGAGCATCTAACGCCCATGCTGTTTGAGATGGTGTACTAAATGGTAAAGTAATGAACCTTTTCTCCATACTACTGTGGCAGGATTCTCCCCATCCACCATCTTCATGCTGTATATGTTCAAGCCATAAAGCTGCTCGTTTCAATGATGGATTGTTAGATGGAATTCCGAGTGACCGTAAACCTGTCATAACAGCCCACGTACCATATATATAACAAATCCCCCATTTCCCATACCATGATCCATTTTCCTCTTGTGCATTCATTAACCAATTTATCGCACTTTGTTTTTGTTTCTCAGGTAATTCATTTTGCGTATATGTCCCGAAAAGCTCTAACACTCTTCCTGTAATATCTGGTGTGGAAGGATCTGTAATCATATCACTTGCATTTTCGATTGGTAAATTTGCTAATAATTTGCTCGTCACACCTTTTTCAAACGCTCCCCAGCCCCCATCATTATTTTGTAATCCTTTAACCCAATCAATCCCTTTCTGCCAAGCATTATTTACCTTTTCATTCTCTCTACTTCTTGCCAACACTCTTAGTACAGCGGTTGTATCATCAACATCTGGAACTGTCGTATTTACATCCGAAAAACCCCAACCGCCAGGAGTAAGTGCGGGAGCATGTACGCTCCAATCAGCTTTTTTTGTATGCTGTTTTTTTAATAAATATGTTATTGTCTGTTGAATCATCTTGTGATCTTTCGGAACGTGTGCCTCTTGTAACGCATAGCTGAGTAAAGCCGTATCCCATACAGTTGAAGGAGAGTTTTGCAAGTGACTCCCTCTTTCCATCTTCCATATATAAGATGTTATACCAGCTATAGCCTTTTGAATCAGTGATGATTGAAGAGAATGCCCTAACGCAAGTAAAGCATAAATCATATAAAACGAGGCAGTTGCGTAACTATATAACGTTCCATTTTCATCAATACGCTCTTTCATGAAACGTTCGACTTCCTCATATCCTTTATGATGTAACGAAAGTGGATACGAGATAATTTGTTTTACATCACTTAATAACGTTTGAAACAAAGGAGACCGATCCTCCCGAAACCATTCTCCGCCCCCGCCCGCAATGTGATTTAAATTTGGCAATAACTTTTTCCCTACTCGAAATCTTTTATTTAAACACACCATCATCGGAATTAAATGGATACGTGCTGAGCTACTCAATTCAAATATACTGAGGGGGGAATCATTCTGTAGAAACATGATTGGTGTTGGTACATGAAAGAGTGAAGGATATTCATATTCTCCATGAATTGCTAATAAAAACTTTGTCATAAAATGAGCACGCGCCACGCCTCCGCGTTCCTTAATGAAATTTTCCGCTCGCTTCATATTCGCATCTTCTTTTGTATATTTTTGCGAAGCAAGTAAGGCGGCATAAGATTGAATGGTAGCTGATAAATTACCTCCCACTTCATCTTCATACAATTTCCACGTTCCTTCATTTGTTTGAAGTGATGCTAACCTTTTTACAAACGGTTCTATCTCTTTATCTCTACCTAATAATTTTAATAAAAAAATCATATGGCAATCTGTTAATGGAGCTCCTTCAAAACAAAATCGCCACGTACCATCTTGCCATTGCATTGTTTGAAGTGCAGTTGCTCTTCTCGCTATTTCTTCATGCACTTTTTCATATAATAACAAGTTACTCACCCACCCTTTCGAAATCCGTATAACGATATTCAAGAAAGTAGCTGAATATGTATGAATACAAAGAAAAGCAGAACATATAAGATGCTCTGCTTATAAACAATATCCTACTCCGACAATAATCCCTAATAAAGCACCAACTACTACTTCATACGGCGTATGCCCGACAAGTTCATTTAATTTCTTATATTCTGTTTGTCTACCGTGAAAAAACTCATTCAATATTTTCGCCTGTTTACTTACTGCAAGCCTTACTCCTGAAGCGTCATACATAACTATAATGGCAAAAATAGCAGCAATTGCAAATAAAGTACTTTCCACACCTTCCACAACGCCAACACCTGTCGCCAGTGCTGTAACAGTTGAAGCATGAGAACTTGGCATCCCACCTGAAGCGAAAAACTTTGCAAAATCAAATTCACCCGTTTTAAATAATTTAAAGACTACTTTCGTTAATTGTGCTAAAAACCATGAAATTACAGCGGCCATAAGCGGATCGTTATGTAAAATCGTTTCCACGTTCTCAGCTCCCTACTAGCTATAATGGAAATCCTATAGTATCAGTATAAAGAAAAATGCGTAGAAAATACTACGCATTACGATACTTTTGCTGATTTATTTTTTATAAATTTCGGTTGTTTCTGCACCAAGAACTTTGTTTTCGCTACCGAGAATACAACTAATGCAACCCATATACAGAAAAATGCAATCATATGAGTAGATGTGAAATGTTCACCAAATACGAATACACCTAAAATCAAACTAATTGTTGGTGCAATATATTGTAAAAACCCTACCATATAAAGCGGAATAAGTTGGGCTCCTTTTGCAAAATAAAAAAGTGGCAATGCTGTAACAATGCCCGCCCCTATTAATAGTAATGTCGATAACATTGAAATCGAGCCAAATGAGCCGAAACCATGTACTCCTGTCATTACTAAATAAATAATCGCAAACGGCGTCACTAACATCGTTTCCATCGTAAGTCCAATTGTCGCATCATAGTTTAACAATTTTTTCGTTAATCCATATAATCCAAATGAAAGGGCAAGTGATAAAGAAACCCACGGAATAGCCCCGAAACGTACTGTTAAAATGATAACCCCTACTCCAGCTAAACCAACTGCAACGTATTGCCAAAAGTTTAACTTTTCCTTTAAAACGACTGTACCAAGTAAAATACTAATAAGCGGATTAATATAATAGCCAAGACTTGCTTCAATGACATGATTATGATTAACGGCCCATATGTAGACAAACCAGTTTCCGCTAATCAAGACTGAAGCTATTGTTAACGACATTAATAATTTAGGTCGTTTAAAAAGATTCACGAACTCTCCAATAAACTGACGAAATCTCTTCGTAACACCTAATACGATTAACATAAACACGAATGCCCAAACGATGCGGTGTGCTAATATTTCATCTGCTGGGACTTCCTCAACCCATTTCCAATAGATTGGTAGTATTCCCCACATCGTATACGCACCAGCCGCATATATAATCCCTCTTTTTTGCTCTGCTGATTGACTCCCCATCTTCCTTTTTCTCCTCTTCTCATTTTTTCTCCATTATACGTTCCCACGTGCTCACTTTACCAATAATCAATCTGCATTTCTTTCGACATTTCTCATACAACGAATAATAAACATACCGTTATTACAACAAGTAACGGTATGCCGAAAACAAATTTCTTTTTATGAGTTTTATGATGAAACATATACATACCAATCCAAGCTCCAACTGCTCCCCCAGCTGCTGCTAATAAAAACAACGTACTTTCTGGCGTTCTCCACTGTTTCTTCTTCGCTTTCCGTTTATCAAGCCCCATAAGGCTAAAAGCTATAACATTAATAAGAATAAAATAAATCCATTTCATCGCTTTCTCTCCCTATGAAAAATTCGCTTAATGGTAACATGAAAAAACGATGGAAACAACTGAAGAACACTTTTTATTAATTCGTTACCTTCATATTTACATAGCCAATCAAAAGACTAATTATAGCTATTAAATAGAAAGATGTTATGGGCAAGATCCTTATATTTCATTCCCTTCACCCACGACCATATCATCGAAAAAACTTCTCTCAATCACTTTTTCATCAAAGTGAAGAACTACAATTAGCCCTACATATAAAGAAACGAAATGTAAAAACCATTCCCCATTATCATCCTTATTAGCTAAACATTTAAATATCTCTTGAAATTGCATACGCTCGTCTATAGCAACAACCGGTCGCACACCAAAATATTTCAATACGAAATGTAAATCAAGCTGCACGGATAAGGATAAAATATATTTTAATAACTCCGTATAATGAGCAACATTTTTTTGACTATATAGCTTCACGAGCTTTTGATGTAAATGAGCAATCGATAATTCTTCATCAGTCATTTTTGTTGCTTCTATCGTTTCAATCATCTTCTTCATATTCATTACATTTACCCCTCCTGTTACAAAACAAAAGCCAAAGCTTATTTATTTTATAATCAGCAATAATTGAGTATTTCTCGTCTCTCTTTCTTCTTCACTAACTAAGTCATACTTTTTTAGAAGATGAAAGACATCATTTAATATTTCTTGTGAGTGATTACCGTGCAAAAAATTTTTTAATCCTTTAAAAATCTCTTCAGATAAAAAACTCTTTTGACTTTCAAGTTTATTCATTACATCTTCAATAGAATGATCGATATTACACACCATAAAAATCCCTCCTCTATCTTTTATAAATAATATCTTCTGCTAACGATGTAAACACTTCTCCAACAAGAGAATCTTCATCATATACAGATGAACCGCTATTTTCTTCACGTTTTGCAAAAGGTACTTGTGCGATTACTTCTGTTTGCAATTGTTCTGCTAACATTTCCCCGCCGCCTTTTCCGAACAGATAATTTTTCGATCCATCTTGTTCTTCATAATAAGCCATGTTTTCCACAATACCTAAAATCTCGTGTTTCGTATGTTTTGCCATTACGCCTACTCTAGATGCTACGAATGAAGCTACATTATGTGGTGTTGTAACGATAATTTCTTTCGCCTGCGGAATCATTGCTGCAACATCAATAGCAACATCTCCTGTACCAGGTGGTAAATCAAGAAGTAAATAATCTAATTCTCCCCAGTGCGTATTCGCAAGGAAATTTTGAATCCATTTATTTAACATCGGTCCGCGCCACATAACCGGATTATTTCCTTCTGTAAAAAATCCCATAGACATAATTTTAACACCGTGACTAATAACTGGAATTGCTGTTTGATCAATCATCGTTGGTTTTTGATTCGTTTCCATCATAGCTGGAATGCTAAAACCATATATATCTGCATCTAATATCCCCACTTTTTTGCCCATACGAGCTAAAGCTGTTGCAAGATTAATTGTTACAGTTGATTTTCCGACCCCACCTTTTCCGCTCGTTACAGTAAGAAATTGTACTCCTGAATCAGGACGAAGCATGCTTGGCATACCAGTTTCTGTTCTAGTATTTTTCTTTAACTTCTCTGTTAAGACTGCACGTTCTTCTTTTGTCATAGAACCGAATGTTAAATCTACTTTTGATGCACCAATTGCGTAAAGTGATTCTTCAATATCTTGTTGAATTTTTGCTTTTAACGGACACCCTTGAATCGTTAGCACTACTTCAAGTTTAACCTCTGTTCCATTCATTTGTATATTTCTAACCATGTTTAACTCCACAATACTTTTGTGTAATTCTGGATCCTCTACATGTTTTAACGCATTCATTATTTGTTCTTGAGTAAGCATAGAACTCATCCCTTCTCGTATTCGAATTTATATATAGCATCTTCTTATCGTTTCAAGAAACGCTTATTATCCACCACTAACAGGCGGGATGAATGCGACAATATCTCCAGCTCGTATCATCTCTTCATTCGTTACAAACTCTTCATTAACAGCCACCATCACTCTATCAAGCGATTGTAAACTATAGTTTGCTTTGAGCCATTCTTTTAATTGCTGCACAGTCATTTCTTGTTTTTCGAAAATTACGAATCGATCTAACCCGACTTCCTCACGCAAATTTGCAAACAGTAAAATTGTAATCATTTTCTCATTCTTCCTTCTTCGGTTTTCCTGCTGGATATGGTGTATTTTCAAGTTGATCGCCAATCCACATCGTCCCATCTTCCCAAAATTCTTTTTTCCATATTGGGACGATTCGCTTTATACGTTCAATTGCGTATTCATTCGCTTCATAAGCTACTTTGCGATGCGGTGATGAAACTGCGATGACTACCGCAATATCCATTATTTCTAGCCGTCCTACTCGGTGCGTAATTGCTATTTTTGCGTCCGGCCATCTTTCACTAATTTCTTCACCAATTCTCATAAGTTGTTTTACTGCCATCGTTTCATATGCTTCATACTCTAAATGCAGTGTTCGTTTTCCTTTTGTTAATTCTCTCACTGTACCAATAAAAGTTGTAATCGCACCTGCGTCTCTTCTTGCAACCTTATTTGTTACTTCTTCAACTACAATCGGTCTATCTACAATTTCAAATAGCACTTGCCCCATTAGAATCACCTCTCACTTTATAAAATGTCCAAGGCCATTCACTACCTTCGTTATCTTCCAACAAGAGCACATCTACGAACATATCTTTTTTATAACCTCTCGTACCACCTGGAAGTACAATAAATATATTTGTCTCCGCTAGAGAGGAAACTGAGCTAGATTTATCAAACCCTGACGGATAAGCGATTAACTGCCCTTCGTTATATGTTAGTTTTCCTCGTACAAACCTTGTAAATGGATTTGGCTTTAAAAAGTCTTCTCCTAATAACGCTTTTTCTCTTTTTACATGTGCTTTTTCACTAAACATATACGTCCGAATACAAGGTCTTACAAACAATTCAAACCCTACGTAACAAGCAGATGGATTTCCTGATAAACCAAATAATAACTTTCCATTTAATTGCGCTACAGTCGTTACACTTCCTGGCCGCATTGCAACTTTATTGAAAAGAACTGATGCACCTAATTTTTCATATATAGCTGGCAAATAATCGTAATCCCCTACTGATACACCACCTGTTGTAATGAGCATATCTACTTGGCTTAATGCTTCTTTTACAGCCGTAAAACACGTATAAAAATCATCGCTAAACTTCCCAAAATATTTTACTCTTCCGCCTGCTCTTCGGATTTGAGACAATATCATATACGTATTACTATTTCGGATTTTCCCTGGCTGTAATGAATCGTTTACATCCAGTAATTCACTGCCAGTCGCTAATAGTCCAACTACAGGCTTTCTCGCAACTGGCACCTCGCTATACCCGAACGTAGCAAGAAGAGCTGAAATACCTGGATTAATGTATGTTCCTTTCTTTGCAAGAACCGTTCCTTTACGAGCATCTTCACCTTGAAAAGAAATATTATCGCCCGTTTTGAATGACCGTTTCAATTCCATATACTTACTGCCAGCCTCCTCATATTGACGAGTCAGCTCTAGCATAACAACTGCATCACATCCACTCGGAATCTGTGCTCCCGTCATAATTCGAACTGCTTGAAACGGACCTACTTTCTCATCGAATAGCGATCCTGCACCAATTTCACCCACTACTTCAAATACAATTGGCGTTTCATAACTGGCTAAATTCGTATCTTCTGCTCTAATAGCAAACCCGTCATACGGTGAACGATTAAATGACGGCACATCATGGTCAGCTACTAAATCCTCTGCTAATATACGTCCGTAAGCTAATTCAATAGGTAGTAGCTCCTTTAAGCCGTTATGAGCAAATCCCATCACTTTACGAACAGCCTCTTCAACTGTGATTGGTACTCTTCTTTCCATTGTTGACAACCCTTTCTATTAGCCGAATACGCGATAATATAGTTGTTTCGCTTTCGAAATATCATTTGTGCCATGAATAAAAACACGACCATCCCGAAAAACAACGATGCGGTACTCATCTAATTGGCAAGATAGTAAATACGGATTCCGATTTACTTCCCCCACTTTTTTTAATACTTTTTCTATATCATCAAAATTGTATTTTCTATTGTCTACTGGTCTAATTTGAACTGTATTTCTTCCGCATAAAGCAGCTACCTTCGTTTGATTTTCGTATAATAAATAAGGATAAATGCGATTCAAACCGCATGAAGAGCAATTGTCTGTCTTGATTTTCCCTAGTTTTATAAAATGGTTTTGATTACTCCATATATCAAATATACAAAATGTTTTTCTAATTGCTGCAAAATCTTCTACTAAAATTTTGAGTGCTTCCGCCACTTGATATGCTGCGACGATTTGTACAGTCGGGCTAATAATTCCAGCTGTATCACACGTCACACCTGTAACTGGAACGTTCTTCAGCACACAATGTAAACAAGGTGTCTCTTGCGGAATAATTGTACAACTCATACCGTACGAGCCAACGCAAGAACCATATACCCACGGGATATTATGTTTTTGTGATAAGTCATTTATTATAAATCGGATATCGAAATTATCTGTTGCATCAATGATTACATCGACATTTTCTAATAGCCCTTCCAAGTTTTCTACACACGCATCCATTACGAAAGCATGTATTTGTACTTCCGAATTAAGTTTTTCTAGCCGATTTTTAGCAGCGATTGCTTTTGGCAATTTCTCTCTTGCATCTTGTTCAGAGTACAATTGTTGCCTTTGTAAATTACTCCATTCAACGTAATCACGATCTATGATCGTCAACTTGCCAATACCTGCACGTACGAAACTTTCGGCACTTGCACTTCCTAATGCGCCTACTCCTACAATTAACACATGTTTATTTCGAATTTTTTCTTGCCCTCTACTCCCAATTGGTTTAAACAAATGTTGTCGTGAATACCGCTCAGCCATTACATACCCTTCCTCTCACGAACTCTATTTCATATTAGAATGTTGTTTTTGATAACAAGCAAAGTACGCAAATCCAACAAAACCAGCCCCGCCAATTACATTTCCGATAAAGACAGGAACAAAATTTTTAGCAAGATCCATCCATGTGAGATGACCTGCAAAAATAACTGCTGAGATGACAAACATATTTGCTACCACTTGCTGAAATCCAATCACTACAAATGCCATAATGGGAATCCAAATTCCGATTATTTTTCCGACAAAATCACTCGTCCCATAAGCGAGCCAAAGCGCCAAACAAACGAGCCAATTACACCCAATTGCTAAAATTAAAGTTCTTCCAAATGATTCGTGTAACTTGCCTTCCGCTATCGCTACTGTTTTATTTAAATAATCCCCTTCTGTTAATCCGCCAAGATGCCCGAAACAATACGCTACGAAAATAGCTCCTATAAAATTCATGAAAGTAATCCAAATCCAGTTATTCAGCACACTTACGAATGTAATTTTCTTTGCATAAAGCGCCATAGACATTGACATCATATTTCCGGTAATTAATTCTCCTCCTGCTAATACGACGAGCATGAGTCCAACAGGAAAAACCGCGCCTCCTAAAACATTTACTAAACTCCCCCAGCGCTCAGGTAAATTACCTAAAACGCGAATGTTAAGTAAAAAACCGAGCGAAATAAATGCTCCTCCTAAAAAACCGAGAATAAGCATTGCTGGCAAGGTCTGACTTACTTTTTGAACACCGGCCTCAATAACAAGCTCAGCAATTTGTTCCGGTTTATGAAATGACATTACCAATTCCTCCATTTTCTCCAAATAAAAAAGCAGCTTCAAAAAACCTCTTCAAAATAAAGGTTTTTGAATGCTGCTTAATTTCTCTGCACATCTTTTACAGAGAGATCAATCATCACTTTTACTATAAAATAGAAAATCTACAATTCTTGTACACCTTCCATTTTTCACTTTTATGTCAACTTTATATTAACCACCGATATGTGACATTTCAATTTTAGGCATAGCTTTTTTATTACTATTACTTAACCGTTCATCTGAATAACGATCTTCTCGGTTGTTCCATATGTCCCGTACGACATCTGTTATTTCCTCGTCAGTGTAGTCAGATCGAAGCAGGTCTCTCAAGTCATTTCCTTTAGAAGCGAATAAACAAGTATATAATTTTCCTTCTGCAGAAATACGAGCTCTCGTACATGAAGAGCAGAAAGAATCTGTTACTGATGAAATAACACCTATTTCTTCATTACTTCCAATATAACGATAGCGAGTCGCAACCTCACCTGCATAATTCGCTTCTATCCGTTCTAATGGCATAACTTGATGAATCATATCTACTATTTCTTGTTTAGATACGACCTCTTTTAACTCCCAACCATTATAATTTCCAACGTCCATATACTCAATAAAACGAAGAATATGTTTGTTTTCCTTAAAGTATTGTGCCATCTGCAAGATGTCCTGTTCGTTTTTCCCCTTTTGAACGACCATGTTTATTTTAATTTTCATTCCAACTTCAGCTGCAGCTTGTATGCCTTCCAGAACCCTTTGTACTTTGCTTCTATTACCATTTAAATAGAAAAACCGCTCTTCTTCTAAGGAATCTAAACTAACTGTCACACGTGATAAACCCGCCTTATATAAATCAGGAGCAAACTTTTTAAGTAACGATCCATTGGTTGTTAAGCCGATATCCTCTACACCATCTATTTTATTAAGACGCTCAATAAGCCGCGGAAGACCTCTTCGAAGTAACGGTTCTCCGCCTGTAATCCGTAATTTTCTAACACCTAAAGAAACGAAAATACGCGTTATCCTTTCAATTTCATCAAAAGATAAAATTTTATCATTAGACAAAAACGAGTAATCCGGACCAAATATTTCTTCTGGCATACAATATCGACAGCGAAAATTACAGCGATCAGTAACTGAAATACGTAAATCCTTTAACGGACGTTGTAGTTTGTCTAATGTGACAGATTTCATATTTATTGCCTCGCTTTTACTTATTTTATATTTAAAACACGCTCTGGGTGCGTATATACATTTAAGGATTGATTCCGAATAAATCCTATCGTAGTAATACCTAATTCTTTTGCTAGCTGCAAAGCTAACTCAGTTGGAGCTGATTTTGACAATATAATTTCACAACCAATTTTTGCAACTTTCAATAATATTTCCGAAGAAATACGACCGCTAAAAACAATGATTTTATCTCTTATAGAAATATTATTTTTTAAACAATAACCGTAAATTTTATCTAACGCATTATGCCTTCCGATATCCATTCGACTTAAAATAATACCATTCACATTGCACAAAGATGCATTATGAACGCCCCCTGTATGACGAAATGTCTCCGCAGATTGCTGCATTTCTTTCATTAATCGAAAACAGTCTTCTGCAGTAACCTGTACATGGACGCCATTCATTTTCTTTGCGCTTAGTGCATCATTTGCAAAAACAAACCCTTGTCTACTCATACCACAGCATGAAGTAATATAACGTTTATTTTGCATTTGTTCGTAATACGGATTTACTTTTGCCGTCGTGACATGTACAAATCCTTCTTTCTCTTGTACCCATATGTCATCAATATCTTCATACTTCCGAATGATTCCTTCAGATGCTAAGAAGCCTATTACCATATCTTCTATATATTCTGGAGTACTAACCATTGTAACAAACTCCTGTCCGTTCATTTTAATCGTGACTGGAAACTCTGTTACAATGCTGTCCTCTATATGTTTAAACGCCTCTTGTTCATAACGAAAGATTTCTCTTTCTACCTGTATCGGTTTCACGATCAGTATCCTTCTCTCACGTTATATTTTTATCAAAAACAAATACCGAAACTGCAATATCTTCTTCTACTTTCATATCTGAAAACAAATTCACTAATTTCGCTCCAACAAGTTCCTCCAAATGTTCACGGGAATTTGCAGCATACACTTCTTGAATCATTTTCGTTCTAGCCATATGAACCATTTCCGCACCGTCCATCGTACTTGAAATGAATTTTTCAGTAGGTGTTAAGTTTCCGTAAAGAGTCGCAATCGCCATATTTTCAGCGAAAACAGTATGAATTCGTTCTGGCCCTTTTCCGAAAAGTTCCTTTCGAAGTTTTCGAATCATATCATTAAATTCATGTACTTTTTTTGACATACAATTATACCTCCCAAAAAACCTCATTTTACTTTATTATATATTTTACCAAAATGAGCCTTCCGCCCAAACTATTTCGTACAAACATTTGGGCGAAAAGGTTCACTTCATGAAGTTTATTCTTCTTTTAATCCTTTTCCCATACCTTTTAAGAAATGAAGCCCAAACCCGATAGCACGGTTAATATCGGGGTCTTTCAATACTTTCATAAGATCGAATACCCCTACTTTTTTATTACTCTCTAGATGTTCATTACCTTTTTCTAGCCCTACTAATAAGCTACCTATAAGCTTTTTCGTAAGCTCCGGATCAAGTTCTGTTAAAGCACCCGCAGCCCCCATCATATTATTAATTAAATTTGTAACGGGCTCACGAGTCACTTGACCAAGAACAATCTTTGCGATTGGTTCTTTCGCCTTTAGCATAGAATTTGCTGCTTCTAGCATGCCAATATCATTCAATTCCCCTACTATATTAAACATTTGATTTAGAGCGTCTTCATTATTAGCTAGAAGCTCTTTTAAATCATCTAATTTTTTCTGTTTTATTTCTTCTTCAGTTAATTCTTGTTTTTGAATCATTTTTATAGGTGCAGCCATATTTTTCTCCTCCTACTTATCCGTTAAATGCACATACCCTGGACGTGTCCACTTACGATGTACCTCAATACCAGATTGAGGATGACGTTTTTTATTACGCGGGTTCGCTTTTGGCATCGGATTTTCGCCATCAACTTCCAGCACTTCCATACGCACTTTCGTCTGTTTATAAGCAGGTGTGTTCGTACGCGTATCAACGGCAGGACCTGTTAAGAAATTAATTGCTGTTTCATTATCTGTAGAGTTCATCGGTAAATATAACTCATTCGCTTTTACACGATCTGTTACAAGTGCACGTAATTTTAACGCTCCAAACGGAGAGACAAGACGGACTAATGAACCAGTTTTTACTCCACGTTCTTTTGCAAGTGCTGGAGAAACTTCAACGAAAACGCCAGGCACTTTCGTTTGAATACCTGTTGATTTATTTGTCATATTCCCTTCATGGAAATGCTCAAGCATACGACCGTTATTAATGTGAAGATCAAACTCCGCTGGGAATTCAGCTGGGCGTACCCAGTCAGCAATCGCAAAACGAGCTTTTTTATCTGGGAAGTTAAATCCATCTTGGAAAAGGAGCGGTGTATTCGTTCCATCAAAACTTCCCCAATGGAAACTATTCCATCCTTCAAGCACTTCATAGTTTGCTTGTGAGAATAGTGGTGATAAACTTGCCATTTCAGCAAAAATTTCACTTGGATGACTATAATTCCAGTTTGCACCTAATTTATTCGCAATCGCCTGCACAATCCACCAGTCTGGTTTTGCATCTCCAAGCGTAGGAAGCACTTGATATAGTCTTTGAACACGACGCTCTGTATTTGTGAACGTACCTTCTTTCTCAAGAGACGGCGCTGCTGGTAATACAACATCTGCATATTGAGCCGTTTTAGATAAGAAAACATCTTGCACAACGAAGAAATCAAGGCTCGATAACACCTCATGTACATGGTTCGCATTCGAGTCTACAAGAGCCATATCCTCTCCGACAAGATACATAGCTTTCATTTTCCCTTCGTCAATTGCGTGCAGCATTTCAATATTATTAAGACCTGGTTCACTATTAATTTTCACTCCATAAGCCATTTCAAATTTCGCACGTTCCATATCATTCGTAACGTGCTGATATCCTGGGAGCCATCCTGGTAAAGTACCCATATCACAAGCACCTTGTACGTTATTATGACCTCGAAGCGGATATGCACCAGCGCCTGGACGACGATAATTACCTGTTGCAAGTAGTAAGTTTGAAATCGCAGCGGAAGTATCAGATCCACCTGTATTTTGCGTTACCCCCATTCCCCAAAGGATACATGTACCATCTGCATCACGAATCATTTCAGCCATTTGAATCAGTGTTTCTTTTGAAATACCAGTCATTTCTTCTGCATATTCAAGTGTATATGCTGTAAGGCTCTCTTTGAAATCTTCAAAGAAATTTACATTCTCATCAATAAATCGTTGATCGTGCCAGCCTTGATCAATCATATATTTCGTAACAGCCATTAGCCATACTTGATCTGTTCCTTGTTTTGGACTAATAAAGACATCTGAACGCTCTGCCATTTCTGTTTTACGAAGATCAGCCACAATTAATTTTTGTCCGTGTAATTTATGTGCACGTTTAATACGTGTAGCTAAAACAGGATGACCTTCTGTCGGATTACAACCTACAATAATAACAAGACCAGATTGTGCAATATCTTTAATCGTTCCAGCATCTCCGCCCATACCAATTGTACGGAATAATCCGTCTGTCGCTGGTGATTGACAATAACGTGAGCAGTTATCAATATTATTCGTTTCAAATACTTGTCGAGCTAATTTTTGAATCACATAATTATCTTCATTCGTAATTTTAGATGAAGAAATAAAACCGATAGCATCTTTACCGTACTCTTCTTTAATCGATCCTAATTTACTTGCAACTACATTCAACGCTTCTTCCCATGTAGATTCAACAAACGTTCCATTTTTACGAATTAAAGGTTTCGTAATTCGTTCTTTAGAATTTACGAAGTCCCAACCAAATTTTCCTTTTACACAAGTAGAAATTGCGTTAACTGGCGCATCAGAAGAAGGTTGTACTTTAAGAATTTTACGCCCTTTCGTCCACACTTCAAATGAACAACCTACACCACAAAATGTACATACTGTTTTCGTTTTCTTCGTACGAGTATCACGCATGGCCGCTTCCACTTCTGATACCGCAAAAATACCGCTATATCCAGGCTCTACTTCTTTAATTAAATCTACCATCGGCTCAAGAATATCTGGCTTTAGTCCCGTCATAAATCCAGCTTCACCGAGCATCGTTTTCTCCATTAAAGCGTTACAAGGACAAATCGTTACACATTGACCACAGCTCACGCATGAAGAATCATTAATATTTACTCCTTCATCCCAAATCACTCGCGGGCGTTCCGCTTCCCAGTCTATTGATAACGTTTCATTTACTTGTAAGTTTTGACACACCTCAACGCATTGACCACATGCAATACATTGGTTAGGATCATAACGATAAAACGGATGTGTCATATCCACTTCACTTACATCTACTTTCGGTTCATAAGGATATTTTTGATGTTCAATTTCCATTAATTCTGCTGTATTATGCAGTTTACAGTTCCCATTGTTGTTGTCACATACTGTACAGTATAATAAATGATTTTCTAATAACCGATCCATCGCCTCTGTTTGTGCTTCTTTCGCACGAGTAGAGTTACGTTCAATGTTCATACCTTCTGTCGCTACTGTCGAACAAGAGCGCATTAACTTTCCGTCAACTTCTACAATACAAGTGTCACATGTTTGAATAGGATCTACTTCTGGCACGTAACAAATTTGCGGATGTTCAATCCCGTTCTCATTTATCACACCCAATATCGTTGAACCGGGCTCCGCTGTATACTTTTTTCCGTCAATTGTAATATGAACCATGTTGTTATTCATGGTCTTTCCCCCTTTTTGAGAATAAAAAAACTCCACCACGAAAATATACGCACCACATTTCGGCACGTTATTATCATGGTGGAGTAGTTTATTAGCACATCTTGCTAAAATACCAATCCATTTATTCATAAATAAAACGATAGAGTCATAACAGGTCATATCACGATTCCATCTTTAACACTATAATTATAGCGTTAAAGTTAAAAATATACAATATAAAATTTAAACTACGCATATGTCCGTATGGAACTATCCATAATAACCCATATAAAGTGAAACTTTAATCAGCCCTCACCAATCGGGATAAAACATAACAAGGAGTAAGCAAACAAATGGGGTCTTTTAATAAATGGATTCGTGGTGAAAAATCTTTTTCTAACCAAGAGCAAGCTGATCACACATTAAATAAATCTATTTCTTCTTCTCTTTCCCTTAATTTAAAGCACTTGTCCAAACTGTTTAGCGGTATTCCAGAATTAATAACACGCAATTTTCCATTAAAAAACGGACAGGAAGCTGCACTTATATATATGGAAGGACTTGTAGACAAAACTGTTATTAACGTAAACATCCTTCGTCCTCTCTTATTTAAAGAGTGGAATGAAGACGATTTTTGGGAAGCCTCTGTTTCTATCGGAAATATTAAAAAGATTGAGCAGTGGACAGACATTGAACAATCTCTTTTACACGGCAAAAGTATTTTATTTATAAACGGGCAATTATCCGCTTTAGAGCTTGATACGCAAGCGGCACCAAAAAGGAGCATTGAAGAGCCTACAACAGAGAGCTCCATAAAAAGCTCACACGAAGGATTTAATGAAGTAGCGAGCGACAGCCTTGCACTTATTCGTCGATATATTCCAAATCGCGAATTGAAAGTGAAGGAATTCACTGTTGGTGAACGAGCTACTTCAAAGGTTTTTTTGCTTTATCTAGCAGATGTTGCGGACGAAGATGTCGTAAAAGAAATGGCATCCCGTATCGAATCAGTAAAAGTGGATGCGATTCTTACTACCGGAGAATTAGAAGGATTTGTTGAAGATAATTCCTATACTCTCTTTCCGCAATTATCAATAACTGAACGTCCTGACACAACAGCACATCATATTCTAGATGGGCGAATTGCTGTTGTTGTAGATCGTTCACCAGGCGTATTAATAGGACCAATGACTTTTTCAGCTTTTTTTCAGACGATAGATGATTACAGCTTCAGACCAATGATTCCATCTTTTATACGATTACTTCGTTTCACTGGATTATTTATTGCAATTTTTGCTCCTGCTCTTTATATTGCTATGATTTCCTTTCATTATGAAGTGATTCCACTTAAATTATTGTTAACGATTGGAGAATCTCGAGCTAAAATTCCTTTTCCTCCTATATTAGAAGCACTTTTGATGGAATTAGTACTTGAAATGCTCCGCGAAGCTGCAGTTCGGCTTCCGGGTCCCGTTGGACAAACCATTGGCGTCGTAGGAGGGATTGTCATCGGACAAGCTGCAGTTCAAGCAGGAATAGTAAGTAATGTCATGGTTATCGTCGTATCTATTACTGCAGTCGCTTCTTTCATCATCCCTAATCTAGAAATGTCTGCAGGAATTCGACTTCTTCGCTTCCCAATGATGATAATTGCCTCTTTATTTGGTGTCATTGGCATTATGGTTGGGATGGCAATCATTATTATTCATATACTTTCTATGGAATCTCTCGGTGTTCCTTATGGTAGTCCTTTTTCTCCGTTATTTGCTTCGGATTTAAAAGATATTCTTATACGTTTACCATGGAAAATAATGAAGAAGCGCCCACTATCCCTTAACTTAAAACAAGAGAATCGACAACGCGATATAGAAGGAACGGAGGAAGAGAAGTGACAAAGCGTGCAAAGAGGGAGATTAGTTTATTTCAATACATTTTAACGATTAGTGGTGTTCAAGTAGGATTCGGTGTCCTTACACTTCCTCGTGAAGTTGCACAAGGGGCGAATACAGATGGATGGATTTCTATTATTATTGGATGCGCTATCACTACTTTAGTCAGTCTATGTATTGTAAAAATTATGGAAAAGCATCCTGGGTATACTTTACTTGATGTGCTGACTCGTTATCTTGGGAAGTGGCTAGGAAAATTCGCTATGCTTCTTTGGATTTTATACGCTATACTTGCTGCGGTCTCCTTAATCTTTTCTCTTTTATATGTCATTCACATTTGGATTTTACCTAGAACTCCAATGTTTTTAATTATGATTTTGCTTTCTATTCCAATGCTTATGCTTGCATGTAAAGGTGTACTTATTATTAGTCGCTTTGCCGTTTTCACTGTGCTTTTTACCCTCTGGATACCATTACTATTGTTTATCCCTCTTAAAGATGGTCATTGGATATATCTTCTTCCCTTTCTAAAGGAAGGATGGCTACCAGTTGTAACCACAGTGAAATCAACTATCATTGCGTCTCTCGGATTCGAGTTTGCATTCGTCCTTTATCCCTATCTAACTAACAAATCAGCTGCAAAAAAAGGCATCGTTCTTGCAAATATGATTACGTTATTCGTCTACCTACAAGTTACGTTCGTTTCTTTCGTTTATTTTAGCCCAGATGGTATAACTAAGTTTTTATGGCCGACTCTTTCTCTTATTACACCATTTCACTTTTCATTTCTGGAACGGTTTGAAATTATCTTTTTGTCATTTTACCTCTTCATTATTTTCGATTCGTGCATTCCTTATATTTTTACCGCTTCAGATGGAATCAATCAATTACTTAACAAAAAAGGGAGTCCGTTACCTGTTTGGATTTTATTATTCGGATGCATTTTCGTTCTATTCTTTTATATCCCTTCCTCTTACCAAATAAGTGCGTTGCGAGAATTTTGGGGAACTGCCAGTTATTTTATCGTTTTTCTATTTCCAGTCGTATTTCTCTTATACATGACACTATATCAGTATTGGGAAAGGAGAAGAGTTTAAATGAGGCGCTTTATTCATTTCACTATACTTTGCTTTCTCATAACCTTTTTAACAGGCTGTGGAGATCGTCTAGACTTAGAAAAACAATCGATTTCATTAATTTACGGCTTTGACGCAAAAGCAAAAGGTAAATTAATTGTGTACCACGTAAACCCTATTTTTAATGAAGATGTGGAGAAAAAGTACGAAACTCATGAAGCGAAAGTACGTACACCCCGAGAAGCAAAAGCAACGTTTAATAGTTCAAGTAGCGGTTTAGTGTCTACAGAAAAGTTACAGCTCATTTTATTTAGCACGAAATTTTTAAAACAAGAAGGTGCTATGCCTTACCTTGATGTTTGGTACCGCGATCCTAAAAATACCGGAAACATGCGCATGGTTGCAGTAGACGGGCCAATTTCTTCTGTTATATATAATAACTTTAAAGATAAACCTGCTCTTCCTGAGTATTTAACAGATTTAATTAATACAAATAAATTATACAATCGGACAGTTTTCACACCATTTCATGAGTTTCATAGGCAAACTTTTAATAAAGGTATAACACCTGCTATTTCAGAAATAAAAAAAGGAAAAAAAGATGTTATCGTTACAGGCTCTGCACTTTTAACTTCTCGCGGAATTTATAAGATGTCTTTAAATCGCTATGAAAGTGCCCTTCTGCTCATGTTGCAAAAAAAAGCTAATATACCTGTTTCACTTACAATGAAAATCCCTTCGCATTCAGTTGAAAGTAATAGTCATCTAAAAGATACAGAAGGTGAAGATTTCGTATCAATAAACGTTCTTAGCATGAATCGTGATATCCGTACAGGCTATAGCGATAACCACTTCAAATTTAATGTTAAAATGGATTTAAAAATTGCCGTATCTGAACTTACATTCAATATGGATATAGATAAAGATAGGAAGAAATTAACTTCTCTTATTACAAAACAACTAAACAAAGATTTGAACAATTTAATCCACAAAATTCAAAAACAACAACTCGATCCATTCGGATTTGGTGATTATGCGAGAGCGTTTCAATATGAAGAATGGAAAAAAGTTGAAAACGCTTGGCCGAGTGTCTTTTCAAAAGCTAACGTGAAAGTAACACCTACGATTAAAATTTTAGAAAATGGGATTATTAAATAGCAAAAAAACACGCTACTTGCTCTTATACGTTTAAAGAGTAAGTAGCGTGTTATCATTTTTATTTTGAAGCTTCTTATACAGTTACACTTCTGTTTCTTGTTCTTCACTTTCCGCTTGTTCCAATCTTTGCTGCTCCGCAATTTCAGCTGAAATCATCCCATAATAAATTTCTGGATACAATCCAAATATTTGATATACACTTCCTAAAAACGGCATCGGAATCCCTCTTTTCTAAAGTTGTATTGCCACTTTTAAGGATTCCCTATTCATTCATTATACATTCGTTTTTGGCGTTTCCTCTTCATCATGAACGCTTAATAAATTTTGCCACTTTTTATAAGGCGCACTATTTGGATCTACATAACCTTTCGCGTACGAACGATCCCACAATTGTTTAATAAACATTTCTTTCTCTTTCTTTGCAACCATATCGGCACCTGTACCGTAATAGTTTTGGAAATATAACTCAATTTCATCAAGGAATAACCTTAATAATTCATCAGAAGTTTCTTCTAACGTTGGGTCATACTTTGCTTCACGGTCATACATTAAAATCATATCTAAAATATTATGGACATGCTCTTTACGAAGCCATCTAATATCTTGCGCACCTAATACAAATGGATGTGTATATAAATGTCCACCTTGTATCATCGCCTTTTCTTGTTCTTCTTCAAATCTGGATAAGATGTTTTCATAAATGAACGGATTATGAAGCAACGCTCTATGCAATTTGTAACTTTCGCTTGAAATATTTTTCCCCATCGACTGAATTAAGAAACTACGTCCAACGCCGTTATATTGATACACGAATTGACCATCAACAGCAACTAAACTAATCCAGCGATATATATACGCGTATAGAAGAGCTCGATTACATTTATCATAATCTAACTTCGTTTGCGTTGCATTTAAGTCTGGCATGAATGCTGGTAAGTGCCAATACTTATCTAAATGCGGCGTTAAACTAGATTTTTTACTATTCAACTTGTTTACACGGCGATAGTACGACTGAAAATAATCACCTTTATCATTCATAAATCCATTTGCAATATGTCCAGACGAAAGCTTAGGAAAGTCTTGCAATGATAAACCGTAATGTGCACGATAACAAATGACCTCAAATGGTGAAAAAGCTTCATTTACTGTATCTTTTTCTTTAAACATTTCTTGCATTAATTCTTCTTGCAGTTCTTTCTTTAAAGATGGATGTATGCCCCAATATTGTAATTCCCTATGATGAGAAACTTTCGGCACGAATGGACTTGCTAAATGGAACAAGTCTTCAATTTTTTCACGAACATATTCATCACGATCACGATTCTTATAATCCGCTTCTTTTCGTAATGCTTCAACGATGTTCAGCTCTAATTTATCGCGATAGCGTATTTGTAATTCATCGTAACAATAACTTAGTATGTGCTCACGATAAAAGTCTTCTACCTTTTTCGATTGAATTTCTTCTGTTTTCGCATCCCGGCAATATTCCCCGTATAAGCTCATATAAATTTCTGCTGATATATCTTTCGGTAATACACCTAAATTTAAATGTTGTTGCATATCTTGCCATATCTTTTCTTGTAACTTCTCTTCCGCTAATACGTATACATTCGTTGGGTTTGTTTTCCCTTCAAATTCTTTGCTTCGTTTTTGAATTTCGAACAATAAATTTTCACGTGTTTCATGTAAATTATCAAAAAACCTTTCCCAATATTGAATCATTTTATTAACCGCTTGATATAACGATTGATACACGAGTTCTAATAGCATTTCTTTACGGTATTCGTTTAATTTGTGTACGTACTGCGTTACAATATCTTCAAATTCCTTTTTAAATAAACGCTGCTGGTTATTAATCATTTTTCCGAACCAACCTTGTTGTTGCGCAATTTCTACTCGGCGTACAGCTGTTACCGTTCCATCAATGTTACTCACATTAAATTTCTTATCGTAATTTTGAATTAAATTACGCTTTTGTTCATTATTTTCATGTAGTCGATTCATTTTTTCCACTAACTGCTTTCGAATTTCATACAACATAAAACGAGCTGCTACTGGATGAACTGGATCTGTTTTCTTTAAAAACCATGTATTTAATTGATATGACTGGCCTTCAGAACCACTTGGTGAAAAACGGTCTGATTCAATCATGTCATATAAAAGTGTCGTTACATGTTCATGTACACGGCTCGGAATCGCATACGCATATAAACGAACCGCATGGTCTACCCTTGCTACTTCACCTTTCATTTGTTCCGTCATTTTTAGCTTCGCAGCTGAAATTTTACACTCATGCTGCAGACGATTTAATTCCTCGTCTTTTTGTACCGTACGCTGTACATAACTCTCTACAGCTTCTAAAAACAGTTTAGATTTCGCAACACCAACCTTGCCGCCTTCTGCTCCTTCACGCGTTTCATTGTACATTTGTCTATAGAAAATATGAGCCTGCTCTGGACGAGTAGCAAGATGTTCTAAATCTTCTAAATAACTTTTCCCGCGCTCTGGCTTTTCACGCTGCATACCACGTTTTACATCTTGGTCATATCTATGCTTCTTCTCTTGAAACAATTGATCTAAATGAAGCCACGATTCATCTAAACCTTGCACGGCCCATTTTAAAGCACAATATTTTAACACATGCTCATATGGATAAATAATCTTTGCCGTTCCGGCCCCGCAATATCGCCCTTTCCCGCTTGATTCTGCTAATTGCTGAATTTGATTATCTTCCTGTGCAAAATGATTTGCAGACATCGGACTAAATAATTGTAAATAAATCGTATTTGCCATTTGCTCCATATAATCTGATAAATTATGCAGATGGTGTCCATGTAAATTTTCGTAATCGTATAAAAAACAATAATTGTACGGTAAATGGTGTTGTTTAATCGTGTGATTTGTTCTCCCATCCTCATCTACTTGATCCGGTCGATACTCTAATTCAATCGTAACCCCGCCGCGTTTGGATAGTTCTCCTGTAGAACCGAGCGTAATGGCATGTAATTCTTTTAACGAGGCATAGCCGTTTGCTTGCACCGTTTCAAACTCTTTCGCACTAACTGTTCTCGTCTTCACTAACACATCCGGCATTAGAAACGCACCACGTATTAAAATGTTGTGATGTTGCAGTTTTTTTCGAAGCATTTCACGTAAATATAATGCAATTTGTAGAAACATTCCTGAACCTGTTCCGCCCGCTAGTGATGTTACGATAATGACACGTACTCCATATTCCGTTTGATCGCTTGTAACTGGAAAAATCTTCTCGATTTCTTGCCAAAAGGACGTTAATTTATCTTCTTTCATCGCAGCACGTAACGCTAAACGGGAAATGACGCGTAACTGTCCTGCTCCTTCTGTTAATGGTTTATCAAGTATAGTCGGGTCCATCGGAAACCACTCTGGAATCGTCGGATCTCCTGCAATATACTCCCTAGGTGTTTTGCTCGAACTCGTTTGCGTCTTAAACTTTCGAATATGATCAAATTTACTTAATGTATTCACATCTGTATCAAATACGTGCATTGCTACTTTTTTCCGGCGCTCCTCAGGTAGTCTTTCATATATTTGATGTGTCACAGTACTACCGATTCCACCTAAACCAATTAATATTGTTGGAACTTGTAACGTCATGTGAACCACCTTCCTATTCTTGCTTGTTTGAAAAAAGGAGGGAAAAATAATACTCTCCTCTTTTCCCCATCTACTATTCACACTCGTATTTGTAAATCTCCTTACCATATCCTCTATCAATTACTAAAAGTTCATTTGGATATAGTGTCTTATGTTCCATTCCAACCTCATCCTCTGTTATAAACATCCCATCAATAATCATTCCTACTACTTGTGACTCTTTCGCTACAAATATCGATTTCGATCCTTTCTTTGCTATAAACGTAACGGATTGCACAGTCTTTCTTTCTGCTCTATACGGAATACCAAAATAATGTTTCCACCATTTATTTTTGAGTAACTCTGGCTCAGATTGATATAACCAATCTTTCGCTACCTCTTGATCCCATTCGTAATACAATAATGCTTTCCGGTGAAATCTTGGACGGACAATCCATCCTAAAACGATTATTCCTACTATTAACAGTAATAAAGTGATAGGAATAACAAACTTAAAAATAAGCGCATACTTTTCATAAAACGGCGCATTTTGAATATGGAGTGTTATATCTTTCTTTACTTTTGGTAATTTTGAATCCTGCACTACGATGGTAGCTTCTACGGTGCCGGTATCTGTAAAATTGAACGTGTCGGAGTAATGCGGTCGAGGATAAATGTAAATTTGATTACCATGCTGTTTTATTTCATAGTTGATTGATTGTTTAGATGTGACACCAGTAGATTTTAATAGTTTTTTTACAGCCTCTTCTGTCATCGGCTTATCATCTAACTGTGGTTGTATAATAAATGGTTTACTATTCTCTAAATTTGTTACTTTTTCTTCATAATCTTTCGTGACAGTTTGAAGTGATAATTTAGGCTTTTTCGTTGTTTCGATTTTAAATTCTTTCATCTGTCTGTAAAACCCCTTTATGTTCATATGAACTTTCCCACGTACTAATCCTTTAGTAAGCTTCGTTTCGTAATAAAATACATGTCTTTTATCGTCCCACTTCATCGCATATTGCTTCCCGTCTATTTCTACTTCTGCCTGAAAGTAAGAAGACTGAACTGGCAACTCAGTAGGTTTTGCTTCAATAACAGCTGTCACATCTTCATACATTTCCTCAACATTTTTTCTATCCTTATCCTCTTTGTCATAAGTAGAAACAGTATAATTAAGTGCCGGTTCGACTAGTACTTGTAATCCTTCTTTCTCAATATCTCGGTCCACTTCTATCGTATACGTTCCTGGTTTAATAACTTCTTCATTTTCCGTACTGATATGAACTATATTTCCGAACAATTTCGCTTCACCTGGTGCATGTATGGAAAAAGAAGATTGTAATTGTAATGGTTTAGAAATTTGTGTGACCTGATAATCGGGCAGAGAAGGCGATTGTCGCACAAGCGTCATACGCTTTAACGGAAATGGTGTTGTAATCTCTACTTTCTTCCCTACTACTTTCGTTTTTACAATCGATTCCACAGAGGAGAATGGATCACGATTTGCAACTAATGCCGCCACTTGATTGACGCTTTTTACAATCCCATCCTCTCCACTAGATGGCATCGTAACTCCATTTATCTCTTTCTTCCATATTTCTTTAAACGTATTTAGTTGTGCCTTTTCTTGCTGTCCTAAATCCTCTTCCATCGTAATTAAAATTGGATGTAACGATATCTTTTTTGCATCCATTTCTTTCTTAAACTGTGCTAGCTTCTGCAAAATTTGTTCTTTTCCGCCAATCTTATCTTTCTCTAAATCATTAAATGCCCCGTCAGTTAAGACAATAAGCCAAAATTCACGTTTCCCATCTATATCTGCTTCCTTTTTTATAGATTGCATCGCCGTTTCTACTGCGCTAAACGGAGTATTTAAATACGTTTTCCACGCTCCAATCCCCTCAATTTCCGTTTGTCTCTTATCCTTCGTTAACGAAATGTTTAATGGATCATTCGGCTTGCTCATTGGAACGTAAGAAAATGTATCTTTTTCATCTAATAGCGCAACTAAACTTTGCAAAGCATAATTGGCATATTTCCAGCGATCGTTATTTCTCATGCTGCCCGAATCATCATATACAAGTGAAACGACCCTTTCCTTTGCCTCCTCTCCTTTTGCAAAAGTCCAAAAAGGATGTAACCATATAAATAGAAACAACATGAATGTGGCACAAATTCGAATTTTCATGATGAGGCTTCGCCACCTTTGTAGACAAATTCCTATGTTTAAATTTATGAGAGGATACAAGATATATGACTTGTATTTTAGGACAACGAACGCAGCATAACTTTATTATGTAAACAGTTATAAAAACTGAATATGATTCCTTCTAGCGTTTTCTATCCGATCATATAAGTAAAAAAGCCTGTTTAAGCTCTACACTTAAAACAGACTTTTCCTACTTTTTATTTTAAAAACACATAACAAAAAGTTTGATTTTTGACTTAACACATCACTTCTATTGTAAATCCACCAGGTGCTTCAACGTAAAACGTATACGCATGTGCACGTTTAGGAGCTTCAACCAAAAATCCATCTTCCTTCAATCTTTGATTTATCTTATTTACTTGTTCTTCACTTTCTTGTGGAAATCCTACATGAAATGTTTTTGGATACTGAACTTCTTTTCCTTTCATTAAAGTTAGTATAAATTCATCATTATCACGCATAACTGCAAAGCCATTTCCCCTTGTTCCGCTACAAGTTAAGCCAAAATACTTTTCTAAAAACTCTCTCGCAGCTACTACATCTGCAACTGTTAAATTAAGATGTTTAATTTTCAAACCATCACCATCTTTCTTAATTTTCTAACATTTTACCATATAAAGTGAAACTTTAATAAGTGGGGGGTCACCTCCCGCTTATTATTAGTTGAACCAATCGGGCTTTTACGGACAATTGATCCCCTGCCTCCCTTCTTTGCTTCCGCTGAATTTTGAGATGGGGATTTTACTGTCCGTTAATGCGGGACAAATAAAAAACACGCCTTCACAGCGTGTTTCATTTCTTCACATACACTTCAACAATCGGATTATCTTTATGATCCGCATGTAAGCGTATATTCTCTTCACTTGTACGATAAATGCTAGCTAATAACATAATCGTTAACACATTAGGAGTTTTTGCATCGCTCCCGTATTTTCTTTCCAGCGCTTCCTTGTATTCAAAATCCAAATCCCCCTGCACATATGTATACACTTCAAAACCATCTTCTAAATTGCAAACTACTGTATCAATAATGTCTGCCCCTACTTGCTTCTTCATTTCCTCTCGCAATGCTTCAATAAACTCTTCCCACGGTACTTCGTATGTCTGAAACTGATCTGTAGATTTCATGACTTTTCCTCCTTATATATCCTCTTCCTATATTTCCCCTTTCCTATAACAATTATGATAGTTAGGACATTCGTACAAGCCGCACTTGTCCCCATTACATATCGTATTACTGTAATGGGGAAGGAGGAATGAATATGCATAGACAAAAATGTTATGATACATGCCGACGTTACTTCGGAAAAGTGGTTCGGATTGAAGACCGTGATGGCCGTATACATTTAGGTAAAATAATCGATGTGACACAAAGCTCTGTATGGATTGAACCGGTGCAACAGCGCTCATCTTTTGATTCAGGATTCGGATACTATGACGCTTATGCAAATGGTGGTTGCGACCTTTGCGGCGGCCTTAGCAGATGTGATAGTTGCGGATTTGGTTGTGGTGGTGGATTCAGCGGCTGTGGATGTGGCGGTCGTGGTTGCAGTAATTGTGGTGGCGGCGGCTGGGGTGGCGGCGGTTGTGGCTGGGGTGTTGAACTCGGATTTGGTTTCATCTTCGGAATTACATTAGCTGCATTATTTTTCATTTAACATAAGTAAAGAGTTGACTATCTTTAGCCAACTCTTTTTCTTTATTTTTCACATATAAAAATACGATGACCTAAAATATGTTGATACATAAGTCGTACATTTTCATGTTGCACCCATGCCTCATATAACTCATTCGGAATAAATTGTGATACATTCCATTCTGGCTCTTCTATATAGCTAGAGATTGTTTCTGCAATTGTGCCACCGCCAGCAATTGTAACCCGCCTAAAGTTTGCTTTCTGAAATAATTGTATCCACTCACTCTCAGTTAATAGTTCTTTCATCCCGTATAATTGAGCGATTTTTTCTTCCTCTCCCTTATCAATGTGCCTATCAATAATCATTTCAATGACAACAAGCTTACCGTCTTTCTGTAATACACGATAGCACTCCGAGATAACCCTTGCTTTCTCTGTAAAAGCAAGTATCGATTCTCCGAGTACGAATTCAAATGAGTCATGCAAACAAGGTAATTGCTCTGCCTTTCCTTCAATTAATTGAATATCTATTCCTTCAAACGACCATCTATCTTTCGCCTTTTGAATCATAATCTCATTCTGTTCAACCGCTGTTACTCTATAACCATATTCTTTTGTCATATACGCTGCTGTTTTCCCCGTACCGCAGCCGAGTTCAAGGACATTTGCTCCATATCTAAAAGGCAATTGTGCTAACAGTTGTTTTGTTAACGTAAAACCACCAGGATGAGCACTCCCTATTCCATAATAAGCTAGGAAATCGATGTATGTGTTTCGTTTCATAAAATTCTCCTTTAAATTTTCTATAATACATATATTCACCCATCCATAATTAGTGCACATAAAAAAGCATTCCCAAGTGCGATACCGCAACTTGAAAATGCTCTTCTCTTTTTTATTTCTCTTCAATATACGCCCATTTAAAGCTATATTCCGGACTAATATTATGTTTCACAATTCCCTTTACATTCGGTTTCATAACATATGATTTAGCACTTTGATATAAAGGTACAAGTGCTACATCTTCCTCAAGTAACAATTTCTCTGCCTTCCCTAATTCTGCCCAACGTTTTTTTGCGTCAGCCATCCATTCCGTCTTACTTTTATTAATAATGTCATCATATTTTGAATTTGAGTAACTCATCTGGTTTTGCGAATTTTTTGTCTCAAACATATCAAGATATGTCATCGGATCCGCATAATCCGGATTCCAACCACCATATGAAAAATCATAATCTTGGTCTGATTCTAATTTTAGTTTTTGCTTAAATGGTTGTAGTTTAATATTTACCGTCACGCCTTTTAGATTTTTTTCAACTTGGTCTTTTACATACTCCCCAACTTTTTTCGCATTACCAGTATCATAATTTAAAAGTTCAATTGTCACTTGATCTTTTCCAAGTTCTTTTTTCGCTTCTTCCCAAGCTGCCGCTGCCTTTTTGGAGTCTTGTTTTAAACCATTCTTGAACGTTTCTGCGAAATCTTTACCGTCTGGTCCACTCGCCAAACCTTTTGCTACTAAATAATCCACTGGTTTTGAACCATCATTTAAAATGACATTCGTTAAAGCTTTTTTGTCAATTGATAATGCAATTGCTTCACGTAATTTTTTGCTCTTTAACGGTGTATCTTGCCCACCACGTTTTTGATTTAAGCGTAAGTAAAACGTACTTGTTTCCGAATATGCTCCAAATTCCTCTTTATTATTTCTATACTTATCAACGAATTCTCCTGATAATAGTGCGAAATCAATTGCACCTGTATCATATAAATTCACCCTAGTAGCTGGTTCTTTTACTACACTATAGTTGATTTCTTCTAGTTTGACAGTCTTTTTGTCCCAATACTGCTCATTTTTCTTTAATTTCCAGCCTTGCTCATGTTTCCAGTCTGTAAGCACGAATGGTCCATTATAAAGTGTTGTGTCAGACTCTAAACCGAATTTATTTCCTTTTTCTTTTACGAACTTTTCATTTAATGGATAGTATGACGCAAATGCCATTAAGTTCAAGAAATATGGTACAGGTCTTTCTAGTTCTACTTCCAGCGTATAATCATCTACCGCTTTTACACCTAATGTCGAAACTTCTCCTTTTCCTTGATTAATCGCTTCTGCATTTTTAAGATAGTAAGCAATAAATGCATACTCAGCAGCTGTTTTTGGATCTACTAGACGTTGCCATGCAAATACGAAATCTTTCGCTGTTACTGGATCACCGTTTGACCATTTTGCATCTTTACGTAGTTTAAATGTATATTTTTTGCCATCCTCGCTTTTTGTGCTAGATTCTGCTACAGCTGGGATTGGCTTATTATCTTTATCCAGGCGATATAAACCTTCCATTGTATTTCCTAAAATTTGTGATCCAAGTGTATCTGTATTTTTTGAAGTATCCATCGTCGGAATTTCATTCGTTTCTGTACGATTTAACACTTGCTTTGCCGCATATTTAATATCAGACTTCTTCTCTTCCCCACCATTATTAGACGTTGTAGTCGATTTCTTCTCCCCACCAGAAGATCCAGAACACGCTGTTAAAGCCATACTCATTGCCAAAACTGGTGCTACAACTGCCGTGAATTTTTTCATCTTTTTCTTCATTCTTGTACCCTCCCCAATTATATGTACGAAACTAACTTTGAGAGATTTTCTACGAACATAATCATTAATACTTTTTCACCAATTAACACGCTATTAATTACCCTCATTTTTAAAGTTTTTATTATCTTATTTTTATAGTAACTATGTATTTTACTATTATTACTATACGAATTCTCCCCCATCTACTATATGTCAGTACCACATTTCTTATTCTTCTCTATTTAATTGAATATAAAAAGAGCGTGTTAAAAATAACTTATCTACTTTTAAACACGCTCTTTTTATTATTTACCTTCCGTTACATAAGCCCACTTAAAGCTATATTCTGGACTAATGTTGTGTTTCACAATTCCTTTTACATTCGGTTTCATTACATACGCTCTTCCTGTTTGATATAAAGGAACTAATCCTGCATCTTCTTCAAGGAATAATTTCTCTGCTTTTCCTAACGTTTCCCAACGCTTCTTCGGATCAGACAGTAATTCATTACCTGCTTTCGCTACCATTTCATCATATTTTGGATTCGAATAACTCATTTGGTTATATGGGCTCTTCGATTCAAACATATCAATAAATGTCATTGGATCCGAATAATCTGGGCTCCAACCTGCAAACGAAACTTCATAATCTTGTGCTGACTCTAATTTTAGTTTTTGTTTGAACGGTTGAATTTTCGTGTTAACCGTTACACCTTTTAAATTTTTCTCAATTTGATCTTTAAAGTAGTCAGCAATTTTTTTCGCAGTTCCATCATCATAGCTTAGTAATTCGATTGTCACTTGATCTTTACCAAGTTCTTTTTTCGCTGCTTCCCAAGCTGCTGCACCTTTTTTCGGATCATATTTTAGACCATTTTTAAACGTATCTTGGTAGTCTTTACCGTCTGGTCCTGTCGCAAGCCCTTTTGGTACTAATTGATCTGTTGCTTTTGAACCGTTATTTAAAATAACGTTTGCTAATCCTTTTTTATCAATTGATAATGCGATCGCTTCACGAAGTTTTTTGCTCTTTAACGGTGTATCTTGTCCGTTACGCTTTTGATTTAAACGTAAGAAGAATGTACTTGCTTCCGAATACTCGCCGTACTCTTCTTTGTTCGATTTATATTTATCAACGAATTCTCCTGATAATAACGTGAAATCAATTGATCCTGTATCATATAAGTTTACTTTCGTCGCAACTTCTTTTACTACACTATAGTTAATTTCTTCTAATTTTACAGTCTTATTATCCCAGTACTTATCATTTTTCTTTAGTTGCCATCCTTGTTCATGTTTCCATGAAGCCATAACGAACGGTCCGTTATACAACGTTGTATCTGCTTCTAAACCGAATTTATCTCCTTTTTCTTTTACGAACTTTTCATTTAATGGATAGTAAGATGGGAATGCCATTAAATTCAAGAAATATGGTACTGGTTTCTCTAATTCTACTTCTAGCGTATAATCATCTACCGCTTTTGCTCCTAAATCTGTTAGTGGCTTTTCACCTTTATTAATTGCCTCTGCGTTTTTAATATAGAAGGCAATAAACGCATATTCTGCAGCTGTATTTTTATCAAGTAAGCGCTGCCATGCGTATACGAAATCTTTCGCTGTTACTGGATCACCATTTGACCATTTTGCATCTTTACGTAATTTAAATGTATATTTTTTGCCATCCTCGCTTTTCGTACTAGATTCTGCTGCAGCTGGGATTGGCTTATTATCTTTATCTAATCGATATAAACCTTCCATCGTGTTCCCTAAAATTTGAGAACCTAATGTATCAGTAGATTTTGAAACATCCATCGTCGGAATCTCTTGATTCTCTGTACGATTTAACACTTGTTTTGCTGCGTATTTAATTTCAGACTTTTTCTCTTCTCCACCACCACTAGACGTCGTAGTTGATTTCTTCTCCCCACCAGATCCAGAACAAGCTGTCAACGCCATACTCATCGCTAAAACTGGCGCTACAACCGCCGTGAACTTTTTCATCTTTTTCTTCATTTTTGTACCCTCCCCAATTATATGTACGAAACTATTTTTGAGAGATTTTCTAATAACTAGTTATCAGAAAATTCTTATTAATTAATATTCTACTAATTTTTCCGGTTTTGTAAAGTTATTTTTAAAATATTCCAAAAATTATTTTTTTGTGATAGTAACGAGTATTCTTTACAATTATCACGATACAAGTTCTTTCCTACATCTATCTATTTATTCGCATGTCTTCTCATAATAAAAGAGCATTCCAAAAGTAAATAGTCTACTTTTAGAATGCTCTATCATTTTATCTTTCTATAGTGGATAATGAGATTCTCACTACAAAATAAGCTAAGAAACCTATATACATCCACTTAAATATAGCCTCACTGCTTAAAAATTATTTTCCATCTTTTTCAGTCATGTACGCCCACTTGAAGCTATACTCTGGGCTAATGTTATGGTGAACGATGCCTTTTGCATTTGGTTTTTGAACGTATGCATCACCACGTTGGTATAAAGGTACAAGTGCTACATCTTGCTCAAGAAGTAATTTCTCAGCTTTTCCTAGCTCTTCCCAACGTTTCTTCGCATCACCCATTAATTCTCCGCCAGCTTTTTTGATCATATCATCATACTTAGGATCAGCGAAGCTCATTTGGTTATGAGAATGATTAGACTGGAACATATCTAAGAATGTCATTGGGTCAGCGTAGTCAGGTCCCCAACCAGCATATGATAAATCATAATCTTGCTCTGTTTCTAATTTCAGCTTTTGTTTGAATGGCTGAAGTTTAATATTAACAGTTACACCTTTTAAGTTTTTCTCAATTTGATCTTTTACATATTCCCCAACTTTTTTCGCATTACCAGTGTCATAGTTTAATAGCTCAATTGTAACTTGGTCTTTTCCAAGTTCTTTTTTCGCTTCATCCCATGCAGCTGCTGCTTTTTTTGCATCTGGTTTAATACCGTTTTTAAATGTTTCTTGGAAATCTTTACCGTCTGGTCCAGTTGCTAATCCTTTCGGTACTAAGAAGTCCGCAGGTTTAGATCCATCATTCAAAATAACGTTTGATAGATTTTTCTTATCGATTGAAAGTGCGATGGCTTCACGTAATTTTTGGCTCTTTAACGGTGTATCTTGTCCGCCACGTTTTTGGTTCATACGTAAGAAGTAAGTACTTACTTGTGAGTATGTACCAAACTCTTCTTTATTATTTCTATACTTATCAACGAATTCACCTGATAATAACGCAAAATCAATTGCATTTGTATCATATAAGTTTACTCTTGTAGCTACTTCTTTTACTACACTATAGTTAATTTCATCTAGTTTTACAGTCTTTTTATCCCAATATTGATCGTTTTTCTTTAGTTTCCAGCCTTGCTCATGCTTCCAATCAGTAAGTACGAACGGTCCGTTATATACTGTTGTGTCAGACTCTAAACCGAATTTATCTCCTTTTTCTTTTACGAATTTCTCATTTAACGGATAGTACGATGGGAATGCTACTAAGTTTAAGAAATATGGTACTGCTTGTTCTAATTCAACTTCTAAAGTAAGGTCGTCTACTGCCTTTACTCCTAATTCTGCTACAGGTTTTTCACCTTTATTAACCGCTTCTGCATTTTTAATTGGGAATGCGATAAATGCATACTCGGCAGCTGTTTTTGGATCTAATAGACGTTGCCAAGCATATACGAAATCTTTTGCTGTTACAGGATCACCATTTGACCATTTTGCATCTTTACGTAGTTTAAATGTATATTTTTTACCATCCTCACTCTTCGTGCTTGATTCTGCCGCAGCTGGGATTGGTTTGTTATCTTTATCTAATCGATATAAACCTTCCATTGTGTTCCCTAAAATTTGAGAACCTAATGTATCTGTATTTTTAGAAGTATCCATCGTTGGAATCTCATTTGTTTCAGTACGATTTAGTACTTGTTTCGCTGCTAATTTTTCTTCTGATTTGCTATCTCCGCCAGAGCTAGAATTTGTGCTTGTCTTCTTATCTCCACCTGATGTAGAACATGCTGTTAATGCCATACTCATTGCTAAAACTGGTGCTACAACTGCTGTTAGTTTTTTCATTTTTTTCTTTTTCACTTTCTGTACCCTCCCTAATTCTTAACGCTCTCATTTAAGAATTTTCTGATAATTCTGTTTTTCTTTATATATTTATCAGAAGATTCTTATTAACTATTATTCTACTAATTTTTTGAGTTTTGTAAAGTGTTATTATTGAAAATTTTTAAAAAATTATTTTATTACAGTAATATTCATAAAAATTCCATAATCTTTCGAAACACTATATCTTATTGAATCTTATGTATTGATTTAATAGTCTTTATATCCTTCCACTATAAAAAACCTGTAAATTATTGTTAATAAATAATGTATATCGTAACAAACCTCTTTTCTACAAAAATAAAAAAGTCAGCAAAGCTGACTTTTTATCCGGCCATTTTCTCTTTTTTCATTTCCTCTATTACTCTCGTATACTTCTCTTCATCAAATTCATTTTCACTTTTTGCAACAACTACAGTCGCAATACCGTTACCAATTAAATTAACGATAGCACGTGCTTCTGACATGAAACGATCTACACCAAGTAATAGCGCTAACCCTTCTAATGGAATAACATTCATCGCAGATAAAGTAGACGCTAGTACAATAAAGCCTCCACCTGTTACTGCCGCTGCTCCTTTAGATGTAACTAATAAAATAGCTATTATAGTTAATTGTTGACCTAGTGAAAGATCGACGTGAAAGACTTGTGCTAAAAATATAGTAGCCATCGATAAATAAATTGTTGTTCCATCTAAATTAAAAGAGTACCCCGTCGGAATGACTAAACCTACTACCGGCTTCGAACATCCGAAGTCTTCCATCTTTGTCATCATTCGCGGCAATACTGATTCTGATGATGATGTCCCAAGAACAATAAGTAATTCTTCTTTAATATGCGCTAAATATTTCCACAAACTAAATTTGTAAAATTTACAAATGAAATTTAAAACAATAAAAACAAATAATGCCATTGTTACATATACACAAATCATTAATTTACCAAGTGGAATAAGTGTACTTAAACCATATTTGCCAATTGTAAACGCCATCCCGCCGAATGCTCCAACCGGTGCTAATTTCATTACAATTGATAAAATGTTAAAAAATACTTTCGATAATCTTTCAAAAAAGTCGATTACCGGTTGTCCATTCTTCCCTAACATCGTTAACCCTGCACCGAATAAAATGGAGAAGAACAAAACTTGTAAAATATCACCTTTTGCAAATGCTTCAAACATGTTAGACGGCACAATATGTAAAAAGAAATCCATCCATTTCATTTCTTGCCCGCTTTGTACATATTGTGAAACATCTCCGCCCTTTAGTTTTGAAGGGTCTAATCCGTCTCCTGGACGCACAACATTCGCTACAATGATACCAATTATTAAAGCCGCTGTTGTAACAATTTCAAAATATAATAGTGCCTTCCCGCCAACACGGCCTACCTTTTTCATACTTCCCATACTTGCAATACCAAGCACAATTGTTAAAAAGATAATCGGTGCAATAACCATTTTAATCATATTGATGAACGTTTCACCAATTGGCTTCATCTCTTGTCCAACACTCGGCCAAATTGCTCCTACTGCAATACCACAAATAATGGCCACAATAACTTGAAATGTTAAATTCTTTACAATTCTCATTTTTAACACTCCCTTATTTTTCCATTTCTCCCAAACTATTTTCATCAATAACATTTATTCTATGTGATGGCCCTCTGTTATGTAACTTAAACCTTAAATTTATGTTACACTATTATATTAATTTTGAAAACAGTATATAACATTTGTATATAAACGACATACTATTTAACGTAATAAAAAAGCAGACATTACATCTGCTTTAATTCTCCTCAATCTGCTTTTCACTTAATCCTAGATGTGTTCTAAGAGTATTGCTCAAACCCTGTAGATCTTTTTTATTAGGATTATAATAATATACACGTTGGCCGTTTGGGCCATTAGGTAAGTATAAATCATCACCAGCTAATTGTATTTTTTCAACTGAACTGTTTAAACCGTATTTATAAAAAGATAAAATATCATCCATTACTAAATTTGTTTTAAAATCACCGTCAACCGCCTCAACTATTTTTTCTAGCTTCGTAATCGATCCTACACTTTTTAATTTACTTAAAATCGCTTCCATAACAAGTTGTTGGCGCTGTCCTCTCATTGCATCACTATCAATATGACGCGTTCTTGCTAAGGCAAGTGCCTCTTCCCCTGTTAATTTTTGTAGTCCTTTTTTCAAATGGATCGCGTCAGGTTCATCTTTACTATTTTGCTCCGTAAATTCAACTGGGACATCTACTTCAATCCCATCTAATCCATCAACAATTTTAGTAAATGAATTAAAATTAAACTTTACAAAATAATCAACAGGCACTTGTAATAACTTTTCTACCGCTTCCACTGAAGCTTGCGGCCCTCCATCTTTACCATTTTTAACGAAACCACTTCCATATGCATGCGTTATTTTATCTTTTTTCTTATCAACCGGAACATATGTGTATGTATCACGTGGTATGCTCGTTAATTTCACAGTCTTATCATCTTTATTAAAAGTAGCTAACAGTAGTGCATCTGTATGAAATGCACCATTATACTCCTTTTGTCGCTCTTGATTTTCATCAATTCCCATAATTAAAAGTGAAACATTATTCGTAATCGGTTTTACCGTTTCCTCACGTAAATTTGATTTTTCACCACGTGCTAAATTAACATTTGATTTTTGTACGAGATTAGAAGTTTTCATATATACGTAAGTACCATATCCAAATCCGCCAAATAGTAATATCGCTAACAATACACTTATTATCGTTGTCTTTTTATATTTTCGTTTATTTTTCTTTTCTCTTGAAGAAGAGTGATTCTCCATATAGTTTCCTCCGTTTTCTATTCATCTAATATATTTTTCACTTTCTCATAATTATCGCTTTCCTTTTGAAATGTATTCTCTTTCAATCCTTTGTTTATTTGTATCCATTCAGTTGTAATCGAATATTGAATCATACCTTCGTGGAAACTAAGGAATTTCAGCATAACCCCTGTATTTTTCTCTACAACCATTTCAAATTTCCCTCTTAAATCTTCAGATGTACTTACAGGCATTTCTATATGTATTGTCCCTTCTATTTTGTAGCAATCCAGTCCAAGATACTTCGTTTCTTTATAATTCCAATCTTTATATCGAATTAATAGATCAGTAAATTCGGATTGAATACTATACTTAGCGAATCCCACATATTCATCATCATATCTTTTTTTCTCACCTGATTTTCTCAATACCCTTTCCGTAGGATTTAATTTTAATAATTCATTGTTTCTTTCTTTTTGGTTCCATTTTGTCTCTTTGTATGTATACTTCTCGTCATCAAACTCTTTTTTCTTGCCCTCGTTATATATAATGGTTCGTTTTTTCGCTAGTTTATCTTCTTTCGAAGAGATACCTCTTTGTTTCTCCGTATCAATCGCATACCTGTATGTTGTAGCAATTCTTGACGAACTAGAATATTCCTCAAATTGTCCTGAAATATTTTTAAAATGATCAATGGAATCTAGCATCTTTTCATGAATCTTTTCCTTATCTGGATAATTTACATTTGATTTTATTTCCTCTTCATTTTCATAATCAGAAAATGCCTTTTTCTTTACATATTCAAATACTCCTCCGTTTTGAGCAAAAATTTGATCAGAAAACTCCGACATAGACACAATTGAAAGTGCTAGAACAGCAGCACTTATAGCCATCATATAAACTCTGTAACCTTTCTTTTTTACGGGAAGATTATGTAGTGTACGATTAATCGTTTCATTTAACTCTGGCGGCACTATAACATTCTCTTCTTTTATTCTCTTTTTTAATTTCTCATCAAATAATTTTTCACCATCCATCCTTTGCACCCCCTATTCCATCTTTAATCGTTTCTGTAGTTGTTCCCTCGCACGTGACAATCTCGATTTCACTGTTCCTTTTGGTATTTCTAAAAGCTTCGCTATACTCTCTTGATTCATATCTTCATAATAATAAAGCACCGTAACAGCTCTTAACTCTTCATGTAACGATTGAATCGCATTACACAAATCTATATCTTCATACTGATCGCACGCACTCATATTGTAATCATTCTCTTCTGTCACAATTACCTTTTTATACGTTCTAATAATGTTGTTACATTCATTCATTAAAATTCGAATTAACCAAGTTTGAAAAAACTCTTCCTTCTTTAATTTTTTTATATTTTCATAGGCTTTTAAAATTGTTGTTTGTATCGCATCCTCTATATTTGTCTCATCACGTAACATAGCCTTTGCAATACGATACATCTTCACTTTTTCTGTATGTATAAGAGTCATAAAAGCTTCATGATCATCTTTTTTCGCTAAGGAAACATCTGTTTCTTCTTTTACCAACATTTTATATAAAGGGATTACTTTCACAATTGCTCCTCCTGTTTCATCCTCGCTTCAAATTTAACTTTACATGTATTAGACGTATGAGCCTAGAAAAAGGTTCATTTTTTTGAATATTTTCATAAAAAAAGGTAAACATTTTTCATGTTTACCTTTACTTAGATGTAATTCTAAGGAAATACCCATCTGGATCCACAATTTTAAATCCTCTCATCTCCCATGGATAAATTTGAATTTCTTCTTGTATTGTGCACCGATTCTCTTTACAACGTTCATATACTTCTTCAATCCGATTGACAACAATAATTAGTTCAAAGCCATTCCCCTTCATCTCTTTTCGATTGTAAAAATAGTGATTTTCATTCAATCTTGAATCACTAACTAGTAATAAAGAAAACTGGTCGAAATTAAAACGTGCTGCATGCATATTTCGTTTATACAACTTTAAACCAATTACTTCTTCATAGAACAATAATGACTTTTCTATATCATTTACATATAGCTGCACCCGGAATAAATGATCCACTAGTTTCCTCCTCATCAAAAAAAGTCCACTCATATAGTGGACTTTCTACTCTACAACGGTAAATCCCTCTTCTTAAACAATACAATCGCTACTATAAAAATACAAAGCGCTCCCGCAGCTAAACCTATACTTACCGGCCATATATTATACGTTCCTTCCGCAATTTCTTTTGGACGAAACAGTTTAAATAACGATAGACTTTTCATCCACTCTAACTTATCACTTAATTTACCTACCATATTTAGTACAAAAAATAAAATAGTTAAACTTGCTGAGTAGCTAAGTGCTTTTCTTTCATCATTACATATACAAGAAAAGAAAAATGAATATGCACTAACGACTAAAAATATGAGCCCTCCTACTATATTTATCTTTAGGAATAATTCTTTATTTAAGTTATTATCACTTAAAAACCATTCTGCACCTACTATGCCCGCTACATACGTAACAACTACAATAATTAGTAGTCCTAATATGAGAACAGAGGCTTGCGTGATTGCAATTTTCATTCGAGATACAGGTGTCGCTAATAAATATGCCATCGCCCCTTTATCTACATGCCGGGCAATTAAATGTGTTGCAACTGTAACGCAAAAAATTGTTAATATGATAATAAACAATAGACTATAGTACTCACCAGCTAAAAAATCCATTACGTTTTGAATCGGACTTTCCATGCCAACAATTTTTTTCACACTATCAGGCATAGCGCTTATTAATTCATTTAAACCTTTCGCTGATACCATTGAAGGGAATATCCAAATTAACAACCATAAATATAGGGCTGCACCAGTTGCGTAACTCAAAATACTTTTTTGCGTCTCTTTCAAACTAGCTAAAAACAATTGCTTATTCATGCTTTACCCCTTCTTTCTTATCGTAATAATGCATAAATAAATGTTCTAAATCCATTGCTCTCGTTTGAAGTGCCGTTACATTATAGTTTGAAAGTATTTGTAAAACAGTTTGATAGTTTCCTTGTACGATAATCGATGCCTCTCTACCTTTTACCGCTTCAAATTGCAAATTACATTGCGTAAGAGATTTAATCTCTTCCTCTGATGATACGGTTACATCTATCACTTGTCGTCTCATACTTTGTAAATCATGAATATTTTCAACCGTTACAAGGCGCCTATCTTTAATAATCGCTACTCGGTCACATGTACGCTCAATTTCAGTGAAAATATGTGAAGACATAAGAATCGTTTTTCCCCTTTGCTTTTCCTCTACTATTAAATCTATAAACACTTGCTGCATAAGTGGATCGAGCCCTGAAGTCGGTTCATCTAAAATTAACACTTCTGGATCATGCATAAAAGCAGCAACAATCCCTACTTTTTGTTTCATTCCTTTAGACATTTTTCGAATCGGTGTTTTCACATCGAATTGTAGACGTTCTATTAATTCATCTCGTCTTTTCGTATCCTTTAGCCCACGCATTCCTTGCATTAACTTCAGAAATTCTAATCCGTTCATTCCTTCAATAAAAGAAATTTCACCCGGCAAATAACCAACTTCCCTTTGAATTTTCGCT
The DNA here is from genome assembly GCF_051915205.1 of Bacillus cereus group sp. MYBKT111-2. Lineage (NCBI taxonomy): Bacteria > Bacillati > Bacillota > Bacilli > Caryophanales > Bacillaceae > Bacillus > Bacillus cereus group sp. MYBKT111-2. Next base: position 490,232 of record NZ_JBQAEG010000003.1, read on the forward strand.
GCTTCATTCCAACAATCCAATCCAAAAATGGAAGATTTTCCAGATGTCGATTTTATAAATCCCATTAAATTACGAATCGTCGTTGATTTACCTGCACCATTCGGTCCTAAGTAACCGAACACTTCTCCTTCTTTTACATCAAATGTAATATGAAACAAACCTTTTCCGTTCGAAAATTGTTTTGTAACATTTTGAACTGAAATCATAAATCCACCTCATTTTTTGAAATATTTAATATGTGATATTTCAAAATTATTGTACTCCTCATCTTTCATATTCGCAACAACTTTTTGAAATATTTATATGTCTATATTTCAAAATTATTGTTTTTCATTATTTTTTCTTGTATATTTTAATTGAGGTGATTGCATTGAACGGCTTTGAAAAAGTGAAAGAAAAGAAAAAACGTGCTATTAAAGAGGCAGCCTTCTTATTATTTTCAGAACGCGGATTTAATGAAGTGAAAATAGAACATATTGCAAAAGAAGCAAACGTTTCTCAAGTTACCATTTATAATCATTTCGGAAGTAAAGATGCGTTATTTCGAGAGCTTATACAAGAATTTATTATATCTGAATTTCAATATTATAAAGATCTTGCAGCGGAAAAATTACCTTTTCATGATATGATGCAAAAAATGATTGTAAGAAAAATGAATACTGGCGGATTATTTCAGCCTGACATGTTACTACAAATGATGCAAAGAGATGAAGCGCTCCGAGATTTTATTTATAGTTATCAAAACGAAAAAATCCTGCCTTGGTATTTAGAAATATTAGAACAAGCACAGCAAAAAAATGAAATTAACCCTCACCTTACTAAAGAAATGATGTTACTTTACATTCAAATGTTTACAAAATTAGGTGATGATTTTGGGGCACAGCTTCTTGAAGGAGATCGCGAAAAACATATTCAAGATATTGTCACTATGTTTTTCTATGGTCTTTCTGTTCCACAAAAATAAAAAGACACGAAATTCGTGTCTTTTTTATTTTACAGTGATAACTCTACCTGTTTCACTACTTTCAACCGCTAATTGAATCAGCTTAATAACTTCTAAACCTTCTTGTGCTGTTACAGGTAATTTCTCACCACTTATAATACTATCTCTTACACCTTTATAGTACATGTCATAACAGCCGACTTCTGTTGGAATACGTACTGACTCTTCTTCTGTTTCTAGAGTAGCAAAATTCTCTTCAATGTCTACTCCATAACCGTTATCGCCTGGCTTCATTCCATTTTTTAATTGTTCTTCCTGTGAATCCATACCGTATTTCACGATAGAGCCTTTATCTCCATGCAGTGTAAAGTGTGGACCTGCCTTTTTCACATAACTGCTACTACGTAAAATGACACGTTTAACTCCGTAATGAAGTACTATGTGGAAATAATCATCAATTTCTGCACCTGGTCGTTGTTTGATTACATCTGCACTGATTGCATTTGGTTTCCCAAATAATGATAATGCTTGGTCAATTAAATGCGAGCCTAAGTCATATAATATACCTGATCCTGGTAAGTTCTTTTCTCTCCATCGATCACGTACATGTGGACGGAAACGATCAAAATGCGCTTCATACGCGTATAGGTTCCCTATTCTATTTTCTTCTAATAATTTCTTAATTGTTAAGAAATCATTATCAAAACGACGATTATGATATACACTTAATACGACATTATGCTGCTCTGCTAATGAAATAAGCTCTTCTCCTTCTTCAATTGAAACAACAAATGGTTTCTCTACAACAACATGCTTACCGTTTAATATTGCTTCTTTTACATATGGAAAATGAGTTGTATTTGGTGAAGTAATAACAACTAAGTCAATATCAGCTCGCTTCACCAATTCATCAATTGTACTCACGACGTTAGCATTCGGTAATGTTTCTTTTACTACCTCTTCTTTTGAAGATAATACGGCACGAATATCGTATTCTTCTATCGTTTGTAATAATGGGATGTGAAATGTTGTACTAGAAAATCCAAACCCTACAATCCCTACACCTATTTTTTTCATGTTGCCCCTCCATTTATCCCGCTATTTGTGGGTAGTAAGTCCACTTCATGAGAACGATTTCATTCAGTTATTATAACAAGATTATTATTATTTACATAATAAGTTGCCTAGAAAAAAGCATCTTGCCATTATTCATGACAAGATGCTTTTTTTATTCCGGTCGTTTTTTCGTCCACGTTTCAATAACTTCACCAGTATCATTAACATCTAGTACTAAACTACCGTTACTATACCTGTCCTTATTTCGATACGCTTTCGGATCAATTTCTTCTACGATGTGTTTCTCTGTCTTCATGTAAACTAGTTCATCGTCTCTAACGATTTCAATACCGACAATGCGGTATGGATTACGTTTTAACTCTTTGAAAATAACAAGACCTCGCTTTGCCCTCGTTGATTTCTCAATTTCTGATGCTTTTAGGCGTTTTACAGCACCGCGCTGCGTTACGAGAATAAGTTGATCTTTATCAGCATTTAATGGTTTACCAGAAGCGACATAGTCATCTTCTTTTAAATTAATTGCTTTCACACCAGCGGCTCTTACACCGACTGGACTTACTTCATCTTCATGGAAAATAAGTGCATATGCACCATGTGTAGCAAGAACGATATCACTCGTTCCATCTGTCGCAAATATATCAACAACTTCATCATCTTTTTTCAAGTTTACAGCAACGAATGCTCTAGAGTAACGTTGTACTTTATATTGGTTTAATTCTGTCTTCTTAATCATACCGTTCTTCGTTACAAATACGATAAATCGCTTTTCTTCCTCAAAGTTCGGTACGACAGTTGCCCAAATAATGGTTTCATCCCGGTCAAGTGAAACGATATTAGCAACGTGCTGTCCTAAATCTTTCCAACGAATATCTGGCATTTCGTATACTGGCAGATATATATAGTTTCCTTTATTCGTAAATAAGAGGACTGTCTCTGTCGTATTCGTATCGAATCGTTCAAGTAAGATGTCACCCTCTTTCATACCGAAGTCTTTGCCATTTGAGGCATTATGTGAGCGCCATCCAGTACGTTTCACATATCCTTCTTTCGTTACAGTAACGATGACATCTTCTTGTGGGATCATCACTTCTACATCGATTTTAATTTCCTCGATTTGATCTTCAATAATCGCGCGTCGATCATCACTATATGTTTTCTTAACTCTCTTTAAATCTGTTTTAATAACTTGAAGTAACCTTTTTTCACTTTGTAAAATTGCCTGTAGCTCAATAATTTTCTTATTAAGCTCATCTGCCTCTTGTTGTAGCGCTGTAATATCTGTATTCGTTAAACGATATAATTGCAAGGATACAATTGCTTCCGCTTGCGCTTCTGTAAAACCAAATTTCGCACTTAAATTATCTTTTGCATTACGCTTATCTTTTGAAGCACGAATCGTTTCAATAACTTGGTCTAAAATCGATAATGCTTTCTTTAAACCTTCTACAATATGTTGACGATTTTCTGCCTTTCGTAATTCATATTGTGAACGTCTCGTAACAACTTCTTTTTGATGGCCAATATATGCATCTAAAATTTTCGGTAATGTCATAAGCGTTGGACGACGATTATTAATCGCTACCATATTAAAGTTATATGGAATTTGTAAATCTGTATTTTTATATAAATAATTTAAAATACCTTCAGAATTTGCTTCTTTTTTTAATTCTACGACAATGCGAAGACCTGTACGATCTGTCTCATCACGTACTTCAGCAATGCCATCTAATTTTTTATCTAGGCGTAACTCATCCATTTTCTTAACAAGGTTTGCTTTATTTACTTCGTATGGAATTTCAGTAATTACGATTTGCTGTTTCCCGCCACGAACCGTTTCAACTTCTGCTTTCCCGCGAATGATAATTTTACCTTTACCTGTTTCATACGCCTTTTTAATACCATCAATCCCTTGAATAATACCACCTGTTGGGAAATCTGGTCCTTTCATAACTGTTAATAAATCATCAACAGTAGTATTCGGTTTATCAATACGCATCATTGTAGCGTCAATAACTTCTCCAAGATGATGCGGAGGAATTTCTGTTGCATAACCTGCGGAAATTCCTGTAGATCCGTTCACTAATAAGTTCGGGAACGCTGCTGGTAAAACAACCGGTTCCTCACTCGTATCATCAAAGTTTGATACGAATTCTACTGTTTCTTTATCAAGATCACGTAATAACTCAGATGCAATTGGTGATAATCGTGCTTCCGTATAACGCATTGCTGCTGCCGGATCCCCATCAACACTGCCGTTATTACCATGCATTTCAACTAAAACATTACGTACTTTCCAAGTTTGGCTTAAACGTACCATCGCCTCATATACAGAGGAATCACCATGCGGATGATAATTACCAATAACGTTACCGACTGTTTTAGCTGACTTACGGAACGCTTTATCGTGCACGTTTCCTTCTACATACATAGAATATAAAATACGTCTTTGTACTGGTTTTAAGCCGTCACGCGCATCTGGAAGTGCGCGATCTTGAATAATATATTTACTATAACGTGCAAAGCGATCACCTAACACGTCTTCAAGCGGGAGGTCATGAAACTTCTCTGCTTGCATGTTATTCCACCTCCGTCTCCATAATCATTTCATTTTCTAAAATATTTCCTTCTTCTTGCATACCAAACTGTACATTACGCTCAATCCATTTACGGCGCGGTTCTACTTTATCGCCCATTAATGTTGTTACGCGGCGCTCTGCTCTTGCTGCATCATCAATTTTCACGCGAATTAATGTACGCGTTTCAGGATTCATCGTTGTTTCCCATAATTGATCCGCATTCATTTCGCCAAGTCCTTTATAACGCTGTAACATGTAACCTTTTCCAACTTTTTTCGTTACTTCATCTAATTCATCATCTGACCATGCGTATTCAATTACTTCACTTTTTCCTTTTCCTTTACTTACTTTGTATAAAGGAGGAAGTGCGATAAACACTTTACCAGCTTCGATAAGTGGTTTCATATATCTGTAGAAGAATGTTAATAACAATACTTGAATATGCGCCCCGTCTGTATCGGCATCGGTCATAATGACAACTTTATCGTAGTTAATATCTTCCACATCGAATTCATTGCCTACACCGCCGCCAATCGCATAAATAATTGTATTAATCTCTTCATTTTTAAAGATATCAGCAAGCTTTGCTTTTTCTGTATTAATTACTTTACCACGTAACGGTAATACCGCTTGGAAGCGTCGATCTCGCCCTTGTTTTGCAGAACCACCGGCAGAGTCACCCTCTACTAGGTATAGTTCATTTTTCTGCGGGTTACGTGATTGTGCAGGTGTTAACTTACCACTTAATGTACCTTCTGATTTCTTTTTCTTTTTACCAGTACGCGCTTCCTCTCTCGCTTTACGAGCGGCTTCACGTGCTTGCGCTGCTTTAATTGCTTTTCTCACAAGAAGTGTGGCTACGTCCGGGTTTTCTTCTAAAAAGTAAGCTAAATGCTCTGATACAATGGCATCAATTGAAGAACGAGCTTCACTTGTACCTAGTTTCCCTTTTGTTTGTCCTTCAAACTGAAGTACTTCTTCTGGTACACGTACAGAAACGATAGCCGCTACACCTTCACGAATATCTGTACCTTCTAAGTTTTTATCTTTTTCTTTTAATAGTGAAACTTTGCGAGCATACTCATTGAACACACGCGTCATCGCTGTCTTAAATCCAGCTTCATGTGTTCCACCATCTTTTGTACGTACATTATTTACAAACGAAAGAATATTTTCTGAGTAGCCATCGTTAAATTGAAATGCTAGTTCTGCTTCAATCCCATTTTGTTCACCAGTGAAGTATACAACTGGGTGAATTGAATCTTTTTCTTCGTTTAAATAGGAAACGAAAGCTTCAATTCCTGTTTCATAATGAAAGACATCTTCTAAATCATTTCTTTCATCTTTTATTGAGATTTTCATCCCTTTTAATAAGAATGCAGATTCACGTAATCTCTCACATAATGTTTCATAATTGTAATTTGTTGTGCTGAAAATCGTTGTATCTGGTTTGAAATGCATTGTCGTACCAGATTCTTTCGTCTTTCCGATTTTCTCAAGCGTCGTTACAGGAACACCGCCATTTTCAAAGCGTTGTTCATAAATATTTCCGTCACGCTTAATCGTTACGACTAACCATTCAGATAAGGCGTTTACAACTGATGCCCCAACACCGTGTAAACCACCACTCGTTTTGTAACCACCTTGACCAAACTTACCACCGGCATGAAGTACAGTTAAAATAACTTCTGGTGTAGGTTTTCCAAGCTTATGCATTCCCGTAGGCATTCCTCGCCCTTTATCTATAACGCTAATACTATTATCTTTATGTATTATGACAGAAATTTCGTCGCCAAATCCCGCTAACGCTTCATCAACGGAGTTATCTACTATTTCGTATACTAAATGATGCAATCCACGGCTGTCCGTGCTCCCGATATACATACCCGGGCGTTTTCGAACGGCTTCAAGTCCTTCTAACACTTGAATCGCATCTTCATTATATTGGAACTGATGCTTCGCCAAACTCCTTGCCCCTTTCCTAATCCAAAATCAGAACATATGTTTCTATTATAGAATAACGCCTCGACTATAGTTTTGGCAAGTTATCTTATCTCTTTTATATACCATTTTCAATAGAAAAATCCTTGTTTTTTCACAAGGATTCCTCTAGGCTACTATTTCAGAAAAATAATCGTTTGTCAACGAGAAATGGATATGTATGCCAAGATTACACATTCCAAACCTTTATTATGATCCAAATGATCAATATCCAAAACGGGATTACAAGTAACAATCCCCAAAAACAGCCTTTAAAAAATCTCATGATGAACACCTCGTTCATCGGCCCTACTTATTATCATGAGGGCTGAAGCAATCTTCCTACCTTTACAATCTATACTATTTTGTCATCGCATGTTCTACTTTTATACAACGATCCATTATTACAGTATAGTCTTTTTCTTTTAAAAGTTTGTATGTATCTTCATCTTGTACTCCTAATTGTGCCCAAAAAACATCTGCATCAATCTCTACAAATTCTTTTGCAACATCCATTAAAAACTCTGAGCGACGAAATACATTTACAATGTCAACGTGTTCCTTAATATCCTTTAGTGAAGCAACTGCCTTTTCTCCAAGCACCTCATCTACTGTTGGGTTAACTGGAATAATGCGGTATCCAGCATCTTGCATTGCTTTTGAAACCATATACGATGTACGCTCTGGCTTATCCGATAAACCAACAACTGCAATCGTTTTGCTTTTCTTTAATACTTCACCAATTTCCGTACGAGTTGGGTTTTCAATTGTCATAAATTATCCCTCCTATTCCTTTAGTATAGCCGATAAAGAAAGTCTCTTTCAATATGAAAGAGACTTTCTTTTATTCCGATTATTGATTCTTTGTAGCTGAGTTATCTGCTAAAGTAGCTGTTTTCGTCATTTTTTGACCGTTACGATAGAATGTAACTTCTACCTTCTCTCCTACTTTTTTCTTTTCATATAAATATTTACGGAATTGAAGTGAATTTTCTACTTTTTGATTATCTAATGCTACTACAATATCATATTGCTCTAAACCTGCTTTTTCAGCCGGTGATATTGGGTAAATTTTACCTAATACAACACCGTTTGTTACTTCTTTCGGTACTTTCAATTGATTGACTGCATAAGCTTGCACATCTTCTAATGAAACGACACCTACTCCAAGCGCTGGACGTTTTACTACTCCATCTTTTTCAAGAGATTCAATAACTGGTTTTGCGATATTAATTGGAATAGCAAATCCAATTCCTTCAACTTCTTGTTGTGCAATTTTACTTGAATTAATCCCAATTATTTCTCCGTTTTGGTTAAATAACGCACCACCACTATTACCAGGGTTAATTGCTGCATCTGTTTGAATAACTTGAGCATTCCAATCTGCACGTTTATCGCCATCAATATCAACCGGAATTTCGCGTTCTTTACTACTGATTATACCTTCCGTTACACTTCCGTCAAATCCTAATGGGTTACCGATTGCAATTGCTTTTTCACCCGCACGGATTTTACTAGAATCACCTAAAGTGGCAACTTTATTTACATTAGCACCATCAATTTCAACAACAGCTAAATCTAACCAAGGGTCTTTCCCTACAAGCTTCGCATCTACCTTCTTGCCATCACTCAGTTTTACAGCAAGTTTATTTGCACCATCTACTACATGATTGTTCGTTACAATATATGCTTTATTTCCTGCCTTTTTATAAATAACACCTGATCCTGAACCAGCTTGTTGTTCTTGACCCGTCGGTTGCATTGCAAATGGATCAATACTTTGTTGCATATTAATAACACCTACAACAACATCTTTCGCGCCTTCAATCATACCAGGTAAGTCCGTTTCATTTTTTGCTTTATTGATAACAGGAACTACAGTACCTTCAACTTTTGAATCTGAACTAAAAGATGATACAGTCGCTCCATTATTTTGAGCCCATGGCATATATGGTGCCGCAAAACTAATTGAAACAGCCCCAACTACAGCTCCGACTAAACCTGTGAAAAAATAGCCTTTTTTACTGCCCGATTTTCTCACTTCTCTCGTTTCACTATGCTCTTCATTTAAATTTGGTCCGTCGTAATATCCCATGTTTACTTCCCCTCTCTGGTGAATTCGTATTTTTAGTATAGTCACGTTTTGTGTCCTTCTTGTGAACTCATCGTGAAATCCAATTAAAAAAATACACTTATTTAACATTGTAGACAAAAAAAGCATTTTTTGTACATTCCACCTGCAAAAGAGGATATAAAATTGTTATTTTCCTAGACTGAAGCACACAATACGTTCCAAGTTATTCTTCAAATTTATAACCAACACGAATAACAGTACCGATATGCTTCGCTTTATCTCCTAGCTTATTTCGTAGTTTTTTAATATGAGTATCAACAGTTCGGTCATCACCGTAATAGTCATATCCCCATAACTGATCTAATAAATGTTGACGTGACAACACAATTCCTTTGTTCTCCATTAAATAAACGAGAAGTTCAAATTCTTTATGTGTTAATATAATTTCTTCTCCATCTACTAAAACAGTTCTAGATAGACGATTCACTTCTATTCCAGCTAAAGACATAGCATTTTCTTCAGCTACTCCTACCACGCCATCCGCACGCTTCAATAAAGTCTTTGCGCGAGCTACTAACACTTTCGGGCTGAAAGGTTTCGTTACATACTCATCTGCACCTAATTCGAAACCTAGTAATGTATCATCCTCATCCGAACGTGCTGTCAACATAATAATTGGTACTGCTGATTCTTTTCTAATTCTTCTACAAACAGACCATCCATCTATTTCTGGTAACATAATATCTAACATAATTAAATCAATTTCATGCTCTGCAAATAATTCTAACGCTTTTTTTCCGTCTTCTGCTTCGATTACTTCAAAGCCTTCATTGCGAAAATAATCGCTAACAATTTCACGTAATCTTCTTTCATCTTCAACAAGTAATACTGTTTTATTCATAATAATCTATCCCGCCTTTTTACTCTTTCAATCGAATAATACGTTGATTGGAGCTTCCGCGAAATGGAAGTGTTAAATCTTTTTTCTCGATTTCAAATCTTCCATCGACTAAAACATCCCCATAATGTAACAACTCTATCATATCATTATTTTGAGAACTCTGTATCTCTTCTAACGTATAACCTGTATACATCCATAGATTTTTTTTCAAATCTTTCACAGCTTTTGCTACTTTTTTCACTTCAGCCGCTTGGAAAAATGGATCTCCACCTGAAAATGTTACATCAGTTAATGGATTACTTGCAATCTCTTTCACAATTTCTTCTACTGTCATTTCAGTTCCATTACAAATATTCCACGATTTCGGATTATGGCAACCGAAACAACGATGCGGACAGCCCGCAAAAAACACGACTGTCCGCAACCCTTCTCCGTCTACTACACTATCATGAATGATGTTCATCACTTTCATTTATGTTTCACCCGATCCATCTCTTCACTACGTTTCGCACTATTCCACTTCGACATATCTCCTACAAGATAACCTGTTATACGGCGAATTCTTTCTATTTTAGCCTCATCTTCATTTCCGCAGCTCGGACATTCATTTCCAATAACTCCGTGATAACTACAGCACTTACAACGGTCAACAGGGTGATTAATTGAACCGTATCCAACGCCATGTTCTGCCATCGCTTGTACAATTTGTTTTAATGCCTTTTTGTTATGCATTGCTGCTCCATCTAGTTCAATATACGTAATATGTCCCCCGTTACATAGAGCGTGGAACGGGCCTTCTAAACGAATTTTATTTATCGCTTGCATGTTATAATAAACTGGAATATGGAATGAATTCGTATAGTAATTATGATTTGTTATACCGCTAATCATGCCAAATTCTTCTCTATCTTTTTTCACAAACTTCCCTGATAATCCTTCTGCCGGAGTTGCAATTACCGAGAAATTCAGTTCATGTTCTTCTGTCGCTTTATCCATTCTATCCCTCATAAAGGAAATAATTTCATACCCGAGTTTCCATGATTCTTCATCTTCTCCATGATGCTTTCCTGTTAAAGCTACTAAACACTCCGCAAGACCGATAAAACCAAGACTTAACGTCCCTTGCTTTAAAATGGATGCTACAGAATCTTCAGGCTGTAACTTTTCTCCACCGCGCCATACACCTTGTGAATATAAAAATCGGAAATCTCTTGCTCGTTTCGTACATTGATACTCAAATCGCTCTAATAATTGCTTAATTCCTAAATCTAAATAATAATTTAACGCTTCAAAAAACGCTTCTTTTGAACCACTAATTAATGCTAATTTCACTAAGTTAATAGATGTAAATGATAAATTCCCTCTTCCAATCGCCGTTTCTTCTCCATGTATGTTCGACATAACACGAGTACGACATCCCATGTAACATACTTCACTTTCCGGTCGTCCATCATAATGCACGGCATTAAATGGCGCATCTAAAAATGAAAAGTTAGGGAATAATCGTTCAGCTGTTGTCTCTAACGCTAATTCAAATAAATCATAGTTCGGATCACTTTCTTCAAAATTCACACCTTTTTTCATTTTAAAAATTTGAATAGGAAAAATTGGTGTTTCCCCTTTACCAAGACCAGCTTGTGTTGCTTTTAAAAGTTGTTTAATTAAAAGTCTTCCTTCTTTCGATGTGTCTGTTCCATAATTAATAGAAATAAACGGTACTTGTCCTCCGCCCCGACTATGCATACTATTTGAATTATGAATGAAAGCTTCACAAGCCTGATACGTATCATTTTCTGTTTCTTTCCACGCAAATTCTTCTATTTGTTCTTTCGTAAGCGGATATGACTGTAATCGTTTCTTATGTCTCTCTACTGTTTTTCTCACATATGGAGCTAAATCAACATCAAAGAGTGCAAACGATTGACCACCGTGCTGCATATTTTGATTCGCTTGAAAAATAATAGACGAAAGAGCCAATGCACTTTTAATGTCTTGCGGTTGTCTCATATGTCCATGTCCGGTATGAAAACCGTTCGCAAGCATTTGCGCTAACGGAATTTGCGAACACGTCGTCGTTCCAGTCGCATAAAAATCTAAGTCATGCGGATATAATATATTTTCATTTATCGCTTTTTTCACTTGATCTGACAATAAATTTTCCACAGCATAATATTTTGCACTCTCAGATGCGAACGTTCCCATTACTCCCATTGGAGAGCGGCCGTCTACATTTGCATTTTCTTGCATTAAATCTTGTTCATTGCCGTGGACAATCGTCTCAAACACTCTCATTAATTCTTCTCCACGTGTATTTTTTTGTAACATTTATAACCCTCCACCAATATGTTGTTGTCTTTTGATTAAAATGTTACTACATATAGTCTTATTGTTTCTGTGAGAAATGTAACATTCCTGTGAAATTTTTTGCACGAAATAATGAATTTTTCATTTACAAAAAAGAAATGTGCTCTTTACAAATGTATGGTACAATATACGGGAAAAACTCTTTTTACCCTTTATCAACACATTTGAATAAAGGAGACTGAACTTATGGTTACTACATATCTTTTATTTATCGTTGCCTACTTACTTGGCTCGATTCCATTTGCACTAGTCGTTGGAAAGATTGGTTATGGAATTGACATTCGTGAGCACGGAAGCGGTAATTTAGGCGGAACAAATACATTCCGCACATTAGGGAAAAAAGCAGGTTTTATCGTTACAATTGCTGACATTTTAAAAGGTACATTAGCAACGAGTCTACCGATTATTTTCGCGTTAGATGTTCATCCACTATGGTTCGGATTAGCAGCTGTTCTTGGACATGTGTATCCGATTTTCGCGAAATTCCGTGGTGGTAAAGCAGTTGCAACTTCTGCTGGCGTGCTATTATGCTACTCACCAGTTGTTTTTGCAATTTTAGCTGTTGTCTTTTTCAGCCTTTTATTTACAACAAGATACGTATCACTTTCTTCTATGGTAACAGCTGTCGTTGCCGTTATCGCATCAATTGTTAGCGGGGATAAAATCTTCATTATTGCGATGTGTTTATTAGCAGGTATGGTTATTTATAAACACCGTGCAAATATTGGACGAATTATAAATAAAACTGAACCGAAAGCAAACTTTTCAAAAAAGCAAAAATAAGATCGTAACCCACATAACGCAAAAAGAAAACGTGAAGCATATTAATAGCGTCTTTTTGCGTTATTTTTTATACTAAAGAAAAAGCAACATAATTTGGAGGAACTATACATGAATCTTTCCGTAACAAAAGAAGCAGCACAATGGTATAAAAACGAATTAAACTTACAATCAGGTGAAACACTACGCTTTTTCGTACAATACGGTGGTTGCAGTACTGTGCAAAAAGGACTTTCTTTAGGTATTCGTAAAGATGATCCTGCACATCCTGCTGTGCAAATTCAAGAAGAAGATATTAACTTCTTTATTGAAAGCGATGATGAGTGGTTCTTCGATGGACATAATTTAGTTGTTACATTTAACGACGGTGATGATTTCCCGCAATTTAATTATGAAAAATAAAAAAACGTGGCTTCCGCCACGCTTTTTTATTTTTTCTTAATTTCCTCATATTTCGCATACCACTCTGGATAGAACTTTTTAAATGATACAGGGCGGAACCCTTCTTTTTTTGCACAAATATTCGTTGTACTTGCAGTAATACAAAGTTCGCCATCACCATTATAAATTTCATATCCATATACAACGCGAAGCGGGCTCACTGTATCAACCCACGTTTTTACAATTGCTTTTTCCCCGTAGCGCATCGCTTTACGATAAGAAATTTGCAAATCTAAAACAGGAGAAATAATTCCTTCCTTCTCCATTTCAACATATGAAAACCCTAAATCTTGTATAAGTTTCGTGCGACCTAGTTCAAGCCACACTAAATAGTTTGAATGGTAAACAACACCCATTTGATCTGTTTCCGCATAACGGATTTCAACTTCATGTTCTGCTACAAACATATGTATTCGCCTTCTTTCACTTCTGCTACCTTGCATACATTTAATCATAATACAGTGACATCAAAAATAAAATAAAAATAGTGAATCTTTTACCGAAAGGAGCAAGCATATGATTCAAATTGTAACGGTTCGTAGCGGTGATAGCGTATATAGCTTGGCATCAAAATATGGATCAACACCTGACGAGATAGTAAAAGACAATGGATTAAATCCAGCTGAAACACTCGTTGTTGGTCAGGCACTAATTGTGAATACGAAAGGAAATAATTATTATGTACAGCCTGGCGATAGCTTATATCGAATCTCTCAAACATATAACGTTCCTCTCGCTAGTTTAGCTAAAGTGAATAATTTATCTTTAAAATCCATTCTCCATGTTGGCCAGCAATTATATATTCCAAAAGGGACGAAACGAGCAGTAGAATCCATCGCTTATTTACAACCTTCAACTATCCCCATTAAAGAAAGTTTAGTTAATTCTACACGTGCTATTAATCCATTTTTAACATACTTAGCCTACTTCAGTTTCGAGGCAAAAAGAGATGGTACGTTAAAAGAACCAACTGAAACAGCTAAAATTGCTAATATTGCAACGCAAGGAAACACCATTCCTATGCTCGTTATTACAAATATTGAAAATGGAAACTTTAGTGCCGATCTAACATCCGTTATTTTACGTGATGCAACGATTCAAAATAAATTTATTACAAACATTTTGCAAACAGCTGAGAAGTACGGTATGCGAGACATTCATTTTGATTTCGAGAGCGTGGCACCTGAAGATCGCGAAGCGTATAATCGTTTTTTACGAAATGTGAAAACACGCTTACCTAATGGGTACACACTAAGTACAACACTTGTACCGAAAACAAGTTCAAATCAAAAGGGAAAATTTTTCGAAGCTCATGATTATAAAGCACAAGGTCAAATTGTTGATTTCGTCGTCATTATGACATACGACTGGGGTTGGCAGGGCGGACCACCGATGGCTATTTCTCCTATCGGTCCTGTAAAAGAAGTACTTCAATACGCAAAATCTCAAATGCCTCCGCAAAAAATTATGATGGGACAAAATTTATACGGATTCGATTGGAAACTTCCATTCAAAGAAGGAAATCCGCCTGCAAAAGCAATTAGCTCTGTCGCAGCTGTTGCACTAGCTCGTAAATACAATGTTCCGATCCGCTATGATTTCACAGCACAGGCTCCTCATTTTAATTATTTCGATGAAAATGGTGTACAACACGAAGTTTGGTTTGAAGATTCACGGTCTGTTCAAAGTAAGTTTAATTTAATGAAAGAACAAGGTATAGGTGGTATTAGTTATTGGAAGATTGGTTTACCATTCCCGCAAAATTGGCGTTTACTTGTTGAAAACTTTACGATTACGAAAAAGGGCTGACAAAAGTCAGCCCTTTTTTACTATTAAAAACTCGTCACAAAAAGAAGAATGATAACATTCTCCCTTTTTAACCGTTATCAACAATCGGTTGTTTACCCGTTTGGTCTTGCATTTGCTTTCCTTTATTGCCACCAGCTTTTTTTGATTGTGTTCCAATATGATTCGGTACAAAGTCTTTTGAATTCTTTTTCGGATTACCCATTACTATCGCCTCCTTAACAGTAGTATCGTACTAGTGTTAAGAATTATTCAGCTTGCTTAAAAAGTTTCATTTCATAACGTTTTTCAATACGCTCTTCAATGCGATCGATTGCATCGCGATCGCTTAATAATTGTTGTTTATTTTCTTTCACAAGCTCGTCAAATGATTTGCGACGACTTCTTCTCATGCTGTTCACCCTCTCTCCTTCTCATTCTTACTATACATAGTATGAGCAAAGGAAAAACTCTTTAATCAGATTTGCAAGAAAATTTTATGTTTTAATACTCCTAAAAAAACTCCGTGTACAATAAAATGTACACGGAGTTTTTCATACCATAATATTTAAATACTCTTTTAACTTTTCATCTGCATTCATTTCACTTTGTTTATAATCATGCAGCGCTTGCAGTACGAAATCATACTGTTCTAAAATATAACTTTCTAATTTCAGGACGTCCTCTAAGCAATTCAGCATAATTCTCGTATTACCAACTTCACTTTTTAATGCCGGTTCACAGGCTAAACTCGTACATATTTCTTTCACATCATCTTCTAATATGTCTGTTAATACGTATTTCTTTCGCCCTTTTACCTTTAATCTCATAACTGGATAAAAAGCTTTTATATCTAAATAGCTTCCTACATTCATGCAACGAATCCATTCGATATCACGTTTATTTCGTACAAGTATCTCTTTTACCGCTTCATATACTGCTGTCTCATCAAGTACTTCTGTATTCGATTTCCTTTTCGCCTCTTCTTCAATAGAGGCACATTTTTGATAAACTGCTGCACAAGTAATACAATCATCAAATGCATTATGAGAACTCAAACGAATTCCAAGCATTCGCTTTAACGTTTCAAGTTTATGATTAGGAGCGTGCTTCATATATTTCTTCGCTAAAAATACAGTATCAATCACTTTATTTTTCGGTTCCGGCAACCCCAGCATATTCACATTACTTTTCAAAAAGCGCATATCAAAAGATGCATTATGAGCGACAATTACATTCGTATGTAAAAATGCTAAAAATAAAGGTAACACTTCTTCAATCGTCGGTGCATCTGAAACACGATAATTTGTAATACCCGTTAAACTCGTTATTCGGTCTGGAATTGGACGCTCTGGATTCACATAGGAAACAAATTGATCTACTAGTTCATGATTACGATATTTCACTGCTGCCACTTGAATAATTTTATCATTATAAGGGTTAAATCCTGTTGTTTCAAAGTCAATTACAACATAATCTAACGGTAAGGATATATTCCCCACTCCAAATACACTCCTTTATCTCTCAACGTTTATATTTCTTTTATCATATCATGAAGCTTTCACTACGTGAAAAAGAAAAGGCAGAAATGATTATATTCCATCTCTACCTTTTCACTGTTATTTTAATTTAGCAATTCGTTTCTCCATCTCTTTTTGCGTCATCGGTCCAATAAACTTATCTTGAATGACACCTTTCGTATCTATAAAATACGAAGTTGGGATTGTAATGACTTTATACGCTGTTGTCACATCAATATTCTTGTCCAATAAAATAGGAAAAGTAATTCCTTTCTCCTTAGCAAAATTACTCACCTTTTCTATCCCTCCGCCTTTTTCTGAAGGCGTATAATTTATTGCTAAAATTTCTACATTTTCTTTATGTTCTTTATAGAAAGCCTCCATATCTGGCATTTCTTGCTGACAAGGTCCACACCACGTTGCCCAAAAATTTACAATCACTTTCTTTCCTTTTAAATCCGATAATTTTACATTCGTTCCATCTAACTTCGTTAATTCAAAGTCTGGCGCACTCTTTCCTATTTCAATACCGTTACTTGCAATCATCTCTTTCATAGCAGCTTTACTTTTTTCTTGCTCTCCTTGGGCCGCCTGATCGCTTTTACCAAACTGTTCATAAGCTGCATATCCTGCTAAACAAAGTAATACTACAATAATCGTAAGCTTCCGCCACATTTTATATCACCCTAACGTGTTTGTCTTCTAACATATTCACCAAAATGCTATATACCTTATTTTAGCTTATACGGACAAGCTTGGAAATATTCACAGTCGAAATAATTAGAATATTCTTATTTAAAGTGCATTTTTTCCTTTTTATCATATAATTAGAAAAACAAATGAAGTATTACCTATCTTCTTCTAGACCCATTCACCTTTTATTTTCATGGTTATATAACCTTCAACAAAAGGGGGATTGTTTATGAATTCATTCGAAAAAATAACATTATATATTCTTAGTTTTCTTTTATATCCAATCGGTATTATTACATGGATCATTTCACTCTTTAATAAAGATATTGAAAAAAAGAAAGTAGGGCGTATTTGTCTTTACATCTCTCTAGTCTCATTCGTCCTTTTCTTAATTCTTGGAATTACAACTTTCCTTATGACTGCTACTTTTAATGTTGATCTGAATCATTCCGAATCTATCGAGTATCAAATAAATGACGCTGAATAAAGATAAGAACAATGCTCTTATCTTTATTCACATCCCTTAAAAAAACAAATGACTATTTATTAATTTTTCAGGACTTCCACATGCTACAATACTTCCTTCTTTCATGATGACAACGCGATCTGCTAGTATCACTTTCTCTACATCATGCGTTGCTACAATTCTCGTTACATCGCTTCCTAGTCCTTCTATCATATTCCAAACAAATTCTTGATTGCCCGGATCTAATCCCGCAGTCGGTTCATCTAAAATAATAAAATTCGGATTTGAACCAATTGCTCGCAATAATGCAAGCCGTTTTCTTTCTCCTCCCGAAAACTCTTCACCGCTTTTATGTAGTACAGTTTGAAGACCTTCAGGTAACCCCCTAATAATCGGCGTTACATTTACAAGTTCAGCACTTTTTTCTAACTCGTTTTCTAAGCCCACTTCCCCGAAATACATATTCTCTTTTACTGTCGTCCGAAAGAATCGAGGTTCTTGCCACACTGTAGTCAATCGAGCCTCATTTCCATAATAAGCAATACTACCGTTAGATGGTTGATACAAACCTGTCATTAATTTTAAAAGCGTTGTTTTTCCTGCACCACTTTCTCCCACAATCATAACGAGTTCGCCAGGATTAATTTGCAAATCAATATTCTTAATTCTGCATTTCTCTTCACCATTCTCCTGAAATGAAACATTTGTTATTGTCATCCCCATCGCTTTTTCTACATTACTATTTGCCACTCGTTTATCTAAAAAGGAAAAAACTCTACTTGCCGAAGCAGCTGCAACTTGTGTCATCATTAATAAATCCCCCACATAACGGACAGGGAAAAAGAGCATCTCAATTGTCGCTAACACTGCAACAAGTGAACCAACCTCCATTTCGCCCTGCATTATTTTTTGCGCACCTATAATAAGAACAACGATATATGCTCCTGTTTCAATCACTGTTCCAACTACTCCAATGTAATGCTGCATCATCGTCTTCTTTACTTCTGTTTTATAAGATTGTGCCGTTACTCCTTTAAATAAGCCAATAGCCCATTTTTCTTTTTGCAAACTACGTAAATCTTGCGCTCCTTTTACAAACTGTGACACCATCTCTACAACAGTTGATTGATTTTTTTGAGCAATACTAGCAATATTTCTTACCTTCTTCCCTAAAAGCATCGGAACCATTGCACTTAAAAATAAAAACGGAGTTATCCACAATATGAACTGTATATCTATATGTTGTAGTGCTATGAACGCACCTATAAATTGCGCAATGGCGTGTATATATTCTATTAATATAGAACCATATAACCTGACCCAGTTCGGAATATCAGACACGACTAACGTTTCTAGCTCTCCTTGTTTAATTTTCTCACTCTCTTCAAACGGTAATAAGAAAAAATGACGTAATACATCTATACGCTTCTCTCGTAATATTCGCTGACTCACTTTTGAACTTACATAATCAAATGAAAGATTGTTCACCCACATCAATAAGCGGGTAACTGTAAACAAAGTAATGTAAAAATACGCTCCCTTCAGCTCTCGTTGAATTAGGTTATCTACAATTAGTCCCATGAATAGTGGACGGGATAGATTTAAAATAGCTGCAAAAACCCCACTGCATACAGCTGCTATTACTAATATTTTTTCTTTCTGTAACGGTAACAAAATTCTTTTATATTCTTTCATAGTATTCCCTCCATTTTTATAGTAAAAAGAAAGGGATGAAACCAAATGGTTTCATCCCTTTCCATAAAATAAGGAAGCTAACAGTTGTTAGCTTCCTTATCGTTCATTTTAATTATTTAGTTCGACACTTTAGACTCTTCGATTTTCTCACGAAGAACCATTTGCAGAATACCACCGTGACGGTAGTAGTCAATTTCTACTTCACTATCGAAACGAGCTACTACTTCAAATTGTTTTTCGTTGCCATCTAAATCAGTTGCAACTACTTTTACAAGATCTCGTGGTCTAACTGTTTTGTCGATTTGAATTTCAAATGACTCGTTACCAACAAGACCTAATGTTTCAGCACTTTCGCCATCTTTAAATTGAAGTGGTAATACACCCATTAACACTAAGTTACTGCGGTGAATACGCTCGAAGCTTTCTGCGATTACTGCTTTAATACCTAATAAGTTTGTACCTTTTGCAGCCCAGTCACGAGAACTTCCCATACCGTAATCCTTACCAGCAACAACTAGAAGGCCTGTGCCATCTTCTTTATATTTCATAGCAGCATCATAGATTGATGTTACTTCACCAGTCGGCCAGTATGTTGTATATCCGCCTTCTGTTCCTGGTGCGATTTGGTTTTTAATACGGATGTTCGCGAATGTACCACGCATCATAACTTCATGGTTACCACGACGAGAACCGTAAGAGTTAAAGTCAACTGGTTGTACGCCGTTTTCTAATAAGTAGCGTCCAGCTGGTGTATGCTTACCGATTGAACCTGCTGGTGAAATGTGGTCTGTCGTTACAGAGTCACCAAATTTACCAACTACGCGTAAGCCTGATAACGTTTCAACTTCACCTGGTTCTTTAGATAAACCTTCAAAGAATGGTGGGTTTTGAATGTATGTTGAATCATTATCCCAAGTATATAAAGCTTCGTTTGAAGTTTGGATTTCATTCCAACGCTCATTGCTATTAAATACTTGTGCATATTCTTTCTTGAACAGCTCAGATGTAACAACGCTTTGAACTACATCTTCAATTTCTTTAGCTGATGGCCAAATATCGTTGAAGTATACAGCATTACCATTTGCATCTTTACCAATTTCATCATTTTTCAGGTCAATATCAACAGTACCTGCAAGTGCATATGCCACAACAAGTGGTGGTGATGCTAAATAGTTCGCTTTTACAAGTGGATGAATACGACCTTCAAAGTTACGGTTACCAGATAAAACAGATGTTACTAATAAGTCGTTTGCTGCGATTGCTTCTTCTAATTCTGGCGCTAATGGACCAGAGTTACCGATACAAGTCGTACAGCCGTAACCAACTGTTTGGAAACCTAATTGATCTAAATATGTTGTTAAACCAGACTTATCTAAGTACTCTGTAACAACTTTAGATCCTGGTGCTAATGATGTTTTTACGTACTCAGGTACTACAAGGCCTTTTTCAATTGCTTTTTTCGCAACTAAACCTGCTCCAATTAATACGTATGGGTTTGATGTATTTGTACAGCTTGTAATTGCAGCGATTGCAATTGCACCTGTTTTCATCGTTACTTCTTTATCTTCTAATGTAACCTTCACTTCTTTATCGAACTCTTGCTCATTAAATCCAAGTCCTTGTGTTCCAACTGGTGCTACAACAGCTTTGTGGAACGCATCTTTCATATCTGAAAGTGGAATTAAATCTTGTGGGCGTTTCGGTCCAGAAAGGTTAGATTCAATTGTATTTAAATCAATTTCAACAAGATCAGTGTAAATTGGATCTTTGCTGTCTGCTGTATAGAATAAGCCGTTCGCTTTACAGTATTCTTCAACAACGCGAATTTGCTCTTCATCTCTACCTGTTAAACGTAAGTATTCTAATGAAATATCATCGATTGGGAAGAATCCACAAGTTGCGCCATATTCTGGTGCCATGTTTGAAATTGTTGCACGGTCAGCTAAAGGCATGCTCTTTAGTCCATTACCGAAGAACTCAACGAACTTACCAACTACACCTTTTTGGCGTAATACTTGCGTTACTTTTAATGCAACGTCAGTTGCTGTAGTACCACTTGGAAGTGTACCAGTTAATTTCACTCCGATTACTTCAGGTACTGGGAAGTATGAAGGCTGTCCAAGCATTCCTGCTTCTGCTTCAATACCACCAACGCCCCATCCAAGAACACCGATACCATTAATCATTGTTGTATGTGAGTCTGTTCCAACTAACGAATCTGGGTATGCAACTAAGTCACCTTCAGCATTTTTCACAGCATGAACAACTGGTGCTAAATATTCAAGGTTTACTTGGTGTACAATACCTGTAGCTGGTGGAACTGCACGGTAGTTATCAAATGACTTTTGTGCCCAGCTTAAAAATTTATAACGTTCTTCATTACGTTTAAACTCTAAGTCCATGTTGAATGCAAGCGCGTCTGCCGTACCCGCTCTATCAACCTGTACAGAGTGATCAATTACAAGGTCTACAGTAATTTCCGGATTAATTTTATCAGGATCCCCACCCATGTCTGCCATTGCTTTACGAAGCGAAGCCAAATCAACAACAGCTGGAACACCAGTGAAATCTTGTAAAATTACACGAGATGGTTTAAATGGAACATCGATATCTTGCACATCTTTCGTTCCCCATTTCGCTAAATTTGTAACATGCTCTTCTGTAATTACACGTCCGTCCACTTGACGAAGTACTGATTCAAGTAAAACTTTCACGGAATATGGTAATTGAGATACGTTGCCAACCCCTGCATTTTCAAGCGCTTTCAAATCATAATAATGATACGTTTTTCCATCTACTTCAAAAGTTGCACGTGATTGAAATGGATTATGTTTGACCATTATGTTTCCCCCCTGTTAAACGTGACTAAGTTGTCTGAATATAAAATGTAGACAAACTTTTCAATACCTTACGATAATATCTTATTACAACTTTCTAAATAAGTAAATAATAAGAAACTTATAGATTATCATAAGTTTTCTTTATGTTTCTAAATTTGAATAGTGTTCATGTTCCTTATGAATACTATTACCATAAAGTAAAGTGCTCTATTAGCGCTTTCTTTACAGTTCATACATACTATGAACTGCTCATCATGCAACTTACAAAAAAAGTTATAGAGGTGAAATAAAATGGGTAAAAGAAAAGCAAATCATACTATTTCAGGAATGAATGCAGCATCTGCACAAGGACAAGGTGCTGGTTATAACGAAGAGTTTGCAAATGAAAACTTAACTGCTGCAGAACGACAAAATAATAAGAAACGCAAAAAGAACCAGTAACGAAAAATCCCAAAAGGAACATTCACCTTTTGGGATTTTTTCTAATGTTTATAACGTAACAATTCAGAAACCGTTACAAATCGATAGCCCTGCTTTTTCAGTTCAGGTAATATTTTTGCTAGTGCTGCTACTGTTTGACTACGATTATTTCCTCCATCATGTAGCAATACTATATCGCCACTTTTAGCATGTTTCACTACATGATTTACAATGGATTCAACCCCTGGATTTGCCCAATCACGTGGATCTTGATGCCACGACCATAGAACCGTTTGATAACCAGCTTCTTTCGCTGTTTTAAATACAGCATCGTTAATATAACCGCCAGGAGGACGGAATAGCAAAGGCTCTTTCACCCATTTTTCGAAAAATTTCTTTCCATCTAAAATATCATTTTCTAATTTTTCATCCGATGAATTACTTGCATACAAATGGTTCATCGTATGATTTCCAATTTCATGCCCCTCTTTTAACACTTGTTTCACTAAATATGGATTACGCTGAACTCGAAATCCAATCATAAAAAATGTCGCTTCTGCTTTATATTGGCGCAATAAATTTAAAATTTGTGGTGTATAAGTTGGATCCGGTCCATCATCAAATGTAATAGCAATAATCTTTTCATTATTAGGTACTTCCCATGTTACATAGCCAGTTGGTTCTAGCTCTTTTCTGAGCAACATTTTCGCTTCCACTTTTTCAACTTGAAATATATGTACTGCACATAATAAAGAAAAAATGAGTAGAAAAACTTTCTGTTTTCGCATAATATTCGTTAAAGTAAGAGGTTGTCGAATACACAACAACCTCATTTACTTTTCTAATTGATCTACATGCTGCATAATATTTTGAAGATTATTTTCGTATTGCTCAAGTTGTGGGCGTTGTGTTTCCGAAGCTACTTCTAGTGCATTTTGAATCTGTTCATAGGCTTCCTGAACCTCTTGGCGTAATTCTTTTAAATCATGACCGTAGTTTGGATCATTTTTTACAATGTTGTTAAATGCATTTTCTGCTTGTGTAACACCTTGCTGCGCCGCTTGAAAAGCTTGTTGTTTATCTTTATGATATGGCATTATACAATCCCCTTTCCATAATAGTTAGTCCCAATTATCTTTACCTTTTTTTCTAAAAACATTCTCGTATAAATTTGCAAACTTCTCTCATTCTAAAGAGAAAGAGGAGGTGTCACATACAATGGGAAAAAACAATCGTGAAGCGAAAGAGAAAAAGGGACAACCTGAACCGTTAAGCGGATCTCATAAAGTAAAAAATCGTAACCATTCACGCCAAAAACATCATGCGCATCATGATATGTAACACAAAAAGTGCACACTAGCTACCTTTTCCACATACAATATTTATATTTTTCCATTTATTCTTCACCCCTACTTCATTCATGCATAACATAGTATGAATTGAGATTTTACGGAGGGTGTCTTACATGGGCAAGAAAAAGAAGGATTGTCTTTTTCATGTTGATGGTTTCGAAGAATGGATGGATCAGTTTTGTTCTGATTCTTGTAGCAACTTTAGTTTCCCAAATCAAATTCATATTGACCTTTGTGAAACGGAACAAGAATACATTTTGGAAACAGATGTACCAAATGTGACAGAACAAAATGTAGTCATTAAAAAGATGAAGACAGGCCTAAACATTTGCATACTTCATAAAAATATTTCTTTGCAGAGGATCATTCCTTTACCCGATAATATTATTTATAAAAAGATGCTAGCCTGCTTAGAGAATGGATATTTAGCCATTCATATTTCCAAAAACGAAGTAGCTCATAAACATGAGGAAAAAGTTCTTTTTCAAATTGAGAATTAAAATAAATACAAAAATAAGCCCCAGTCGTCTACTGGGGCTTATTTTATTTCGCATGTACTTCCATATTAGAATTTCTATCATATCTTTTTTTCAATAAACCTTTTGTAACTAAAAGTACAGGAAATGCTACAGTTGAAAATATAGCTAGCGCTGAAAAGACACTAAATCCATTTTGGTACCCGTAGTAATCGAGAAGTACGCCCCCAAACCATGGACCAATTACTGCTCCAATTCCTGAAAAGCCCATTGCTCCAAAGTACGTTCCTTTTAGATGCGCAACAGCTATATCATCAATAAATACATCCGTCATCGAAAACATTAAGACTTCTCCAATTGTAAAAATAATTGTGCAAATAGCAGCACCTAGCATAGATTCTACTATTCCAAATCCAAATAATCCCCCGCTCACAAATAAAGTTCCAACCATAATGGATGCTAATGGTGTATACTTTTTACACATTTGAATAACAGGATATTGAATTACGACTACAACAATCGCATTTAATACTAACATATATGAAAATAATTTCACTCCATCCTGGAATATATGTGCATTTGCAAAATATTGTGATACTGTCGTCGTTAAGTGAGAAAAACCACAATTACTCAAAATAATACCAACTAACGCAACTAAAAATACGACATCCTTTCGTAATATACGCAGCGCATTTAGCATTGTAACAGGCTTTTCTTTATTGATTTTCTTTTGTTCCACTGGATATTTCTTAAATTGGAACGCTAGTATAACTGTATATAGAATATATACTCCAGCTGCTACTAAAAAAGGAATTGTTGATTTTGCGCTTCCAATCTGTAATCCGACAAGTGGCCCAATCGCTACTCCAACATTGATTGCACCGTAACGCAAATTATATACGAGTAAACGATACTCTGGTTTCGTTAAATCTGATAATAACGCTCTTGACGTCGGTTCAAAAAAGGACCTACATAATCCATTTAAAGCATTTAATAAAAAGAAACTTAAAACATGATCTGCAAGTGAAAATCCTATGAATACAAATACCCAAACGATCATGGACCATATTAGAATCATATTTCGACCGAATCGATCAGATAAATTCCCTCCGATAAAACTAGCAAACACTCCAACAAGTGCACTCGTTCCAATAATAGCACCCGTCATTCCAGCTGATACGCCTTTAACAGTCGTTAAATAAATTGCTAAAAAAGGAATACTCATTGACGTGGCGAACCTCGCAAATAAAGTCCCGATTATAATTGTCATTCCTAACGGATGAATATTTTGTAACTTCCCCTTCATCTTAAAAACCTACTCTCCCTGTTATCACATAAAAAAAGAAAGCAAAGGATCTGCTTTCTTTTCCCTTTTTATACTTGAGCTGTTGATACCCGCGTTGTTCTCGTTATATCCATATCTATGCCATATGTAAACTGTAATTCTTTACAAACATCTTTAATTAAAATTGCGACATTATACTTTTCATTAAATTGTAAAACGATGTTTTCTACTTCTTCATATGTATACTTATATTCCCCTGTAATGACACTTTTTAAATCAAAGCATTCATTTATACAAAGTTGCACAAGTAGCTGGTCATATTTCTCTATTACATCTTCTTTCTTCCACAGTAACTCTTTTACATATAACCGATCAAACTTCACACTTTCGCGGTTACAATCCGTTAAAATCCGGGTCATTTCGTTTAACTCTCGATACAATTCAGAAATATTTTTGCTTAAACTAAGCAATTTATCTACGCCGTTTTCATACAACATATTCATTCCACCCCCGCATTTTCTTTTTCTTATTATAGCAAGAAAATTCTAAAAAAGGCTTCTTTCTTCTGAAATATTAGGAAACGAATTTCAATTGCTTTACAATGAAACTAGTTAATGCGAGAGGAGAAAGAAAATTGGAGCAAAAATTATATTACACTGACGCTTATAAGCAAGACTTTACTACAAAAGTTATAAAGCAAGATTATGATAAAGACGGTAACTTATACGTTATTTTAAACGAAACGGCATTTTACCCAACAGGTGGCGGGCAACCCCATGATACTGGAACTTTAAATGGCATTGCTGTACTTGGTGTTGAAGAAGTCGACGAAGAAATCCACCACTTCATTGCAGAACAATTACATACAGAAGAAGTAGAAGGTAAAATTAATTGGGAGCGTCGTTTTGATCATATGCAGCAACATGCAGCTCAGCACATTTTATCTGCTGCTTTTTGGGATTATTTTAACATACCTACTATTGGATTCCATCTTGGAAAAGAAATAGTAACAATCGATTTAGAAGCGGAAAATCTCCCTAATGAAACGGTTGAAAAAGCAGTGCAAATTGCGAACAATATTGTTTTTGAAAACCATCCAATTCTTATTAAATGGATGAACTTAGAAGAAGCGAAAACATTACCACTTCGCAAAGAACCGACTATGACAGAAAATATACGCGTTGTTATGATCGAAAACTTTGATTATAACGGCTGTGGTGGAACTCATCCGAAACGCACAGGTGAAGTAGGTCCTATTCAAGTACTAGGATGGGAACGCAATAGAGGTGGAATACGACTAACGTTTATCGCTGGCTGGCGCACACTTAAATTAATGGGACAACAACAACAAATTATGAAGGATGTTTCTAAACAATTAAACAGTAGCGAAGCTGATATTCCAGTAAAGGTAGCACAGCTTCTAACTTCTCAAAAAGAAACCGAAAAAGCTATGCAAACAATGAATGAAAAATTATTATATGCAGAGGCAAACGAACTACTTCAACAACCTACCAAAATACATGCTGGCATACTTATTTCTAAAGTGTTTACAAATCGTTCTATGCAAGAAATCGCAAAGCTATCCGCTATTATTACAGAACAACAAGAGCATGCCATTACATATTTCGTTATTGAAAACGAGGACAAATTACAATGTATTCTTGCTTGTGGAAAAACAGTCACGCTTGATATGAATGCTCTTTTAAAAGATGCACTTCCTGCAATTGAAGGAAAAGGTGGCGGAAATAAAAAAAGTGCTCGTGGCGGTGGGAAAGCGATTATGACTGGGGATGAGTTTTTAAATCAACTTGTTTCTTCTTTACAGTCAGCAGTGTAAAACATGTTATGAAGGATAGCGAACGGCTATCCTTCCACTATATTTACAGACCTATATTTTGTTTCAAACCTTGATAACTCCCTGCATTTACAAAACCTTCACTTATAAGATTGATAAAAGTTTCCGAAAAACCATAATAGCTTAAATCTTTAATTGGCACCATTTGCACATCATGAATCGGATTATGATCAAACTCGTTAGAAGGTAGCATAATTTCACCTTCAATCCTTTCAAGCAAAAACGTTATATGTAATAAAGACGGGCGTGCATCTGGTTTATCACAAACATAGAGTAGCTTCTGAATGTTAACTTCTAACCCTGTCTCTTCTCTCATTTCTCGAATCATTGCTTCCTCTAACATTTCACCATTCTCCACTCTTCCTCCAGGTAAAGACCAATTCCGATTAGCAATTTTTTGCTTTACTAGCAATACTTTTTCATCTTCAATTAAAATTCCAGTAACACGAACTTGCATTACATTTTCCATATGTAATCTCCTCTTCCCATTATATTTACAAATTAATCCTTCCATAAAAAGAACGTACGTTTTATAATTAAAGAAAAATATGGAAGAAAGAAGTTGTTACATTCATGCGTCCACCTTTAACAAAGTCTATATCACTTGAAGATTTCCAAAACTATTATTGGTTAAAAGAAGAACTGCAAACATTTTGTCGTGAGCATGGGTTGCCAGCTAGTGGCTCTAAGATTGAAATAGCCAATCGTATCTCCCATTATTTACATACTGGTAAAATATTAAAAAACAGCTCTGGTCCAAAAGCGAGTAAAACTTCCCTCTCTTATAAAGACCTTTCTCTTCAAACGATTATTACTAACAATCACCGCTGTAGCGAAGATGTTCGTGCTTTTTTTAAAGAAAAAATCGGAACAAAATTCCGCTTTACAGTAGCTCTTCAAAAGTTTTTTAAAGAGAATATTGGAAAAACATATGAAGATGCGATAACGTTTTGGTATGAAGAAAACGAACGAAAAAAAGACCCTACATATAAAACAACTATCAGCGCGCAGTTTGAATACAATCGTTTCACTCGCGACTTTTTCGAAGATCCAAATAACAAAGGAAAATCAAAAGCTGATGCGATCGCTGCTTGGAATGAAATAAAAGCAAAACCTGGTAGCAATGCTTATGTTCCTCAAAAAGTAGAAAACTAATAGCACTACTATCAAGACCTAAATCTAAAAAACTTTAAAAGATAATTAAATATTGAATAAGAATTATTTGTTATTCAAGTATGTAATCACCGATATTAAGCATTTATCTCTTATTTTGAATTTACATTTGTATAAATAGGAAATTGAGAAATAGATCTCAATTTCCTATTCAATTATTTAACTATCTCTTTTTCTTTCGGGAATAAAACTAGACAGGAAAATGGCAACAATTAATGCCAGACTGAAGTTTTCAGTAGTATCAACCTCTAAACCATTTTTCCATTGATATATAAAGGATATCAATAATATAAGTATAGCAATCCCCCCCGTATATCTTACTATTTCTCGCTTAGTTCCCGTTTCGTTTCGTTTCATATGTATCCCTCTTTCTTATTTATTAAGTAAGGTCTGCTGCATTGTATCTTCAGTGCCATCAATTTTTTTGTTCATATCATCTGAATTTGCTTAAATACTGTCTTTTTCATCCATTGTAAGACGTTTAAAGACATCATTATTTTCTTGAAATTAAATGATAACTTAATTTGTTCTTCTAACTCTCCATGTATATGCAATTTCTTTTGTAAGCCTAACTTACATTCTGTAGTTTGCTTCTTTTAATCTTTGGTACATAAATCGGATACTTTCGTTTCGATTTATCATATATCCGATAGCTAATGGCCCTAATGGTTCACCTATTCCTGCCTTCAAGTCTTGAATATTTATATCTTTTAAACGAACAAAATAATCATTATCAAAATCAATTGAATAAGTACCTCCTTACTGTTTGAATTTCTGTACTTAAAATATACATGTTCATTTATGTTAATAACAATTAGTAAAATTCCATTAAATTTTTAGCTAATTATCAATTGTTTTAAACTTGGTATTTTACTTATTTTGAAATATAGGAAAGTTGTACTCCCCTAACTAGATATTTGACGAAAGTAATGTACTTGAATGGAAGCGTTATAAACATATTAGTTTTACTGGCGTTAATTTCCTATTAGATCAATACATAAGAAAGCCCACTTAAGCGTAGCTTAAGTGGGGAGTTGACTGGATATTTTCAAGTACTTTGCTGACATTTTATAGGCACGATTATCATAAAAATAGTTTCCTAGTTCAGTAGCGAGTTCACGAACTAAAGGGTATTGCTTTTTTTCTAGGCCCATTTCAATAGCTTTTTGCATATTTTTCTCATATCCATGATTATCGCCCCTTAATTTGGATATTTTCCCCTTCAGTCCATATATTTCAACATATGCGTGTGGCATATCAGAAATTGATAACATTTCTAATGCATCATCCATCAGTTTATTAACAATTTTCCAGTCTTTAGATTCTATATAAATTTCTATTAAGTTTCTTACTGCGTATATTTTTTGAGCTTGATCTGGATAGAGATTGCTAGTCTGTAAACTTTTTTCATAGTATTTAATAGAATTGGTGTAATCTTTTAATCCTTGATATATTTTCCCATAATTATATGCAATCAAAGGTAAATACATGGGATTAGCACTAACCTCTGCTTTAATTTCTGCTTGTTTTAAAGATTCAAGAGCTTTCTCGGGTAGATTATCTTTTTGATATTGTAGTGCAATGATTATAAGAATGTTTATTACTTGATTTTCTACATTTAATTTTTCATACAATCTGTAGGCTTTTTTAGCATACAAACGACTAATCGTTTGATCTTTATAAAGACTTTGATTTGTTAGACTTAGATTATAATATATATCAGCGTGTAGCCTAGTTTCATCTAGACCAAGTAAACTCTCTGTCTGCATATAAATTTCATTTGCAGTCATATAGTCTTGTTTATTAGAAAAATAATAACCTCGAGCCATTAAATAATATATAAAGTCTTGAGTATACAGGGAGGCTACTTGATTTGGAAGTACTTGCGAAGCCTCATTTACAATCGTTGCTACATGTAATAAGTTATTATTTCGAGAATGGTAGTATATTAGAACACCATAGGCCTTTAATAATAAGAGAATAGAGTCTGTATCGCGAACATATAACTCTAAAGATGATAAGTCTTTAGAGTTTATAACATTATCATTTTTATACCTATTACATATTTCAAGAATCTTAGCTTCAATATCCTCATAATCTGCACCTACAAGAAAGTTGTAATCAATATCTAGATTTTTAGCGATTTTTTTTAAAACAGAATTTGAAGGTTTAATTTGTCCATTTTCAATTCTACTTAAATAAGTTATAGAACATACCCCTGATACTACTTCCCCTTGCGTGAATTCTTTATGTATACGTATTTGTCGAATCCGTTCACCAATGTTCATATCCCCATTCCTTTCTTCAAATAAACTGGTTTGATTATTTTAGAGCAATATAATAAGAATAACGCCTATATTATCTAGCATAATATGTGTATAGTTTTATGTTCAGAGAGAGAAATGTTGTTAATACTTATCTGGATGCATATCAAATTTGTATGCTCAATTTACTAATATCAGCTTTTCCACCTTCCACCCATATTACTACATTATACCAATAATCTGAGGCTCAAGCTTACAAATTCAACCTCAGGTAACCCCAAAATATAGAATAATATTTGTTTGTTTTATAGTTACTAAGAGCGGATATTAACTCATATATTGAACTAATTATCCCCTATTAATCATAGTACAGTTAATACCTCGCTAGTCTTCTACTTTCTCAAATAATAAAGCAAGCCCTATTCCGCCCCCTATTCCTAATGTCGTGATTCCATATTTTATACGCTCTCGTTTCGCCTGATAAAACAAACGTGTTACAAGCATAGCCCCAGATGCACCGTACGGATGGCCGAGTGCAATTGCACCACCATTTACATTTAATTTTTCATATGGAATTTGTAACTCCTTTGCACAAGCTACAACTTTTGAAGCAAATGCTTCATTTATTTCAAAATAATCGATGTCCTCTACTTTCATATTCCTTTCGTTTAGTAATTTGTTCACCGCAAATATTGGACCGGTCCCCGGAAGGTTGGGTTCCACTCCAACTACAGCACTACAAACGAAACGAAGAATAGGCTTGTATCCTAATTTTCGAGCTTGCCGCTCTTCCATTACAAGAACTGCACACGCCCCGTCGTTTACACCACATGAATTCCCTGCCGTTACTGTACCATTTTGTAGAAATGCGGGTTTAGTTCTTTTAATGATTCGTTCATAATTCATTTCTGGCTTTATAGACTCATCTAACAATCCATTAAAAGACAATATTTCATCATGTATATATCCTTTTTCTAACGCTTGCAGTGTTCGTTTGTAGCTGAGGCAAGCATACTCGTCTTGCATTTCTCTCGTGATGTTATAACGTTCTGCAACATATTCAGCCGCTACTCCCATATCAGGATCGCCTATTGTTTCTGGTGAAAATCGTGCTCTATTTTGAAAAGGTGACGTACTTGTACTCTCTACTCCTCCTGCAATATAACAATTACCTGCTCCGCCTTGAATAAAATGACATGCGGTGCGAATCGCTTCCAATCCGGCACCACATTGTCGGTCAATCGTTACACCCGGAATATGATGACTAAGCCCTGCTTCTAAAGCAGATAATCTCGCAACATTCCCTCCTGGCCCAACAACATTCCCTAATATGACATCGTCTATCGCTCTCTCCATTCCTTTACTTAAAAATGTAAGAAGCGGTGCTGCTAATTGCTGAACTTCATAGTCTTTTAACATCCCATTCTCCTTACCAATAGGTGTCCTTTTCGCTTCTACAATAACTGCTCTATTCATATATTTTCTCCTGATTTTCAATGATACTTTTTGCTTCCATACGAGCGATTTTTCCGCTATTTGTATACGGTATTTCATCTACAAAATGCCACTCTTTCGGTATTTTAAATGAGGATAATCGTTGTAAGCAAAAACTTTTTAATTGTTGCTTCGTAGCACTTCCTTTTACGATGGCGACAGGTTTTTCACCCCAGTAACTATCTTTCACACCAATTACAACTATTTCATCAACAGCTGGATGTTCATGTAATACACTTTCTATTTCTTCTGGGAAAATATTAATTCCTCCAAATAAAATCATATTCTTCTCTCTACCGACAATATAAATAAAGCCTTCTTCATCTTCATAACCTACATCTCGCACTGTCATCCAGCCATCTGCAGTCAACTCTGGAACTAAAACCCCATCTAATATGTATCCCATAAAAAACTGATCACTTTTCACATAAACAGTTCCTATCTCACCTTTCTGTACTTCTTCTCCTGCTTCATTACATATTCGCACTTGCACATTGTGGCAAGATTTCCCTACTGAATTTGGCCTTCTATTACTCTCTTCATCAACTAGCGCTGTTACAAAGCTTAACTCCGATGCACCGTAAAATTCGTATTTTTTCGCATTAGGGAATATACTCTTTATTTTTTCTTTCGCTTCAGCTTCCCATTTGGCTCCTGACGAAATAATTTTCATTTCATTTTCTATTACTCTGTTTTCTTTATATAAAGATTCAAGCATTGTAGGAACTGTATACATGACCGAAATACGTTCCGTTTCTAACTTATCCAGTACTTGATCTGGAATAAACTTTCTCATAATGTGTACCGTTTCTCCTACATATAATGCACTTATTGCACCATATAAAAAAAGAGAATGAACGAGCGTCCCAGCTATTAAAATAGAATCTTCTTCTTTCATATGAAAGTCATGTATATTACAATCGAAACTATGAACCCACGATTGTTGCGCACGTAAAAATGCTTTTGCCTTCCCAGTTGATCCTGACGTAAATCCCATATAAAAAGGAGCATGTTGTACATTTTCTACAGGATGATACGTAGGGAGATAGTCTCCTATCATTCTTTTCCATTCATCAATTTCAATTACCCTTTCTTCTTCATCCAATAGATCATTTAACTTATATTGCTCTGTCACAATCATATCCGGATTACTGATTGCTAGTCTTTCCTTTAGCTCATCCTTTTTCCATTTTATATCTAATGGCACACAAACCCATCCGGCCATAGCAGCACCAGCAAATAGTTGTAAAAACTCTATACTATTTTCTAATACAATCGCTATCGTTTTATTCTTTGACTCTTTTTCATTCAACCAATTTGCTACTTTACACACTGACTCAAACCACTCTTTATATGTTAAAACTCGATCATTTTCCTTTATTGCTATTTTATTAGCTTGTGAAGAGACATGCTGTTTATATTCTTTTGTAATCCCCATTTGAGACGTCCTTTCTTTACAAAATAACAAAAAGAAACACGTAATTAACGTGTTTCTTCTCTTTCTTATCCTGCATTTGTATATTTCCCACTCTTTAGAGCAGGCGTAATAATATGTTTCAATGAACGATGTAATTTCGTTACAAGAATTGCTGCTATAATCGCTTTTATACAATCACCTGGTAAAAATACGACACTTACTTTCATCGTTTCCCATACAGAAATATCCATTACGAAAGCTTGTACAATAATACCAAATACATAAACTACGAAAATACCACCAATTATATTAATACATAATACCTTTATTATAGAAACTTCACGTAAACGCTCAATTAAATAACCAATGACAAACGCTCCAACGATATAACCAAGTAAATATCCTGCACTTGGCCCAACAAATACACTAAGGCCACCGCGTCCACCAGCAAGTAATGGTGCTCCTACTCCTACAATAAGTAAGAAAATAAGCTGACTTAATGCACCTAGACGTGATCCTAACAACCCACCAGCAAGCATAACACCGAGTGATTGCAATGTAATTGGAACTGGTGTAATAGAAAGAGCAATTGGAGGTATTAACCCTAACACTCCCATAATAGAACTAAATAAAGCGACGAAAACTAAGTTTTTTGTATTCATATTTGCTTCTCCCATTTGTAAACTTAAAATTGTTTTTAGATAACATATCACAAAAATTATATTATCTTTCCGCCTTTCTTTTGTCAACCGTCAATTCATTTAAGTTTACAAATAAAAATTCACTTATTTCTCTCTATGCAAATGCTCAAGTTCTTTCCGAAGCGCTTGTTTTAAAAACTTCCCAACAGATGTTTTCGGTATTTCTTCCATAAATACAATATCGTCTGGTAACCACCACTTCGCAAACTGTGGTTTTAAAAACTCATATATTTCCTCTTTCGTAACTGTACTATTTTTCTTTTGAACGACGCAGGCAACAGGGCGCTCTTGCCACTGCGGATGAGGAACAGCAACGACAGCTGCTTCAAATATAGCATCATGTGCCATTAAAGCATTTTCAAGGTCTACTGAAGAAATCCACTCGCCTCCACTTTTAATCACATCTTTCGTACGGTCCACAATTTTCACGCAGCCTTCCTCGTCCACTGTGACAACATCACCAGTATATAACCACCCATCGCGAAAACCTTCGACAGTACGCTCATCGTTATAATAGCTTGCAGTGATCCACGGCGCTCGTAAACATAGTTCTCCCATCTCCGTACCATCCCACTTCACTTCACCATTTGTACCGACTACTTTCATCTCTACACCAGGGACAAGATACCCTTGCTTTGATCTAATTTCTAATTGCTCTTCATACGATAATTCTGTTTCATAACTTTTTAAACGTGCAAGTGTTACGAGTGGGCTTGTTTCGGTCATACCATATGCATGGATGAACGGAACATTATGTTTCTGTTCAAATGCTTTAATAACACTCTTCGGTGCAGCTGCACCACCACATAGTATTCTCGTCATACTAGATAAATCGTAACTATTATTTTCTAACTCTTGTAATACACCAAGCCAAATTGTCGGCACACCAGCAGCTAACGTCACTTTTTCAGCTTGAATCATTTCTAATAAAATTTTTGGCGTAAACATCGGTCCTGGAAGCACTTGTTTTGATCCAAACCAAGTAGCTGCGAAAGGTAGTCCCCAAGCATTCACATGGAACATCGGTACAATAGCCATCGCCGCATCACTTTCCGATAAAGCAGCTGTATCTGCTAAACCGAGTGCCATACAATGCAGTACAGTACTACGATGCGTATATACAACACCTTTTGGATTTCCTGTAGTCGCTGACGTATAACACATACCAGCAGGTGTATTTTCATCAATATCTTTTACAAATTGGAAATTTGGATCGCCTTCTTCTAATAGTTTTTCATAATGATATACAGGTTCTAGCGTAGTATTTGGAATTTCATCTTTATCAGTCATAATAATGTAAGCTTGTACAGTTGATAATTGTGATTGAATATTTTCAATGAGCGGTACGAGATCTTCATCAATAAGTAGAATTCGATCTTCTGCATGCTGAATAATGTATGAAATATGTTGAGGAGATAAACGAATATTAATTGTGTGCAAAACGGAAGCAATACCAGGAATAGCAAAATACGCTTCCACATGTCGATGATGATTCCACGCTAACGTTCCTATACGCTCGCCTTCTTTAATTCCTAATTTTTTTAACGCACTGGAAAGCCTTCTCGTTCTTTCACCTAACTGCTTATACGTTAATGTCGTAACTGTGTCATGTGTCCGTGAAACAATTTCTTTCTTCGAAAACAGTTTTTCTGCTCTTTCCATCATAGAACTAATTGTTAGCGGTACATTCATCATCATATTGGTTATATCCCCCTTTAAAGCGTTTTCATTTTTCGTTTATTATAACAGACTTCTACAAATAATCACGACATTTTTCTGTATTTTCTGAATTATTTCTTTGGAAATAATTCAGAAAATACTAAGAGAAGATATGCTAAAATTCCTTCTTACGATATATAAATACCGAAATAACAAAAGAAAAGATATATATGATAACGCCAAATATTGTATATAGAATGGAAGCATATAAAGATGAATTTAAATTTGATATTGGAAATTGTTCTATTAGATAGCCAATTACACTTTGTAATCCAAAATAAGTAACAAGTCCCCCGCATGCGCCTCCAATTGTAATAGCATCAGATTTTTCTGCTCCAAAAACATAGAGAAGTGGGTAGGCTATTGCTCCGGCATTAAGGATGATGAACGTCCCTAAAGAAACACTCTTAAATATCCCATCATCAATTGGTGTATCTGAAACGAAACTATGTATATAAAATATGCCATACGACAATAAAGTACCAATAATTACAACTAAAAAATAGAAAAGGTAATGACTTTGTACAATGTTATTTCTAGTAATCGGTAAAGTAAGTACATATTTTTCATAACCTGACTTACTCTCATATTTAATAACTTCAAGTGCAGGAATTGCAGCAAAAAAGATAATAAACGTAGCAATTAAACGGTACATTGAAGCATTACCAAAATAAAAAACGCATCCAGCTCCCAATATCGCTATTCCCATGAACATAAAGAAAGTTCGATACACTAGATAATAGTTTGTCAATAATAAACCTCTCATTTATTTTTCACTCCTCGTTAATAAGACACTTATTTCTTCTATCGAGATGGTTCTATGAGCAATACCACTTGGTAATTTATATATATCTGATACGAGTACATTGAAATATGAACCAAGTCTCCTTCTAGCCACAACTATATCTTTGTTAATTAAAGCTAATTGTTCTTCATCAACGTCTACAATGGAGTAACTTTTCAAAACTTTATCCTTTTCTTCGTTCAATAAAATTTCTCCATCTTTTATAATGATAAGATGGCTAGCTATTTTTTCTACATCACTCATAATATGAGAAGAAAGTAGTATACCACCATTACTTTTACTCACAAAACTTTTTAATTCCTCTAACACCTCTTCTCTAGATGAAGGATCGAGACCACCCGTCGCTTCATCTAGAATTAATAATTTTGCATTATGCGATAACGCAACAGCTATAGTTAGTTTCATGGACATTCCACGCGAGAATTTACCTACTTTCTCATTAGTAGGTAAAGAAAAAGTATGAACTAATCGATAAAAATTATCTTGATCCCAAGATTCAAACATCTTTTCAAAAACTTTGTTTAGTTGCTTTATCGTAAGATGAGCCGGTAGATTCATAGCATCAAATACGACTCCTATCTTTTCCTTAATCTTGGCATCTTTATTTATATTTTCTTCACCAAATATTTTTACTGTACCACTATCTTTAGAAATTAATTCTAGTACTGTTTTAAAGGTTGTTGATTTCCCTGCTCCATTGTCACCAATGAATCCAACAATTGATCCAGACGGCACATTGAAGGAAACATCTCTTAAAACAACTTTGTTTCCAAATGATTTACTTAAATTTTCAATTTCTAGAAGAT
This sequence comes from Bacillus cereus group sp. MYBKT111-2, assembly GCF_051915205.1. Classification (NCBI taxonomy): domain Bacteria; kingdom Bacillati; phylum Bacillota; class Bacilli; order Caryophanales; family Bacillaceae; genus Bacillus; species Bacillus cereus group sp. MYBKT111-2. The sequence goes on from NZ_JBQAEG010000003.1 coordinate 528,134, forward strand.
TTGACATCATTACACTCCTATCTTAACTTTTCATAAAAGTATGTTTTCATTTATTAAAAATTATCCACTTTTTCTCTCACTTTCTTTTTCAGTTTAAAAATAAGACGATTACTATATTCTTTATTTTCTACTAAAATTCGATACGCCTCTAATACTCCTAACACACGAACAAAAAGATAAACTCCAATAGCAATAAGTACAACACAATAAGGGTGATACTGGACTAATTCTCCTGAAGTGATATGCTTTTTCTCAAATAAAAAAGGTAGCGCTCCTGCTGCTATAAAACAAAATCCAACAATCATTACTGCAGCATACTTTTTCTTAATAATCGCATATCTTTTTGTGAATTCTTTTAGAAAGTTTTGATCAAATAATAGTTCTTCCTTTTTCAATACATTGTATCGACTCTCTTCTATCGTTACAGGTACCATCATCGCTCCAATTCCAAGAACAGCAACAATAATGACAAGGAATGTCGACATTGTTGCATTTTCTTTAAATAATAAATACGGTATTGTAGATAAAATGAGTAAACTAAATCCTAGCGCTATATATTTAGAAATTTTTTGTCCATACGCTACATACCCTTCTGCCATTTCCTTGCTTACGTAATAACCATTTTCCTTTTCGTTACTTTGTTCAGCATTTTCTTTTAATAAGTAATCAAGAGATACTTCGAATACATTTCCAATCATTATTAATTTTTCAGTTTCAGGAAACCCTTGACCATTTTCCCATTTACTAACTGCTTGCCTTGTTGTGTTTAATTTCTCAGCTAATGCTTCTTGAGAAAGGCCCTTTTCCTTTCTTAATTTAAAAAGCTTTTCACCAAATCCCATATGTGTGTGTCCCCCTTTGTTTTCTTACCTAAATTGTATGTAAACATTGCCTTTATCTCTATCTTCCTGCGGTTGCACTTTGTCAACTTACGGTTGCGATTGTGTTATATAGCGGTTTTTCATACGATTTAGCTAGTTTTCTTCTACGATTATGACATTAATAAAACATTTCATTCCAATAACAAATTATAACAATTAAAGGTAATTATTGTTACAAAAAAATAAAAACTCCCTTATTCATTTAAAGGAGTTTTCGATATGAAATATTCCAAGAAGGGCTAATTTTCTTTCTCATATTAATTCACAATTTCTTCTATATATTTTTGTATGTTGTGCAACGATTAATAAGCATCCCACACAGTATATGTTGTCATCTCTTTATATAAGGCATATTCATATATATGTAAAATATTACTCCTATTAGCTTCTTTAATAAAAACACTTTTCAATAATCATAACGGCTTCTGCTTAAACTTTTCATAATGTCGTACTTTTAATAAAAGGACATTCCCGCAATCTGTACAAATATAAGCATCTACTGGTGAAGATGTGAACATCGTCTCCTTTTTCCGTATTTGTGCATAACCGACAAACTCCCCTTCTCCTATATTTTGAGAACCACAATGAGAGCATGTCTGCACGTCTTTCTGTTTCATGAGAGCACCACCTTTAATCTGTTTCTACTCCCTTCGACAGTTCACTTCCATTTCCCTTCCAAAAAACCTCTTATTCTCTTACATTTCAACAGGAATCTCAGAACAAACATCGTATATGTACTATGAAATATATTTATTGACGGGGGAATCTCATGAGTACAATTATGACAATCAATACCGCACAAGAAATTGAAAACGCAGAAATACATATGCTTTCTTCTAGATTAGCACTATTACAAGCAATGGACGGAAATCCAATGCAGGTACAAGTGAAAAAGTTCGGTAGTGCCACTGCCTTTTCATCAAAAGTAATTGCTGGTCCTGCTTTTAATACAGTAAAAGGCGTTACCTTTACAAATACAGATGAGATAGATGCGATTCTCTCTTATTATCAATCACTACAAATTCCTTGCCGTTTTGAAATTACACCAGCGCAAGGTACAGCTGAACTATTTCAATACTTATCTCAAAAAGGTTTTTATCAATCTAGCTTCCATACCGCTTTATATAGTACACCGCGAGAAGATCCGTCCCTTCTTCCTTCTAACATTTCAGTACGCAAACTAAAAGAAAATGAGTTTGATGTTTTTGCAGACATATATGTACGTGGATTTAACATGCCATCCTTTACAAAAGATGGCGTGCGCCAAAATAACGAAATTCTCCACAATAAACCAGGATGGCATTTTTTCATAGCTGAAGTTCAAAACATTCCTGCGGGCATTGGTGTCCTGTATATAAATAAGGGTGTCGCATCATTAGCTGCTTCTGCTACTTTGCCAGAATTTCAGCGTAAAGGTTGTCACACTGCATTAATTCAAAAACGAATTGAGACAGCTATTGAATCCAATTGTCATTTAATAGTCGGACAAGCAAGATTCGGTAGCAGCAGTCAAAATAATATGGAACGTGCCCATATGAAGATCGCTTATACAAAATCAATCTGGACCGCCAAAAACATATAATTAACATCCTTTCTCTTCTCATTACAACTTTATACACTTTATGACAATTCCTTTTCAACTCTATTAATCATTTGAATATTCAAACTAAATCTGTTACGCTATTGCTAGATACATCATTCAACTTGCAATATGAAAAGAGAATTCTAATCAAACTACAAGGAGGAGAAATGTATGACTAAACATGATCATGGTTTAAAAGAAAAAGTAGAAGGTGCTATTGATAAAGTAAAAGGCGAAGTAAAAGAAGTTGTCGGGAAAGTAACTGACAATAAGAAATTACAAGCTGAAGGAAAATGGGATAAGGTAAAAGGCACTGCTAAAGATACGGTTGGTAATGTGAAAGAAAAAGTACATGAATACAAAGAGCATAAAGAAAATAAATAAAAAAGAACAAAGATGTATGATTGTTTGCCCATAAAATCATTTTAAAACGACAAAAAGATGCCTGAAGGCATCTTTTTGTCTATAAACAACTCTTTTACATCTTACTTTGTGAAATTTGGTTTTAGGCCACCTGTATACGGTTCGTGCTCAACAAAGATTTTTATATCTTTTCCATTCGCATCTTTCCCCATTCTTGTATACGTAAATTTCTCTTTATTTAATTCTGTAAGTTCAAGAACTGCACCGTATTTATTATTTCCTAACGAAACGTGAGCTCTTATTTTATTACCATGTACAACATCAAAGAAACCGTAATCTCCACGACTTTCTCCTGTATTCACATTGAAAAACTCGTATTTATTTGTATTTTTATCGTATTTTGCTAGACTGATTAAGTTTGAGTTATATTTTGTTACATCATTACCTTGTTCGTCTAATACCACAGTTCCGTTCCATAGTGTACTAGATAAAATTTCATCTCCATCAACATCTTTAACTATTTTACCTGTCGAGCTTTCTAAATTTTTATCAGGCCACGTGAAAGAAAGTTCTTTTTCATGGTACGGAATATGTTCAACAAACACCTCTACATCGTTCCCTTTTACATCTTTCCCCATTCTTTTATATGTAAATTTCTCCTTATCTAATTGCGTTAATTCAACAACTGCTTGATAATTTTGCGTTTCAGAAATTAACACTCTTTTCTTTCCATCATTCGTTATAAAAAAGGTACCGCTATCATTACGACTCTCTCCTGTATTTGCATTAAAAAATTCATACCTTGCCGTTTTAGCATCATATTTTGCAAGCCCGATGAAATTTTGATTTTCTTTCGTTACATCATTATGATCTTTGTCATAGACTTTTGTCCCTTGCCAATTTGTTTCACCAAGTATGCTAGCTAGTAGTTGCCCTTTCGTTTGTTTAGTTTGATTAGTTTCTTGTATTGCATTATATAAAAATTGTGCGTACTGTTCACGCGTCACATCCATACTTGGAGCAAATTTCCCTCCTCCTACTCCTTTTGCAATATTATTTGTTTGAACAGCACTAATTGCATTTCTTGCCCATGAGTTCGTTGAAACGTCATTAAAAGTATGATCACTCTTTGCCTTTAAATGAAAAGCATTTGTAAGAACTTGTGCCATTTCTGCACGCGTTAAGGAAGCCTTCGGTCTAAAGTTCCCATGCTCGTCACCCTTAAAAACGCCCATTTCTGTTAAAGACAAAATCTCCTTTATATAACTTGTCGAATCTTCACTTACGTCTCCATATGGGTTCTGATAATTTTTGTCTTCTGCCAAATTAAAATAACGATATAGTAAAGCTGCAACTTGTTCGCGTGTCACGTTATCTCCAAAACCAAATCTTCCATCATCATAGCCGAAAATGATTTTCTCGTCTGTTAATTGCTGAATCGCCTCATATGCCCAGTGCCCCTTTGGAACATCTTTAAATACACCAGTATGATTCGTTTTTGGTGTAATCTCTTCTGCTTTCACCACTCCAGTCGTTTCACTTAATAGACTTCCACCTAAAACTGCTGATATGATACATGTTTTTAAAATTGTTTTATTCATAGCTTCCCAAACCCTTCCTTCATTTAACAAAGAATTACACCACTTTTCTTTCAAAAGAAGATTCTATGTGCGCAATTTATGTTATAAATTTTGATTACAGCTAATGGAATACAAAGTGTTACACATTCAAATTTCTTATTTATAGTATCAATAGCTGCTATATATAGGAATTATAAATAACAACTATAAATTGCCCATAAACAAATTATTAAAAAAAGATAAAATTAAGATAATATATTTTTAATCTCAACTTTTTTATAAAAAAACGTTCCTTTTGGCAAAAAAGATGGCTTGAAATTAAAAGTTCATTCTATTTTTTTGTTTATGTTATCATGATAAAAGAAAGAATATTTCGAAATAAAAAAACTTGAATTTGGGCAGAAATGAGGAAAAGAAATTGAATATTGAGCAACAATTATATGATGTGGTGAAACAGTTAATTGAACAAAGATATCCAAACGATTGGGGTGGAGCCGCAGCAATTCGTGTAGAAGATGGAACAATTTATACAAGCGTTGCTCCGGATGTAATAAATGCTTCAACTGAACTTTGTATGGAAACAGGTGCAATTTTAGAAGCTCATAAATTTCAAAAGAAAGTTACACATTCTATTTGTCTTGCGAGAGAAAATGAGCATTCTGAATTAAAGGTACTCTCGCCTTGTGGTGTATGCCAAGAACGTTTATTTTATTGGGGACCAGAAGTACAGTGTGCGATTACAAATGCTAAACAAGATATTATTTTTAAACCTTTAAAAGAGTTGCAACCATATCATTGGACAGAAGCATATCATGATGAAATGGCAAAAGAATGGAGTACGAGATAGAGGAATAAGTTTCATTATTTTCCTGATGACAATAAAAAAATGTCACGGCCTTTTCCAAATAAAACATCGGAAAAGGCCGTGACATAACACTTATTTTATAATTAGAGAAAGTTTACTTCCCTTCACTTTTTTCTAACACATACAAATCTTCTTCAATATTAGATAGTTTCTCTGTTACAAGCTTTCTAGCATCTCCAATTGCTTGATTGTATGCAAAAGGTCCTACTAATTTAATCATTTCTTCTATTAAACGTTCTGCTTGAAAACGCCCAATTTCATCTAAATCTTCTTCAACGAAAAATTGCTGAATTTGTGCTACAAGCTCTTCTTTTTTATCATTTGGTATTTTTATATTCATCATCATTTATTACTCCTCTATATGTAAGATAGTATGTTTCTTAACTCTACCATAGAAAAACGCTTTCCAGGACAACTTTTTGTAACGCCTTCTAGCTCCCTATGACCGAGTATATTTTCTTTCTTTATAGCAAACCGATTCATAAACATTTTACATAAAGAATATAATGCATTCATTTGTGCGGTAGTTGGATCATATTTATCAAAATTACCCGTCATACATATTCCAATTGTATCTCTATTATGATCTTTCGCATGTGCTCCAATATGTAAACCACGTCCTTCGACTACAGTTCCATCTTCTTCAATAAAATAATTGTAACCGATCCCGCTCCACCCTCTTACTTTTTGATGAAATTCATGTGTTTTATACACATCCCATCCATCTTCGGATGTATGGTGAATAATCAGTTTGTTTACTTTTTCTAAAGGAACTAATTCATCTTGAAATGCTAAATTTACACATTTAATTTCCATTTGAATATCCCCCTTAAAAATCAATCATCATAATTGTTTTATCATCTGGTCGTATTCTCTTTTCCCCTTCTAACTCTTCAATAATTGCTACATATTCATTTATACTATTCTTTCTTATATATGCAACAGTTTGTTCGAGTGGCCAATCTGGGTGGAATAATCCGTCTGAACAAATAAAAATCCCACTCACTTCATCTACATGTAATTCCCCATGCTGCAAATAATGAATTGCTTCTTTCATTCCATTCGCAACGGAATATCCCCCCTTCACATTTGCAAGATAACGATTGTATTTTAACTGTTCTCGCACATCTTGAAAAACATGTTCTTCTGGTACAGATAACCCTTTTTTACGATCTTCTTCTCTTTTCTTTTTTGCTCGTTTACTAATTCCTTCAACCGTATCTTTCGTTAATACTTGCATCGTTCCTTTTCGAAATATTGCGACAATCATACAGTCCCCTAACTGTGCGTATTCAATTTTCTCACCAACTATTTGGACTGCCGCGATACATGTGCACCACAAATGCTCTTTCTTTCTCGTATCTACTCCATATGCTAACATTTTTCTTTGCAATGCTTCATTTGCTTTTGCAACTGCAACTTGTAAACTATGATTTTCGCGGAATGAATTAAAATAACTTGCAAATAAATGTGAAGCGATGTATGCTCCATTATGTCCCTTTTCATCACGAAACGGGACAAGTGGTGTTGCACCGTCACATACACCATAAATCTTTTTTTCTTCATTACAAAAATAAGAATCCTCACATTCTTGCTTCAACGGGCTTTTCTGTTGATATGTTTTTATCTTCACAACTGTATCCCCTTTCAAATGGTAAAATACTCAAATTCTTTTGATTAATCTAATTTTCCGAAATAAACTGTTTTTACCCAAAACTTTCAATATCATATATAATCTTGAAATAATATGAATTTTTCAGTGAAGGACGGGAAAGAGATGGTCAGATTTCTTGGTGTTATTATTGGTTCTATTATTATTGCGATTGCCTTTAATCTTTTCCTTATCCCCCACAAAATTTTAAGTAGTGGAATTGGCGGAATTGCTATTATTTTAGGGATTGTAACTCCTGTAAACACAGGTATTATTAACTTTGTATTAAACTTACCTATCCTTATTTTAGGATACATAGGTCTTGGAAAAAAAGTCATTTTTAACACGATTGTCTCTGTTATTGTATTATCTGTTGCATTATACTATGTTCCAGTGAAAGTCGTAGCAACAGATCCACTTTTATCATCTATCTTTGGTGGTGTTATTGCCGGAGCTGGTATCGGTCTTGTTTTTAACTGTAATGGATCAACTGGTGGATTTGATATTATCGGTATGTTGTTATCTCGCAAAAGAGATATTAAACTTGGCGGATTCCTTATTGTTTTAAATGCAGTCGTTGTAATCATTGCAGGATTCTTCTTCACTTGGGATGTTGCTCTTACAAGCTTACTTTCGATTTATGTAACTGGTAAAGTTATTGATGCTATTCATACGAAACATCGGAAGGTTACACTTATGATTGTAACAAATGAAGCAGAAAAAATGAAAAAACAACTTCTTTCAACTGTTGTACGTGGCATTACATTACTTGATGGCGAAGGTGCTTATTCTAGCGAAAAGAAACGTGTACTTATGACAGTCGTTTCTCGTGAAGAATTAGCAAGTATGAAATTAACAATTTCTGAAATTGACCCTCATGCATTCGTTAACATTACAGAAACAGTTGAAGTATTAGGATTGTTTAGAAAAGGTTAAAAAACTAGGTGGATTTCCACCTAGTTTTTATTTTCCATAAATTCAATTCGATTTCCGAACGGATCTGACACATAAAATCGAATTACATCTGGTCGTGCATGATCATCTATTACTTCAATACCTTGCTTTATTAACTCTTGTTTAAATTCATCTATTTTTAAAACATAAAAAGCTGGATGCGCCTTTTTAGCTGGATTGAAGTTTTGCTCAACTCCGATATGAATCTCTTGATTTCCACACTTAAACCAGCACCCACCGCGCTTCTTTAATTCCTCTGGCTTTGGGATTTCCTCCATACCAATTTTATTACTATAAAACTCTCGCGCTTCTTCTTCACACCCTACAGGCGCAGCTACTTGTACATGATCGATCCCTTGAATATAAGTTCTCATTTTCTCTCCCCCTCTTCTACCCTAATGTTATAAGGAAAACCTACTCCTGTAACTTACAAATGATTTATAAAACAATATAAGCTCCCCTTATTACCACCCTATACGTACTTTTCCAAAATAAAGAAAACAAAATTTATTATATAACTTCCATTTTTTATAGAAATACACATTACATCTATATTATAGTTATGAATAGACAAATCTTTTTAGATGCTATTTGTACGGAGGAACTATTATGAGTCGTAAAAAATATTCATCAACTCAAAGAAAACGTCATCCGAACATTTCTAGACGTTTACGCAACCATATACAAGATCGTTCATTAGCAGAAATGTACGCATCTCTGTTCGAACACAACCCTGATGGTATTATTTCATTAAATTTAGAGGGAATTATTATACACACTAATCCTTCTGCTGAAAGAATACTAGGTTACACTTCTTCAGCATTAGAGCGAAAAAGCATTACCTCGATTTTAGAAGCTCATATTTCTGAGCAAGTATTACAAAATATAAAGAATACGGAAGCGGATAATCAACAAGAGTATATTTTATCTATTTATCATAAAGATGGATTCTTATTAGATGTCGTGACAAAACTAGTTCCTATTTTTGTCCAAAATCGTCTAACTGGCGTATATGCCATTATGAAGCCTCTTGAAAAATCAGAAAGAATTGAGAAAAAGCTGAAAGAAAGTGAGAAGAGATTACGCACATTAGTAAACTCCATGCCTGCGTTTGTTATATTTAAAGATCATGAAGGGCGCTGGCTTGTGGCAAATGACTACGCACTTTCTTGCTTCAATTTCCATCATGTACCTTACCACGGAAAAAAAGATAGTGAACTCATTCAATATAATGAAGCGTACCGAGAAGCTTTTTTACATTGTGAAGAAGTCGATGAATTAGCATGGCAACAAAGACAAATTCTTCATGGTGAAGAATTTATTATTCATAGAGATGATTTCGACCTAATCTTAAGTATATCGAAAGTTCCTCTCTATCACCCTGACGGCTCCCGTAAAGGTCTTATCGTAATGGGAAGAGATATTACTGAGCTAAAGGAAACGGAAAAGTTATTACGAAAATCTGAAAAGCTCGCAGTAGTCGGACAACTGACAGCTGGAATTGCTCATGAAATTCGAAATCCACTCACTTCTCTAAAAGGTTTTCTAACATTGCTACTCCCTGAAATAAATGAGGAGCAGAAGTGGTATATCGATGTTATGTTAAGTGAAATTTCACAGATGGAATCTATCACGAGTCAATTTATGGCGATGTCTAAACCACAAGTATTAGCAATCCAAACTTGTAACATACAAACTTTAATTGAAGAGGTAGTTACATTTATTTTACCAACCGCAATTATGCATAGCGTTCATATCATTATGGATCATTTTGATTACGTATATGACATTCAATGTGACGGTAACCAATTAAAACAAGTTTTTATAAATATATTAAAAAATGCGATTGAAGCAATGCCAAATGGCGGAAATATTTTCATCCAAACAAAACCATTAGAGGGTAATTTCATCTTAATACGGATCATCGATGAAGGTTGCGGTATCCCAGAAGATCGTATCTCCCGTTTAGGCGAACCTTTTTATAGTTTAAAAGAAAAAGGCACAGGGCTAGGATTAATGATGTGTTACAAAATAATTGAAGAACATCATGGTAAATTACACATTTCAAGTGAATTAAATAAAGGTACGGTCGTTGATATTCACCTACCACTTTCTTCACCTCACCTTGCAATCCAGTCTTAAATAATAAAAGAAGCATCTGCTAACGATTAGCAGATGCTTCTTTTATTATTTATACTTATAGAACTGTTTTTCCATACCATTCTTTTGCTTTTTCTACTTCACCCATCGTTAATTGATGTCCTCTATTTTCCCAATGCATTGTTACATTAGCGTTTGCATTTTCTAATAGTAGCTTCAATTCCTCTGACTCAGAAGATGAACAAATTGGATCATTTGTCCCAGCAGCAATAAACACGGATTTCCCAGCTAAATTAGGCAATTGTGTTCCTCTTCTAGGCACCATTGGGTGATGAAGCACAGCACCTTTTAACGCATTTTCGTAGTGGAATAATAAGCTTGCCGCAATGTTTGCTCCATTTGAATAACCGATAGCTACAATGTTATTTCTATCAAATTCATATGTTTTTGCAGCTTCGTCTAAAAACTCATTTAATTCCTTCGTACGGAAAATAAGATCCTCTTCATCAAAAATACCTTCTGCTAATCGACGGAAGAAACGTGGCATCCCATTCTCTAATACATTTCCACGGACACTTAATACTGAAGCTTCCGGATCCATTATTTCTGCAAGTGGTAATAAATCTAATTCATTACCTCCTGTACCATGAAGTAATAGCAATACTGGTTTTGACATATCTTTTCCTTTTTGAAAAACATGTTTCATCATAATCCTTTTCCCCTTTCAATCACTTTAATCTAAATTTCTCACTTCAAATGGTAAAAGCGTTTGTTCAATCTGTTTTCTATGTTTTTCATATTGTTCCGGTAACTTTAATTCCTCACCCATCGTCTCTAATGATTCATCATGAGCGAAACCAGGGGGATCTGTTGCAATTTCAAATAAAATTTCACCGTGTTCTCTAAAATAAATTGCGTTAAAATAATTTCGATCTTGTACAGGAGTTACGTGGTATCCAAAACGGGACACATGCTCTTTCCAGTCTAGCTGATCAGCATCGTCACTCGCTCTCCAAGCAATATGATGCACTGTACCAACACCCATTTGACCGCGTCCGATTGTCGATAATTTCAAATCAATAATATTGCCAATATTAGCAGAAGAACGGAATCGAACAAATTCACCCTCTTCTCCAATTTTCTCAAGACCCATGATATGTTCTAACAGTTCAGCAGTTTTTTGAGGCTGCGTTGATAAAAGAACTGCACCGCCAAATCCTTTAATTGCTACTTCTGGCGTAACTTCCCCAAAAGTCCAATTATTTAATTCGCCTTCTTCTCTTTCTACTAATTCTATATGCAAACCATGTGGATCATCAAATTCTAAGTACTGTTCTCCAAATCGAGTCATTTTTGTATACGAAATATCGAATTTTTCTAATCTATTTTCCCAAAACTCCATTGCCCCTTTTGGTACAACATAAGAAGTGATTCCTACTTGACCGTCACCAATAACTCCTTGACGAGCACCTGCCCATGGGAAAAACGTAATGATTGTTCCCGGTTTTCCCCCTTCATTACCAAAATAAAGATGGTACGTACCTGGATCATCAAAATTCACTGTTTGTTTCACTAAACGTAAACCTAACACACCAGCGTAAAAATCTACATTTTCTTGTGGATGCCCTACAATCGCTGTAATATGGTGGATGCCCATTGTTTTCTTTTCCATTTCTTCCACTCCTTTTTTATTCCATTATAAAAATTGCTTTACATTAAGATTCATTATTCATTTTGTCCATACTGCCTAGTAAAATCCGTCATGATAATTTTATCTCGAATTCGAGATATTAATCATAAAATTACATATTAACTTCCAGTTTATCAATTTATCTCAAATTCGAGATAATTATTAAAAAGTATTTAATCCATTTGAAATCTTTATTCAAAGTACAAATTAACTTGAACTCAAACTTATTATAAGCTACTTACTTTTAGTTGTCAACAAGTTCCTTATTTTCATTTAAAATGAAAAGAGAGTAAACGATGGTTATCGTTTACTCTCTTTTCTAATTATTTCGTTTCTTCTTCCAGCACTGCTTCCATCTCATTAAATTCACGATGAATTGCTTTAATTGGTTCTTTCGTTAATAAACTCACGACAATAACAGCTAATAAACTACAGAAGAATCCAGGTACCATTTCATACATAGTTGCTTTTAAACCTGGAATTTGTACCCAAGTAATAACAACTATCGCACCAACAATCATACCAGCAAGAACGCCCCATTTGTTCGTTCTCTTCCAATATAAACTTAATAAAATGGCAGGTCCGAATGCTGAACCAAATCCTGCCCAAGCATAACCGACGAGTGTTAAAATTGTATCACTTGGATGATACGCTAAAACAACTGCGATCATAGCTACTACTAAAACTGACAGTCTACCGATAAATACAAGTTCTTTATCACTTGCGTTACGACGGAAAAATGTTTTATAGAAATCTTCCGTTACTGCACTTGAAATAACAAGTAATTGCGAGGAAATACTACTCATAATCGAAGCCAAAATAGCTGATAATAAAAATCCAGTAATGTACGGATGGAATAAAATATTTGAGAATGTTACAAAGACCATTTCCGGATCTTGTAATGTCGCATTATTTTTAGCGTAATAAGCAATACCAACTAGACCAGTAAGCATTGCACCTATAATTGAAATCGTCATCCAACCGATACCGATTCTACGAGAAGTTTTCAAATCTTTAATAGAGGTAATTGCCATAAAGCGGACAATAATATGTGGTTGACCAAAATACCCAAGACCCCACGCTAAAAAGGAAATAATACCAAGAATTGTGGTCCCTTTAAACATATCTAAATGCGATGCATCAACTTGCTTAATCGTATTGAATGTTTCTGTTACACCACCGACATCTGTAAAAGCAACAATTGGTACTAATACGAGAGCAATAAACATAATACACCCTTGCACAAAGTCGGTCCAACTTACTGCTAAAAAACCACCGAATAGTGTATAAGCAACTACGACACCAACAGTTACAAATAAACCAATTTTATAATCAAGGTTAAAAGAATTTTCAAACAAACGTCCACCTGATACTAAACCAGCCGACGCATAAAATGTGAAAAATACTAAAATGACGATAGCGGAGACAAAACGAAGTATTTTCGTACGATCTTTAAATCGATTCTCTAAAAAGTCTGGAATCGTAATTGAATCATTAGCCACTTCTGTATACGTTCGCAAACGCGGGGCAAGAATTAAATAGTTTACATAAGCACCTATTAATAAACCTATCGCAATCCACACACTTGATAACCCTGTCGCATACATCGCACCAGGTAATCCCATTAGCATCCAACCACTCATGTCAGAAGCACCAGCTGATAAAGCTGTAACTGCTGGGCCGAGTCCCCTTCCGCCTAACATATAATCTGATAAATCGGATGTCTTCTTATAAGACCAATAACCGATATACAACATACCTGCCATATAAATAGCAAGCGAAACCATAATCTCAATCTTCACCAAATCTCTCCCTTAGTTACATAAGCCATTCAAAATTTCGAAAAATGACTTTTTCTATTTTCTTGTTTTCGCTTATGGTTCCCTACCTTAACAAACATTTTTTGTTCTTTCAAGTGAACAGGTGTTTTTTACTGCATGTGAAAACCTTCATAAACGCCTTTATCCCAGTGGATTACCCGGTTTTTAAAAGAAATTAAAGTAAAAATATTCAGAAAATAAAACACCTATTTTTTTAATAAAAATAAGCCATACAAATGTATGACTTTTAATCTATTAAACATAGCTTACTTCTATTTACTAGTAGGAAACAATTCTGAGAGAGGAACTATCCGCCCCATCTCATCTTTAAATACAATATGATCTCTCTTTAAATGACGTGGACTCTTTACTCCCGCTGCTGCTGCTAACGAAAACAAACTATATCTCATACTAATAATATAATTCATAACTCGCCATTTCTTCTCATACGGATCTAACGCTTTTTGATAGTGTGGATTCGTCGTGGCAACTCCAGATGGACATTGTCCGGAATTACATTGAAGCGCCATTATACAGCCACTTGCCATCATAAATCCTCGGGCTGAACTTACAGCATCTGCACCAATCGCTAAAGCAACCGCCACTTTATCTGGTGTGATTAATTTACCCGATGCAAATACTTTAAACTTGTTACGGACACCATAATGGTTTGCTGTATCGATAAATGTAAGTAATGCTGGAATAAGCGGTAGTCCCATACAATCTGCCATCGATTTATATGTTGCTCCTGACCCGCCTTCTGAACCGTCAATTGTAATAAAATCTGGATAGATATTTAATTCTTTCATAGTTTTAAATAAATCTTCCAACGGCTGCTGCTGTCCGATTACAATTTTCATACCGATTGGTTTACCGCCAGTTTCTTGCAAACGCTGAATAAAATAAAGTGTATCTGCTGCATTATTCAAAAATGAAAATCGATTTGGAGAATTAATCGTTTCTCCTACTCGTACATTCCGAACAGAAGCAATTTTCTCATTTACTTTTTGCCCCTCTAAATGACCACCACGTATTTTCGCACCTTGCCCAAATTTCAATTCAAATGCTTTAATATTACTTTCTTTCACTTTCTCCATAAATTTCTCCATTGAAAAATTCCCGTCCTCATCACGGTATCCAAATAGTCCTGGACCAATTTGCGCAACGATATTCGCCCCTGTATGTAAATGTTCTGGAATAACGCCACCTTCACCAGTATTAATCCACGATCCGCCTGCCATTTTCGCTCCAAAGCCGCTCGCTAAAATATAATTTTCGCCAATCGCACCGTAAGAAGTTGCTGATGCCCCAAACATGCCATACAGTTTCCACGGATATTTACGATTTTCGCCGACGATAATTGCATCGTCTTCTTCGTATAACCAAAGATTCGTTGTATCCGCTGTCAATTTTTCTCTCCGTGAAAATAATCCTTCTTTATGAATCACATACTTTTTCCCTTCACGTTCTTGCGTTACGTTCACACTTAATTCTTCTGTTAATACCGGAAACAACGTATTAGCAATATAATAACCAGATGCTTCAAAATCTCGTTTCGACCCAAAACCAAGTATTTCAGAGCGATACTTCGCTAAAAACATAACACTTTGAAAATCGTAACGTGAAAAAGGTTTTCCATCTGTATCGTGATCAAACCAATATTGTCGGAATTCCGGCCCTATCTTTTCCAGTAAGTAACGCATTCTTCCTAAGTATGGATGTAATTTTAAAATAGAATGATGCGTCCGTTTTTTTATAAAAAATGTGATAATAAAAAAGACGATTAAAAGCAACATTAATAATAGTAATATACTAATAATAACGAGTAGCGTTTCACTCATCTCGCTTCCCCCTATGAAATTCCATAATAAAAGGAGAACACTCCATGTGTTCTCCTTTTATCTTTATTCAAATTAATGTAGCAAGATGCTCTTTCGCGTCATATTCAACTAAACTTTCAGCATGTTTAATTCGATGAACAAAATCTGGATTAGCAATTAACGGTCTTCCGAATGCAGCTACGTCAATTGTTCCTTCTTGCAACGCTTCTTCAGCTTCTTTCGGATTCAAATTACCAACCCCAACAATCGTACCATCCCAATATTTTCTTACTAATTGATGAAAATTCTTTCCGTCAGCAATCACTTGCGTATAATTCATCGTTGAAGGATGAATCATCGTTAATCCAACTTCTTTAAACATATTTACAAATGTTTCAATTGCCAGCTCAGGGTTTTCCCACATATAAGTAGGATTATCCCCTTTAAAAGCAGAGAAACGAAGAAGTGTTTTATCAGCTCCAACTGCTTCTATTACAGCCTCAGTTACTTCTTTCATAAACGTTAATCTTTGCTTTAAGTCACCGCCATATTTATCAGTACGCTTATTTGCAAACTCATAAGTAAATTGATCAATTAAATATCCGTGTGCACCGTGAATTTCTACCCCATCAAACCCAGCTTTGATCGAGTTTTTCGCAGCTTGTGCGTATTGACTGATAACTTCTTGTATTTCTTGTAACGTCATTGCTTCTGGTGTATCAAATGGTTTACGAAAACGCGGAACATTCCCTTCTGCAGCGATTGCAGAAGGCGCTTGCGGCATTTGCCCACCAATTATTTCGTGATGACTCATACGTCCAACATGCCATATTTGAGCAATAATTGTCCCGCCTTCTTTATGTACTGCCTCTGTAACAGGTTTCCATGAATCAATTTGTTCTTGCGTATAAATTCCTGGTACTCCTGGGTTTCCTTTTGCTCTTGCGCTAATAACGATTCCTTCTGTAATAATTAATCCAACTCCGTCAGCAGCACGCTTTCTATAGTACTCCACTACATCAGCACCAACTACTCCAGTTTCATTGTCTGCAAAGCATCTCGTCATCGGTGCCATTGCTATGCGATTACGAAGAGACCAAGCTCCGACTTGAATCTGATCAAACAACTTCGTTTCTTCAATATTTTCAAAAGATCCCCAAGCGTTTACATTTGTTCCTTCATAAATACTTGCCGCTTTCTTGTTCGAACTTGTCATGTTTCTTCCCCCTAAAAAAATTCTTACTACAATCGCATCATACTTACTTTTAGATAGTAACGTCAATTTATACGCTTTAACCAGAGGTTATTCGAATATTAAACAAATGGGATGCTATAAATAAAAAAGGTTTCCTGAGTAGGAAACCTTTTTTATTTACCATATGTGAATGTCAATTTATCTCTTTTATATAAAGGATATACACATATAAGAAAATCCCTTAACAATAGAAGTGAGAGCGGTTCAATATTCTTATGAAAATAATAACTTATATATACCTAAAACAATGAAAGCCCTACCACTCTTTCATCCTTACGGCTCCTCGTCCGTGCCAGTGTGAATCAGGATTGCAAAAATCAAGTAATTATTTTATCGAAGTATTTAATTAAACTTCGAATATTCGTAAAAGAAATTTAAAAAATAAAAATGGATTTGATTGTAGTAATAACAAAAGAGGTTAATGCTCTAAAAGTGGTTTGAAAGAGTTGAATGTCTTTGAAATGATTAATTCTCTATAATTATACTCCCAAAAAATTCAAGATCTTTTTTGGGATGCCATATATTATTTGTAATGAACCTTAACAAAAGCTTTTTATTTGATTTTCTGTGATACCTTCAATTAATCCCAGTTCACTAATCAAAAATTCATGTGCGTTATCTAACATTTTCTTTTCGCTTGCATTAAGTGCCTTTTCTTTCTGTATACGCATTAAATCACGCACAACCTCAGCACCTTCTTGCATTTTACCTGTTTTTATTTTATCAGTATTCACTTTGTACCTTTGTTTCCACGTAAGTAATCTATCTGATTCTCCATGCTGAAAAATATCTATTATGTGTATTAATGCCGTGATATCTGTAACTGGTCGTATATTTGAATTCAATATTTTCCCTTCTGGAATCATTATTTCCATATTACTAGCCGACATTTTTATAACATAATACTGTTGTTTTTTTCCTGCGATTTCCTTCTCTTCTATGGCTTTAATTATACCTGCTCCTTGCATTGGATAAACAATGTTATCGCCAATTTGAAACAAATAATCCACCTCCATATATGGTAACCTTCTCAAGGTTAACACAAATTTAGTTTTTTAGCAAAATTTTTATTTTATCATAAAATTATTTTACACGTCAATACTTCAAAAGCAAGAAATTAAATTCACACAATACACTATAAAAAAACGCAATTTTATTAACGGCTCCACACACATTCATTCTCTTTTAACATAAAAACACATCACTACATTTGAGTAGTAATGTGTTTTTGATAAGGCATACATAAAAATCTACTTTTCCGTCTATATACTAACCTGCTTACTAACTGTCTCCCTCGCCAAAAGAAAACTCATAATCACTTGCGCAGCTACTCGGCTCGTCATATCTCTGAAATCAAGGGTTGGATCAATTTCTACAATATCCATCCCTTGAACGAGAGGTTCTTTACCAAGAAATTCAATCGCATCCAGTAAAGTCGCACTATCCATTCCGCCAGGACCAATCGCTGGACAACCTGGCGCAAATGCTTGATCTAGTACATCCATATCAAGAGAAATATAAATAGAAGTCACGCCTTGCTTTCTTAATACTTCGATACTTTCCGTCATAATATCTTTTATTTCTCGCTCTCGTACATCTTTCATTGTATACACTGTCACGCCATGTTCTTTTGCATATTCATGGTACGCTCGTGCATTTGAAAAATTACGAATACCGATTTGAACGAGTTGTTTTCCTGTAATAACACCATTTTCTAGTAAACTACGGAACGGTGTACCATTTGACGGACCACCATCTTCTAAATTGCGCAAATCATGATGGGCATCAAATTGAATAATACCGACCTTCCCTTTACTATTTGCAAATCCTGTTATACTCGGAAAACTAATCGAGTGATCCCCACCAAGAACGATTGGTATCATGTTCGGATTTACTTTCGTTACATGACCAACTGTTTTCGCAATTCGGTTATGACTTTCTTTTATATCCGTCACATGCATCGTAATATCGCCGCAATCATATAAGACACTTTCTTTCATATCATGTTCTTCTGTAATTGCGTACGTGCTATATGCATCTAACATCGTACGAATTGTTTTTGGAGCAAAACTTGCTCCTGAATGACTAATAGACGGTTTAGAAAGGGGTGCTCCAATTAAGGCCGCACCGAATATTTCCACGCCTTCCTCCCAATCTTTAATCATTTCACTCCATTTTGTCACTTCACGATCGATAAACTTGGCATTTTTCTTTAAATAGTGGCCGTGCTCCACGATTGTTCACCTCTTGTATATGCGATATTACCATTCTTCCATACTGTATTTACATGACTTACGCCGTAATGATACGGTACGTAAGCATAATTGTAAGCATCCCATAGCACTAGATCTGCCTTGCGACCTACTCTAATTTTCCCAGCTACGTCACCACGATTAATTGCGTAAGAAGAGTTAACTGTTACGGCATTCCAAACTTCTTCTGGTGTCATTTTCAACTTCAGCATTGCGATGCTCATAATAAGCTGAATGTTTTCCGTTGGACAGCTGCCTGGGTTAAAGTCTGTAGCTAAAGCTACCGCAACACCTTCATCGATCATTTTACGACCGCGAGCAAAGCTTTCTTTATTTAAATAGAAAGTTGTTCCTGGTAATAAAGTGGCTACTGTATTAGAGTTTGCAAGCATTTCAATTCCTTTATCAGAAGCACCAACTAAATGGTCCGCTGATGCTGCACCAATTTCAGCTGCCGCTTCCGCACCACCAAGAGGATCAATTTCATCCGCATGAATTTTCACATCAAAGCCAAGCTCTTTCGCTTTTAATAAAAACTCTTTTGACTCTTCAACAGAGAACACGCCTGTTTCGCAGAAAATATCAACAAATTCAGCTAATTGCTTCTCTTTCATTTCTGGCAGTAAGTCTAACATCCATTGTAAAAATTCTTTCGATCTACCTTTATACTCTTTCGGAACTGCATGAGCACCTAAAAATGTAGAAACTAAATCGATTGGATGCTCTTTTTGTAATTGTGCAGTTGCCTCTAATTGTTTCCATTCTGTCTCATCATCTAATCCGTAACCACTCTTCGCTTCTACAGTTGTAACTCCGAAAGATAGCATACGGTCTAAATGGAATTTCGCTTTTTGAACGAGTTCTTCTTTCGACGCCTGTTTCGTTGCATTTACCGTCGAAAGAATACCTCCGCCTTGTTCTAAAATTTCTAAGTACGGAACTCCTTGTAATTTTAGCGCGATTTCATTTTCACGAGATCCACCAAATACAAGATGAGTATGCGGGTCAACAAGGCCAGGAGAAACCATTTTCCCGCCGCAATCAATAACCTCTTTCGCTTGTAACCCTTTTGCTTCTTCCGCTGTTCCAACGAAAGTGATCACACCATTTTCAATTCCAACCGCACCGTTTTCGATAACAGGAAGCGTGTTCATCGCTTCCCGTCTTAACAAGCCATCTTCTTGATCCATTGTTAGTAATTGACCGATATTGATTAGTAAAGTGTCCAGCATGTTTTCTCCTCCTTATTTCATCATTGGAATGTTAACGCCTTTTTCTTTCGCAGTTTCCACAGCTAAGTCATATCCTGCATCCACGTGACGAACAACACCCATACCAGGGTCAGAAGTTAATACGCGCTCAATACGTTTTGCCGCTGCTTCTGTTCCATCTGCAACGATAACCATTCCAGCGTGAAGTGAATAACCCATACCAACGCCGCCACCGTGGTGAACAGATACCCAGCTTGCACCGTTTACACTGTTAATTAATGCATTCAAAATTGGCCAGTCAGCTACTGCATCACTACCATCTTTCATCGCTTCTGTTTCACGGTTTGGAGATGCTACTGATCCGCAATCTAAATGGTCACGGCCGATAACGATTGGTGCTGATAATTCACCATTTGCAACCATTTCATTAATGATGCGACCAAATTTCGCACGCTCACCGTAACCAAGCCAACAAATACGTGACGGAAGACCTTGGAACTCAACTTGCTGACGAGCCATACGGATCCAGTTACATAAATGCTCATTATCAGCAAACTCACGTAAAATTACTTCGTCTGTTTTATAAATATCTTCTGGGTCACCAGAAAGTGCTACCCAGCGGAATGGTCCTTTTCCTTCGCAGAATAATGGACGGATAAATGCTGGAACGAATCCTGGGAAATCGAATGCATTTTTCAAACCTTCATCAAAAGCAACTTGGCGAATGTTATTTCCGTAATCAAATGTAATTGCGCCTTTTGCTTGCATAGCAAGCATGGCTTCTACATGTTTTGTCATGCTTTCTTTTGATAATTGTACGTAGCGCTCCGGATCTTCTTCACGAAGTTTTGCTGCTTCTTCTAATGTGTAACCTACTGGAATATAACCGTTTAATGGATCATGAGCAGATGTTTGATCTGTAACTAAATCTGGCGTAATATTACGCTTCACTAGCTCTGGTAAAATCTCTGCCGCATTTCCTAATAAACCAATAGAAATCGGTTCTTTCTTCTCTTTATACTCGTTCGCAACCGTTAATGCTTCTTCTAATGATTCTGTATACATATCACAGTATCTCTTTTCAATACGGCGATCGATACTGCGCTTATCAACATCAATAGCGATAACAACACCGCCATTCATCGTTACAGCAAGAGGTTGTGCACCGCCCATACCACCTAAACCAGCAGTAAGTGTTAATGTACCTTTTAATGAACCACCGAAATGTTGACGTGCCGCTTCACCAAACGTTTCATATGTCCCTTGTAAAATACCTTGTGTTCCAATGTAAATCCAGCTACCTGCTGTCATTTGTCCATACATCATAAGACCTTTTTTCTCTAGTTCACGGAAGTGATCCCAGTTCGCCCACTTCGGTACTAAGTTTGAGTTCGCTAAAAGAACGCGAGGTGCATCTTCATGTGATTTAAAGATTGCAACTGGTTTTCCTGATTGAACAAGTAATGTTTCATCGCTTTCTAACGTTTTTAATGAATCTACAATTGCATTGTAGCTTTCCCAGTTACGAGCTGCACGGCCGATTCCACCATATACAACTAATTCTTCTGGCTTTTCAGCAACTTCCGGATCTAAATTGTTCATTAACATACGAAGTGCAGCTTCTTGCACCCACCCTTTCGTTTGTAACTCAGTACCTCTTGGCGCGCGAATTGTTTGTTTAACTTTTTCCATTTCAATCTCTCCCTTTTCTCATTTTATAGTGCTGCGTTTACATCTAATCTTTCTTTTATCGAATAATTCGTTTTTAACCAATACGCAATATTTTCAATATCCGTTGAGAATATACGGTCATTAGTAATAGAAGGTACTTGTTGACGACCTTGATGATAGAAGCTCTTCGTCACTGTACTCATGTTTTCAATACCGCGATATTCTGCTGCTTGCATCGCACAAATCATCTCAATTGAAAGAACACGTCTTACATTTTGAATAATTTGATGTGCATGGCGTGAAGCAATTGTTCCCATACTTACGTGATCTTCTTGGTTAGCTGATGACGGGATTGAATCAACACTCGCCGGATGTGCTAACGTTTTATTTTCAGAAACTAGTGACGCTGCAGCATATTGCATAATCATTGCACCAGACTGAAGTCCTGGTTCTGGACTTAAAAATGGTGGTAAATCGTTTAACTGTGGATTTACTAAGCGTTCAATACGGCGCTCTGAAATATTTGCAAGTTCTGCCATTCCAACTTTTAAGAAGTCCATCGCAAATGCAATTGGTTGACCGTGGAAATTACCACCTGAAATTACTTTTTCTCCGCCATCAAAAATAAGTGGATTATCTGTCGCGGCATTCATTTCAATTTCTAATTTTTCTTTCACATAATTTAAAACTTGCCAAGAAGCACCGTGTACTTGCGGAATACAGCGAAGTGAATAGGCATCCTGCACACGTAGTTCTCCTTGTTTCGTTGTTAATTTACTATCATGAAGGATGTCACGAATTCTGCTTGCTACTTCCACTTGCTCTTTATAACCACGTGCTTTATGAACATTTTCATCAAATGCATCAATAATGCCTTGTAAACCTTCAATTGTCATAGATGCAATTAATTCAGCTTGATAAGCCGTTGCTTCTGCTTCTATATAAGAAAGAACTCCTTGCGCTGTCATCGCCTGCGTACCATTAATTAACGCCAGACCTTCTTTCGCTTCAAGTTCAATTGGCTCAAGACCTTCTTCTGTAAGAGCGACCATTGCATGAACGCGTTTTCCTTTATAGAACACTTCACCTTCGCCTAATAATACGAGCGCAAGATGAGATAAAGGTGCTAAATCGCCACTCGCACCAAGTGAGCCTTGTTGTGGAACAACTGGGTGAATTTTACGATTTACAAACTCAAGAAGCATATTTACAACGAGCGGTCTAACACCAGATACTCCTTTAAGCATCGTGTTTGCTCGTAAAATTAACATACCGCGTGATACTTCTTCAGGGAATGGCTCGCCTATCCCACATGCATGTGACTGAATTAAATTATGTTGAAGTGCCTTTACATCATCTTTTTGAATTAGCACATCACTAAACTTTCCAAATCCAGTTGTAATACCGTAAACAACTTTTCCGTCCTCTACAATTTTCTCAACTACTTCACGGCACTCCGCCACCTTTTGCATACTAGTTGGACAAGCTGTTACACCTTCTCCTTCAAGTAACAACCTCTTCATTTCTTCAATTGTCAATGTGTGTCCTGTTAACGTAATCATTGTTTTTCCTCCTTAAAAAGGCAAAAGGGGACCTTATCTTTTTTAAGACAGACTTCTGTCCTAAAAAAGTAAGGCCCCCTTCTAACTAATAGACTATGGGCAAATCATATGTGATTAATTCCTAAACCAATCGCCTCATGCTCAGATCCTTTTACAGGTGCACCAATCGTTCCATATAATGCAACAGCAACCCATTCGCCCTCTTTCTTTCCGTCGTATGGTGTACCGCGCACAATCGCAAAGCGAAGTCCTACTGTACGAAGAACGTCTGCTAACTGAATTTGACCTCTCGTCACTCCGTACAAAGCTTCCATAATTGCGTGATAAAGTGCATGTGTTTCTCTGTAAACGTCTGTTTCAATAACTTGGTTGCTCTTAGCCGCTGTTTCCATTGCTGCGACAACCTTTTGCGAATTCATCGAACCCACTTTCCCCGTACAATACTTCCAACCTTTTGGGATAGATAATACAGGGCTTTCATTCTCATCCGCAAGTGCCAACAGCATGGCCATACGACCAATTCGATGTGTTCCTTGAAGAAGCATGTGACTCTCTCATTTCTTTTAATTATTTGAATATTTCTTAATTTAAGAATATATGAAAACGGTTAAATCGTCAATAGTTTAAACTCACATTCAAACAATTTTTTCATCCCCTCCATTTGTGTACACAAATGATTTACACAAATTTTTCAGGCGTGTTATAGTCTCACTAACCGATACAAAGGGGAGAGATTTCAGTGATAAAGCGAAAAAATATTCATTTTCGAATTGAAGAAAAATTACTTGAAAGGTTTGAAGCTGCACTCCATTACGAAGGCTTAAAGAAAACCGACGTATTAACACACGCAATTCAGCAATTTTGCACGAAGGTGGAATGCGAAAAGATGAATGATGTAAAACGCCAGTACAATGTAAGCAACCATTTACAAATACGTATTGATACGCATAAACATTACGAAGAAAAACAAGTGAATTTAGATGAAGTCGTCATGGATCATTTACAACTTCAAGGAGACGAGAAAATATTAGAGGTTGGGTGCGCTAACGGAAAATTTCTTTCCTTTTTGCAAGCGAATGGCCATAAAGGTCAATTAACAGGTTTTGATCAATCAGAAGCCATGCTCTCTGAAGCCACTAAAACAAATACTTTAATTGAATGGAGACTAGGTGACGCTGAAAAACTTCCTTTTGAAGCCAATTGCTACGACTGGATCGTCGCAAGACATATGTTATATCATATGAAAGATGTTGAAAAAACTATCCAAGGGTTCCATAAAGTAATACGTCCTGGTGGCTCACTTTTAGCTACTACAAATTCTGACATTACATTATCTCGTATAGTTGAAATGTGTAATCGCATGTTAGACGCATTTGATTTACCGAAAACAACATCTTCAGTCACGCCATTTTGTTTGGAAAATGGTAAAGAGATATTACAGTCTGTTTTTTCAACTGTTGAAGAAGCAGTTATTCATAATGCTCTCGTTTTTCATCATGCTACTCCAATTGTAAACTATATTTCTAGCATGTTTCCGTCGCTAAATATACCTGATAATACACATCTTCACGCCGAAATGAAGGAATGGCTAAAAGAAGAAGTAGAAAATGAATTGGCAATTCATAACGGTATATGGCGCGATCCGAAAACGTTAGCCATTTATCGATGTCAAAAAGAAAAAAGCTAGCATTAGCTAGCTTTTATACATTCCCAGGCAAAAGCTCCTCCATCATCACATTCCCCTTACCACTGTAAAAATTTATATTGTGTTCGTTCGCTATCCCAAAATAAGAGGCAATCGCTATTCCAAATGGTACAAATGCATGCCCCTGCGCTGTAATAATGTTTGAATGTTCCACAACTTCTTCATACACAAAATTTTCTACTGGAAAACAATCTAATTTTCTATAATCCATAGTTACTGTATACGAGTTTTCTTTGAATAAGCCTGCTTTTGCTAACGCATACGGTCCAGCACAAATAGCAGCTACTAATTTTTCTTGTTCGTGAAACTGACGGATGACTGAAAAGAGTCCTTCTGCATCCTTCATATGTATCGCGTCTCCGCCGGGAATAATAATCCCCTCATATTCTTCTACACGTACTTCACTTAATTCTATATGCGGTTGCACTTGCAAACCTGTTTCACTTATAATCAATTCTTTCGTTAAACTCGCTGTAATAATTTCATATTTATTTTTCAACAATGCCGTTGCTACCGTAATTTCAAACTCCGCAAATGTTGGATAAACGAATAATAGTATTTTTTTCATAGCCCTCTCCCCTTTAACCACTTCATAAAATATACCCCTAATGCGTCTACTGCTAATCTATTCGTGTCCACATAAGTTACAGGAAATTGTTTATACCAGTCTTTTTCAGTTTCTACTAATTTAAATTGCTCCTCAAATGTACTTCTGTTTCTTGTTCTATCATTATTTTTTCTATTATATAAATTACTTTCCGATACATCCAAATAAAAAATAGCATCCGAACGACATTCTCTTAATTTATATAATTCATCTTTTAATTCAGTTTCTATATCCCACTCTTTTCCTAAAGTTGTAGGATAAAAGATTGTATAAAATTCAATATCTTCTGGTCCACGATCAAAAATTACGACTGAACCTTTCGCATTTTGAAACTCTTTTATTTTAGCTTCTATAAACATTTTTTGATTTGCTATAAACCCTTCTTTTGAATTCATATCCAAATTTAATTGTTTTCGCTTTTCTACAATTGGGTATGGATTTTCATATATCACCGATAACCCATGTAGCTCTAAGCTTTTAGCTAAGGTGGTTTTTCCACTTGCCATCGGTCCTTGAAGTGAAATTACATATGCCATGCCGCTCATTCCCTTACATTTTAGTATACCTATAATATGCGGAATTTTGAAAACTATCAACAAAATATATATCATCTTGTTTCTTATTCTTATCTAACTTATAATAAAAAAATAGAGATTATGACGGACGCATTAATAATGTAAGCTTGGAAATCCAAGCTTACATTATTTTTTGCTTTCCCTTTTCAAATAAAAAGAGTATACTAGATTAGAACGTATGTTCTTAATGATTACATACAGTAAGGAGATAAGACAATGGTATACGATACAAAAGCAATTTCTTGGAACGAGTCTTTAAAACAACTTCAACGCCGCTATACAAACAAACAAGTTGACCGAAAAGAATTTGAGGATATTGAACTGATGGAATTCTTCCGCGATAACGACTACATTTCTTTACCTACACATATAAGCGGCTTATCAACAGCACGTTTTACTTCTTACTCTATTTTCACAACTGAAGATAAAGATCGTAAAGTTGGCACATTAATCATTGAATATGTAGAAGATGATAATAATAATTTATGTGTGGAACAACTATACTTTGTTTAAATGATAACGCTTGGTCAAAATGACCAAGCGTTCTTGCTTTCTATGAATCTCACTGTTTATAATATAAATAAAAGAAAACCGCAATCATTAAGGGGGGATACTCTTGCTCGAAGGATGGTTCAGTTGGTTTATTGTACTGTGGACTGTTATTTTATTAGGACTTATGTCTATCGGTGGATACTTTATGTTCAGAAAATTTTTAAAACGACTACCAAAAGAAGATGGTATGTCCATTTTAGATTGGGAAGAGCACTATATCAATAAAACGAGGCATTTATGGGATGACGAACAAAAACAACTGTTAGAAGAGCTCGTAAGTCCTGTTCCAGAGCTATTTCGCGATGTTGCTAAATCAAAAATTGCTGGCAAAATCGGTGAACTAGCCTTACAAGAAAAAGCCTCTCAAATTACACAAGATTTAATTATTAAAGGGTATATTATTGCTACACCGAAGCGTGATCATAAATTTTTAGTAAAAAAACTACAAGAAAAAAAGATTGATTATTCTCATTATCAATCTTTACTAACAAAATCCCCCTCATAAAAAAGATTGCTAGATTATAGCAATCTTTTTTAACTTACAGTTACTGATTTTGTAGCAGTTAAACGTGCCTCCGCTAAATCTATTTGTAAACCGACAGCACCAGCGTAAATATAATCAAATGTATTTGGGATATTCACGGTAGTAGAAGTAGATCCAGCTGTTAACACGCCATTTGCAGGCACATTTGTCACATCAAATTCCGCACGACGGTTAGTCGCAGAAGTACCAATTGGCATATTTCTATCCCCAAAACTTCCGATTGTATTTAAATTTCCTAAATAATTATTTACCTGTGAAGCAAAAAAGTTGTTTATTACATTATTTGGCCCCGAAAGCCCCGTACCATTTAAATTAAAATTGTCACCTGTTGCATCTGTATCACCATTAATCGCCATTGTAAATACACGAGCATTAACTGGTGCTACAGCTGGCGTGATAAAATTTGAAATCGTTGCTGTCTCACCCAATGTAGAAATGAGTAAACCAGTATATAAACTAACATTCCTAATAGGATATGAATTATCGCGATATACAACAACCAATGCCCATCCTACGCCTGTCCCTTGCGTCGGAGGATTTGCCGTGGGAACCCTTTCTACAAAATAATCCCCCGCTGCTCGATTTAAAAGCCCTTGTAGAATATTTGTTACATTTGCAGCACGTGTATAAATGGTACCTTGAAATGTTCCGCTTGATCTCGTCTCTCCCCATGCAGGAACACTCGTAATTGTATGAGTGACCCCATCCGGTGTTTGTAAAGTAGGTATATTGTTATTTACCACCGTTTCTGTCACAGTTGCACTCAATGTTCCTTGCCATACTAGCATTGCAAAGTCTACAGTTGCTGTTGCTGGTACATCTGTTACTGAAGGATTAAGTCTTGCCCAAGAACCATTTAATGTCCAATCATTTGTCGTTCCCGCAAAAGTTAATGGATCTACCGAAGAAGGAACTCCTGCAAAACTTAAATTTGTATCTCTTGTTATTAATGCATTGTATTGATACGCCGTCGCTGTTGTAATACCACGCATGCCAACTGTATTCCCTGTGTGTACCATAAATAAAGAGTCCGTTTTCGTATATGTTTGTACAAAAGCCAACAATTCCACTCCCCTTCCATATAAGATAAATATTTATTCGCTATTTCATTTAATGCAAACAAGTAAAAAAAGTTCCATTTGTATATGCACAGACTAATTTGGGCAAAAAAAAAGCCTTTACCTATTCCTATTCATTTAAATTTGAATAGGATGCAATGACGAGCTCATTTTATACTAATATTTACACATAGTATTGTTTCTAGATTATTAAATAATGCTATTTGTAAATATTCCATGCCTTGACCGGATTTAAATTTATACAGAAAGGACGAATCTAATGGCAATAGCAACAATAGGAAGTCGTTTAACCTATACAATTGTTGTCCAAAATACCGGAACACTTCCTGCCCAAAATGTTACATTTACAGACCCCACACCCGCTGGCACTACTTTCGTTCCAAACAGCGTTACAGTTGATGGCGTTGCAACAGCTGGAAATCCTGCTACTGGTATTCCCATTAGCAACATTCCTGCTGGCGGCTCTGTTACAATTACCTTTCAAGTAGATGTTACAAGTGTCCCTACCCCACCAGTTGCAAGTAACGTAGCATCATTTGGATACGAATTTCAACCTGCACCTAACGCACCCACTATCACACGTACGACAACAAGCAATATTGTTAATACAGATATTTTCACAGCTAATGTCGCATTAACAAAAGCAGTAGATAAAACAATTGCTACTATCGGTGATACGATTACGTATACAATTACGGCCACAAATCAAGCCACATTAGCTGCTAATAATGTTATCATTACAGACGCGCCTCCTGCCGGCACATCGTTCGTACCGGGTAGCGTTACAGTTAATGGTACTTCTACTACAGATAATCCTGCTACTGGAATAAATGTAGGAACGATTGCTGCAAACGGGAATGCTACAATTACGTTTCAAGTTCAAGTTAATACTCTCCCTACACCAAACCCTATTCCAAATAGTGCAACTTCAAGCTTTCAATATAATCCACCAAACCAACCACCAATTAACAGAAACTCTACAAGTAATATAGTTGAAACACAAATTAATGCTACTATCATAAATCCAACTAAAAGTGCAAACCAACAAATTGTGAATATTGGTGACATCATTACGTATACGATTACTGTTCCAAATAACGGTAATATTTCAGCGACAAATGTTTCCATCACCGACCCTATCCCTACTGGCACTACTTTTATTCCAAACAGTGTTACAGTTAATGGAACGGCACAATCTGGCGTAACTCCAACAAATATTCCGCTAGGTACAATTCCTGCTGGTCAAACTACAACTGTCACATTTCAAGTCCAAGTCACTTCCCTCCCAGCTAACGGAACGATTACTAACGAAGCAAATGTAACATTTACGTCGCAACCGAATCTGGCTGAACCCTCAACAACCACTACGATAACACCACCTCCAACAACTACTTCTGTACGAACTGCAATTGTAAATCCAACAAAAACTGCTAGTCCACAAATTGCTGATATCGGTGATATTATTACGTATACGATTATTGTACCAAATACAGGAAACATCGCTGCAACGAACGTTATTGTAACTGATCCAATTCCAAGTAGCACTACATTTATTCCGAATAGCGTCACAATTAACGGTACTTCACAACCTGGCGTAAACCCTTCTGGTGGTATACAAATTGGAACAATCGCAGCTGGTAATACTGTCACTGTCACTTTCCAAGTTCAAGTTACCTCTCTCCCAGAGAATGGCCTAATCCGAAATATCGGAACCACAACATTTACGTATCAACCAGATCCTACAAAACCAGCTATTACAACAACAAACCCTACACCACCTACTACTACTCCTGTTAACACCGCTATTACAAACCCTGTTAAAACGGCGGATAAAACTACTGTTGATATTGGTGATGTTATTACGTATACGATTACTTTCACTAATGATGGTACGATCCCTGCTACAAATGTAGTTTTTACTGATACCATTCCTACTGGTACAACATTCATTCCGAATAGCGTAATCTTAAATAATGTACCGGTTCCAAATTCAAATCCCGCACTAGGAATCCCGGTTGGAACAATTAATCCCGGTGAAACCAAAACACTATCTTTCCAAGTTCTTGTTACACAAATTCCAGCTGGCGGTGTTATTGCAAACGAAGCTTCAACGACATATACGTACCAGCCAGATCCAACAAGACCGCCGGTTACCACAACCGAACCGACAGCACCTACTACAGTCTCTGTTAATACCGCTACAGTTAACCCTACAAAATCTGCTGATCGTACTTTCGTTGATATTGGTGATGTTATTACGTATACAATTAGTTTACAAAATAACGGCACTGTTCCCTCAACAAATATTGTACTAACAGATCCAATTCCAAACGGTACAACATTTATTCCAAATAGCGTCACGATTGATGGTGTCTCACAACCTAACAGTAATCCTGAAAACGGTATATCGATTGGTACTTTAAATCCAAATCAAGCAAAAACAATTACATTCCAAGTTCAAGTTACAAGTGTCCCGCCAAATGGAATTATAGAAAACCAAGGCAGTGTATCATTTAATTATATTGTTAATCCAAATGAGCCTCCTGTTACAACAACTACCCCAACTCCTAAAACAGAAACTCAAGTTGGGACCGTTATTACAGCGCCTACAAAATCTGCCGACAAACAAGTTGCTGATTTAGGAGATACGATTACCTACACGGTCACATTTACAAATAACGGGACCGTTCCGGCTACAAATGTAGTCGTTACAGACCCTACACCTAACGGAACTATTTTCGTTCCAAATAGTGTTACAATCGATGGCATTACAACGCCAGGAGCAGCCCCATCACTTGGTATACCACTTGGTACCATTTCTGTCGGAGAAACGAAAACAATCACGTATCAAGTTGTCGTTACAAACTTACCACCTGATGGAATAATTAGAAACCAAGCATCCTTCACTTACCAATATCAACCGAACCCAAGTGAGCCTCCTGTCACAACAACTACCACCACTCCAAGTGTAAACATTCCAATTAATAATCCTAATCCAACGACTACAAAATCTGCTGATCGACAAGTTGTTGATATAGGGGATACGATTACTTTTACTGTAACATTCCAAAATAGAGGGACCGTCCCCGCTACAAATGTTATTATAAAAGATGCACTTCCATCTGGTGTTTCTTTCGTTCCAGGTAGCGTTGTCGTAAATGGCACATCACAACTTGGAGAAAACCCTGAAATTGGTATACCCGTCGGCACTGTAAATCCCGGTCAAAGTATTACAGTTACGTTCCAAGGTGTAGTAAATAGTATCCCGCCCGGAGGAGTTATTAGAAATCAAGCAAATGTTACATTCACATACGAGCCAAATCCAAATGAACCTCCCGTTACGACAACTATTACAACTCCTGAAACAGAAACAGCAGTTAATACCGCTACACTAAATCCAAAAAAAACAGCAGATCGCTCCTTCGTTGCATTAAATGATGTCATTACCTATACTCTCTCATTTCAAAACACCGGTACTGTTCCTGCTACGAATATAACAGTAATAGATTCTATCCCTGCCGGTACTGTATTTATTCCAGATAGTGTTACGATTAATGGGATTCCTCAAGCAGGAACAAATCCATCATCAGGAATTTCACTTGGAACTTTAGCGCCATCCGAACGCGCAACGATTACTTTCCAAGTACGAGTAATAAACATCCCTGCTAGCGGCGAAATCCGAAATCAAGGTAGTGCAACATTTAATTATCAACCGGATCCAAATTTACCTCCAGTCACAAAAACAGAAACAACTCCTGAAACAACGACTCCTATCCAAACTGTAGTCATAAGTCCAACAAAAACAGCAAACCTTACGTTTGCAGAAATTGGCGATATTGTAACTTATACTGTCACATTTACAAACCAAGGAACTATACCTGCTACTGGTGTAATAATTACAGATTCTTTACCACCGGGTACAACTTTTATTACGAATAGTGTTACTGTAAACAATGTCGCTCAACCCGGCGTAAGTCCAGTCACAGGAATTCCTGTTGGAACAGTTAATCCCGGCGAGACAGTTACTGTTACATTCCAGATTCAAATAAACGCTATTCCTCCTAATGGAAAAATAGAAAATACAGCAAGTGTTACCTACACTTCTCAGCCTAATCCTAGCGAACCTCCTATTACAACAACAGAAACGACTCCTACCGTAACTTTACCTGTTCGTACCGCTAACCCGAACCCGCAAAAAACAGTGGATCGTGAGTTTGCAAGTATTGGTGATACGCTCACTTATACAATCACCCTTCAAAATACTGGTAATATACCTGCAACTAATGTCATTATTACAGATTCTATCCCTACTGGAACTACATTTATCCCTGGTAGCGTTACGATTAATGGCATTCCACAACCTAATTTGACCCCTGAAACAGGAATCCCAGTTGGCACATTAAACCCTAGACAAGTAGTGACTGTTACTTTAGAAGTACAAATAACAGCTTTACCACCAAATGGCATTATCTCAAATGAAGCAAATGTCACTTACACATCTCAACCAGATCCGACACTCCCGCCTATTACAACAACCACACCGACTCCAATCGCAGAAACAATTGTACAAAATGCAGAATTAGAGTCAACAAAAACAGTAGATTTGCCAATCGCTAACATTGGCGATGCACTCACTTATACAATTACCCTTGAAAACACTGGAAATATTCCTATGACAAATGTATCTGTCATTGATCAACCACCAGTAGGCACACAATTTATTGTAGATTCTGTTACAGTAAATGGCCTTTCACAACCAGGTGTTGATCCAAGCATTGGGATACTCATTGGTACAATACAACCAAATCAAATAATAACCATTACGTTCCAAGTAACGATTACGAATATACCGCCTAACGGGGTTGTTACAAATGTTGGTTCAATCAACTTTACATCTCAGCCTAATCCAAATGAACCTCCTATTACAGAAACAGAGACAACACCACCAGTTAATACTGAAATCATTAATAGTATTATTAATCCATCGAAAACGGCTGATCGAAACAACGTTGATATAGACGATATCATTACGTACACCGTTACATTCCAAAACTTACAAACTGTTCAACTAACAAATATCATTTTTACAGATTCGATTCCAGTTGGTACGACTTTCATTCCAAATAGTGTAACAATTAATGGTATCCCAACTAGTGATGTTGATCCAGCTCTTGGCATTCCTCTTGGCACATTAAATCCTAGTCAATCAGTTGTTGTAACTTTTCAAGTTCGCGTTGTTTCCATACCACCTAACGGAATTATTATAAATGAAGCTACTATCACCTACACATTCCAACCTAATCCTGGAGAACCTCCAGTAACAGTGACTACTCCAACGCCTCCTACTACTACCAATGTCAACACGGCAACAACAAACCCTACAAAATCCGCTGATAAAGTATTTGCTTTATTAGGTGACACAATCACCTATACAATCTCCTTACAAAATACAGGAACTGTCCCTGCAACAAATGTACTTGTAACCGATCCTATTCCAGCTGGTACTACTTTCATTCCGAATAGTGTTACGATAAACGGCGTCACGCAACCAGGTATCGTTCCTAGTTCCGGAATTCTTATCGGTACATTAGAACCTAACACTTCAGCCGTCGTAACTTTCCAAGTTCAAGTAACTTCGATACCACCGACAGGTTTTATTGAAAATGAAGGGATCGTTTCATTCCAATATCAGCCAGACCCTACTAGACCACCTGTATCTGTTACTACACCTACACCTACTACAAAGACGCAAGTAAGTGAAGTTACTATTAATCCTAACAAACAAGCTAACCCTCAAGTTATTAATCTCGGTGATACTGTCACATATACAATTACGTTCCAAAATGTCGGAAATATTAATGCGACAGATGTTATTATTACAGACCCTACTCCACCTGGTACTACTTTCATTCCGAACAGCGTTACGATTAATGGCGTCACGCAACCTGGAACAAATCCAAATAATGGTGTCAACGTTGGGACTGTAACTCCAGGACAAATTGTTACATTAACTTATCAAGTTACTGTAACTGAACTCCCACCAGACGGTATTATTAAAAACACTGCAACTGTCACTTACACATTCCAGCCAAACCCTAGCGAACCCCCTATTACTATTACAGATCCTACTCCAACTGTTGAAGTATCCGTTATTACACCTACACCTAACCCAAATAAACTAGCCGACAAACAAATTGTAGATATAAATGAAATCATAACGTATACTGTAACCTTCCAAAATCGCGGATCAGTCCCTGCAACTTCCGTTATCATTACTGATCCGTTAGCAAATGGGTTAACGTTTCTTCCAGGTACTGTTGTAATAAATGGCATTTCAGATCTTGGAGCAAATCCTGTTGTAGGTATACCTGTTGGAACAGTCAATCCAAACGATACAATTACTGTTCAATTCCAAGCAAGAGTAACAAGTGTACCACCTGGTGGTATCATTCGAAATCAAGCAACTGTTACTTTCACATATGAACCAGGTCCTGGTGAACCTCCTATTACAATTACAGACCCTACTCCAATTAACACAACGAATGTAACTACAGCTATATTAAATCCGAAAAAAACAGCCACGCCGGAAACAGTTACTTTAGGTGATATCATTACGTATACGATTTCTCTCCAAAATACAGGTACCATTCCTGCTAATCATATACTTGTAACTGATACAATTCCTATCGGTACTTCGTTCATCCAAAATAGTGTAACAATTAACAACGTGCCGCAACCAACCGCAAATCCATCAGCAGGCATCCCAATTTCAACACTTGCTCCTTCTGAATCAGCAACGATTTCTTTCCGTGTCCTAGTTACTTCAATTCCACCAAGCGGAGAGATCCAAAACCAAGGTAACGTTTCATTCCAATACCAACCAGATGCTACTAAACCACCGGTATCCGTTACTACGCCTACACCTACTACAATTACTCCTGTAAACGTTGGGACTATTAACCCGATAAAAACCGCTGATAAATCCATCGTTTCAGTAGGTGATACGATTACATTTACTATCACATTCCAAAATGAAGGTACGATTCCTGTCACTGACATTTCTGTTACAGACTCACTTCCTGTCGGCACATCATTCGTTCCAAATAGTGTCACAATTAATAACATTCCCGTTCCAAACGCAAATCCATCCACAGGCATTCCAGTCGGAACTCTTAATCCAACAGAATCCGTAACTATTTCATTCAAAGTACAGGTTATTACACTTCCAGCTAATAGAATGATTACAAATATCGCATCCATTACGTATACTTCTCAACCCGACCCTACTAGACCACCTATCACAACAACGACTACAACACCACCAATTACGATAGAAGTAAACCCTAATGAGCCAAACACATTTATTAAGACCGCAAATGTAAATAGCGCCAATCTCGGTGATTTCATCACATATACACTTACCTTTACTAACAATGGCACCATTCCAGCAAATAATGTACTCATTACCGACCCACTTCCTCCTGAAGTTACTTTCTATCCAAATTCAGTAACAGTAAATGGAGTAGCACGTCCCGGAACTAACCCAACTATTGGTATTCTTATCAGCACTGTTAATCCAAGCGAATCTGTTGTTGTCCGTTTTATCGTTCAAGTAACAGCAGAGCCACGAAATGGTCTCATTCGAAATACCGCCCGCATTCGCTATACACTCAGACCAGATCCTACTCAACCACCGATTTCCGTTGATGAGACTTCAGAGCCAAACATTATTCCATTTATCGGTCCGTTCGTCTCACCAAATTTAAATTGCTTTTTTAATGGTACACGTTTTATACGCCGTGGCTGGGATAGAAGGTGTTAACAATATAAAATAAAAAGACAGCGTCAAAAAACGCTGTCTTTTTATTTTATACATATACAGTTTTTAAGTTAGTTTCATATCTTTTTCATTATAAAAACCATCTTCTTTTTCCATTTCCTTTTGTAATTTCGTAAAGGAACGGTACATAGCAATTCTCCATGAAACAATCATCGCGAACGCCAGTAAGAAGAACATGCCACTAAGTTGTCCTAAATCAAGAGATTGACTTAAGTATGTTTTAAATACAATTCGCACGACAAGTAATCCAATTAATATAAAAACAAAGGCTTTGGAACGCTTCAAATAAATCTCTTGTCCTCTAATTTCAAATTTAGATGTTTTAATAAGAAAAATAGAGAAAAACAAACCTACACCAATCGCTTCTAACATCTCTGCTGGAGTTAATCGAAATTCAGGAAAAACATACATCAATGCTCCCGTACTCATAAAAAATGGTGGAAGTATAATTTTTTTCAATGTTGCAGGTTTCTTAGCTGCTTTTAAACGAATAAACATCGCACCAACAGCCATACAAACAGCAACGATACTGGATAAAACAACTATGTTCATATTTTCTCATCCTTTTTTGTGGCTATATGCAAAATATACTTTCATTATATGCTTTTCCGTTAGTATTTCCAACATTTTCACAGAATAATACTAAAAACCCTTAAAACCACCAAATAAACTTGAGAAATATACGATAATTTTCGTCATCCAGTTAAAGTATAAGAAAATACCCATGATAATCATAACGTATCCCCCGATTTTCATGAACTTCATACTATTTCTTTTAATCCAAGACATTTTCGTAATAAAGAATGATAGTACGAAGAATGGGATAGCGAATCCAAGTATATATGCGATCATATAAATCATCGCAGACTCTGGGTTCGTTGCTGCTAATCCAATGACAGACACTAAAATAGGCCCAGTACAAGGAGTCCATCCTGCGGCAAACGCCAATCCAATTAATACTGATCCAAAATAACCACTCGGACGATTTTTAAACGTAAATTTACGATCTTGCATTAAAAACTTCGGCTTAAACACACCGACAATAATTAAACCGAACACGATGATAAATATACCACCTAACTGTCTAATTAAATCTTTATAATTTGTAAAGATGCCTCCAATAAAACTTGTACCAAATCCAATTGCAATAAATATAATTGAAAATCCAAGTAAGAAAAACGCTGTATGTATCATACTTCTTTTGCGAAGCATTGCATTTTCTTCTTTCAACTCAGAAACCGACATACCTGTTATGTACGATAAAAATGCCGGATAAAGCGGTAAGCAACATGGGGAAATAAATGATAAAAACCCAGCACCAAACGCTAAAAAAATACTAATATCTTGCATTATTCCACTCCTCTCCTTACATATTGTAGCAAAAACATATAAAAATACTATGAACAATTCGTGAAATCACTTTTCCAACGTGATAATAAGAAAAACTACCCTTTCACACTTTTTCTGAAAAAACGTTTTCATTTCCTTCTATTTATATAGAAAAATCTCAATTACACTACAAAACCTCTCTAATGTTATTAACATAACAAAGGTAATATAGTTTCTCAAATGATTAGCATGTTATTCGTACGTTTATATACATATTGATTAAAAAATATTTTTTTCAAATGCTGTCTTTATACAATACAAACTTGATTTTACAATACTTCTATTATTACTAATTTCAAGATTATGCATAAATATCATACTTTTATTATTATTCTATAAAATGTCACACTTTTCTTTTATTTGACCCTTCATTTTTAATTTTGTATACTTCCCTCTAGTTATATATGTCCGTTACGGAACAATTTCATATAGATGGGAGGAATATTTCATGCTTCGTTATTCTCTTTTAGTTTTATTAGGAGCGTGTAGTTATGGGATTTTAGCTATTTTCGTTAAACTTGCATATGCAGAAGGATTTTCACTTGGAGAGGTAATTGGCAGCCAATATTTGTTCGGTTGGATTATTTTGCTTGCTATTACACTTCTATTTTCGAGACATCGTGTTCCATTAAAACAAGCATTAATTTTATTCGTTGCAGGTACATCTGCAAGTTTCACTGGAATTTTTTATTATGCTTCATTAAAAACTGTACCAGCATCTATCGCAATTATACTTTTATTCCAATTCGTTTGGGTCGGAATTATTATTGAAGCAGTCGCAACAAAAACTTTACCTTCAAGAGAAAAAGTTATTTCTGTTATTTTCTTACTTGCAGGTACATTTTTATCAAGTGGTTTACTAGAAAAATCAGCAGGTGATTTCGATACGACTGGAATCATATTAGGTTTATTATCTGCTGTTACATTTGCAACATACATTTTCGTGAGCGGGAAAGTTGCTGTTGAAGTACCTTCATTACCACGTGGTGTTCTTTTAATGGCTGGTGCTTTAACTTTAGTAATGATCGTATTCCCTCCAACATTTATTTTTAACGGTGCAATTTCTGAAGGACTTTGGAAATACGGTTTAGGTTTAGGAACATTCAGTATCGTCATTCCTTCTATCGCCTTTACAATTGGTATTCCAAAGATTGGTTCTGGCTTAGCGACTATTCTTGGCGCTGCGGAACTACCAGTTACAACAATTATGTCTGTATTCGTTTTAAAAGAAGCTGTACTATCTTCACAATGGTTCGGTGTATCACTTATTTTAATCGGGATTGCAATCCCGCAAATTGCTTATGCAATGCGTGGACGTTACCGTAAACATCATACACACAAAAAATTGGCAGCATAAACGAGAGGGGATTTTCATTTGAGAATCCTCTCTTTTAATATTGTATACTTAATGTAAATACTTTATTTAAGAAAGAAGGCATTATAAGTGGCAGCAAATCTAGAGCAATTAACTGAGACGCTAATTTCTATTCGTCGAAATTTACATGAGCATCCAGAACTATCATACGAAGAATTTGAAACGACGAAAGCTATAAAGAATTGGTTGGAAGAGAAAAACATTACGATTATAAATTCTAATTTAGAAACGGGCGTTATTGCTGAAATTTCGGGGAATCGTAACGGACCGCTTATAGCAATCCGTGCTGATATTGATGCCCTTCCTATTCAGGAAGAAACAAATTTATCCTACGCTTCAAAAATCCATGGAAAAATGCACGCTTGTGGGCATGATTTTCATACAGCTGCTATTATAGGTGCAGCTTATTTATTAAAAGAAAGGGAACCTTCCCTAAATGGAACTGTTCGCTTTATATTCCAGCCGGCTGAAGAGAGTAGTGATGGCGCTTGCAAAGTTATTGAAGCTGGGCATTTACATGGCGTACAAGCTATTTTCGGTATGCATAACAAACCTGATTTACCAGTAGGTACAATCGGTATTAAAGATGGTCCACTTATGGCCGGAGTTGATCGATTTGAAATTAAAATTCACGGAGTTGGTACACATGCAGCTGTACCAGATGCTGGGGTAGACCCTATTGTCGCATCTTCTCAAATTGTGATGGCACTCCAAACAATTGTAAGCCGAAATATAAGTTCTTCACATAATGCCGTCGTTAGTGTCACAAACATCCACTCAGGAAATACGTGGAACGTTATTCCTGAAAAAGCAATATTAGAAGGTACTGTTCGTACTTTCCAAGCTGAAACACGCGAAAAAATTCCAGCCTTAATGGAACGTATCATTAAGGGCGTTTCTGATGCACTAGGTGTAAAAACAGAATTCCATTTTCATTCAGGTCCTCCTGCCGTCCATAATGATGAAAGTCTTACTCATTTATGTACACAAACTGCACAGGAAATGTCACTAGACGTGATTACCCCTACTCCTTCCATGGCTGGCGAAGATTTCTCTTTTTATCAACAACACATACCAGGATCATTCGTCTTTATGGGAACAAGTGGTACACATGAATGGCATCATCCAAGCTTTACAGTAGATGAGCGAGCATTACCTATAAGTGCAGAATACTTCGCTTTGCTAGCTGAAAGGGCACTTAAACAATTTGCATAAAAAAGGAGCCGTTAAGACATATTTAACGGCTCCTTTTTTATGTTAAATCACGTTTTAAAAATACTGTATAGGAAATGATTAAAAATACAAATAAATACAGTAATAACATACATGATGCAAACGGGAACGTTACTCCATCAATAAAGCTTCCATTCTTTGCAATACTATATAAATCTGTGTTTGCTGGCAATAAATATTTCGCCCAATCATATCTAGTTGCTGCTAGTAATGCGATGTTTCCTGATAAAGCAAGAAATAGTGAAATACCAATCGCGCCTCCGCTAGATCTTGTTAGCACAGAAATCATAAACGCAAACGCTGCGTACACAATCGTCGGCAACCACGATAAAATATAATACTTACTAGCTTCTACAAAAATATTTTGTTTTATAATATTTCCATCTTGGAAAATAAACTCGCTCCATGCAGGCTGCTGGAATTTATAAATAACCAGTCCACATAAAATGGAGAAAATCATATTAAATATAAACAATAATGCTGCAAATATGACAATTGCTAAAAACTTAGCTGTCAAAATTTTAAAGCGACTCGCTGGTCGTATTGTTAAAAATTTATATGTTCCCCAGCTATATTCATTCGCAAAAATTGTACTTGCATACACGAGGATAAACGGAAGTAATATTGGAAATACGATAAAGCCTGTATCTCTCATGAAAGAAAGTGGAGAACTACTTGCCGGTGCTGTATCTGTATCTAAATGCTTCATCTTGAGCTGATATTCCTTTACAAGCTCATCCCCAGATCGTTCCGCTAAAATTGCTTCTTTTTCCATGCCTAGCTTTTTCTCAATTTCTACAGTTCGTTCTGTATAATCAGCTTTCCATCCTTTTGTTTCCGGCTCCAAATACTTTACAGTAACCCATCCTAATCCGATTATTAATACTGCAATAACTGCAAATGGAATAATCGTTCGCTTTCGCTTAAATATTTTATACAATTCGTTATACACTAAATTAAACAATATCTTTTCCCCCTGTTAATTCTAAAAATTGCTCTTCTAACGTTTTTCTTTCTTCATATACACGATACACTTGAATGTTTTTCTCAAGCAATGTACGAATAACATTTGGGATTTCTTCATCTTTTACATGAATAAGTAAATCATTACCTTTTATTAAAACATCTTGGTCTAACATTTCTGCCGCTTTATTCGCATCATCTACGCGTATACGGATTGTCTCCATCTCTTCACTTTGATTATGCTGAATATTTTGCGTCGCGACATATTCTCCGTGCTGAATAATGATAACTCTATCACACATTAATTCAACTTCTGAAAGTAAGTGACTAGATACAAGAACAGCTTTTCCTTGTTCATGTGCAATTTTCTTTATGTACATTCTCATTTCATGTATTCCACTAGGATCTAATCCATTCGTTGGTTCATCTAATATCAATACATCAGGATCGTGAATAAGCGCTTGAGCAATTCCTAATCGTTGTCTCATACCGAGTGAATATGCTTTTACTTTGCGATCAATGACTTGTCCCATACCTAGCAGTTTCACTACTTCATCGATACGTTCTTCTGTCACGTTACCATTCATGCGTCCGAAATATGTTAAATTCTCATAGCCACTCAAAAACGGATAAAATTCCGGTGTCTCAATTACCGCTCCAATTTTCGAGGCAGTACTTTCAAATTGCTGTTTTACAGATTGACCATCAATCCAAACTTCGCCCTCTGTCATACGAATCATGCCGACCATCATTCTCATTAAAGTCGTTTTTCCAGCACCATTTGGTCCAAGCAAACCAACTACTTCACCTTTTTTAACTTCGAAACTAATATTTTCTACAAGTGTCTTTGAACCGATTCGCTTCGTTAACCGCTCAACCTTTACAATCGATTGTTCATTTGTCATGCTATACAACCTTTCCTTCCCATTCTTTGTCAGGTCTTTACACTGTAACATGATTATTTTTATGTGTAAAATGGAAAAAGGCATGATTTCTCATGCCTTTTCTTTAAACTGAAATGAATTTTCATCTTGTAAACTTTGAACAAATCGAATACATTGCACCATCGATAATAGAAGGATAACAATCATAATTATACTCACTACTACTATTGCATATATTGTAATCGGTGCACTATTTATCCCTTGTATTCCTGTTATTTTCATAAAGATAATCGTAAATAATTTTAAAAATAACATCCCATTAACTAATCCAAAAACAAACGCTGCTCCATAAATAAATAATTGCTCCTGACATAATAAACATAGTACATCATTTCTCTTCCTATTCTCTGCTACATAAGATTTAATTTCTTCTTTCCTCGCTTGCAAAAGAGAATAAGTCATTTTATATGTAATAAACGTACATATGAAAATGACTACGATAAACAACGTGTAAAAACACATTTGAAATAAAAGTGTAGTCCCTAATTCCCCAGCAACTACTTCATTAAATTGTAGCGATATCATAAAAAACAAAATCATAATACTCATAGCAATCCACATAAATTGCTTCATCCTTTTGGTAGCAAATGTTCTTATATTTTTTCTCGCTAACCGACATAAAGACATAAAATTCTTCCCCTACCTTATTACATACGCATTCTATACTACTAGTGTATAAAAATATGACATTTTAAACATCGCACTACAATCGGAATTTTCTCTAAGTCTTTAGTCCTAGAAAACAAAAATGAACATGTTTATCTCTTTCGTATAGAACTAAAAAAAGAACACTAAAGCGGAAATGCAATTACATTTCCGCTTTAGTGTTTAACGAGGTGTATTTTTCAATAACTTAATTAATC
Organism: Bacillus cereus group sp. MYBKT111-2; assembly: GCF_051915205.1. NCBI lineage: Bacteria > Bacillati > Bacillota > Bacilli > Caryophanales > Bacillaceae > Bacillus > Bacillus cereus group sp. MYBKT111-2. The sequence continues at coordinate 571,060 of NZ_JBQAEG010000003.1, forward strand.
TCATCCTCAACTTCTATTCTTTTCTTCTCTCTTGCAATTTTTAAAAACTCTAAAAGCTCTGGATTGCTATTCATTTTTTTGTAAGCGACTGACATTTCTGCAACAAAATTAGAATCATATAGCTCTTTATATACAACTTCCGTTTTATATAATTTATTTGCCGATACGGGTATGACTGTAATTCCAATCCCTGCTGCTACAAGTCCCATAACTGTTTGATATTCCGTTGCTTCTTGCACAATACGCGGGCTAAATCCAACTTCTCTACAAAGGGATAAAATTGTATCATACAAAGCTGGCCATACTGGTCTCGTAATAAATACAAACGGTTCATCCCGTAAATCTTCTATATGTATTTCATCTTTCTCTGCAAGTGGATGAGCCTTCGGTAAACATAAAGTACAAGATAGTTTTTGAATTGGCTCTAATTCTAATAATTGTGTCGGGATTGGTGGACGCAAAAATCCAATATCAATACGATTATCATGAAGTGCATGCACTTGATCCGGAGTAGATAATTCATGTAATGCAACAGATACCCTCGGAAATTTCTTTCTATACTCCCTTACGATAGATGGTAAAATATCATATATCGCCGCACCTACAAAACCAATTGAAAGTGAGCCCACTTCTCCCCTTTGGGCACTTTGTGCAATTTCTACAGCTTTTTCAATTTGTTCAAACGCTTTTTTTACTTCTTTCAAAAACATTTCTCCAGCTTCTGTTAATTCAACCTTTCTCTTCGTTCTTGAAAATAACATAACTCCCATTTCTTTTTCTAATTGCTGAATTTGTTGACTAAGCGGTGGTTGTGTCATTTGTAAACGAGCAGCTGCTCGTCCAAAGTGTAACTCCTCTGCCACTACAACAAAATATTGCAAATGCCGTAATTCCATTTTGGACACCCTTTTCCATTTCAATTAATACGTCTAATATATTAATAACATATAATTTATATATTAGACAAATTTTTTGAATGAACGTATAGTAGAAATTGTTAATTCTTTTTTACAATTTTTATGTAAAAAAAGAAAGAGGTGGTTACTGTATGAAATGGTGGAAATTAAGCGGACAAATTTTACTATTATTTTGTTTCGCTTGGACAGGTGAATGGATTGCAAAACAGGCACACCTCCCAGTTCCAGGAAGTATTATCGGTATTTTTTTATTATTAATCTCGTTAAAATTTAACCTAGTGAAAAAAGAGTGGATACAAGACGGTGCAGACTTTTTATTAAAAGAACTTATTTTATTTTTCATTCCTTCTGCAGTCGCTGTCATACGCTACAAAGATACACTATCACAATATGGAATCGATCTCATTTTAATTATTATGATTAGTACACTTTGTGTCACTCTCGTTACAGGACTCTTAACAGAATTGCTACTAAAGCGGAAAGGATCCGTGCAATGATCGGCTTTCTTTGTTTACTATTAACACTATTCACATATTGGATATCGAAGAAAATGTATCAACGCTGGAATTGGAGCTTACTTTCTCCTCTTCTCGTATGTCCTATTATTTTAATCGCGTTATTACTCGGACTAGACACATCTTATGAAACGTATGAAACTGGAGGCCACTGGTTAACAGAATTATTAAAACCTGCAACAGTTGCTTTTGCATGGCCAATCTATAAATACTTTGATTTACTTAAGAAACATGGAATGGCTATTTTACTTAATGTCATTGTCGGTTCGTTTCTATCAGTTATTACTTCAGCACTACTAGCAAATTATTTTCAAATTGATTCATCGTTAGAACATAGTTTAGCACCTCATATTGTAACGACGCCAATTGCAATGGCCATTTCAGAAATGATTGGTGGTATGTCACAATTAACAGCAGTATTTGTTGTTTTAACTGCGTTAACAGGAGCATTGCTCGGACCTTCTCTCATTCGTATATGCCGTATTAAAACAGCAATTGCAAAAGGTATTATGTTAGGAACGAGCGCAAATGGAACCGGTACATCAAAAGCATTCGAAATCGGTCCTGTAGAAGGAACGATTGCAAGTTTATCTATGCTTTTAACTGCAGGAGCTAGTTTAGTTATCGTTCCGCTTTTCTTATCGTGGATACATTGAAAAAGCAAGTGTTTACACACTCGCTTTTTTATTTATGTATTTGTTTAAAATCTCATAATCCTCCGGGAAAGATAACGTTAATTCCTTCATTTCATCTATCCTCTTCCAAGCAATTTCATGTATTAACTCATCAGGATCTTGGATTTTCATACTACCGCCTATTTTTTTTACGACATAATAATGAACGTATACAGGAACCCCATATGTAATTCCTTCTTTTTCGTATATTTTACTTACAACTTCCACATTGTAACCTGTTTCTTCCCAAACTTCTCGGATACAACATTCCTCTAGTGTTTCTCCTTTTTCAAGTCCTCCACTTGGGACGGACCACCTTTTTTCTTCACCCTTTTGTCCTTGCAATACCATTAAAACCTCATTTCTTTCATTTACACATACTGCTGCACAACCTATCCATCTTTCCATATACATCCCTCCCCTACTACTATTCGTCTCCTTTTTTATTTTCTCCTTGAAAAAAGAGGAAAAAAGGAAAACAATGACGAAAATTTACATCAACTTCATAGGCAGTTCCTTCTTAGAAATTAAAAACGGAAGGATGAAAGCATGATTTTTAAATATGTTGTGGAATGTGTCTTTTGTGAAGAAAATCGACAACCTCGCCAAGCTATCGTCACAGTTCCTGCTACCACTCAGCTACTAGCCATTGCAAAAGTGCGTGCAGAATGTAAACGTCGTTTCGGAAAAGCTTTATTATTACAAACTGAAATTAAAGAAGAAATAGTTTTTGAACAAAAAGAAAGCTGACCATAAATTGGTCAGCTTTCATATCCGATCATATTTTCACATGAAGATTAGGGGCATCCTCTTTAAGGATCGGGATTTTCCCATTATGTACGTTCCATAATGGTCATCGAACAATATATTTCTATACAATTCAATATTGAATAGAATAGGGCAAAACTTGTTCGCATTTTTAGAAAAGGGATAGGGATAGGGATATAATTCAAGTAGTACTTCGAATACTCGAACTTTACACTCATTATATTAAAGCAAATCCTTTTATATGGGAAATATGAATTACTTACATAATTCATTCGTAAAACATATTAGTTTGCTATATTATTTTTATCCCATTAATAACATACATCCAGCGAAAACTGGTGTCATAATCATTGAAAACTTCAAAAGCATACGTGGTGCATAATTTGTAAACTTCGCACCGATATAAGCTCCTAACATCGTCCCAATTAATACTTGCAATAATAATATATAATCTAGATACCCTTCTGAACTATATCCTAACCCACCCCCAATCGCAATGGGCAATATAACAAGCATTGTTGTTCCTACAGATTGCTGAATCGTCAATCCTAATAGAACCATTAATCCAAGTTGAATAAATGGTGCAGAACCAATCCCAAATGAACCAGCCATCATTCCAGTGACTAATCCAAGACATATACATTTCATTATGTTCTCTTTCGAAAAATCTTTAATCTCTGCTAAAAGTAACTCTTCCCTATTTTGAAACTTAATTAATTTAATAAACATAAAAATTGCAGATAAAAATAACATCCCAGCTGTAAACCAATGAAGAAGATGTCCTGGTATAAGTGAACCAATTTTTGAACCGATATAAGAACCAAGCGCTCCACATCCCCCAACAATCCCGCCTATAGTAAGTACTACATTTCCTTCACGATAATGACTTATAACCCCAGATAATGTCGTAAATGCCATAGCAGTTAAAGACGTTGCAAGTGCAACGTGAATAGGAATATGGAATACTAAAGTGAGTATCGCGATAATAAACCCGGCTCCCCCAGCTCCAACAAACCCTAATAAAATCCCCATTACTAACATCGTTATAATAATTGCCACATACTCTCCCTCCAGTAAGGCAATTATCCACCATATTCTTTCTTCTACACAAATAAAAAGCATCCATCTAGGATACTTTTTATTTCAATACTATGTACTTAATCTTGATTAATCAAAATAACCGCGGGGCCAGCGACTACTACTCCAGCTACTTCGATTTTTTCAAATTCCTTTACTGTAATAGATATAACGCCTTCTCTTTCCATCAATTCTTTACTCAGGACATCAGTCGGTATAGCTTTCACCGTCTTACCTCCTTTTCATTTATACAATATGCAAAAAACACCTTAACGCATCTATATATATGCATCACCTCCGCTTTCATTCCTTATTCCCTTCAAAACCCTTCTCTCCCTTCCGTAACGTATTGAAAAATAAAAAAAGCACTCGCAATCGCGAATGCTTTTTCATTATTTACTTTCTATTACTTTTAACATTCTATTAATAAATGCTGCCGATTCTCCACGCGTTGCAGAACCTTTCGGCATAAATTCATTATTATCATTTCCTTTTACAATACCTAATCCATAAACACGTTGTACAGCTTGTTTATCATATGCTAAATCTTGATCTGAAAATGGTAACGAGACTAAGTTACCTTTAATTTTTTTATATTGCAGTGCACGGTCAATCATGATAACAGCTTCATCTCGTTTAATCGTATCGTTTGGAGCAAATATACCATTTCCTCTACCACTTATTATCCCAGCACTTGCTGCACGATTAATACCATCTATTAGCGATGGATGTGCTGTATTTAAGTCATTAAAATTCGATGATCCTTCAGGTAGCTGCAATGATCTTGATATTAAATTTGCAAATTCACCACGTGTCACAAGGCGCTCTGGCCAATAAGAACCTTTTCCATCTCCAACCATAATACCGCGCTTATCTAATTCACGAATGTCTGCTTCATACCAACCACCCGTTATATCATCTTTATGGTTCGCATCATAATAAACTTTTGTTCCTTGTAAGAATGGTTCCCAACCATTGTTTTTAATCATAATGGCTGGACAATTTTTACCGCTCCAAAATTGATGCTTCTTCACATTTTCTAAAGGGATATTTAATTCCCCCATTAAATAAGCTGCTAGTTTACGAGCATTTTCAACAGCTTTATTATAATCACCATCTTCGTTTACAGCAATTTCAATCGCAATTGACTCTCGATTCCCAGTTCCTTCTGCTCCATCTCCTGCATGCCAAGCATTTTCGTTTAATGGCAGGTGTTGATAAATCTCTTTATCGTCTACTGTAAAGTGCCAAGAGGCTGAACGATCTTCCGTTCCCGTTGCTTGGTTATATAAATATATCGCATGGTTTCTAGCATTTGCCCCAACACTATAATTATCGGTCTCATGAATCGTAATATACTTCGGGTTCATCGCATAACCTGGACGAATATTTTCATTTCCTTTTGGTACAATCATTTCTTTTAAAGGTACACCATAAATATCCGTTGTTTTCTCTTCTATTGGCGCTGCATACATAGCTGCTGCACGTTTTGTACGTATTGGTGCTGCATCTTGTAAAAGTGAAGCTTTTGTTCCTTCAAATTTTGCTGAAGGTGAATGAATCCATTTTATCTCATTATTTATTTTTACTTGGAACCATTCTCCCGCCTGTCCAATTGCTTGAATAGTTTGCGGCTCCAGTACATTTTCTTCTTTGTATGAAGTAAATGGTTCAGAGTAAGTAGAGCTTTCTTCATTAATAACTAACTTTTCACTTAATAACGGGTGAATTTCTTTAACCTCTACATTTCCATCACTATTTTGTATCCATCCCGTTCCCGATGAAGTTTGAACATAGTAAGCGTTTCCTTTTCTCTTCTCAGCTTTTACGACTTGATTCGAAATACGAATCCCTGTCTCTTTTTGAAAATTACTAGAATCGTATAAAGGTACTTCTTTCACTATATGTACAAGAAACTCACCTTGCACTTCACTTCTTACTCCTTTATCTTCCCCTCGACCATCTTCATCTTTCATATGGTTTTCAATACTTTTTAAAGCTTGTTCATCAGATGAAACTGTAACAGTTTTTCCAAGTTCATTAGCATAGGAATAATTTGGAATCGTTACCATACTAAATACAATTGATGCAGCTAAAACATTATAAAATCCTTTTTTCATCATACTACTTAACACGCATATCATTAAATTCGTGTTAAAATTCCCCTCCTCAACCAAAATATAGATTATCTACTAAACTATTAAGCAACATAACCATTTACAATATAACAGACTCATTCCAATTCGTATAGATAGGAATGACTACTATTTGCCTACATTTACTATATTGGAATATAAAAAAGAAGCTATAATATATAGCTTCTCTCTACGGTTCTTTAATCGGTATGCACCTTATATTCCAAAACTTTACCATCTCTATCAAATTGTAAAACAAGATGTTCACTATCTATGGGAATAAAGCCACGTTCAGTTCCAAGATAGTACGAAGTGATAACCCCGTTTTCTTCATTTCTCGTTTCAGTAGGCGTTCCTAATAATTGTGTAATTTCTTCATTTGATTTTCCTGTTAATTTATATTTTTGCAATAGATCATCTACCATATGTACCCGTTTATCTTCAGCATGTAACCACCGATCTTGGTTAAACTTGGAAGTGTACGTATTCATACTTAATTGTGCAGTACATACTACTAACGGAATAAGTGCTACTATTAATACTCCCGACATTTGCTTCTTTTCTTCATTACGATTTTTAGCAACATATAAGATCGACTTTTGAATCATAACTAATAAAACAAATGGCATGACTATTATAAAAATGCTCGTTACACTTAATGACGTATGAGCCATACCAATAATAAACATAAGAGCAAGATACATGAGTATATACAAACAAATATAAACATACAAAATACCCCTTAATATAGCACTCAGAAAGCCCACCTCTTTTTAATTCATTATATAATTCATTCGATTAATGGTTTCTCGAAGTTTTTCTAACTCTTGACCTGTATATATTACTTTCCCCGTTAAGAATTCATTTCTGAAAAACGATACAAGTTGCTCTCTATCTTTTAATCTCGCCGTTTTTTCTTCAGAAAGATCTAACACTTCTTTCCCATTCTCATTATAAAAATATACAATCGGATTTATGTTTTCCTTTACAATATCAACTTGCATTTCTTTCAAACAATTGTATAGAATATGAGATAGTTTCTTCGCTCTATATACTGGGTTCCCTTCATTTTTCACTTGTATCGTTAATGAATCTTCACCTGTAATATATTCAAACGTCTCTTCTTTCTCTATCTCTTGTTGATACTTGCCAATTTCATCAATCATAAATGAATATGTACTAGCATTTTCTTTCGTTAAGCCATGAATTAATTTCCCTGTCCATTCTTTCGTTTCAAGTACATACATACCCGTTTTACTTAAAACAAGATGATGAATTCGAAAATCATTTCTTCCATGCTGATTTCTCATAAAAACATTCGGCATAATATGAAATTCATTATCTAGTATTATGCCTTGCTCTACGAAGCCACGCTTCATATACTGTAATGTTTCGTGTGTACTCACTTCGGCTCCATTTTTCGTATACTCTCGCAAATCTGCAATTAACTTTTGAAACATATGTATTTCGTTACTATGTTTTTCTTGCATTTCACTACGTTCTTTACTATGTTGCACAGCTAATTGATTTTTCATCATACGCATATTTTCAAGTTCTCTCGCTGCACTTATTTGTAAATCATTGTATTTTTTCTGTTCCATATTTTTTAATGTATTTTGCTGCTCTTTATGTTCTGTAACCGTAGCTGCAATTTCATTTTCGTACGTTTCAATTGCTTGTTTTTTTTCAAATTCCGCTTGCTGACTCTCTGATTCTAACTGTTTATTTTTATAAAACAGCACGAATACTGCAGCTAATAATAATAAAATTACACCTATTAGCACATATTCCATATTTTTTCTCCTTTATTTCATTTCCTGCTTTTTTCCATTCACATTTCTACTACATTATACTATGTAATTCCTATATTTTTTGTAAAAATTTCACACGCAGTCAAAAGACCTTGTAATTCTACAAGGCCTTTTGTAAACTTCCTTTATTTTGTAGTAAATACATATTATAATACAATCCTTGTTCACTCAGTAATTCTTGATGTGTCCCTCTCTCTACTATCTCTCCATCGTGCATAACAAAAATTTGATCTGCATCTTGTATGGTAGATAATCTGTGTGCAATCGCTATCGTAGTCCGTCCTTTTCGCATTTGCTGTAACGCTGTTTGGATTGCATCTTCAGTTTCTGTATCAATATTTGCTGTTGCTTCATCTAATACTAACACTTTCGGATTCGTTGCTATCGTTCTAGCGAAAGCAATTAATTGTCGTTGACCACTAGAAAATGCAGCTCCTCTTTCTACTACTTCCGTTTCATACTGCTCTGGTAATTTTTCAATAAACGTATTCGCTTGCACAAATTGTGCCGCTTCTTTTACTTCTTCATCCGTAATTTCTTCATTATACATACGAATATTTTGCTTTACATTTCCCGCAAATAAAAATGCATCTTGCAATACAAGTCCTATTTTCTTTCTAATTTCTTGTTCTTCAAATTTCTCTAACTCTACACCATCTATTACAATATTTCCGGACTTAATATTATAGAATCTCAGTAATAAATTCATAATAGTACTCTTTCCGCTGCCAGTGTGCCCAACGAAAGCAACCGTTTGCCCTTGTTTCACGTGAAAAGATACATTTTTTAAAACATCACGTTTTCCATCGTACGAAAAAGTAACATTTTTAAATTCAATATCTCCATTAATAACTTGAGGATTTCCATCCCCTTTTTGAACTGGCGCTAAATCTTTCTCATCCATTAAATGAAATACACGTGATGATGAAACCAGTGCCTGTTGGAAAAATGATAATTTCATCATCATCTCATTTACAGGCTGGAAGAAACGATGGATATAGTTAACAAACGCATATAAAACGCCTACTTCAACAGGACTCTTCAAAGCATCAATTCCAAATAAACCAAGTACTAACGCAATAGCTACAATATGAACTAAATCAGTTGCTGGACGTAAAAGCAATGCATCTAACTTTAATGTACGTCGCCCTGCACTATAATGTTTATTATTCACTTCTTCAAATTCTTTTCTCATGCGCTTTTCTTGTCTGAACACTTGAACAATATTCATCCCCTGAATGGACTCGTTTAACTTTGCATTTAACACACTTAATTGATTACGGACTTCTAAATAAAAAGCTGCACTTTTCCGGCGATATAATACCATAATCGCAAACATGATCGGAATTAATACGAGAGAAAATAGCGCTAATTTTACATTTAATAAAAACATCGCTACTAAAATCCCTACTAAAAATACGATATTTTTAACAAATGTTGATAATACACTGACATAAAAGTCTTTAATTGCTTCTGTATCATTCGTTATGCGCGATACGAGCGTACCAATCGGCGTACGATCAAAGAAACTTAATGACAACTTTTGAACATGCTCATATACTTCAACACGCATATCTTGAACAATTTTAAAAGCGATATTTTGAAAATATAACAAGTCTAAATAAGTAAATAATACTTTTAATAAGTGAGCAACAATATACACTACAAATAGAGTAACAAGTGCTGATTGATCAAAGTTACGTGGTACTAAGTGTTCATCAAGGAATTGTTTAATTAAAAAAGGACCCATCATTTCTGTTACAGTTGCACCAACTAGAAATAAAAATGCTAATGCTAACAGTCCTTTATATGGCCTCATATAAGACAGTAATCTTCTTAAATCGCTCTGTTTTTTCTCAGCCATCATACGCCTCCTTTCTCGACTAATGCTTCTAACTGCTGGCTCTCATACATTTCTTTATACCAACCATGTTCTTTCATTAGTTGTTCATGTGTACCTCGTTGTACAATTTTACCTTCATCCACAACAAGAATAAGATTGGCATGCTGAATTGCACTTAAACGATGGGCAGTAATAATTGTCGTTTTCCCTGCTCTCTCCCTCTTTAAAGCATTTAAAATCGTTTCTTCTGTTTTTGCATCTACCGCTGATAAACAATCATCTAAAATTAATATTTCAGCATCCGTTAATAAAGCACGCGCAATAGAAATTCTCTGTTTTTGACCTCCAGATAAAGAAACGCCTCTTTCCCCAACTACTGTTTCATACCCCTCTGAAAATTGAAGGATGTCATTGTGAATACAAGCAATCTCTGCAGCACGGGTAATTTCATTATATGTAGCATCCGCCTTTCCAAAGGCAATATTCTCCCCAATACTCGCCGAAAATAAAAAATGATCTTGCGGCACATATGAAATAGCAGAACGGACACCGTAAAGTGTTACATCGCGAATATCCCGCTCTCCAACTTTTAATTCACCATTAAAATGATCATACTCACGGATTAAACATTTTAATAAAGTCGTTTTCCCTGCACCTGTACGTCCTACAATCCCTAACGTTTCCCCTTTCTTCAAATCAAAATGAATATCTGTTAAATGTAACAGTTCATTTTTCTTATACGAAAACGAATCAACCGCAAATGAAACATCACCGCTCGCTATTGTATGCACAGCATTTTCTCTATTTACTACATCTGATTTTTGTGAGAGAATTTTTTCTACACGGTCATACGAAGCACGCCCACGCTCCATAATATTAAACAGCCATCCAAACGCTAACATCGGCCAAACGAGGGTACCTAAATACGTCGTAAATGTAACGAGATCACCTACTGTTAATTCACCTCTCACAACTAATACTGACCCGTAACATACTGCGATTAAAAATGAAAATCCTACGATAAGAGCGATTGTTGGATCAAATAACGAATCAATACGTGCAACTAACATATTTTTATGTACGACATCTTCTGATTTTTTTCGGAACGCTTGCAAATCTTCTTTTTCTTGTCCAAGCGATCGAATTACCTTCATCCCACTCATACTCTCTTGCACTTTATCATTGATTTCCGAAAACGATTGCTGTGCTTTATGAAACCTTTTATGTAATAAAGTGCCGTAATAATTTGTCGATATTGCTACAATCGGCATTGGAATTAAGCTTAACAATGTTAACTTCCAACTAATTGTAAAACCCATTGCTACGAGTACACATCCTCCAACAGCCAATGAATCAACAAGTGTTAAAACACCCGCCCCAGCAGTTTGCTGAATTGCTTGAATATCATTGGTCGCGTGCGCCATTAAATCACCTGTGCGATTTGACTGATAGAAAGATGGACTCATCTTTGTAAAATGTTCATACAAATTTTTCCGTAATTGGCGAGCTAACTTTAAGGAAGACCCAAAAATCATAATGCGCCACACGTAACGTAATATGTACATCGTAATACCTACGAGTACTAAGAGTACAACCCATTTTAGTAACTTATCAGTCGTTAATGTTCCATCGTTAATTTCATCTACAACAATCCCAATCACTTTTGGTGCTACAAGTTCTAAAAGTGCGACGCCAAATAATAAAATAATTCCGGTTATGTACGCTCGTTTTTCTTGTTTAAAAAACCACGCTAAATTCATAAACACTTTCATATTTTTCCTCCTCCCTTAAAATGAGCGATGTTTTCAGTTTAACAAAAATACAGAATTTTTAAAAGTTTTAAACTCTATTCATATAAAAAAGAAAAGACACTCTTAGCGAGTGTCTTTTAGCGCTTATTTCATTTGTTGCTTGTTCATCGCGCTCATCATTTGATTGATTTTCTTTTGGGATGGTTTTTGTCCCATTTGCATCATCATCATTTTTAACATTTGTTCGTTAATTGGTGGATTTTTTTGTAAGTAATTCATCATGTATTTGCGGGCAATGAAAAATCCTAACGCCACGCCTGCTACTAGTGCTACTACGCCCACTAGAATACCTAACCAAATTGGCATATATTTTCCTCCTTCATGTTGTCTACCTTACAGTGTACTAAAACCTTTTCAATAAGACAAGATACAATTCGACATTTTTTACACATATGTTCGTACTTGTTTTAGAGGATTCAGCCATCCGTACTTTGTATTTTCATAATCCATAGCTAAAAATGTTAATTCACACTTCCGAAGCACCTCAAAGAAAGTCGTTTCCATAGAAACATTTCCAGAGGTATTCATGCGAATATAGTGTGGTTTCACCATTATTTCGCCATATTCTGCCCCTGTATAAAGTGTATGTGTATGATGTGTTCGATCATATTTACCAAGAACGCGCAAAGCTTGTTCTAATTTATGATGAATTTTCATTACTTGTAATGGCATCGTTATATACATCATTTGTTTATATAACACTTTTTTCTCCGAAAGGGACCCAGATTCTGAAAATCGAGCAAATAAATCAAAAAACAAATATTCACGACCAAAGTAAGCTTTCGCAATATCCTCTTGAATTAAATACAATTCATACGTTTTCATCTTTCGCCTCCCAATCTGGACAACCTTTTCTCTTCATTATATAGAAGAAATTTTGCAATGATTGTCTGACTGCGGAGAGAGAAAAAACTTTTTCTGTCGAAAAAACTCATTTACATAGAAAAACCTCTCCATGCCGGAGAGATTTTTCTAAAATCATTAAAGCATTTCTTTTACTTTACGAACAACGTTCTCTACAGTAAATCCATACTCTTCCATAATCTTCTCACCAGGAGCAGAAGCACCGAATGTATCGATACCTAACACATCTCCTTCAAGACCTACGTAACGGTGCCATCCGAATGTAGCACCCATTTCGATTGCGAAACGTTTTGTTACTGCTTTTGGTAATACAGATTCTTTGTACTCAGCAGTTTGAGCTTCAAAGCGATCCATAGATGGCATGCTGACAACAGATGCGTCAACACCGTCTACTGCTAATGCTTTTTGAGCTTCAACAGCTAGACTTACTTCTGATCCAGTTGCAAGTAAGATTACATCAGCTGTTTCTTTCTTGCTTGCAGAAACTACATATGCACCTTTTGCTACTTTTTCATACGTATCGTCTTTTGCACCTTCTAATGTTGGAAGATCTTGACGAGTTAATACTAAAGCAGTTGGTTTGTTTGTAGATTCAAGAGCTAGTCTCCAAGCCGCAACAGACTCGTTACCATCAGCTGGACGGATAACAGATACATTTGGCATCGCACGTAGCGCTGCTAATTGCTCGATTGGTTCATGTGTTGGACCATCTTCACCAACAGCGATACTGTCATGTGTGAACACATATGTTACCGGCAATTGCATTAATGCTGCAAGACGAATTGCTGGACGTAAGTAGTCAGAGAATACGAAGAATGTACCACCGTAAGTTTTTAAACCACCATGTAGTGCAATACCGTTCATTGCTGCACCCATTGCGAACTCACGTACACCGTACCAGATGTTTTTACCGCTGTAATCATCTCTTGTAAAGTCTTTTTCGTTATTCATGTATGTTTTGTTAGAACCAGCAAGGTCAGCAGACCCACCGAAGAATGATGGCACAGACTCTGCAATTGCATTAATTACAGCACCTGAAGAATTACGAGTTGCTGCTTTTGATCCTAATTCATAAGTTGGTAAGTTTTGCTCCCAACCTTCTGGAAGAAGACCATTCATTGCCGCTTGCAGTTCGTTTGCTAATTCTGGGTATGCTTGTGCATATTCACCTAGCATCGTGTTCCACTCAGCTTGCGCAGTTTCACCAACATCTTGTACAGTTTTACGGAAGTTGTCATATACTTCTTCTGCTACATGGAAGTCTTGCTCAGCAGTCCAAGCGTATGCTTCTTTCGTTAACTTTGTTTCTTCTACACCAAGTGGAGAACCATGTGAAGCTGATTTTCCTGATTTGTTTGGAGAACCGAAACCAATTGTCGTTCTTACTTCAATTAGCGTTGGGCGTTTTTCGTCGGCTTTCGCTTCTTCGATTGCTTTCGCGATAGCTTCAATATCATTTCCATCCTCAACACGGATTACTTGCCATCCGTATGCTTTGTAACGATCTTCTACACTTTCAGAGAATGAACGATTTAAATCGCCATCTAATGAAATATCGTTTGAATCGTAAAGCACAACAAGACGACCTAATTGTAAATGAGCAGCTAATGAAGATGCTTCAGCAGAAACGCCTTCCATTAAATCTCCATCACCACAAATAGCGTATGTATAATGATCTACTACATTATACGCATCACGGTTATATTTAGCAGCTAAATGTCTTTCTGCCATTGCCATACCTACAGCAGTTGCAATACCTTGTCCAAGTGGACCAGTCGTTGCATCTACACCAGCTGTATGACCGTACTCAGGATGTCCTGGAGTTTTGCTTCCCCATTGACGGAAGTTCTTTAAGTCATCCATTGTTACATCATAACCAGATAGGTGAAGTAGGCTGTATAATAACATTGAACCATGACCTGCAGATAATACGAAACGATCACGGTTAAACCACGTTGGGTTATTTGGATTGTGTTTCATAAATTGAGTCCATAATGTATAAGCCATTGGTGCTGCACCCATTGGCATTCCTGGGTGACCAGAGTTTGCTTTTTCAATCGCATCGATGGATAATGTGCGAATCGTGTTGATAGAAAGTTGTTCGATTGAATGTGACATGCTATTCTTCCCTTCGCTTATATTAGTAAACGTTTTATACATTTATATGATAGCTTCCCACGCAAGATTATACAACATGTATCGACAAATATGTTGATGTTTTTTTGATTTTTTATAAAAAAATCAATGTTTTCGGGAATGTATGGGCATTCAATATGACATACTTTTTCATTATTTTTATTTTGAAAAGAAAGGGAATTATCTGTATATTTATGCAGATATACAAAATTCTTCTATACTAACTTTTTAACCCACTTGTGAACTACCCCCACTTAACATGATTATTATCTACTTTCATTGTTAACCAAACTTTACCTCTTATAAGATTGATTATATCAGGGGCGAAATAAATAGGAAAACCAAATGTTTGGCTACGCCAAACCGAAATTCATCTCCCACCTACCGCTAGACTATCGTCTTTCACACGCCCCAGGAAGGAGATTTCTTTCGGATAATTCGTTAAAAATACAAAAAAGCATCTAAATTCGATGCTTTTCAAATCAGTTACACAATCCGTTTCCGAATCGAACTTGAAATAAAATCAATGATAATGACCATTAAAATGATGCCCAATAAAATAATTCCCACACGAGACCAATTACGTGAACTCAGCGCAAAAATTAGGGGCGTACCAATACCACCAGCTCCAATAACACCTAAAATGGCAGCGGATCGTACATTAATTTCGAACCTGTATAATGTATACGATAGAAAATCTGGTAGTACTTGTGGCAATACTGCATACCAAAGTATTTGAAACCGGTTTGCACCTGTAGCTATTAACGCCTCTGTCGGCCCCTTATCTATATTTTCAATTCCTTCTGAATATAATTTCCCTAACATCCCAATAGAGTGTAACCCTAAAGCTAGAACGCCGGCAAAAGAACCTGGTCCAACAGCTTTTATAAATAAAAGGGCCATAACTAATTCAGGAAATGTACGGACAAAACTAAGTACAAATTTCCCAGTTCCCGAAGTTAATTTTCCACTACTCATATTCGTTGCCGCCCAAAAAGCGAATGGAACAGATAAAAAGGCAGAAATAAATGTACCTAATATTGCTATTGCCAACGTATCAATTAAACCATGTAATAGATCTTCACCATCTGGCAAAGATACATACGCCCAATCTGGATTCAATACACCTGTCATAATTGCTTTTGTAATTTCTCCTGCCGTATCCTTAATTCCTTCTAGCGGTACTCCTGAAAAAGCCCATACGTAAACAAATGTAAGTGCTATAAAAATAAACAAGCGATACACACTCGGTTTCTTCGGTTTTGGTACGATTATCGTCGTTTTACTCATTATAATTTCTCCCGCAACAATGTACTTACATAATCAATTAACAATACAACAACAAGGGTATAGATAATAATAGATGCAGTTTGCTGATATTGTAAAAATCCAAGTGTACGATCATAGTATAATCCAATACCACCTGCTCCTACTAAACCTAAAACAGCTGCTGCACGTACGTTCACCTCAAATGTATACAGAACATAAGAGACAAAATGCGCTTTCACTTGCGGAATTACTCCATAAACAATCCATTTCACTTTATTTGCTCCTACTGCTGTCATCGCCTCTAACGGACCTGGATCAATTGATTCAATTGACTCATACAACAATTTCGCCACGAGCCCAATCGAGAAAAAAGTAAGAGCCAGAATACCTGGAAGTGGCCCGATTCCAAAAATCGCTACGAAAATTGCCGCTAATAATAAATCTGGTATCGTTCGGATAAAATTTAATATCATTCGAGCTGGACTGTATAAAAATGTACTAGTAAATACATTACTTGCCGCAAATAGTGCCAGCGGAATAGCTAAAATCGCACCTAAAGTCGTCCCAATAATCGCCATACGTATTGTATCTAACATCGCTGTTGTAATAACTTGAAAATAACTCCAATCTGGCGGCACCATCTCTTTTAACAAATCCATCATATTAGGAAAACCAACTACTAGTTTTGACAATGATGCATCGACCTGTACACTACTTCCCCACAACAGTAAAATGACTAGAACAGCCGTTAACATATGTTTCAACTTACTCGGTGGCTTCGGTATCGATTTCGAATATATCGTCACGTCATTCATTTAACTGCCACCTCTAACAATTCACTTTTCTGTACTACGTCACCATAAATTTCAGCAAACTTTTCATCCGTTGCCTCTTCTACTAAGCCATCAAAAACAATTTCTCCTGCATGTAATCCAATAATGCGCGTCGCATATTGCCTAGCTAAATCAATAGAATGTAAGTTTACAATTGTTGTAATTCCAAAATCTTCATTAATTTTCTTCAAATCATCTAATACTTGCTTTGTTGTTAGCGGATCTAACGATGCAACAGGTTCATCTGCCAATATGATTTTTGCTTCTTGCGCCAACGCTCTAGCAATCGATACACGTTGCTGTTGTCCTCCTGATAATTCATCAGCACGCGCATATGCTTTTTCTAAAATATTTACTCTTTTTAACGATTGAAAAGCAAGCTCCAAATCTTCTTTCGGAAATAGGCCTAACGTTGTACGCAACGTCGAATGATACCCAACACGGCCAGCTAATACGTTCTTTAATACTGTTGATCGCTTTACAAGGTTAAAACTTTGAAAAATCATACCAATATCCCGGCGCATGCGGCGTAATCCTTTTCCTTTCGCAGCCGTAATAGACTCACCTTCAATCATGATTTCTCCTTCTGTAATCTCATGAAGACGATTTACCGATCTTAGAAGTGTAGACTTTCCAGCTCCGGAAAGCCCTACCATTACAACAAACTCACCTTTTTGAATTTTCAAGTTTATATTATTCAATCCTTTTGTACCATTTGGATACACTTTGGAAACATTTCGAAACTCTATCACACATCTTACCTACCTTCTATGTATTCAAAACGGCAAACTAACTGAAAACATACCTTTCCAGCTAGTTGCCATTTCCATATGTATTATTGCGTTTTTACTTTCTTTCCATATTCACGAACGATATCAAATTTACTATCATCAGATTTAACATATCCTTCATGTGAATATACTTCTTTAATGATTTTGTGACCTTCCTCATTCTTTCCAATTTCAATGAAAGCATCCTGTAATTTCTTGCTCCACTCTTCATCTAAATCAGAACGTACCGAAATCGTATCGTTTGGAATTTTCTCCGTAAATTTCACTATTTTCGTTTGATCGAATATATTCGGATAATCTTTTTTTACAATATTACGAGCATCTTGGAATACAACAGCTGCATCTACATCACCATTTAAAAGAGCAATAAGCGACTGATCGTGACCTTTTAATGTAACAGGTTTCACATCTTTTAACGGATCAACGCCCTCTTTTAATAGTACAGCCGCAGGCCACACATATCCCGCTGATGACGTTACATCTTGATAGCCAATTTTTTTACCTTTTAAATCTTTTACACTATTAATATTTGAATCTTTCTTAACAACAAACTCAGATTTATAAAAGTCTACTAAGTCCTTTGTAGGAGCTCCCGTTTCATCATCTACGCCAAAACGTTGCGCTTGTAAAATTACGTTTGCTGCCTTTTTCTCATGTGCTAACACATACGCTGTTGGGGGTAAAAATCCCACATCTACTTGCTTAGATGCCATCGCTTCTACAATTGTATTATAATTCGTTGAAATACTAACTTTTACTGGAATATTTAACTTATCACTTAATAGCTTCTCAAGTGGTTTTGCCTTCGCCTCTAACGTATCTGCATTTTGAGAAGGAACAAATTGAACATTTAAAGTCTTCGGTACATACCCTTTTTTCGTATCTTCATTTTTACTTGCGCTTGATTCCTTCGTTCCACAGCCACTTAACAAACCCGCTGCTAATACAACTGTTGTGCTCATTGCAAAAACTTTTTTCAACATGTTAATGCCTCCATTTTTCATTGTTATAAAATAACCTTTCATAAACATGAAGAAATATATCACACATTTTTACAAATAATTGATTATTTACAGAATCTTTACACATTCTATACACTCACATTAAAATTCTCTCCATATATTTGATATGCTTAATCAGTAGATAATAATAGAAAAGGTGAATGATATTGAATCAAAATCAAATTGTAACTTTAAACATCCTATTAACAAGTGATATACATGGTACTGTTTATCCAATTCACTACCAAGATAACTCTCCAGCAGAAATTGGTTTAGCTAAGATTTCTACTCTTATAAAAAAAGAACGGTCCCAAAATAAAAACGTTCTTTTAATTGATAACGGTGACTTCATACAAGGAACACCATTTACTTACCATTACGCTACATATGAAAAAGATAAGAAAAACCCAATGTCATTAATAGCAAACTATTTACGTTATGACGCTGCAGTGATTGGGAATCATGAATTTAATTATGGAATGGATGTATTAAACAATGCTATTTCTACTGCAAACTCCCCATATTTATCAGCAAATATTTTAGACAAAAGCAGTAAAAAACCTTATTTCGGGAAACCATATATAATAAAACATATTGAAGCAAATATAAAAATTGCTATTTTAGGGGTGACAACGCATTATATTCCAAATTGGGAACAACCCCATCACATTAAAGACTTGCAATTTGAAGATGCGTTAGAAACAACAAAAAATTGGGTTTCTTACATTCACGAACATGAGAAACCAGATTTACTAGTCGTAGCGTATCATGGGGGATTTGAACGCGATTTACAAACTGGAGAACCGACTGAAGTTTTAACAGGCGAAAACCAAGGGTATGCTATGTGTCATGAAATTGAGGGCATAGATATTTTATTAACAGGCCATCAGCACCGAGAAATGGCTCAAACAGTGGGTAATGATGTAACAATTTTACAGACTGGATGTAACGGACATTCAGTTGGAAAAGTAACTGTAACATTTGAAAAAATGAAACAAGAGTGGGTAAAAAAAGAGAGTTATTCAGAACTATTGACTGTGCAAGAAATCGAGGCAGATCCAGATGTTCTTTACTTGGTAACCGATTATGAAGCGAAAACACAAAAATGGCTTGATCAACCTATTGGAACCATCCACGGTGACATGCAAATTTCAGATGCTATGCAAACTCGTTTGCAAGACCATCCTTTTATTGAATTCATAAATAAAATACAGATGGATATGGCTAATGTTTCTATTTCTTGTACAAGCTTATTCCATAATACATCTCCAGGTTTCCCGACATATGTAACAATGCGTGACATCGTTTCTAATTATATTTATCCAAATACATTAAAAGTAATTAGAATAACTGGAGCTGATATAAAAGATGCTCTCGAACTCTCTGCTTCTTATTTCACATTAAAAGAAGATGGAACCATCATCGTAAACCCTAGCTACATAGAACCAAAACCGCAACACTATAATTACGATATGTGGGAAGGAATTTCGTACGTATTAAACATTTCCAAACCAATTGGCGACAGAGTAGAATCTTTACAGCATAAAGGCACTCCTCTTAATATGAGTGAAGAATATGACGTCGTTATGAATAATTATCGCGCGAGCGGCGGAGGGAACTTCTTTATGTTTCAAAATAAGCCCGTAATAAAAGATATACCAACAGATATGTCTGAACTTATCGCTAACTATATATTGAAGCACAAAAAGATAGAGGCAACAGTTAATAACAACTGGAAAGTTATTAAATAAATAAATAAAAAAAGATGGGCTTCGCCCATCTTTTAGTTTAATTTTGCATTATCTTGCTTTTTTAAAGCTTTTAATTTCGCCGGTGTAACATCAGTACCTTGTTCGTTAACGACTTTAATTCCTTTTAGTTCGTTTAACATATTTTGACGAAATCCTTTTAAATATTGTTCACGTAGCGATTGACGCTCACGTTGTTCTTCTTCAGTTAAACCTTCAGCTTTTGCTTTTTTCGCTAAGAAGTTAATGCGTTCAACGAGTTCGTGACTAAGCATCTCGAATCCCCCTTCTACTCAAAACTGATTATTATCATACAATAGTTACTCTTCTTTATCAAGCAATTGCTTTGTATACTCTACATATCTACGATGTACCGTCGCTTTTGAAACATTATGACCAAAGCCACGTAGTGTTGCTGCAATTTCTTCGAAAGTAAGTTCACTCTTACGCAAACGTACAATTTCCTCAATTGGCACTTCTTTCTTCTCTCGTCCTACACTTAAATGACGATTCTTTAAATTATTTTCTGGACGATAGCCTTTTTCTACTGCTCGTTGCATACCACGTTTAATTTTTAAATTATGAATCTTTCTTTGATACTCTTCAACAATACCAATAATATCTAATACCATTGAATCAGAATCCGACAATTGCAATTCACCATTATGTGTATGCGTATATACTTTTATTCCTTCTTTATGTAAACAGTGCATTAACGCAATCTTCGCATTCCCCCTACCAAGGCGCGTTTCATCTTGTATAAGTAGCACATCAATTTGTTCGTCTCGAATTGTATCTAGCACTTCTAATATGCCATCACGTTCAATTGTATAGCCACTAGCCTGCTCTTCAATCACCTTAGTAACATTCATTTGATAGCGCTCCGCTAAATGCAATAATTCATCTTTTTGACGTAATAATGATGTTTCTTGCGCTTCTTTTGTTGTACTCACACGCGCATAAATAATTGCATTCATTATGAACCCCTCTTTCTCACTATAATTTCCCTTTAGTGTAACATAAATTCGCCTTTTGTTCGAACTTATGTTTGTAGAATGTTTTTTCACATGTTATACTTATTAATAAGAAAAATGAAAGAAAACGAGGTGTTAGAAAACATGGAAAAGTTAACGAAACGCCAGCAAGACATTCTCGACTTTATTAAGCTAAAAGTACAAGAAAAAGGATATCCACCTTCCGTACGTGAAATTGGCCAAGCAGTCGGCCTCGCTTCTAGTTCTACAGTGCACGGACATTTATCAAGATTAGAAGAAAAAGGATACATTCGACGCGATCCAACAAAACCACGCGCAATTGAAATTTTAGGTGAAGACCGAATGGATACAGAAACACAATCTGTTATTCAAGTTCCAATTGTCGGGAAAGTTACTGCTGGATTACCAATTACAGCAGTCGAAAGCGTTGAGGAACACTTCCCTCTTCCAGCTAGCATTGTCGCAGGAGCAGATCAAGTGTTTATGTTACGTATTTCTGGAGATAGTATGATTGAAGCTGGTATTTTCGATGGAGATTTAGTTGTTGTTCGTCAACAACAGTCTGCATATAATGGTGAAATTGTAGTCGCTTTAACAGAAGATAATGAAGCAACTGTTAAACGTTTCTATAAAGAAAAAGACCATTTCCGTCTACAACCGGAAAACTCTTCATTAGAACCTATCATTTTAAAGAAAGTGTCAGTTATCGGTAAAGTAATTGGCGTATATCGTGATTTACATTAAGAATATAAAAGAAGATAATTACCTTATTTATATAAGGTAATTATCTTCTTTTTTGTATTTTGATAGATTTTCACACATTCTATTTCTTACGAACGCGTTTCAATCGTCACATCGCCCGCAGCTGTTTTACCGCTAATCTTTTTACTCCCATTACCAATCGTTACGTCTTTATTTTCTTCATTAAAAATTGTTACATCCCCGGCAGCACTTTGCCCAGTAATTACCGCATCTTTTGGTTTTTCCGATAAAGTAATATTTACATCTCCCGCAGTTGAACTTGCTTCTAGATTGTACTTAGAATCATGATCTAGAATATTTATTTCCCCACTGGTCGTTTTTGCAGTCACTTTCCCTATTACTTTTTTAAAGTTTACTTCACCAGCTTTTGTAGATCCCTCCACATTCTTAGCCGTTACATGTTTCAAATCCACTTCTCCAGTAAGTGTTCTAGCACTTACACGGTCACTTTTCACATCACTTATTTCAATTTGTCCAGCAGATGAATTTACTTTTACATCTTGGTAAGAGCGTTCAGGCACAAGGAGAGTCAATGTAGACGTTTGAAACCTAAAATCGTAAAAAGAAAAATCAAATGAAGCACCTTTTTCTCTTTCCCCAATGATTTTTAATGTGTCACCATCTTCAGTAATACGAATCTCTTGTTTACGCGCATCTCCTAATTGCTTTACATAAAAAGAAGCGTCAGGAGATTTTTGGACAACAATATCCCCGACATCTAACTTAACTTCTATATTTTTTAGTGTTTCGTTTTTAATTATATCTTCTTTGTTTCCTTTTTCTGCAGTTTGCACTGCTTTTTCATATGTTTGTGAAATTCCTATTACTCCAATAATGATACAAGCGATCGCTACTAACAATATTTTTTTCATCATCTACTCCCCTTTTATCATTTTGAAGTTCCATATGACATAACGTACACATAACCTTTTAAACCACTTCGTACTATAATAAGCGATAATACATAACAACAAACCTATCCCAACAAATGTTATACTTACGAATACATCTAACCATATAAATGTACCCATAAATACTTTTCCAATTACGAAAAATGGTGTCACTACACTAGCAATCCCACCGACCCAAAAAGAGAATATAAAAGCGATAATTGCAACTAACGGGCCTAATACAATAATGAAATTAAACAAACTAAGTCCAATCGCTGCCATGACAGCTCTTGTCACATTTGAAGTTGACGGATCTTTTTTCATTTCATCAAATCGATACATCGCAAGTAATTCTTTTGCAATTACTTTCGGAGAGCCAAGACCCTTTATTATTTCCGATTCAGTTTTCCCCTCTTCTATCCCAAACTGAAAATGCTCTTCATAATCAAATAAAATATCTTTCCTCTCTTCGTCCGGTAACTTTCTAAGATGACTTGATAATTCCTTAAGAAACTGTTCTTTACTCATCCCATTCCACCCCTTCAATAATTTCTTGTACACCTTTCGCAAAATCACGCCACTCTGTTACTAACAAATTCAGTTGCGTTTCCCCTTGCTCAGTTAGTTGATAATATTTGCGAGGTGGTCCTTCCGTAGATTCTTTTAAATACGTTTGAAAATATCCTTCCTTCGTTAAACGGCGTAATAAAGGATATACTGACCCTTCCGATATTAAAAATTTATTTGAGATTTGCTGAACAAGTTCATAGCCGTAGCAATCCTTACGTTTCACAAGTGCCAGTACACATAGTTCTAACACACCTTTTTTAAACTGAACGTTCAAGGACAATCCCCCTTTCTCATTTCAGTACTGTTCAATACACAGTACCTGAAATATCCATAATATACCACTTGATATTGTTTATTGCAAGGTACTCATTTATATTTACTACCTAAATTTAAAAAACGCACAAATAAAAGCCCTAATAATGTCCTATTATAACTGACCATTATTCGGGCTTTTATTCGATTCGAACCGCTTGCATACAAAACTTCATTCACTCTTTCTCCTCTAAGAACCAACTTCCATTTGTGCCCCTAATAAACTTCGGAATACACCTTTTTTCTCTTTAGCCAATTGATTAAATTCACCTTTTTGGACAATTTCACCTTTTCCTAAGACAATGACTTGATCTGCATTGCGTATAGTTGATAAACGATGCGCAATCACAACAATAGTCATTGTTCCTTTCAATCTTTCTATTGCTGATTGGATTTTCACTTCATTTTCAGCATCTAATGCACTTGTAGCTTCATCTAATACTAAAATCGATGGCTTTCTTAAAATAGCTCGAGCTAATACAAGTCGCTGACGTTCACCACCTGAAAGCCTCACACCACGATCTCCAATCAATGTATCAAGCCCCTTTGGAAGTGTTTGTACAAATTCAGCGGCGGCCGCAAAACTTAATGCATCCCAAATTTCTTCCTCACTTGCATTCGGTTCAATCATCAATAAATTATCCCTTATGCTCGCATTAAATAAGAAAGGATCTTGTGGTACATAACTAATAGCCCGTCTTAATGACAATATATTATCAGTTATAAGTGGCGTACCATCTATTAATACTTGACCTTTTTCTGGCTGGATTAATCCCATTAATACATCAATTAATGTACTTTTTCCTGCCCCAGAATGTCCCACAATGGCCGTCATACTATTTATTGGAATTTGTACATTAATATTTTGAAGTGCGTATAAAGATTCTTGCTTATTATAACGAAAGTGAACATCCTTACACTCAATACCTTGTTCAATACCAATCGGCTTTATATGCTTTTGCTGATGTATATCCTGCATTTCAAACACTTCCTTACATTCCTCTTGCAGCTCCCATAATGACTTAAAAGCAGGAATACTTGCAGCCAGTTGTTCTAAATTTGACTGAATCGTCATAAATCTTGGCCACAGTCTAGAAAAAATGAGAATGATTAATAGTAGTTGAGTGGATTGCGCTTGAAACATACTTACTGATAATAATAAAAAAAATGCAATTAATATAGCCATTGAAACTTTATAAAACAATTGAGAGTTCGATCTTATTCTCATATACTCCATTTGCTCATTACTCATCTTTTCTGCTATAGATTGTAACCAATCTAAACGTGATGATTCCAAAGTATTACTCTTTATCTCTTTAATTCCATTAAAATGATCTGTTATACCAGAAAGATAATCTTTTGCCAATTCTGAGGTCTTACCGCCTAGTATTCGTGCTTTTTTTATAAAAACACGAGAAGCTACCAAGAATAATAAACCAAAGACCAAAACAAATATAGTTATTTGAGGAGATAATAAAAATGCAATCCCCACCTGTATAAATGTAAACAGAATAGCAGCTAACAATTGTAAAATTAAATTAACCCCATAACTTACACGAGCTAATTCTGTAGTTAATATATTTATTAGGTTTGTTTTCCTTTTCTCTAAAAAAAAAACCCACTTTGCTTTTAAAATCATACTATATGTTTCTATTCTTAATTCTCGTACAAAAGCTTGTTGCGTTCTCGCATCCCTTAGCGCTATATTTCTTTGTAGTAAATTTTGACCTAACACTATTAGTATATATATACCTAAAATAAAAGCTAAACTTGTTGTTTTAGGAAAATCCTGCCAAAATCTAGAGACAGGTACAATAAAAGTAGTCTCCTCGCCTAAATTAATTATTCCAGTCATACTTATCATAGGAATTAATAAAATAATACCTATCCCTTCAAGTAAACTGATTAAAACCATACCAAATAAATTCACATACAGTATTTTTCCCGCTGAAGAATATAATTTCTTCATAAAATATATAATATGATTCATCGATGTTCCCCCTATAACAAAGCAAGCTTCTTTGTTTTCCTCCAAAGACATAAAAACGGGCGTAAAGGAAAATATAAAAAATGAAGAAATTTAGGTAACGGTAATGTTTTTGCATCAATTGGATAAGGATATAATTGGCTCATAATATATAAAATCTTTTGCTGATTAGACATTAATGAAAATAAGTGTCGACTATGATAGATAAATACTTCTTCTGGGACAGGTTCGGTATGCAAATTTATCATTTGCTTGAAATAAAACAGCGCCTCTTGAGCTAACTGCTTTGAATGTTTTTTCGCTACTAATTCCATCATCCTTTCATCTAGTCGTATACCTAGCAATTGAGCTGCTAAAATTAATGCTTGTCCTCCTAAATGAAGCATTTGATATTTTCTCATTAACTTATGAATCTCACTCCAATTAAGATCTTGATCGACAATTTTTTTTATATCCACTAACCAGCGTAATCTGGACCAACCATGTCTAGCACCATGAGATACAAGAAACAAAAATAAATCTTCCTCCCCTAACATATATACAGAATTACTCGTAAGGGTACTTTTTCTCTTTCGCTTCCAAAGTTCTTCAAACCCAGGTTCCTTACCCGGTCCGGGATTTAACCTCCAATGAATCTCAAGCTTAATCTGCTTTGTTGGATGAAAAAATGTTATATGATGATGCCTCCATTTCCAATCATTTAATATCGTTTGAATATAATCATCTTTTACGTACCCCTGCTCTAAAAGTAGGATTTCTACTTTTTCTAAATTTTGCATCGGAATTAGAACGTCCAAATCACAGGATGTTCGTAAAGAAATATCCCCATATAAGTCCTGAGATAGTACTGGTCCTTTTAGAAAAATCATACGAATCTCATTTTCATTACATAGTTTATTTATTCGTTCCATTTCAGCACTTAAATAAAGCATGTGAAATGTATTTTTTTTATATTTCCTATTCAAAGTTTGTACAATATGTGAAGGAATTAGTTCCTCATCCACCTGTTTAAATTTTTGATATATCACCGGATAAACGCGATGATGCACAGCTTGCTCAAGAAATACTTCCCAATCAATATCCGAAAACCATTCATTACTGTAAGTTTGCACTGTTTCATCATCTTGTAACTTCAAAATTGCAAAAAGAAGTTTCAATTCCTTAGACATGAACTCTACATTCAGACCAAAATCTTTCTCCATTTTATTCTCCTTTAATAGTGTCCTCACTTAGCCTCTTTGCAAATGATCCAACGACAGTAAATTTCTCCATTCCTTCTGATCCAGTAACATAAAAAGAACCACTCCGTAACCATGCATGCGCAATTAATTCCCCATGATTATCCTTAGCAGTTCCTAAATAAAGAGTACTCTCAATGTGACGTTTTTCGAGCATTTTCATCCCAGCTATAGCTTTAACAAGGCACTGACTTTCCCAAAAAGTATAACGGCTCATAATAGAAATAGCTTCAGACACCTTTTTTAGTGTATCCCCGTGTGGCTGAATTTGAGCAACTGATGTTTCGTTCATGTAATCCCCTAAAGAAGGTGCAACTTTGGAAAAGGTAATACTTTTTAGTACACGCGCCCACCCTAAAAAAATAAAAGCCTCTAAAAGTAAAAGCTTTGTTTCCATGTTCAGCGATAAAAATACCCTTAACCTTTTCACAATATTCATTAATCCCTTCCTAACAGTTTTCTTAACATTACGAATCTATCTATTAGATTGACCTTTTATTTGAATTAAATCTTCTTGAAATAAACACTCTAAAAAGGAAAGAACTTGTTCTTCGCAATCGCTCCGTTCAATGTTGTACTTTGACAACAATGTACTGACAAGTTCGGTAACTATAATTGGAGTTTTTATTAGGTCCCAAATTTCCCCCCCTGTTTCTCCCAAATTATAATATTTCCCTTTCCGAATATTTAACATTACTTTTTCCCCATCCATATCACTCACAATATTCTCTTCACTTTGGACAATCTGACACTTTAGAGAAATTCTCTCTGTATACATCATCTATTACTCCTCCATGTATAGTTTTTAATATAATTGATACGAGCTCATGTGCTGTAAACCTATTATTTGGACGTTTCAAATGAAACATATCTACCTTGTTTATCACACTTGTAGAAGTAGTGAAATGCCACTCTGTCAATTTTAATTGCGTAACTAAAAACTTACGAAACGTGTGAAAAAACAATGTACGCAGCCGTTCAAGTCCTTCCATTCGAATTAATTCAACATTCTCATCCTCTGTTTTCGTTAACTCAATAACACCAGCAAGAGGTAATGGTTCAGAGAAAAAATGAGATTGTACAGGCACAGCATACTTTGTTTCTCGCTCAAACAATGGATTATAACTTGCCGTTCCCATTCCAAAAGCATTCAAACTTTCCGCCCACAATTTTTGTTGCGGATAAGATGGAATCACAATTGGAGTCTTATCTGCTGAAACTGTCACAGCAATTACATCATCACTCAAAAGTGTATATCCTTTACTTAAAAAAGCTGCTGCTAGGGTTGATTTCCCAGCTCCTGAATTACCTAAAATAGCATACACTTTTCCATCAATATTTATTGCACTCCCGTGCAAAGGCAATATTCCTCTCTGCATTAATAAGGCTCCCATACAAATTCCAAGTATATAAAGTCGTATCTTATCTTCACAAGTGTTCCCCATAGGCGAAACAATGATTTGCTTTCCTTCTTGTATAGAAAATATAGCTGTATCAGGAATACGAATCATAACTACGTTTTTATCAACTACAAAATTTTGTTCTGTGTTAGTAAATTCACTCCATTTCTGAAATAAATCAGCAGTTCGTATTATTACTTCCATCGTTTCTTCTTGTTCATTAATTCTAGGTAATTCTGGCAATTGAATTTCACTCAACACTCTTAGCCCAAAAACTTTATACATATTTGTTTTTGTAGTTTTAATCAACTCTCTCACTCCAAATAATTATCAACGTTGTTTTACAAATACCCCTTATACTTCTAGTGTATAAGGGGGATAGGAAACATGAGATCTAATTGCTACTCGATAAATTAACTATAGTGCACTACTTCATCAATATCTGGTTGAACAGCATCCGGTGTTTTAAGTCCCGGTCCAGCCATTGTCATATTAATATCAAGTACTTCCAGTGTAGGAATGGTCCAATCTTTTTTCATGATGTCACCTCCCTTCAAATAATTTTCTTCATAAATCGATATACTATTAAACTACGCATTAAAATTCGAAAATCCAAATCAAATGCATATTCTGGATGGGGTTCTTCTTTAATCTTAGAAATCGCAGTTCTAATAACCTCTATATCCAAGAATTCTGAAATTATAGGATCCTTACTAAGCTGCTCAAGCTCTTCAATAAATCCTCTCCATTGATGCGTCATACGATAAACACCATCAGAACCTTGAACACCTCGAGTAAGTTGATTTAATCTTACCTTATCAGGCAAATAATTTTTGGTTGCTCTTCGAATTAGTGCCCGATCCACACCATTTTGAACGTATTGTTCCTCTGGAACAGCTAAACAAAATTGAACAACCCGTAAATCATTCGTTGGATCTCGATCCCATAAAGAATAGCGCAAAGATAATTTAGATCCGTATGTACCAGTTATGCTCCAATAATATAACTGTTCAAATTGCCTTTTTTTTATTTCATATACATCTGTTATAGAGGTTCCTGTTATATCAACATCATGTTCTAGAAGTTTCTCAAATACATTCATTCTATTTGCAAATTCTGGATTTATTATTTTAGGAAACATAATTTGATTTTTTGATAAAGACATTCGATTCAAAAATGGAAATGTCTTTTTTCTCACCACTGAAAATACTCGCGATTTCTTTACACCAATATTTTTACTATACGAATATAACTCGTGCAAAAAGCGCCGCAATTTCATCTTTTTCAAAAGCATAGCTTGATAATCCAAAGCTGGGCCCCATGACACCGTCCAGTTTCCTCTCTGTCCGTTTAAAAGTACCCCAATCCCTTGTAACCGGGCCTTCTCATAAATTCCCCTAAGCCAAAAAGTGTTCTCGAAGAATTTATATGGCATCTCTAGAATTTCAAGCCACTCATCTATTTCTGATAGAGGACTTCTTCCTGAAAAATCCAAATAATGCTCCTTAATATTCCCTACATGCTGTACAGTTGATTGAATAAAAGGTCGTTCATCAGCCATTCTACTTCTATGCGTCCAATCTACAAAGCCTTTTACTGGCACATAACTATATGTATGTAGTCGTTTATTTGTTGCACTTAAATCTCGTGCAGCAAAGCTAACTACAGAACCCGAATCAAGTCCTCCACTCAAATGGGCCCCTACTTGATGATGAGTACGTAAACGTGATCTTATAGCATTTTGATACACTTCTAAAAACGCTTCTTCATACTCTTCATTTGATTTGAGCTGAAGCCTTTCTCCAGTAATTGGTGTATTGTATCTCGCTAACTGCACTTTCCCATTTTTCACAATTACAGAATGGGAAGGTGGGATTTGCTCAATAGTTTTATATACTGTTGAAGAAGGATCTACCGATTCGAAATTCACAGGTATAGCTAAAAATTCAGCAAACCACTGCTCATTCAATTGTTTTTCAACGTATGGTAGAGTAAATAATGGCTTTATAATAGTACAAAAAGCAAATTTTTCCTCACCACGATAAAAATAAAGCGTCCGGTTTCCCGAAAAATCTCTGGCCCCAAAAAGCATTTGTTTTTTTTCATCCCAAATCATAAAGGCAAAATCGCCTACCAAATATTTTGGAGCCTCTTCTCCCCATTTCTGATAAGAGAGTAAAATTAACTCACTATCTGCCATATTTTTTCGATCTGAATAATCCACTTGTAATTTTTCAAATAACTCATCACGATTATCAATAATCGCATCCGCTGTAATTGTCAATTGCTTTTCATAATTATAAAAGGGTAGTTGTTCACCAACTGACTCTGGTGTAATCCACTGTGCGTGACACCCAAAAAAAATATTTTCTTTGTGCCATATTTGAATATCGTCAGCAGGGTACTTTCGTAAGTCACTCATTAATCGTGTGCCATGTTCAATTGATATAGGTTCATTATTAAAGTGAATAATGCCAGTTATAGCGCTCATTTTCCCCTCCTAATATATAGAAAATTACTACAAATACTATTTACATATTAAATTCGTTAACCCTCCCTCTTTTTCATTCTTTTTTAAGAACGAAATTATTTATTTTATTATTTTCTCAATTACATGCCTTACTTTACTTTTAGACTAATACATAGATATTCAACATCCATAATCCTCTCTTTTTTATGGATTTTAAAACTGATCGCCTAAAAAAATTCATTATAAAGAACAATTTATGGTACGTATACACATCTAATTCCACTTTCACTCACTTTTCTTTTAATTCTTCCATTCTACAGCTTTTAAAATACCTTGAATTACCCTTTGTTGATCTTCTTCTAACATATTAGATCCTGAAGGCAAACAAATTCCGCTTTGAAATAGGTACTGCGACATATCTTCATTTTTGCTATGCGGATAATACTTCTTACCTTTAAAGAGTGGCTGTAAATGCAGTGGCTTCCACATAGGACGTGCTTCAATATTCTCTTCTGCTAAAGTTCTCAATAATTTTCCACTAGAGATCGCGGATTCCTTTTCATCAATTGTCAATGTAGTAAGCCAACGATTCGAGCGGGTATTTTCTAATTCAGGCATAAAATAAAATCCTGGTATGAGAGATAATTCTTTGTAATACCGTTTATATACAGATCTTCTAGCTCTCACCCTGTCTTCTAACACTTCTAATTGTCCTCTTCCAATACCAGCCAATATATTACTCATTCGATAATTATACCCTACCTTACTATGCTCATAATGTAGCGCTGGATCCTTTGCTTGTGTCGCTAAAAATCTCGCCTTTTCTAACGCTTCCACATCATCAGAAACTAGCATTCCGCCGCCTGAAGTTGTAATAATTTTATTTCCATTAAATGAATAAATCCCAAACCTCCCGAATGTACCACTTGCTTTTCCTTTATATGTAGAACCTAAAGATTCTGCTGCATCCTCGATTATAGGAACATCATATTGATTACAAAGCGAAAGAATTTCATCTACCTTAGCACTCTGACCATATAAATGAACAAGAATGACAGCCTTCGGTAATTTCCCTGCTTTATTAGCATCATGCAACGCAAATGCTAGAGCTTGTGGTGACATATTCCATGTTTCCGGTTCTGAGTCAATAAATACCGGTTCAGCTCCCAAATAAACAATCGGATTCGCACTCGCTACAAAAGTGAAACTTGAACAAAATACTGTATCTCCCTTTTGAACGTCTAATAATCGCAAGGCTAAATGAATGGCAGCCGTACCCGAACTAACCGCAGCCCCACCCTTAACTCCTACAAAAGAAGCAAGCTCTCTTTCAAATTCATCTACATTTGGACCAAGAGGTGCAATCCAATTTGAGTCAAAGGCATCTTTAATATATTTTTGTTCATTTCCACTCATGTGTGGAGAGGAAAGATAGATTTTCTCCTTATTTTTTATCATCATTCTTCATCTCCTCTCAATTTACTACATTAATAACTTTGGCTGGAATACCAGCAGCAGTACAATTAGATGGAAAATCATTTATGACAACAGAACCAGCTCCAACAATTGACCACTTACCAATTTGAACACCTGGAATTATAGTAGCTGATGCTCCTATATGTGCCCCCTCTGCTATAGTGACAGAACCTGTAAGCGTAGCATGTGGTGAAATATGAACAAAATCATCAATTATATTATCATGTTCTATTATTGAGCCCGTATTTATTATAGTATGGTTACCGATGAAAGTATCCGCATTAACAACCACATTTGGCATAATTACCGTTCCGTTTCCTATATAAGCATTTGAACTTATAATGGCTGTTTTATGAATTAAAGTAGCATATATGCTACTTTGTTGATTTAATATTTCTGCAATTTCCCTTCTAATTTTATTATTTCCTATAGCAATAACGAGCTTTACATCATTAAAATTATTGATAATTTCCCTTGCATCTGCAATTGCTCCAAAATAAAGATTATCTACAATATTTATACCTGTATACAAATCATCTAAATAACCGACTATTTCATATCCTTTATTTGATAAAATTATATCCCTCACAACCTTGCTATGCCCACCACATCCTATTATTAAAATTTTCATTTTCCCTCCCCCTTTATTTCTATTTTCCCTCCAGTAAATCGCTCCATTGTCACATGCCCTACATGGTTTATTCCCTCTGTTTTAAATACTTTTAATATTGTAAGTACAATTATTTTCAAGTCTAATAAAAAAGAGCGATTCTCCACATACCATACATCCAATTCAAATTTTTCTTCCCAGGTAATCAAATTCCTACCATTTATTTGTGCCCATCCCGTAATTCCCGGTTTTACATTATGCCTTTTAGCCTGTTTACTAGAATATAGGGGTAAGTATTCCATCAATAATGGTCGTGGACCTACTAAACTTAAATCACCTTTTATAACATTTATAAGTTGGGGTAACTCATCTATACTATATTTCCTAAGCTTTTTCCCAAAAGCAGTTAATCTTACTTCATCTGGAAGCCAATATCCATCTCCATTTATTTCATTAGTCATTGTGCGAAACTTATATAAATAAAAAGGAATTCCATTTATTCCCGGTCGTTCTTGTTTAAATAAAATGGGAGAGCCTAATTTTATTCTTACTAATATAGCTACTATACATATAACAATAGAAAATAATAATAATAACAATAAGGATACGCACACATCAAAAAGTCGCTTCATTCACAATCATACTCCTCACATTTTGTTTAAAGTACCTGGACAAACTATTTTCTACTGGTAATTAATTTAGTTTTTTTCCAATAAAAAAGCTAGAATATAAAAACTATTCTAGTCAGAAATTAAGCCAAAGCATTTAAACACAGCTAAGACATCCACGTATTCCCATACTATATTTCCATCTTTACTAGTACCATTTGTATGCGAAGGAGCAGTTTTACCACTAGTACCTCTCACTACAGATTTATAAACATTACCATTAGCATTTATATAACTATTTATCTGATATTCTTTTTCAGCTATCCAAAAATCCCCATTTGCTGTACCAGCAGTTATACAGACCCAACCAATATATCCACCTACTGTTGGGGTATCATTGTACAACAATTCACCACGGCTATAAGTTCCGAAGGTAGGTTCTGATGATACTAAAGAAGATTGTGGAAGATTACCTAATATATTCTTTTCTAATTGGTTGTTCACATTATTTGTAAATGTTATATTAGAATTAATTTTCTTATTATCCTGTATTAGTATAATAGTTTTTGGCATAGGAAATGTTGAATTTTGCTTTCGATATGCACCTTCTATTGTAATATTACCTGTTGTATTTATACCGCTATCATTTTTTGTGATAATCGTATTGTCGCAGAGCTTCAAATAATTTTCTACAAAAACCCTAATAGTATGCAATGCACCGAGAGAAACACCCTTCCCATTCACTTCAAATTTATTATCCGTAATCTCTATTCTAGGTATATAAATAAATGCTACTCCGGCTCCCCTAGCTTCATGAACGGCTAAGCCATAAGGAGCATCCCAAATAATTTGATTTCTACTAAAAACATGTGTAACATACCCTTTGTCTTTCGCCAAGCTCTCGATACCATAAATATCACCACCATCAAATCTAAAAGATTGATTTTTAAAAATAGTTTTCTCAACTCTCATAGATTCAGCAGCCATCATTCGACTATAGTTTGCAGTTCTACCACTATGAATAAACTCGCAATCCTCTACAATTAAATTTTTTGCTCCTATATAATGTCCACCATTACATTCATTTGTCAAAAACTTTACAGAAGAAAATATAGCAGTTTCCGTTTGAGCATAACCAGTTGTCGCTATACTTTTTGCCCTTCTTATATCAAATAAGGAATTTCGTATCTCCAAATACTTACTCCTAAAATCAATAATTCCATCCTTATCAGGATCATCAAAAGTAAATTTACAATTGATTATTTTTACTGTCTCACCGCTTAGAGCAATTGTACTTTTTGAAAAAACACAATTTTCTAAAGTTGTATTCCCTCCAATAATACCGCAATTCTGACCGAATATTGTATCATTTCTAAATGTACAAAATGTTCCATCCGCTTCAATTCCACTAGTTATAGATCTCCCTGTAATTGCACCATAATACATATTATTTACGGAAAAATAGTCATCTCCGCTACCAGATAGATAGACATTTCCTTTCATTTTATTACTCTCTAACTTGATACCTCTAGTACTAATACACACAAACGCTCCAGCTCTATTGTCATATATATCAGAATTTCTAATCGTTATTTTTTGATTATTCATATATCCATCTTCAATATCTATCCCATAACCAGGATTACAACCTATTGATCGATTCATTGCATTACTATTATTGAAAATTTCACACCCATCAAAAGTTATAAATCTTCCACCATTTATTGAAGCACCAAGTCTTCTATTTTTATAAGATTTACACCCAAAGAAATATACATATTGTGGAATTTTAGCACACATTACATAGTGCAAATTACTATTCATTAAGTCGAAATTTTGCAAAAAGGAAAATCTTACTTTTGTAGTACCAATCGGTAATGAATCTAAATATACAAATTCATAAGATCTAGTATTTCTATACCCTAAATATGAACCATTACCCGCATAAAAATGTACTTTTATAGCAACTTTATTTAAATTACATCCACTTCCATACCCACCATAGCCATCCCCAGAATAGTAAAAATACCCAACAGATTTCACTATGTCTCCAGTAATATCAAAAAATTTAACTACTGTTGTATAATTAACTTTAGTAATGTCTAAATTCCCTTTGCTATCAATGTCACCTTTTGCGAAGTGATCCGGATGTGACATTCCGCCTATCGCTGAAAAATCCATAGATGTTACCAATCCATCCCCAGTACACTCACTAACTTCGCAATTTTTTACAGAAATGTTATAACATGAGTTTTTACATTCAATCCCATGCCCCCACTCATGTGTACCCCCACTTGAATAATCATGATTTTCTCTATCTCCTTTAACTGTTGCACCTATTATTTCTACATTTTTTATTCCATCACATAGCAATATATTATATTTTGTAAGATTATTAGCTTCTTTCTCAAATATACATTCATACAATCTATACGTTGTATTACTACAAAATTTCACAGAAGAAGCTTTCTCTATAAGATATTTCCCTTTTGGTAAAACCACTATTTGAAAACCTTCTTTATTCGCCCATAAGAATGCATCATTTAATCCCTGTGTCGTCTTTACAGCTGCTGTACCATCATTATTTATTCCCCAACGTTCTAGTTCAACAGTATAAATAGTCAATTATTTCACCTATCTTCACTGGCTTATATAAACGATTACCAAAATTAGCATTTGTATTTATGTTAATTTTGGTAAAACCATGAAATATACGCACAAACAATCTACTATTATCAGTTGAAAGAACAAGTTCATTTCGGCTTAATACATTTAATTCTTTTCGTATTTTACTGATAACTTGATTTTTTCTCATGATTTAAAACATACCTCCATTCTTAATAGAAGTATATTCACTTAACCTAATAACGGTATAGATATCTATCATATTCTTTCCAAGTTAATTTATAGTTAAAATTCTCCTTAATTACTCACAACATGTTAATTGCAATTTGCTACAAATACCTTTAATGTTCTCATCTCATATTTATAAAGCGTGTGCATTCTAGATTCATGTGTATAATTAACACTGAACTGAACTTTCTTCCCAATAATCACGATTACCTAAATTTTTTTATCAGTCCGTATTACTTGAAGTATCTTGTATGACTTTCTTTCTTTTAAATCTATATACTATATTTCGAATAACCTCCCTAAACGTATCCTTTTCATATTTATTCATTCCCGTAAGCCACATCAAACAAATATATATGATTGAAAATAAAATAATCTTCACAAATAATTCCTGCCATTTGTAAGCAAGTATCCATCTATTTAATGTCATTCCAAACACTAAGCTTGCCCCAAAAGCAAAGCTCATACGAGTAATATTTGCCCAAAACCTTGGTATATCTATATTAATTTTCTTCCAATAATAAATATTCATAATGATTATATTCCCGATAGTAAATGCTACAGCGGTACCTAAAGCACTACCAATTGCCCCCCACCATTTAACAAATATTATACTTATAACTACGTTAACAAAAGATGTTACGACATATATAATAGATTTAAACCCTTGCATATTTTTTGCCTGTAGTATAATTCCACCTATACTTTGTACTAAAGATACAATCATCGGAACTAAGATTATAATAGCTATGATAAAGGCCTCATTATATTCTTTTCCAACCCATAAATGAATAAATTCTTGACCAAAAACAATAAAACCACCTAAAACAAATGATAAAATAATATATTGAATCCTACTTATTTTAATAAACAAATCTGATATTTCTTTATCAGATGCCTTTTTTGTAACCATCCCTGTAATTCTGCTCAAAAAAACATTCGATATAGCTGTAGCAAGCCCAGAGAAATAACCTGTAAAAGATACTCCTATGGTATATATGGAAATTGCTGCTGCTCCACTATATATTCCTAAGATAACTTGATCTGTGGACCAATATATCTTATCTATTATTAAATTTAAAAATATTAAAGATGAAAACCCCAAGATTTCCTTCAATAACCCAATTTCTATTTTTTTAAATACTACTTTTATCCTTAACACTTTAAAACAGTAATACATATTAATTGCAATTATTATAAAATTTATTGCTGTCGTTACTATCGCTATAGACACTGATCCGTAGCCCATTATGAGAAGCGGTAACATTATAAGAGGCACCGCTGTAGCTCCGATAATACTCAGAATTTTCTGGAAAACAAATCTTTCATAGGCTAATACTACAACACTAAAAAAGCCAAATCCGATTCCTATAGATATATTTATTACCATTATCACCATTAAAGTTTTGAGTTTATTTATTTCATCCACATCTAATGAACTTGAAAATATACTATCTGCAGTTAATGTTAATATAATACCTATAATTAATGCTATTCCTCCCAATACCCCATACATAATACTAAACATTCCATACAAGCGTGAACAATTCTCT
Organism: Bacillus cereus group sp. MYBKT111-2; assembly: GCF_051915205.1. Classification (NCBI taxonomy): domain Bacteria; kingdom Bacillati; phylum Bacillota; class Bacilli; order Caryophanales; family Bacillaceae; genus Bacillus; species Bacillus cereus group sp. MYBKT111-2. The sequence goes on from NZ_JBQAEG010000003.1 coordinate 608,977, forward strand.
TCATCTTTAAGTGCTCTATACTTCGCCGTATATCTAATTACTGCATTTCCTAAGCCAAAATTTAATACTCCTACATACCCTGCAACTGACGTAGCTAAACTGTATAAACCATACTCCGATTGGCCAAGTAACTTTAACATAACAGGGGTATATAAAAGTGAAATAGAACTATTTATGACTAGAGCCACATATGATAATATTGCTCCTGCTTTAATTTGACTTTTCATTTGAAAATTTCCCTCTCATATTAAACTTCCACTTTATCACTATCCTTGCAAAGTTAAATATATTACCTTTAAAGAAATTCATAATTTCTTTTCAATTCTAATGTTTTATTAAAATTTTCATTTGCCAAATTCCTAGAAAAAACTTCACATAGACTGCGATTATCTATCAAATTTTTTACGCCTTCATAAATATCATTTTCATTAATATTTACAATCATTCCTGTTTCCATATTCTTAATTTGTTCTTTTGCCCCAGTAAAACTTGTGGTTACAATCGCTTTGTGTAAACACTTTGCTTCAGCAAGCGTTATACAAAACCCTTCATATCTGGATGGTTGCACATATATATCACAAGTTTCCATATAGCCATATGGATTTGATAACTCTCCCAACAAAATAAAATCTCTTTCTAAACCATATCTTGCTATTAATTTTTCGTATTCCTTTCTAGCACCACCTTCCCCCACACAATACCATTTAACTTTATACCCCTCATTGATTAATCTTGCCAATACTTTAATAGCAAAATCTTGCCCTTTTTCATTTGTCAATCTCCCCACTGTTAATACTCTTACCCCTAAAAAATTATCGTTAAATCTCTTCCCTTCTTTTGCTTCATTCTGTATTAATTTTGCAGAAACTATATTAGGACATACTCCTGTTTTCTTTTTTATAGAAGGAATGATACTAAGTAGCTTACATTTTGCTTCATTAGATACAACGAATATATGATCAAATTTTTTGTATAACTTATTTGAAAATATTTGATTAAATGAGATTTTTGTTACATCAAAATGAATCCATTGAAATTTCTTTTTTGCCTTTATTTTATTAATAACGAAATAACTTATGAAATCCATTGGACCAGCATAAGCTACTGCAACATCATATTTCTCCTCCACTATAGGGTAATCTCGAAGTACATATTTAAAAAAAAGGCTTCTATCTTTTATAAACTTCGTTAAAAGATGTAAAAGCATTATTCTTGAACCTCTAATTATTTTTCCTTCTTTTAGTAAATTCAAAAAAATTATGTGAGGCGGCTCATTTAATATACCTTTTATCTCCTCATACTCTTCAAAATATTTAATGTGAACCTCTCTAGGAATAGAATTTAAAAAACCACCGTATCTCTCTAGCATTAAAATAGTTATACTATACTTATCTTTTGGAATTTCAGATATCATATTTAGTAATGCCTTCTCTGTTCCCCCTACATTCATATTGATGATCATAAAAATAATATTTTTTTTCATATTCCCTCCGATTTCACTGACTCACCACCTAAAAAAACATCTAATTTTTCAAACTGCTTCTTCGCCTTACTTATTGTAGTTTCTAAATTAAACTTATAATTAACGGATGCATCTATAACCTTTTCATCATATTGTAGTTGTAAATCTTCCATATCTATTAGAGTCCCATTAAAATCGATATCTTTCAGGATGTTGCTGGTTTTCTGACTATATATTATAGGAATAATCCCAATACCTAATAATAAAGCCAATATATTAGCATGAAATCTCGCTGCAATTAATAATTTAAAAGAGGCCATCATTTCGATAGCCTCTTTTAAATTGCCTCTATATTTATAAATTACTATATTATCTAATATATTAGAGGAAAGACGTGATTGAATTGTGTGAATCACGTCCAAATCACCCTCTTGTTCACAAAACGACATTAAATAACATTTATTACCTTTATTTACCAATAATTCTATTGCATTTATAGTACTACGTATATAATCATTATAATAATGTGCTAACCCTTGTTTATGTTTAACATCTATTATTGAAAATCCAATTCTTTCTTCAGACAAATCTAATCTAAATTCATCTGTATTCATTTGAAAAACGATATCTGATGCACACCTAACCTGCGGCAGATCTTCAAATAGTTGATATGAATATACATCTCTAAAACAAACATCATCACATAACGCTAAAAACTTTCTATAGTCATCAAGAAATTCTTCTGTTTTAAAAGGACCAAAATTCGCTCCTAATATAAATACTGATTTTTTTCTTTTCTTAAATTCCATAACCATCTTCATTCTATCTCGATATAAAGAGCTATGGTACGCTTCTTCTCTAAAAATAGATCCTCCTATAAATAGTAATGCGTCATGTTCTTCTGCTATTTTTTCATAGTTAGTTATATTATCTGATAATTTCAGGCGTTGTCCAATTTTATTCAGCAGAGTATATTTTCTTCTGCTAACATTATTATATTGAGCAATAAATTGATCATAATTTGAACCTAAATAATTCACTGTAAAATAACAATCTGGATATTTTTTTACAAGGATATCTAAAAACAAATCATCCCCAAAATTAAACATCAAATAAATGTCAACAAACACTTTTTTCATTTTATTATCAACACCCATCAATTTTCTATTAAATCATAGAATTTCTCCAATTGATTTACCGAATTATAAGGTTCCATAGAGTTTAATTCTTTGGATATTTTTTCTCTAAAATCATTATCATCTATATATCTTCTCACGCCTTTGTATATACTCTCTATATCATGTTCTACTATTAAACCATCTGTATTATGATGAATAATTTCTTTTGCCGTAGCAAAGTTAGTACATACAATATTTTTTTTTAATATTTTCGCTTCACTTACTGTAAGTCCAAACCCTTCCTTTAAAGATGTTTGGACATATATATCGCAGTTTTCCATGTATGGGTAGGGGTTTAACTTTTTTCCTAGTAATACAAAACAATCTTTCAATTCATATCTATCTATTAATTCTTGAAGCATGCTTTTTTCTGGCCCTTCTCCAATTGCAAACCATTTAAATTTATAACCTGATGCTTTTAATAATTTTGCTACTTCTATAGCCTTAATATACGCTTTTGCAGTAACCAATCTTCCAACAGTTAAAATATTAATAATCGTTTTATCAAACTCCTCAACTTCATATTCCTTAGCTAATTTTTGAATCATACTAGGACACACAATATCTAATAATATATCAAGCTTTTCATAATATTCTTTTCTAGTCGTACAAACTGAATTTTTAGTATTCTCTGAAACTGCAATTATTTTATCTATCTTCTTATACGATTTAAAATCAACCTCTTTATCATATAATGTATTTGCATAATCAGTATTTATCCATGCTAATTTTTGTAATGCCGACACTTTATTAGCAACAAAATATGTAGGCATTCCCTGGCTATAAGCAATCGCTACATCGTAATTTTTCTTCATCGGCATAATAATTTTATTTAAGCTTTTAAAGACTACTTGTTCACTATGTAAAGCAGATTTTCTATAATTATTTAGCCTTAATTTGAGCGAGGTCTTTATTCTATAAGAAAGATATATAAACCTTTTACTTCTAGGAAACTTCTCATTATTTATATAACAAAAATACGAAGGGGATTCTAAAACATTCACATAATTGGGTATATAAGTTTCAAGCTCTCCGCCTTTTTTAAAAAGCATAACATCAATTGCATACTTTGAAGAATCAATTAAATTTAATAAAGAAATCAAACTTTTTTCTGCTCCACCGATGGTTAGCGAATCAATAACAAAGAGTATATTTTTTTTCATGTATCTATTTATCCCCTCCTCTTAATTTCCCTTTAATTTTTCTTAATCCATTTAAATATATCCCGTATATAATACTTAACATTATAAATCTACTTCTAATAATATATATATATACTTGGTAAACCTTAGTGTCTGACGAAAATGAATTAATATATTTTCTAACGTATTTCATAGACAAAATTTTCTTTATATTCAATACAGACGCTTTTATACCTATTGATTTTATATTTATACTTTGTTGTTCGATTAAATTCAATACATTATCTTGGATTCTTCTTGTAATTATCCCATGTATCTCATTTTCATCTAACTCCACTGATTTAAATATCTCCTCAATCCTTTTACAAACCAATATATAATTTTGCATATAATGTATTGAAATATTTGTACTTATACTATATTGATTTAACCTATTGTAATTGTATAAATAGGCTTCCACATACTTGAACTTTTTACATTGAGATGCATATTGCAAAACAAAGACTAAGTCCTCACACATAAATATCTGTTCATCCATCTTTAAGTTAAATTTAGTAATTATCTCCCTTTTGTATATTTTCCCCCATAACACCCCTCCTGTTCCCTTACAAACCATCTTCATGAAGGAATTTATAGAAATACTACTTTCAAAATTAAAATCTGAACAATTCAACATACCATATCTAGAAATATCTTTATAGCCACAACAAACTAAATCAGAATTGGAATTAATCATTTCATTTAATAAATACATAACATAATTTTCATGTACAGTATCATCCGAATCAAGAAAAATTACATACTCTCCTGTCGCATTTAAAATCCCTCTATTTCGAGCTTTAGACGGGCCACTATTATTTTGATAGTAATATGTTATCCTATGATCTATTTTTCGATATACATTAATTATCGTTTCGCTTTCATCACTTGATCCATCATTTATAATTAGTATTTCAATATTTTTATACGTTTGTCGAATTATACTCTCTAAACATTTAGAAATGAATTTTTCAGAATTATAAACTGGCACTATGACACTTACCTTCGCTTCCACATCCTCCTCTCCCTTCTGGATTAACTTAACCTCTCACATATTTGCACTAAACAATTAGATTCTTTTATTCCACTTATAGTTATTTATTTTGTTGATTAAAAATTTTATATAATTTTTCTATCTCACTACTATTTCCATAGTCTACCTGCATTGTATTACTAATTAACCTCGTTTTTAATTCCGTATCCTCAATTAACGTTTTTATTCCCTCGACTATTCCTTCTACTCCCATTGGAGTTATCCATCCATCAAAGCTATGACTAAGCTGCCCTTTTGCTGTAGGAAAATTTGTTATTACTACTGCTTTCCCTAGAATTTGTGCTTCTCTCACCGTCACTGCTTTCCCTTCATATCTTGATGGTTGACAATAAATATCACAATTTAAAATATACGGATATGGATTAATTTTTTTACCTAGCAATACAAACCTTTCAGCCATCTCATTTTCTTTTATTAATTGCTTTATATATGTTTCCTCTCCCCCATATCCTACAACATACCACTTCACATCATATCCTAATTCAACCAATTTTTTACAAGCCAATACCGCCTGATCAAAACCTTTCGCATTACTTAATCGCCCCACCGAACAAATCTTTACAACTTCAGCACCATCCATCTCATTCTCAAAACTTTTTTTTGATTGATTTATTACAAAGTTAGGAGATAAAATATTTTCAATAACAATTGCTTTTTGCTTAAGAGTAGGAAATACCTTCAAAAAAGATTCTTGACACTCCTTAGACACATTAATAATGTAATTGAGCTTATCCCACATTTTTTCATCTAATGACTTATCTGGGTTCACTATTGTAAAATAGTCTGTATGATTCCAGCCTATTTTTATGTCTGCATTTACTTTTTCAAGAATAAAATCATGTGGACCCAAAAAACTTATCGCTACGTCATACTTTTTTTTCAATTTAGGCAATACTGGAAGTGAATAGCGCCATGTATATTGCATCTGCTTGTATGTACCTTGCTCTATATTCTGCCCCTTATTCTTAATTTTCGCCTTTAATTTAGCAAGAATCCTCATAGCTCCTAAATACATATGACCTTCTTTAATGATATTTTTTATAGGCCGTTCAAACGTTGTATACTGTTTTATTACTGGTAATAAATTGACTTCTTTAGGAATAAAATTAATAAAATCCCCTTCTTGCCTATATAAAAATAAATCAATATCATATTTTTTATAGTTAAATGTTTCTAACAATCCTATTAAACTTCTTTCTACCCCACCTATATTTAATGAATACATACTTATTAATATTTTTTTTCGCACTTACATCCCCTACCCTAAATCAATATCTACTTAAAAATTAAATTTCTTATATGATGCGCAATACGAAATGGTAATCTTGTATATAATAAAGCAATAGTCTTTTCCACTTTCCCCCTTCTATCTTTCCATAAATCAGTACTCTTCCAAGGAGTCATATCTAAATAACTCTTATACAGTGATGTTAATGGATGTTTACACCCTTCTATCCAAGGTCTATTTACAAATGCAGGAGTATAATGAATAAACACAGGATTTTTTACTGCTTCATCTATTTCAATCTCATTATAATAATTCTCTAGCTCATAATAACTCATAATTTCTTTCCTACTCATAGTGAAAAAAGGCGTCATTGCATTAAACTTTGGATGAAGATATAAAATTTTATCTTTTAACACACCATTAATAGTTCCTTGATCATGATGGAATACGTTACCATCTTTCTTCTTTATGAATTCCATAAATTTCTGTTCAATATTTTCTTCTCTCCACTTCTTAAGGTTTATTAAGAGCATACCAGCGTTTATATATCCTTCACTTTTATCCATATCTATTCTTAATTTAGTCTGATTACTAACCGTATCACAAACACCTGCCACAAAATATTCTGTAACATCAGTATCCCATAAATCACTTAAACTACTATCGATAATTGAATCACAGTCTAAATAAATAATTTTATCCAACTCTTCTGGAATAATACCTGCTAAAAATAATCTAGCATACGAATTTATTGCAATTGAATCATTAATATTAAGTTCCAATCTCTCTAACAAAACATTAAAATTTATGTATTGAATAGTTTTGTTATACTTTTTACAAACTGAGTTTAAATTTTTTTTATTGTATGATGAAATATTATTTTCAATAAGAAAAATATTAAGGTTATTAAAATGCTGATTATTCTGCAACAGCGATAGCAACGATACTCCTACATGCTGCGCATAATTATCATCACTTGAATACACAACATTCAAATCCATAATTAGCCCTCCATTATTTAGAAAAGACTTTCCTTACTTTCAAAATATTATCTCCACCAATTATTTTAGACAAAATAACTTTTAAATTATCCTTAATTCTTACATTCAGCGGCAACCAACTTTTATAAAAATAATGCATTGCATACGTATCTTTAGTAATAAATTTTCTACAATTAATATAATCATATGGAGAAAAATATGTTTGAGGATAAAAAACTCCTGCTCCTTTTATTTCTTGATACTGTCCATTTAGCTTTAATTCTAAATTATGTAGAATTTCTGTTACAATTGCTACATTTGTCAAATCATTATAAGTTCCATCTTGTTTTATAAACTTTTTATCTGTATAAGAATCTAAAAACACTTTAATAAGTTGATTTCCTTTTCTTGCACCTATTGTACTAGTAGCTATATAATTTTCTTGTTCGAATCCCCAAAAAGAATGGTGATGTAATAAATCATCAAAGGATTTAAAAACTTCAACATCAGTATCTAAATAAATTCCACCATAGTAATACAACACATGAACTCTTACATAATCACTTACAAATGCATATTTCCCCTTTTCATAGGCTTCCCTAGTATATATATTACAATTAATATCGAATTTTTTTTCATTCCACTCTATTATCTCAAACTCTGGTAAATGCTTCTTCCAGCTATTTATACATTTTTCTACTATCCTAGGCTTTTCTTTTCCTCCAAACCAGCAATAATGTATTTTACGAGGAATCTTCCCACTTATATTTTCCAACTTACTCCCTCCACTCACTTAATCCTCTTCTAAAATTAGCTTAAAAATAATTACTCTTATAAATAACTCCCAAAGTAATAATATGTTCATAAACAAAATAAATAAAATAGCATAACAAGATGCTATAATAAATTAATTTTTGATCCTTTTTTGTAAATAATTTTACAACCCATGCAATTAAAATTAGTTGGTATAATCCAAAATAAATATAGAATCTTGCGAAAATCCAGTTTTGTGTCGAAATAAACATAAATACCGTACCAAGTAAAGCCATATTTACGATATAATCACACTTAGGAAAAATCCCTCTCAATCTATCTCTCCCAATATACGCAAGAATAAGCGGCACCGAATCTACGGCAACCCTCAGTATATTAGCTCCACCTTCATGAAATTCTTTATATTGACTATATTGAGTATCTTCTATAGCTTTAAATAAAACCTCTGTAAATTGATTGAACCCTATAACTATAAGTACGGCTAAAAAAAGAAGTAGAAATGTTATCCCTGACCACGCTCTCCTTCTTATTAAAAAATAAACAGGAATAAGCACTAGTGCACTTTGATGAAAAGTTGAAGCAAAGAGTACAATTAATACATACATTTTCCAGTTACCATCAAAAATATATTTTGTTGCTGCAAAAACAATTGCTGCAGCCAAATACTGCCTTATTCCATTCATAGAGACTAAATACATGCCAGATGTTATATATACATAGAGACTTATTTCAATTAATCTTGAATATTTATATAAGGTAAATACAATTAATAAATTTGTTATTAGAGCTGTGATAAAAACCATAACCTGAGCATCATTCGTGTATCCCTTTAAAATCATTTGAAAAATATTAAATCCCATGTCTTTATTATTTTGGATGTATTCCCAATTAAAATCAGCAACATTATATGCATGCATATAAAAATAAGTATCCCCAATATTATTTCGAAGCCCTGATACTAATATAAGAGATAGAACCGCCATCAAAATTAAAAACTGATTTGGCTTTATTGATGTAAGACTATTAGTCACTGGTATAGCAAAATACCTTGCAAAAAATGCGAGTATGAATACTATAGCAAGATTCATCCAAAGTATAGTCATTTGTTATTTCCTTTCAACTTAATACTAAAATCCTATGTTACTTCTGATACTCTTGTTTTTGTTGTGATGTAACAATACAGCATAATCCCAAGTGGGATTGCAAAAAGTGTAAGAGTTTTACATGGTGATTCTTGTATAAACCTTCTATTTCTTGCTATGAAACTACTAGATACATAATGTATAGCTTGCCTATACTTAAATAGTCGATTCGTAAAAGGTAATTTCATCAGTTCCTTCCGATAAAAAGCAAAACCTTTCGGGTTTCTACGGTATTGATTTAGCATGTTCATTGATGATCCATCAGCCATATATTCCACATAACAAAGTGCCTCGTTCATTAGTAACATCTCATATTGTCGATCTAACATGTAATATTTGTATGCTAACCCTACATATTTTTCGTTTTTAAAAATTGGGTATGGATATCTCTTAGTCAATTCTGTTCGATAGACCAATTTTTTATCACCTGTGACACCGTGTTTGTTGTAAAGATCAAAAAGTGTGGAGTATTGAAGACTGTCTGGCAACTTTGAACCAATTATTTGTCCATTTGTATATAAATCCAGTCCAATTATTCCACTAACTTCATCATTTCCGTAGCTATCCCAAAAAGACAGGATTTTCTCTACAGCATCATTTGGCATATAATCATCAGAATCAATACAAACATTTAACTCCGTATCAATCATTTCATATGCTGTATTATGGGCACCGTGCATACCTTGATTGTTTTGCCAATGATATCTAATTGTTATATATTCTTCAGCTATCCAGCTATCCACCAATTCCTTTGTGTTATCACTAGATCCATCATCTATGATTAACCATACAAAATTTTTACATGTTTGACGTTTTAAACTCTCATAACAATTTGCAAGACAATATGCTCTATTATAAGTAGGGGTGAAAATCGTTAAATTCTCCAAATTACTCACCTCGAAAGTACAGAATAATAGTCTTGAGTCATTTTAGCTGTATGTTTTATATCATATCCTTTTTCGAATACTACTTGAGCTGGTGTTTTCCTCGAAAAATTACTAGTTTCTATATTTTTTATTTTTTCTATCCAAGCAAATTTATCTATTAGAGGAACATGTTCAACTAAATTCATTCCCAAGTCCACTTCTTTTGTAATAGCATCAGATATAATACAATGCAAACCAACCCCTTGCGCCTCGATGAGAGTGAGTGGCAATCCCTCATGGATGGATGGAAAAACAAATACATCAAATGCTTGAAGTATCCTTTCTATATCGTCTCTTATCCCAAGAAACCTTATATTCTTCTCCATATTCAATTCCCTTACTTTATTTTCAATTCCCGCGCGAAGCGGCCCTTCACCAGCTAATAAAAGAATTGAATCCGGCCTAAATCGAGTTAACTGTGCGAATAATTCTATGAGATAAGCATGATTTTTTTGATGAGCAAATCTTCCGACATGGCCTATAACAAAAGCGTCTTTCTCAATTTGCAATTCTTCTCTTACTTGTTTTCGTATTTCTGGACAAAACAAAAATCTATCACAATCAATTCCATTTTTTAAGATTCTAGCTACATCGGCTTTATCTGCAAATAGCCATCTGGCAGCAGCATTTGAACATGCTAACAAATGTGTTGCACATATGGATATAGATTTTCCAGCATACCATTTATAGATTTTCGCAGCAGTCCCCCCCTCACTACTAGTATTATGACTATGTGCAATTCTAACTGGCACCCTTGCTTTTTTAGCTGAACGAAGTACAAATCCGCTCATTTTATCCAAATGTGAATGAACAATTTTATATTGCGTATAGGTGCTAAAGAAATTATTTAGCGCCTTTATATAGCCCCTATGACCAACATCTGTAACATATGGAATTCTATGAATTTCCCCACCTAACTTTACTATTTCGTCATCAAATACTCCCTCTTTACAAGTTAAAAAATCAAACTGTACTTTTGAGCGGTCTATATTACGATACAAATTCATAATTAAAGTTTCGGCTCCGCCTCTATTCATATTTACGACTACATGTAATACCCTCAATGGAGTGCCCAATTTAAATCCTCCATTTCATCCATATATGTTGTATAAATTTCTTTTTTCTCTTTCAATACTTCGTTAACTGAATATTTACTTGTAATAATAGTACGCCCACGCTGTCCAAACTGAGCTTGTAATTTAACACTTTTAGAAATAGAATTTATTCTTTCAGACATCGTCTTTATATCATCACAATCTATAATCCAACCATTTTTATTATGATTAATTAACTCCCTATGTCCCCGATTGTCAGTAGCGATAATTGGAAGTCCACAAGCCATAGCTTCCATAATATTAACTGGTAAACCTTCCCGGTAACTCGATGCAACAGCTAGGTCACACATCTGTAGCAAAGAGGCTATATCATTTCTATAACCAAGAAAATGCACCATACTACTCACACCTAGTTGAGCCGCTATATTTTTGCACTCCTTCATTAAAGGCCCTTCGCCAGCAAGCAGTAGCTTCGCATGCGGAACTTCATTTTTTAACTGTGCCAATGATTGAATTAAGAAGCTTTGGTTTTTGTTCTTATTAAATTCAGCTGCATAAAACATTAAAAAATCTTTAGAATTATAACCATTTTTTTGTCTTAATTGTCCCTTTTCACTTTCATTAACAGGAATATATCGTTCTATATCTACTCCTACACCATGAACGAGTTTAATATTTCCTGCCTGAAATTGATGTTTTACTGCTAATCTGTAATCTTCTTGATTAATTGTTATAAGACAATCCGTAGTAGTAGCTAACATTCTTTCGATTGGATAGTATAAAAGCCAATTTATGAATGTCGATCCTTTACAAAAATGAAATCCATGCGCTGTATATATAACCTTTGTGCCCTCTCTCCGCATTTTTCTAGCAGCTAGGCGCGCAATTGCTCCTCCCATAGGCGTATGACAATGAATGATATTATATTTATTTTGATGAATAATTGATTTAAGTTTTTTATATGCACGAAAGTTTTTTACGCTAATCGGTGATCTTTGAAGAGGAATATTATATTTTTGAGTGACGTACGGAAGTTGTATATTCCCATTCGCTGCAACATGCACTTCCCATCCCTGATCTGCAAACCATTTCAAATACGGTAAATGAAAAGCTTTAAAATGATAATCTACAGTTGCACAAAATAGAACTTTTTTAGACACCATCCCACGCACCCGTCTTATTATAAATTTTTGCCGTTAACCTGATACCGGTATTAATAATTTTAAAGTTTTACGCTGATTCACTAAAAGTAACAATCGCTTTCTTAATTCCAATTCATTCAATGCTGAATATTCTGAAATTAATCTATCTATTTCTTCTATACGAACATTCATTTCTTGCCCTACATAAATTCTCGGGTGGATTTGCTTCTCATTCATTTCATCTTCTTTTAGTAATTCTTCAAAAAGTTTTTCTCCAGGGCGCATACCAGTAAATTCTATTCCTATTTCATCCACGGAGTTTCCTGATAATCGAATGAGGTTTTTAGCAAGATCCACTATTTTTACTGGTTCTCCCATATCCAGTACAAAAATTTCTCCACCTTTTGCTAACGCACCGGCTTGTACTACAAGTCTAGATGCCTCTGGAATAGTCATAAAATAACGAACCATATCTGGATGCGTAACTGTAACTGGTCCTCCCTTTTGAATTTGCTTCTTAAATAACGGGATAACACTCCCTCTACTTCCTAACACATTCCCAAATCGCACAGTAACAAACTTTGTATGACTTATTTTATCTTTATGTTGTATGACCATCTCCGCTAATTTCTTTGTGGCACCCATAACACTCGTTGGGTTTACTGCTTTATCAGATGAAATCATAACAAACGTTCCTACTCCATGTGTTCTTGCCGCTTCCGCTATATTCATAGTCCCAATCAAATTATTTTTAACAGCTTCTTCAGGATTGTTTTCCATTAATGGTACATGTTTATGTGCAGCAGCATGATATACAACATGAGGAAGGTGTTTATTCATTATTAAATGCATTTTCTTTTCATCTTGAATATCTGCGATTTCTGGAATAAATACGCCTTTCCTATCATTATGTTTTTCATTTAATTCCATTTCTATTGAATATATACTGTTTTCTCCGTGCCCTAATAAAATTAATTTTTTCGGCTTAAATTTCGCAACTTGTCTACAAATTTCTGAGCCTATTGATCCACCTGCACCAGTAACTAAAATGACTTTATCAGTTATATAACCTGAAATAATATCCACATCTAACTCTACAGGATCTCGCCCTAGTAAATCTTCTACTTGAACATCTCTGAATTCATTCACTGAAACTTTACCTGTCACTAAGTCTTCTAACATTGGAAGAATTTGCGTTTTCACATTTGTTTTTAAACAATCTTTTAAAATAATATTTCTATTTTTTTTGTTTAACGAAGGAATTGCTAAAATTATAATTTCAATATTCAGTTTTTTAACAACGTGATCAATTTGACTCATACCACCAATTACCGGAATTCCCCAAATATCAAGATTATGTTTTTTGACATTATCATCAATAAATGCGACTGGCATTAATTCTGTAGTACTATTCTTTAACAACTGTCTTGCAACCATTGTCCCAGCAGATCCAGCACCAACAATTAACGTTCTTTTCTTATCGCCTTTTTTTACATAATAAATATCTCTGTACATTCTCCAAATAAAGCGAGAACCACCTATTAATAAAATATGAATCATCCAAGTAACCACTAACAAACGAAAATACATTTTTCCCATGACTAGTTGCTGCACAGCCGCTGTAGTAAGTATAGAAAATGTAACAACCTTACATATAATTAACAACTCTCCTATACTTGCATATTCCAATGCCTTTTTATACAACTTATAAATAAAAGCAAACAAATGATGACTAAATAATAAAGTGATAGAGCTAATAACTGATGATAAAGTGATAACACTGAAGCTAGCATTTACAAAAAAATAACTAAAAAAAATAGCAGTTAATACTATCAGTGAATCCATTAAAAGCAATAACGATATCCTCCGGCGATACGTCATATAACTTCCTCCTTTAATCAATTCCTTACTTAACTCTTTCAAACTTAAAGTTTCTAACTATATTCTCTTTATTAAAAACACATAGTTAGAAACTTTAATAAAACATGGGCATCTAACCCTCCCTCACATTACACTTTTGACGACTGGCATCTAAGGTTGTTTTCACAACCCACAGCATAATCGAGTGCCTCCATTGATAGCGGTTAGGAGACATCACCACATCACAATTGTATTAAATTTTCTTTATAACGAACCATTTCACGTACGAATGTTTAATTTAAAACTATCCTTTATACTTTCCCATTCAAAATCGCACCCAATATTCTACTTTTCGTAAAACTTAATGCCCTTTTCGTTTCAAGTGCATCTTCGTTCACAGTGCGATTATACCGGATCACCAAAAGTACCCCTTCGCACTTGTCAGCTAATACGCTCGTATCTGTTACTTCTAATACAGGAGAAGAGTCAAATAATATGATGTCATATCGTTCCATCGCCTTTTGAATTAACATGTCCATTGCATTTGAACTAAGTACTTCTGATGGATTAAATGGTACTGGACCGCTAGTTAACACATCCAAACTTTCCATCCCAGTTTTTTGCACAGCACCTATCAAATTTGTTTTTTCATTCAATATGTCAGTTAATCCAATTGTATTTTCTACTCCAAAAATTTCATGAATTGTTGGTGTTCGTAAATTCGCATCTATTACCAATACTTTTTCACCTTTTTGCGCTATTGAGACTGCTAAATTAACTGTAATTGTTGATTTTCCTTCACCGTACCTCGGAGAAGTAATCACTATCGTTCTGCTTTTATGAATAGACGAAGTTAATTGAATGTTTGTTCGAAGCGAACGATACTGCTCCGAAATTTTCGATCTTGGGGCGGTATACGCAATTATACTTTCTCCTTTAACTTCATTTGTTTTTCGTCTATTTTTGTATGCCACTCCGTTCCCTCCCCCAATAACACTGTATTTTTCCCACTAAATTTATCTTTCATATTTTTCTTATTCATTTTAGAAATCCCACCCAAAACAGGGATATCTAACAATTGTTCAATTCGTCGTTCTGATTTGATTCTCTCATCAAGCGAATCCAATAAAAAAATAAAACCTATACTGAGCACCATACCTAACGTGAATGCAATTAGTATCGTCTTAAAGTGATTTATATTTATAGGCATAGAATATTTTTGAACTGGATCCTCTGGTAATATATTCACATTATTAAAATTCAGTATATTCGCTACCTCTTGCTTATAAACAGCAGCTGTAGTATTTGCAATTTTATGTGCAAGTACAGGATCTACATCCACTACATTTATCCTCATAATTTGAGAGCCTTGTACACTTTCTGTACTTATTTGTCCACTTAATGCACCTGCTGATCTCTTCATATTCAATTCAGCAGCTACTTTTTCTAATATTACAGGCTCATTTACCATCGCTTTCAATGTATTCATCGTTTCAGCGTTAGCTTGAACAATTACCCTTGCTGAGGAAGCATACAAAGGCGTTTTCATATAGATACTATACAGTGCTCCTCCTACCGTTGTGAGAGTCGTAAACAATAACAGTATCCATACTTTTTTCCATATTACACTAAATAAATTTTTTAAATTTATTTCCTTATTCATTACTTCTCCCCCTCATTTAATACCAATGAGATTTCAGTTAAACATTCTATAAAATAACAAAAACAAAAACATTATTTTTATCTTTCGAATATACGAAAGTTTCTAATTAATGCCATTTTAGTTCTTTATATAGAACGAGTCAATACAATTTATTTTTGTTTAACCGTTTCTTCATTTCAACTCAGAAATTACGACAACATTCTTCATAATTCACTGTAGATAAATGACGAACTCCCCCTATTACTGCAGTATCAGGGGTGGTTTTCTTTGTATTGAAATGTAATTGAGTCAGGCTCTTTAACCCATTTAAATAACTCCATTTTTAAAATGATACTCATTTCGCATAAGTATTAACAAGTACGTTTTTGAATTTGTTTACCTCTTTATATTTCTCCTATAAAAATTCCTGATAAATAAAAAACCCTCAACACATTATGTGTCAAGGGTTTAATCCTCTTAGTATAGAGACATATATTGATCGCGTTCCCATTGGTGAACTTGCGTTCTAAAGATATACCTTCGTTTTATATAGTTTCATTTCGTTTCACGCATAGCATAAATTAAACATTTGTCTGATAACGTTTTTCTGTGATTTCACTACTTGTTATTAATTCGTGGCTGTTTTGTGGCTGTTTTATGGGTGTTAATGTGGCTGTTTATTTTCCCTTTCGAAATCCCCTATTTACCTCTTTTTATTCATTAAGTTATTCGAATCTGTTATGCTTAGCTTAAATGGATAATCTTACATATTAACAGGAGGGCCGCTATGTTTAAAAAATTCTCAGTAATTATCTCTGCCGCACTATTTATATTTATTTTATCAGCATGTTCTTCTAATAATTCTTCAGTATCTAAACAAACTAGCAAGAATGAAACTGATGAAATCCCAACTGAAGTCACAAGTTTTGTTACTAATTTTAACACTATTTTAGATGAGAAGGGTAGTTCTACAAACACAGAAAAACTCTCTAAAGATTTAAAGATAGTAAAAGAAAAAGGATATCAAGATAAAACTTTACATGTTGTTTCATTAATTGAACATCAAAATATAAAAGATGGAACTGTTGAATTAGGCAATATGAAAAATTTCCGAGTTATTTTAGATGATAAACAAAAGAAAATTCAAAAAATCACTTATTTAGGTGACGACCCTAATGTATTTTTATTCTCACTTGAATCGTTAAAAATTGATACAACTAAAGAAGTAAAAGACATGTTAGAGGATATTCGTATAAAAATTGACCGAAAAGATCCTAAAGTAGAATCTGTAGCTAATACAGCAAAGTATAAAGTATCTTTCACTTATGACCCTAATAGTCCAACAGCAATACTAAATTTCTTGTTTGAGAAAAATAATTAAACAAAACGAGTTGGGTTTTTATCCAACTCGTTTTGTTTAATTTCTAGCACGATTAATAAGGATAGTTAAACTTCCAATCTAATTTATTTATATCAGCATGTAGGTTATCTAAACGTATAAAGTCGTTTTCTCCATATTCCTCTAAAGTTTCTTCACGATCATCATAAACTTTTCTTTCTAACCATTGTGACATCATTTCAATTACGTCTTCAGCACTCACATTATACTTACGCAAAATTTCATTTAACTCTTTTGTTGCTTCACTCATAATAAATCACTCCTTTTAAATTAATTTTTTCTTGATCCCACTTGAATAGAGATTTCTTTTTTTGGATGTTTGGGTGTTATTTGATTAAGAAAATCTTTAATTGAATTCGCTTGAAAAATGCGGAAATTTGCACTGGAGACATCATACTTTCTATCAGTAAGGATTAAAATTGAGGGGAATATTTTTTTATTGGATGGCTGCCAAGATTCTTCTTGCCATTTCATACCACAAAAATACATTTCATATCTTTTAATCTTTTCTTGCATTACAGCTTTACTGTATATTGATTTTTGTACTTCAATAAAGAAGGGAGCTTTTCGCCAAATCGTAAATATGTCAGGTTCCATATATTCTTTTCCATACTTCGGTTCTACTTTAAAAATCTTAGGTTTCTCATTTTGGATCAATTGTTTATACGCATCTACTATGCCTAAGAAATGTGGTATTTTTTGACTTGTTTTTCTAATTGCGCTTGGTTGTGGAAAATACACATATGGCTGGAATGTAGTATTCACTTCCACATGTCCATCTCTACGTAATCTTTTTAATACCGTATTGCATGATGTTATTGGGTTTTTCAAATGGCTGAAGTGTAATTCCACAATGTCGTCCCGTGACATACAACGAAATTTAGTCAAATTCTTCAAAATAGCCATATCTCTATTCCTCATCATCTAACACCCCAAATAAAGGCTCCTCTTTCACTTCAGTACTTACTTCTATTTCTTTTGTCATTCTGAAAGGAGCCACTAATTTCTTTGCTTTTTCTAACTTTAACTCTGGAGCTTGCACTTTCTTTAGTCCTTTTAATTTGAAAATCATTTGCCCGGATTGCTCTAACAGTTCTGAACCTGGTGTACCTATAATTCCTGCATTTAACGATGAATCACACTGGAACCCCATTCTGACTGTCATATTCACTTTTAATTTCCCATCGATAACGGTTGCATCCGGCCGCTGCATCGATAACATTAAAAATACGCCTAATGATCGCCCGACAGCTGATATCTTTCTAATAATTTTCATACTATCGTTTTCATCTTCCAACATCGCAACCTCATCAATGCAAATTAAAATATACGGTAATTTTTCCTCTGTAGTCACTTTGTTGTATTCGTTAACGTGGTCTACTTCATATTTCTCCATACACTTACGTCTTTTGATAATTTCCATCCACAATTGGTTTAACATTACCTCCATTTCTACTTCTTCCATGCAAACTTTTTTAACGTGTTGCACTCTTCTTAAAAAGTGAAATTCTGAGTTCTTCAAATCACCTAAATACAGCTGTAATGATTCTGGTGGCAAATGTTGAATCAATGTAGATAAAATAACGCGTACCATACTACTTTTACCACTTCCTGTTTCTCCCGCTATTAATAAGTGTGGGCTATTCGAATCCGTCATATCATATACAATCCACTTTCCAAATTGGTCCTTTCCTACCACTACAGGGATGCTATGTCCTTTTAGATGTGGTAACCAATCTGAATAGTTATACAAGTACGGTTGTAAGCTATTATGTTTGAACGAGTGCAATACAAAGCGTTTTATATCTCCTTCAATCGCCAGTTCCCTCCCTAAGATTTGCTGAAAGCAAAACCATTTCTTCTCAATCGTTTGCGGATCTACCCCGTTTGGTAAAGTAAATGTATATCGGACAGAATCTTTTGTTTCTAGAACATGATGGATTTTCGGGAAAACAGGTAATTTACCTCCTCTTGTTTGGTGTTCATAGTAAATACCACTTTTTTTGAATACCTCAATTAAAAGATTCTTTATAGCTCTTTTATGAAACCATTCCTTCATCACATTCATACCCTCCCTTTAAAACATCCTTACAACTCGAATGAACACATATACAATAAAACCAATGCTACCTATCCGAAGTCCGTGATACAGTCCATCTGATACTAATTTACCTGCTGTAATCCGGTCATTTTGAACCAGATATCTTTCCAATAAAACAGCTCCAATCGTTAGTCCGCCAAGTATGCCAAGTGCTACATAAGTGTGTACAAGGGGTTGTGCCATATGGAAAAACGCTATTGGACTGATTGGCTCAATGCTTAATAATTTTGTTTGCTTCTGCTGCTTTTTAAATGATCCGTTCATAAAATCACGAAACGGTATGATTTCCTTTTTCCTAAACATAAGACCACTCCTTCACACGAACATTTTAAACATCAAACATACACACTCTAAAACCATCTGAGACGTGCGCTTTAATAGGTCAATTGCATCGAATGGAACATTCGTAATGAATACCGCTAACTCATCCGGTAACTTCCTTATTTCGGCTGCTGTGGTGTCTAAGGGTTTGGTTACATACCAACTCATCCACCTATATAAAAAATCCGTTGTTTCCGATGTACTCATTGCATTTTGATTTAGTGCATCCCATTGACAAACTATCTCATTAGCAGAACTTCCACACCATTCATTTATTTCTTGCATGTTTCTAAACTTAGGCTTCGGAATTTGATTCCACCCCTTTGTTAGATCTTGATTTAAATAAAACTTTATTTTATTTCCGATAACCTCGTATCCATTTTCCATTTCCCTCTCTCCTTTATAAACAAAATTAGAAAACCCGCTATTATTATGTTGCAGGAATCAAAACCGTGGTAATCGAACCTTGATAGGTACATCGGTAATTACTTTGGTAGACTCTATTTGCTTACCATGGTTTCTACTTTTGTAGCGAATTTCTATTTTATTGTGGCTACGCCTGTTCCCTTACCTTTGTAGCTGCTTTGGTATAGGTATATGTCACAACCTATTCAAACTTGTTTGTCCTACAATAAAAAAATCAAAAGTTTTTTCAAAAATTTGATTGAGCGCTTTAAAGGGGAGGAGTTTTATGGATTGTAAATTGAAAGTAATTTTAGCCGATAAAATGATTAAACAATCTGCATTAGCTAAGCGAGCCAACATAACAGATCAAACATTAAGTATGATTGTTAGAGGGAAAAGTGAGCCGACACTTCGAGTTGCTATGCGTATTGCAAAAGCACTTAACATGCGTGTAGAAGATATTTGGATCGAAGAAGAAAATGAAGACAAATAAAAAAAGCCGTCCAACAGGACGGCTCTTATTTTGTTAATCAAACTATTCTTTTGTATAGAAGTAGTCAAGTCCTCTAGCATCTAACCATGCTGTTGCTCGATCTAGTTCATTCCCTTGGCGGTATGCTGTTTCAAATCTAACTAATCCTTGTTTATCTCCATATGAGATAATACGAGATTCATACCCAAGAGCATCCATCATTCCTAACATCTCAGGTACTAACGCTGTACCAAATTCATACGTAACAACTTTACTAAATTTATTCACGATAATCTCCACTCCTCCATCATTTGGGTTTGCTTGAATTGATTTGCCAACAATAACTTCAGCTACCGCTTTAGCTGCCTTATCAAAGTTAGCACGGTATTTTTGCATATCTGTTTCATTATCGATAAAGCAAATTTCAGGGAGTAATCCAGTCTTAGTTTTATTAATCCATCCTAAATCCGTAGAAAATTTAATCCCTCGATCTCTCAATCCAAATGCATCAGCCATTGCTTTTGAAATCTTTGCCGCCAATTCTCTATTTCCGTATGAAGGATGTAACCAAACTTCACAACCTGTACCACCTGGAGAAGCATTTAAATGAAACTGTAAGTCTACATCACTATCTTTCACTCGCAAGTGGTTATTTGCTGCATTGCTCCAAACTGCTGATTTTGTCGTTCCTACTTCATCTGAACAGTTTACATATTTCCATCCTGACGCTTGTACATATGTTGCAACAGCATCCAAGAAACGTCTGTCCTCCACATGCTCAATTCCATATTCACTATTTGCACCTGGCACCTTTTGATTATGTCCACCTGAACCAGCAAATTTACCCATTATTCAACATCTCCTTTTTTCTCTGTTTGTTTTTGTTTCCCACCTAAAATTTCAACTGCATTTGTTAGTGCTGAAGGTAAAGGGATTCCCATACGCCCAGCGTTTTCTAAAAGCGAAAGTAATTCATTACCCATGAAGAAGAAGATAGTTGCTTCACGGATTGCGCTGTTACTTCCCAGTGCTGAATCTAATTGAGCAGCTGCGCCGACCAAAAGAAAAAGCACCACCTTTTTGGCGATGCCCTTGAAACCAACCTTACTTTTTAACTCTCCGTTGTATCCTGCTGCAATCATGCCAGTTAGATAATCAATAACTGCCATCGTAACTAATATTTTCAATGTCGCATCCCATCCTCCCAAGAAATACCCACAAAAGCCACCGAAAGTGGCAATAAAAGCTTTTAATAATACATCGATACGATCCACTATGTTACCTCCTTATTTTTTAAAACAACTAACATCCATACCAAAGATTTCAGCGATATCATTTTCGCTACGATCAGATAAGTAGGATTCAGTTGTTGATACATCGCTGTGATTAGCAAGTGATTTTAATTTTTCTAATGGTACACCTTGTTCACGTAAGTTATCTAGCCTACTATGACGAAACGCATGAGGATTTATAGAAATCTCTTTCCCTTCACGTTTGCTCAACATACCGGCCATCACATCACTCCAATAGTTGAAAGTGTTTTTCTTAACTACTTTCTTAGTTCCGTTACTATATATTCTTGCAAATAACTGAGGTATGTTATCTTCGCCTCGTTCTTGTAAGTACTGGGTGATTAAATTTTGTGTTCATTCATTGTAATAAAGTCGGAACTTCTTACTGCGTTTCCCGATGACTATATTTGTGTAATAACGCTCATCTAGTCCTTCTTTTAAAACTTGATGTACTTCATTTTTCCTTGCTGCACTGTAATAAGATATAGCGAGATACACAGCGATGAGTGTTTGATTATTCTTTTCTAGTTCATCCAACAACCATTCGATCTGCTCTTCTTTTAAAAATGTGATTTCTCTTACCGGATTCTTTGGAAGACCCTTTACCCTGGATCCAACATTGAATTCATAGTTATAATCGTCATCATCTGCACAGAATTCCAATGTAGAACGTAATGCGCTCATAAGACTATTAACACGAGCATTAGATACATCCATTTCTTGAAAAACAATGCAAAGGTTACGAATGTCTTTTCTTGTTAGTTCGATAAGGCTCTTGTTGTCAAAATGTTTGTAAATGAGATATAGGATAATCCTCAGGTCACTACGATACTGATCGATTGTGCTTTCAGCTCTACCTTGCGCCTTCTTTTCAATTAAGAAGTCTTTTACAAGGCGTTTGTTGTCCTCACTTACAAACTCATCGTATATCTTTCGGTCTACAATTCTTTTCACATCCATTCACCTCGTCAAAATAAAAAGAGAAGCGCAAAATGCGCCCCTCTTAATCTGTAAAATCCGTATTTTATTAAAAAATTAAGCCGAGATAACCTCAGAAATATTAAACGCAAACGTTGCAATAGTAATAGGGTTTGCTGTCAGGTTATTAAATCTGAAGACGATAGTATTGTTTGTAGCGTTAATACTCCAAGAGAATACAACGCCTTGTTGATTTGTCGTCGGTGTTATAGCGTAAACCTTTGATGCTACTAAACTAAATTTTGTTGGCGAAATACTTCCGGTCGCATTTGAGTTTGCTGGGACGGATACATTACTAATTGTTAAGGATTCTCTTGGCGGTGTGAAATTTAAAAACTTAACAAAAGGCGTCCACTTTGTATTTGATAAATCCCAATATCGGATATACAAATCATTAGATTGTCTTACTCTGTATGTTTGATACGTATAGAGGTCATTCGAATAACCTTTTAATGTAGAAAATGTACCTCCACCTCCGCCTGCCCCTCCTGGGAAGTTTGCAATGTCCGGATGGCTAGAAGATACCTCCATAACACAAGTTTTCCCTCTTCGAAAAATGTTATCTGTAGCAGGTGTAGCTGTGGATAGTTTTTCTGCATTTCTAATCATGTATTTGTCATTTCCTAATAAACTTTCCCATGTACCATATGTGTCTTTTAATTTCAATTTAGATTGTATATTTCTCCAAACCAATTCGTGTCCAGGATCTTTCGGGTGTGAGCCACCTTCAACTTGCGTCTCGAGAAGGTAATCAAACGCTGCTCCAGTTGCTGTAATGTAATCAAAGAACATGTCAAAATGAGAAATAAATAGGTAATCTTTTTCAATACACACTTCTGAGATAGTTTTATTAATTTCTCTCATATCTCGTAAGTATGGCGGTTTCAGCGTACCATCTATGTTATAGTCTTGTGACGGAGGTGCTGCCATTACAACCATAAAGTTACTTCGTTTGTCTACATAATCTAAAAATTCAACAAGATTTGTTTTAAACTCTTCAATTGTAGCGCTATCCCATCTATCGTTTGTCCCTAATTGTACAAATACAATATCTTCATTACCATCTACCCATTGAGATTTATGTGTATTAGCCCACTTTGCAGACTTCCCACCAATCCCAACATTCCTAAATTGTACAGATGGATATTCTCTCTTTAAAAAGTTACCAAAATGATTAGCCCAGGATTGAGAAGTTAGCACTGGTTCGAAATATTTTGTTCCTTCTTCATCAGTGAATATAAGATTTGTAGATAAAGCGTGCCCTGTCGCTCCTACACCAGCAGTAATACTATCACCAATCAATTTCACTTTTGTTGCTACCTTTAAATATTCGTATAGTAAGTAAGGCTTTTTCTTTAAAATCCCAATTTGATTAGTAAGTTGAACCGTCGCTTCTTTTGCTTCTGTTGCTACCTTTTCAGATTCAATTAAAGCTGGTACATTTACATCTTTTAATACTTTACCAGTCTCCAAAATTTTATCAAATACTTGAAACTCATTAGTTGATTCTATACTTTCATTTGCAGAAAATGACGAACGCACTTCAAAACTAAAATCATATGTGTTTATCCGCTTTTTCACTCCATTTTCTTCACGTTCAATGGATATCTCTCCATACACCTTTCCAGCTTGTATAAGTGTTTGAGTAGTCAATAAAACGCTAATTTTACCTTTTGCTTTGTCTAGTACTTCAATTTGTTTATCTTGAAATACTACTTTTTGATCAGGTTTCTTAAAATACACAATAATCTTATCTGAATCAAGCAACGTGAATTCTTTCCCACCATTAGCGATGTTGATATTTAATTCCGAAGTGTTCAAGCTATTTTGAGAAAATTTAATATCAGTATGATTCGTTTCCTTTTGTATATCTACAGTGATTTCAAACATTTGTTTCATGAACTACACTCCTTTCAAATAAAAAAAGACCCATACTATGGTCTTAGTTTCTAATAATGTTATTTATTTGTGCGAACTCACGCTGCAATAGCTTTTTAATATCCAAACGTGTTGTTCCAAATGTAACTTTTAATTCCCGTTTATTGTTCTGATACACTTCTTCTACATCCGCAATCCTAGCATCCATTTGAACACCGATTTTATCATCTTCACACGTTACGATATCCCCAAGTGTCCAATCCTTTTCATATTCCATTCCCGGTTTTTCAGTGACGTAACAAGAAAATGAAATAATTTCACTAAAATCATTTTCTAATTTTTGTTTTCCTCGATCTTTAAGCATTTTTACAATTTCAGCTTCAGGCTTCTCTTGCTTATCTTCTGTTTGATTACTTATGTCTCGAGCGTCGATAAACACTTCTTTACGAGCAAGTCCAGTTGTTTCTTCTATATAAGTCTCAACAATTCGTCTATCCTCACCTTCACCCTGTCCACCAACATACGCTGTGTTTTTATAACTGGATGTATCTTTTTCAAATTCTCTTTTTAATACATTTTCTAAACTTGTTGCAAAAACAACAGGTGGATATGTTTGTTGGTTCCTAGTTAGATTTTTTCCTGCTTGTACATCGAACACAAATTGTCTTGCGTGTTCATCTAAATAAACATCCCATCCTAAACCTGAAGCCAAAGAAATTTCTTTTAATTGTTCCGCTAAATTTTTCAAACGGCTCTCAACTTGAAGATAATTACCACGTTTCTGATTTGCTTTTAAAACTAAATTTGGTATCAATCTAGCGGAATCTGTTGGATATACGGCATGTCTATCTACATAATGCTTCATAACAGTTTCTGCCTCAGCATATCTCCTATCGTGAGTTGTATGAGAAGGAGGGAGAATAATCCGATTTCTTAATATCCCTTTGAGTTGATATCCCTTAACGGTTCTTTTATCATTTTCATCAATATGGTAGTTAGTAATGATACCCACACGTTTTTCATCAATTAAAACGAAGTTGTCTTCAAATAATGTAATTGCATATTGTGCATCGTTAGGAATTTTCAACTCGAATGTCCCAACATCTTCCCACACTCTCTTGAAATTCAACGATTCATAATCATTAATTTCTCCGATTTTTTCTAGGTCTGGTGTGTATATAATCATATAAGATTTCTCCTTTCTATACTCCTGCTGGCCTAAAGGAAACAGGACCCATAATCATCGATGCTGTTGTACTGGAAAAAACAGCTGTAAACACTAACATTCCATTCGACTTTAATTCCATAAATTGTGGCTTACCATCAACTGAAGTTGTTGAAAAATATAGATTACCTTCTGGTCTATAACCTTCATCAAGTTGTAATACAGCAATCTGATTTCCGTACATACCACCCCATGCGGACCCTTGCATATGGACCATTCCAAAATCATCTTTCCAATATCGGAATTTCTCATGCGCTCCCCCAATGTATTCAACATAATCTACCCATTGGTTGTAGAATTTTGGTGTTTTTCGAGGCTCTAACTGTTTCTTTGCATACAGTCCAGTCTGCCCTTGTAAATCTCCATATTTTCTTTCGTCAGTAATTTGAGTCACATCAATAAATGATTTCCCTTTTGTTATACGAACCTGTGCAAGGCTAATCTCATAAACAACTCCACCTCCCCACCATATATCATCCTGCTGTAAACTTGGAGGTACTGGAAGTCCTGCTGGTACGCCTTTTTTAACAAGCAATTCCATTTTTCTTGTGGCAAGATTCATTTGTATAACTACTCGATCTATACGATCTAGTGTTGCGTGTGCCGTATCATGAGTAAGTAGGAATGCTTCATCATTTATATACCCCTTACCCATTATCGTTGCGGCTCCAGGGCTTATAATAGTTTGCATGGTATTACCGAAGTAAGGAGAAACTTTTAAATCATTTATATATCCTTTAGAAACCCCGGTCCCAAACCACATATCGAATAATCTTGCGAAATCAGAAGAATTATAATCTTTTCCATCCATAAAAAGTGCATGTTGCGTCATAATACCGTCACCTCATTTTCTATATACCTGCAAAACGCTCTCTAAAACGTATCATTACTGTAGTGCTATCTTTTCCAATATCTGCGCTATAATCTAAAATATTTAACCCTCTTTGAAGTCGAAACTCGTTAAGTCTTACTCCTGGAGCTATCCAGTTGTATGCGTTTATTCTCGTTCCATCACTTTTTATTAGTTCTACTGTGTTATGCCCATATGTTGTATCAATTTCTAACCTCCACCCTGCTGGAACTTCTCTTTCTACCTTTATAGATTGCATGGTTGTTAAATTTGTAATTACTGGGGTCGTACAAGGTCCATAAATTGTAATATGCAATGGTGTTTCAACATCTCCATCATTTGTTGCAAATTTTTGTTCACCTTTTACCCCAAATTTAACAGTTGGATCAAAAGAAAAAGGAAACCTAAAAGTTGGTTTCCATGAAATCAATGGTATTTCTCTATCCTTTTCATTCTTCCAGTATGGATCAGGTGTATTAATATGGAGTAATCCTTGCTGTAAAATTTTATACTGTTCATCTTCCACACGATACTTTGGTAATGATTCTATAACAATCTCATTTTGAAAAGTTCCGTGCGGTAAAGTGATGGTTAAAATAAATGGACCTAGTTTTGGATTTAATATCCTATTTAAATGTCTGCGATATCCATAAACATCTGCAAGACTTTCTCCCTCAATATAAAATTCTAGTGGATATTGCATCTCCCTCATAGTAACAGCGCCTGTTGTAACACCGTCTTGCATATACCCTTGTGTACGAACTATATCTGCTTCACTTCCAGAAAGGTCGATTGAAACTAGTACATATGGTGGGAATGGTCCGAATTCTACTTTTTCACCTAAACGATTTTCAATCACTACACGTTTTCTCACATCGACCCTCCTAACATGAAAGCAATATCATTAATTGCTTTTTTCTGTTGCCTAATCACTTCAGATGTATCTTGATTATAAAAATGATTTACGATTTGTGCCGGCTGCCTTGTTGGTTTATCCTGATTATTGTTGCTCTGTCTATATTGAACAACATTCGGGTTATCGGATAATACTTTTCTCCATCCAGACAGATTACCCAAATCATTGATTGAAAGACCTTCAAAACGCTCCATTTGACGCCCGATTTCCGATACCATCTTGCGCATACTCTCAGGAATGTGTGTTATCCAATCGTTTTGCCAATCTCCATCTTCAAAAATTGCATTAAAATACTTTGTTAGTGGATCATCACCTTTAAAACTAAATATTTCTTCTGGTTTAATAGAACGAATACCATCCATAGCATCCGATACTGTATCTTGCAAAGCATCTCGTACCACAGAATATTGGCTTTTAATTCCCGTAGCAATTCCTTGCACCATTTGAACACCAGCAAACGCTAAATTATTAGTATGTAGCGTATTTACAAGGGACTTATGGGCATTTTCTCCAAGAGTACGACTCTCATCTTCTGCCATGTAGGACATTTTTCTAATACCAAGCGCGAATCCCTCACTAAAAGGCTTACCACCCTGATCACGTGTTAATCTCGATGGAGAGTTTACATGAAGTGTAGCCTTTAAAGCCGAAAATGCACTTTGAGCTAAAGCTGATGCTACATTTTTAACATTCCATTCTCCATTAGAAATACCTCGAGCAAACCCACTAGAAAATGCTTCGCCAGGGCTAATAGAACTAACACTTTTCAGACCAGAATTACCGCTTTCCGCTACATTAGAACCACTTGATCTCGCTTGACCTTTTGTATTTTCCATACCTTGGGCAAACTGGCCACCACCTTTTTGACCTTGTGGAGTACCATTGATTGTATTAAAACCAGTATGAGCCGAATTAACAGCCTCTAGAGCACTGCCCCTGATATAGCCTTTTTGATTAACAATACCGCTTCCAACACCTTGTCCACCTTGATTTCCTGCTGGGTTTCCGTTAATAGTACTAAAAGCTCCATGAGCGCTAGCAACAACCTGTAAAGCACTCCCTTTGATATAACCATCTTGACTTATTATTCCTTGTCCTAATTGACTACCACTCTTGTTTCCACCGCCACCATCTGTAGTACTTCCCATAATACTTTCCACAGCTTGTTTCTTTCCTGTTGCCGCATTCTCAGGAGATGTATTACCAGAAATACCATTAGCTTGTGTTTGACTAATATCAAATCCAACTTGCGTTAAATCTAACTTTGCACCATTTTTAACTAGTAAAGCTATTGCTTTCGCCGCAAGTTCAGCATTAATAGATCCATTCTGCATTCCTTGAACGAGTGTCTGCACATTAAATTGTCCAGATTCCCCCAAATCCACTTGAACATTACTTTTAATGTCTAGTCCCATTGTTTGTGCAACTTGTGGTATAGATAACGCGCCGATTTGCATCCCGTTAATTAAAGTTTGAATGTTATTCTGACCTTCTTGAGTTGTATCTACATTCACACCATTTTTCACTTGCTGTTGGAAGAACTGAAATACAGTATCAAAAGATAAGGTTCCGGTTTGAAGTCCTGTAATCCATGAATCCATTGTCATTTGCCCGTAGATTCCTAAATCAATTGTGGTATTACCTTGCATGTTTTTACTTAGAAACTCTCTCACTTCACCAGTATCTTTTGTTTTAATACCATCAATCCATTTTTGCATAGACTCAATACCACTTTGTGATAGGTCCACTTTATAAACTTCTTTCAGTTTATTGGCATTTGCTATTGCTACAGCTGAAGAATCTAATTCTCCCTTTTGAAGCTTCTGTAAAAATGTATCAATTGTGAATTGTCCAGCCGGTCCTAAATCAATTTTCATTTTGCCGTCAATTTCCTTTGCCATTGATTCGGCTAATAATCTTGATGATTCTGTACCCTTTTGCAATTCAGAAAGATACATCCCTATGCTCTCAATTTTAGATTTACCATATTGCAACTCGTATCGAAGTAACTTATCTTGATAATCTTTTTCAGCTTTTTCTTGATCACTTCTAAAGCGCTGCTCCAAATCAGCCGATTTTTCACGGAATCCATATGCCGCTTTGAACCTTTCGCTCCACCCTTTATCCTCTGCTTCTATCCTTTTAGCTTGTGATGCTAAAACCTCTGAATCTTCTTCTTTCATATGTTGCTGTAACACTTTAAATCCATCATTTCTGATAGTCTGTAAGTCATTTACATGCTTTGATTCATAAAGTGCAATAGCATCTAGTGTAGCTTTTCTTTCTTCAGGTTTAATTTCACCTAATTTAAACGCTTTTTCTACATTTTCACGCCAACCTTTTGTTTGTTTTTCTAAAGATTTAACACCATCTTCATATACTTTTATTATACTTTCGAATCGTTTTTTTCCAGCATCTAAAGATAGCATTCCGCCAGCTTCAATTTCTTTTGAAATAGACGTGATTTCCTTCGCTTTTGTATAGAATTGTTGAACGTTTTTATCAGCAACCTGTAAGGCTTGTTCAAATTTTTGAGCAAAATCTTTTGGCATTTTCATAGTATCTCCTTGATACCTTTTAATGCCCTCTTCTAAAATCTTTTCCGCTTGTGTAGCAACTTCAATCTCTTTATTAATGGATTCAATGACATTATTCTTAACTTGTTCTAAGGTTTGTTTTGCACCCTCAGGGACAGTACCCATTAACTGACTAAACATTTTATTAAAATCATTTTTCTTTCCTTCTAACTCTTTAATGACTTCATTTGTCATCCTTTGAAAAGCTTTAATAGTTTCGTCAGCTGCTTTATTCGCTTCTTCACCTGTTTTGAGTTTTAAATCCATCATATTATTAATGGCTTTATCTTTTAAATCAACATAAGCACCTGCCGCTTTACTTGTTGCATCACTTACATTCTGACCAAATTTAGCCATATTTGTTTGAGCTTGATTTGATTTTTCATTTAAATCAACTATCGCTATACCTAACGCACCTACCGCTAAAACAGCGCCTGTTATAGCTAGAGCAATCGGGTTCGCCAACAACGCCCCTATCCCCATAGCTAAGAACCCTACAGCTGTAGTTACGCCAGCTATACCAAAAGCTAACAAAGCACTTTTGGCGATCATTTGTTGCGTGGATTCGTCAAGATTATTAAACCAATCAACAACACCTTGCACACCAGATACTACATCAACTAAAATAGGTAACAACGCATCACCAAATGACTTTTTCAGAGTATCTACAGCGCCGCCTAATTGTTCAATTTTTCCTTTAGTTGTATTCATTTTTGTCTCAGCAACTTCTAATGCTGTTACCTTCGACATTTCTGTATACATATTTTTAACGCCATTAGCACCCTCTTTATAAAGTATATTAGCTGCACGAATAGCATCTGATCCAAACAATGTATACATATACGACTGTCTTTGCTCAGCCGTTAATCCTTGCATTGCCATTTGAAGAATTTCAGCAATATCGGACATTTCTTTCAAATTACCATTTGAATCGAAAAAGGCATTTGTCATAATACCCGTTTCAAAAGTTAATTTTTGAAACGCCTTCTCTGCTTTTTCAGACCCCGCCTTCACACCGGCTTGTTTTGCTGCGTATTCAGATAAAGCTCCAGTTACATCTTTAAATGAATTTGAAGTTGGTTTAATACCTTTTTCTCCAAGAAACTGCATTGCTTTTCCAGTATCGATTGTTATTAATCCCAAATCACTAAACATATCATAAGCTTCATTAGATTTAGGGATTAAGTTTGCCAGCATAGTTTTTAATGAAGTACCTGCATCGGAACCTTTCAAACCATTCTGTGCAAATAACGCTAAGGCTGTAGTTGTATCTTTAAAGCTAAGTCCAACACCAGCCGCAACCGCTGAAACCATTGATAACCCAAACTTCATTTCTCCAACACTAGTTGCTGAAGCATTTGCTGCACCAGCTAATAGATCAGCTGCTTGAGCTACTGATAAATTATCATCTTTAAATGCATTTAGAGCTGTAGAAGCAATTTCTGCTGCATCCCCCAATTCTAATTCCCCAGCTGTCGCTAAGTTCAAGGCACCTTCTAAACCGCCATTAATAATGTCCGTTAGGCTTACCCCTGCTTTAATTAGCTCCTCAATACCTTGCCCTGCTTCTACGGATGAATATTTTGTTTTTTCTCCCATCTCTACAGCAAGTTCGCTAATTTTCTTCATTTCATCGCCAGTTGCGCCAGAAACTGCTTGGATATCAGCCATTTTCTGCTCGAAATTCATAGATTCTTTTACAGCCATCGCAAGTCCAGCACCAATAACACCAGTCATGGCCGCAAAGGTAGTTCCAACTTGCCCGCCAACATCCTGCATTTTATTTCCTGTATCGCGCATTCGCTCTCCAGTACGATGAAGACGATTCTGTTGCTCGGCTAATTCGCGGTTAGTTTCTCTTATTTCATTTTGAATCCGCTCCTGAGCTGTTTCAGCACGATTCATAGCAATTGTATTGTTATCGATTTGTGTATTTAATCGCTGTAATGCCTGACCATTTGATGTGTATTCAGCTTGAAGTTGCTTCAATTCTTGTTTCAACTGTTTAGCTTCTTGTGAATTACGTCCAAAGTTTTGTACAGCTTGATTATATTGTGTTTCAAGCCTTTCCATCGATGCTGCCAATGTTAAATTGGATGCTTGTAATTGTTCTTGCTTTTGTCTTGCTTGTTCAATTTTTTGACGGTAATGTTCTACCTTTTGCCCTTGCAAAGTGAATTTTTCATTCAGATGCGTTAATTTGTTTTGTAGCTGATCTACAGAACTCCCAAGTAACCTTGCACGTTCACTCGTTAAATTGAACTCTGAATCTATTAAACGTAAACCGCGATTAATACCTGCAACACCATTTTCAAATCGTTGGGTGTCAAGTGTGACCCTTGCACCAATTTCCATATCTCCAGCCATTTATTTCACCTACCTTTATAACCAAGCTGGTGCTTGATCAGCTGTTCGAACAACATTTTTATCTTCTTGCTGGTGCTTGTATCCCATTGTTTTAAAAAAGAGAACTAAATCCATTTGATTTATATCCGTTTGAGATATACCAGAATCTTGAAGCATACTATAAATACCCAACATCATTTCTGTTGGTTTGAATGGCTCCTTCTGTTTCGTGGTTTCTTTTTTTTTGATGAATTTGTCTTCGAATCAATTGCATTGATAATAGCAACCGCTTCAGCAATACGTCCTACAATTGCTAGACAAATAGAGTAAATAATTGACGTTAGAAACCAAGCATGTATGCCATCAAGAAACTCCTCTACGGTGAAGCGATTACCAAATACTTTAACCACAAATTGAGTAGCCTCTTTTAACAAATCAAACGGAACAGTTTCAGCATTTAGCTTTTCTGTCCACTCTGCCGCTGCAAACGCATCAGTAGCCGAAATAAAATTAGGTAGAAAGAATGTTTTTTTACCAATAGATAGATTTAAAATTAATTTAAACGTTTCTGTTTTTTGTGTTTCTTGCATAATTGAGTCTCCTTCCATAAATAAAAGGCACAGCGTTATGCTGTACCTTTTTTATTAATTTATTAAGCGCTAGCTGGTGGGCTTGGTACCGTTTTGAACCAATTGGATGCAACTGATACATCGTAACCAACTTCTTCTTCATCTAAACGATGTCTCCAGTTCCCATCTGAACGTTGAATCGCTTTACATTTAATTTTAGCTGATTGGAAAGTTGGTTTATCTTCAGCTGTCTTGTGTTCATCTTCAGGAATTTCAAATTTAGTTTTATAGTAGCAATAAAAACGGTTTTTCCCATTATCTTTTGGAAGACGATATAATAACGCTACATATGGAGCAACGTCATTTACATTATCAATTACTTGACCTTTAATTATTTTTTTTCCTAATAATTCAGCGTAAGTAGATAATGAAATATCCGCCGTCTCTAATTCTATTTCTACACCACCAAAGGCACTAGCTGTTGCTAGTGGTCCACCTTCTGCATAAAAAGTTACAGATTCATTTTTAGGGGATGCTTTACCACTTACCGCATCTCCAATTTTCTTAGGTGTTCCATACGTAAACTTACCATCTGGTGTTTCTGTCAAAGGTGCATAATGCAAATCTCTAAAATCTACTGCAATTGCCATATTTGTTTTCCTCCTAAATTTTTAATTCCGTACGAAACCTCATACCATAATGATAGATTTTCGTATCTGGTTCATATAAATTTGCTGTTGTAATACGCTGAAACCCTATATTTTTCATAGAAGTATTTACTGCTTCTTTTAGATCACCCTTAACAGGGCTAAACGACCAGATATCTACTTGAAATAAAACAGTGCTAGCAGATTCCGCACCCTCCGCGTATCTGCTAGCACTGTTATCTAATTCAGAATAAGTAATCCATGTCTTTCCGTTATCATCACCACGAACCATATTGTAGATATATTCTCCACCAATTTTCTCTACAATAAAAGGATTCGTAAGAGCGCGTAACACATCTCTTTCTAAAAATCTCATACGATATGCAATGCCGATGCAAAGACATTTCGCATCTCATGAACTGCCTTTACTTCCGTGTGAGTTACTGTCTTTTCTATAAATCCTTTATGTGGTGGATGTGGCATTTTACTGGTTCCCCAGTTTTGGAATTTCATATAAAAGTGTGGAGAATTATCATCTTTCTCCCACCCCACACTAATTGATTTAACCCCATTCCGATTTTTTATTTTTCCGACAAGCACTTCGTCCTTTGCGTGTTTACCTGTTCTCCATGATTCTTTTGGTGAAGATGGTTTCGGATGCGCACTTACTGGACTTTCTACCTCTAAAGCATCTCTTACTACCTCAGCACCTTTCTTTAATGCTGAGTTTTCAATTGTTTTTACACTTCTTCCTAAAGCTTCAAAACGTTGAATTGCTTCTTGTATTCCAAAGGTTGTTACTTCTGCCATATAGATCGCTCCTCGCACACCAAGCATGTCTCTTGATGTTGTTCATCAACATCTACAACAGCTTTTATTTCAAAGAGTCGGTCATCATATAAGACTCGCATTTTCGAATCAATTCCCTTACGAAATCGCATAAAAAAATTCACTGTACGCACGGCATTTTCAGTATTTCCAGCAAATATTTCATAGTTAAATCCCTTTCCAAATGGTGTTTTTGCTCTTGCCCAAACAGTGACAACATCTTTCCATTCTGGTGGAATTGGATTCCCTTCTTCATCTTTTTTATTTGTAATTTCCTTTTGAATTGTTATTCGTTTATTTAATTTACTTGGATTCATGATTATCACCGTTATTATAGTCCCTTAATTGTAATATGGTAGTTTCTAATGACTGTTTTAACGCAGGGACATTTAATGATTTATCTTGATTCTCATAGTTTAATAAAACATGTGTAATTATCGCTATTTTGTAAAGGGCCTTTTCACTTTCAGGAACACCAGAACCTAGTAAAGCTTCTTTTGCTCCATCAATTAGAAGTTGAATAATCGTATCCTCTTCATTCCCATCAATTTTTAATTTTCCTTTTATAAGCTCCAGCATGCTATCACCTACGATCCTGAAGCACTTGTTTTCGCTGATAATTCATTGCTTAACGTTGAACTTAATCCGTTATTCCCAACAGCTTTCACTTGATAAGAATATGTTGTATCACCTGTTAATCCTGTATCTTTATAAGTTGTTGCTACTGACGTTCCTACTTGTTTACCATTACGTAATATTTGATATTCTCTAATGCCCCCATCATACACAACAGGAGACCAACTAATGTTGGCCGTTGTTACTGTTGTAGAATCAACTTTTAATCCTGTTGGAGTTTGGGGTGGATTAGGGTGTAGTCTGTACTTCTGCAATACGGAATGCGGATTTTAGTTTGATTTTATGGTCAAACCAAGCTGTTAACACAAATAGTTCAATACCTGTTTTCACATCTTTATCGCGATCATAAATCATATTTGGATCATAGTTGAAGTGGGAATATCGAAAATCACCCACAATAGGATTCACTGCTGAATCACAGAACTTAACTGGTTTTCCTAAAACTTGTTCTGGTTGAGCATTATATAAGGTTGCACTGCCATTAGCAAGCGTTTCAATTATTTCTAGATAATCTGCGTAGCGCATTTTAATAGTTGCATTCGCACGGAAATCCTCATGTAAATCTGCAACTGCTGACTTAATAGCTTTATATAAAGTTGCACCTTTAACAGCTTTAATACCAGCTTTATAGAATGACATAGACTCTTCCCCAGATTTAGGTGTTGTAGCGAATGCCACTTTCTTCTCTTTTGCTGCTAAACCACTTTCTAACGCTTGATCTACAGTTTGTACCAAGTTTGTATCTGTTGCTGCTAAAATAGTTTCCGAAATAGGTACAAACACCTTGAATTTATTACGTCCGAAGGTTACAACATCACCTTCCGCTTTTAATTCCTTTGCTGTTTCTGTATCAGCAATAAAATCATCATCATCTAATGTAAATGTAACTTTAGGGATTTCAAGATTCGTTACACTTGTAAATGTAGATACTTCCCTTAATGGATTTTTAACAAATGGTTCATGTAATAATTCATTCGTCATTGTGCTTGGGAGAATTTTTTCTCCACCTGTTGAATTCTTATCACCAAGAGCCGCTCGTGCTTCTTGTGATAAAGTACCACCGCGAATTGTAGCACGAACTAATTCTGCTTTCGCTGCAATTACCTTTTGTTTTGGATCTTCGATAGATTGTAAACCGGTTTGAGTTTGAAATTGTGCTTTTTGTTCAGCTTCCATCGTGTCATGTTGTTCTTTAATTACATTGAAACGCATTTGTAGGTCTTTCTTGGATTGTTGTAACACTTGAAGACTCTCCATAGTTGCGGATGGATCAATCGCCTTCTGAGAAAGTTCATTCTCTACTTTTTGGAGTTGCTGACCAATAGTAGATAAATTTTGTTTTAATTCAAATAATGTATTTTTTGAAAAGTATTGAAAGTTACCAAGAGATAATCGAAATTTATTTTTCATTTTCATGAATGAATTCCCCCTAAAATTGTGTTTATATAGTCCGCATTAGCTTTCGCTTCTTCGGCAATTTTTTGTCGTTCTAACATTTCGTTTGATGGTATGTTTGCTTGCGCATTAACTAGTTGTTGTGGAATATTTTTGTATTCCTTCATCCACTTTTCATCTAGACATGCTGCTGCATTATTTGCTGAGATAATTTCATCACAAAGTCCATACTCCATTGCTTCTTCAGCTGATAACCACGTCTCTGCATCTAGTAATTGTTTTAATGTATCTTCATCTAACTTGTCACCAGCACGAGTTAGATAGTGTTGTACCATCGATTGGTTAATACGTTCAATGTCATCCGCTGCTTTACGTAGCTGATTGGCATTTCCTGATGCGTATGTCCATGCATTATGAATCATCATCATTGAATTAGCATACATAATGATTTTGTCTGAAATCATTGGTAATACTGACGCACATGAAGCTCCTATTCCATCAATATAAGAGATAACCTTTGCCTGATGTCTCTGTAACATGGCGATAATAGCCATCGTTTCAAAGACAGATCCACCTGGACTATTGATGTAAAGGTTAATTGTTTCAATATCGTTACCTAATTCATCGAGTTCATTTTTGAACGTAATAGAAGATACTTCTCCATACTCTTCCCATGCATACTTTGTAATTTCTCCATAAATAAAAACATCAGCCGTTTTACCATTGGCGGATGCTTTCATTTGAAAAAACTTATTCTGTTTGTTCTTTGCCACCGTTTTTCACCCCCTTCCGTTGAGTTGGATCCATATCAATTGGATATAGATCACCACTTACCCAAAGTTTTGAAGCATTACCACCTACAGGTGGTTCATCTTCTTTTTGACGAACATCATCTTGTGATAACCATCCACTCCTAATTGCGGCTTGATAATAAGCTGTTCTTGAAGCTGTATCACCTCTTAACAGCCCTCCAAGGTTGAATTTAAAGTAGTGGCCTTCTTGCCGTTCCTTTTTATTCAGCAACTTACGGTTCATTTCTTGCTCATACTGACGAACAATAGGAGTCAAAGTCATTTGAACAAACTGAATCATCAGCTGTTCATTACTGCTATAACTTTGTCCTTCCGTATCATTTAAAAATGTAACCGGAACATTAAAAACGTTAGCAACTCGCGAACGAGTGATTCGTTCTGATGCTAACGTATCTGAAGCGAAGTATTTCCGCTGCATTTCTTCTATATTCACACCTGGTTCCCTGAATAAAATACCACCGTTCTCTTGATAAAATCTTCTAAAATCATCAATGATTTTTTGTCTCTTATCATTATCTACCTGTGTTGCATAATCCAAAATAAAACTATCTTTCTTCTGCATTTCTGACAAACTAAATTCTTGTACTGCCTTATCATATTCAAGAGTATTTCTCAAAACATCAATTGGACAAATACCTTTCCATCTTGAAATACCTGTGATGTGTTTGACATGAAACATGTTCATATTGTGGATGTAATATGTACCTTCAATCCCACGTACCTCATACCACAAATTATTATCATCCGTGTTTAAAAAAGGCGTTACATAAGCCGATTCAATAGGGATTAATGATTCCACTTGAAATCGAATGTCACGGATGATAGCTGCATAACCATTCCCAGTCTCATTTCTTGAAACTTCAATTTTATTTATCCATTCAAATCCGGTCATATTCGGATTAGGTTCATTCATCACAACATCAGACACTTGGTTAAAAACCGTATCATAATCCTTATAAAGCTTTAATGGCAAAGATGCTACTGTATTAGATAATCTACTAATCACACTGAAAATTGTCTCATTTGTAGCTAACTTTGCATTATCAATTCCCCAAAACTTCCTTCCAAACCAAGAAGTGAAGTTATACCCAGCACCTTTCCATCCCAATGAAGCTCCTTTAATGGCTCCCTTAAAACGATTAATCAGTTTCAATTTCTCACCGCCTTTCTATTTAAAAAGATCGTTAACTGATATAAATTCAATATTTCCATCACCTTGTAATTGAGATAACATAGGGATTACTTCTGTGTGAGCATTTAAAAACGCTGCAAAACCATCAATTTTTCGATATTTACTCTGTTTAGATGGTAAAAAGTTCCCGTTCCTGTCTTCCACAAGCTTTACATTGTTCATATACCAACGGAAAAGACGGTTTTTATTACTAATTATTTTTCCATCCAACAACAATTCTTTTACATCTTTTAATGCTGGGCTTAACGTTAAATGACCTTGCCGAACTGGTTCAGTTTTAAATCCATATACTTTCAAATCTTCATTTAAACGATAAGCATTTGCTGGATCATAAGTAATTTTCTTTATGAAATAGTGTTCAGATTGCTCAACAAACCAATCATAAACATACTCATATTTCACATACTCACCAGGGATAATAGTGAGCCATCCCTTTTCTTCAAACTCTTTAAAGCTAATATTCTCGTTATCACGATCAACTTTAGCCTGCGGAACCCAACTATGAGATAGTACAAAAACATTTCCATCATCTAAAGGAAACTCTAAACAAGCACTTGTAAAATCTTCTGTTGCAGATAAATCATAACCTGCAACACATTCTTTACCAGCTAATTCCTTTATATCAATAACTTCTTCATTCCTTTTTAATATCTCAATACCAACAAAGGACATTTCATCATTATCAACAAAGATGTTAAATTGTTTTGTAATCCAGTCATTCTTTTCAGCATCCGTATGCTTGTCTGTATTCCAATCATCAACAAGCGATGGAAGGTCTAGCGAAACTCCCATATTAGGGTTTGCTTTAATCCATAGTTCGGGATTCTCAATTTCATCTACACTATCCATTTCAGCCATGAAATAAAACTTTCTATCTTGGTCGATAATCCCTTCCAAAACATCCGTTGCAATTTCATAGTATTGAACAAGTGGTCCTTCAAGCTGATATCCTGCCGTAGTGATATAAACAATCATTGGTTGTTTACGCGCACCACGTGATTTTTTAATAACATTAATTAACTTAAAGTTTTTAAATTCATGTATTTCATCAAAAATACCAAGGTGTGTATTTAATCCATCTAGTTTTTTACTATCTGATGCACGAGGTTCAATTTTAGAATGCGTTTTATCATGAAAAATCCCTTTCTGATTTTCACGTAAATGTTTCCGAAGAAAGGGTGATTTTTGAACCATTGCACGACTTTCATCAAACAATTCTCCAGCTTGTTGTTTTGTGTTTGCTAAAACATAAACACGGGCACCTGGCTCATTATCTTTAGCAACAGCATAATTAGATAAACCAGAAATCATTGTTGTTTTTCCGTTTTTACGGCCAATAAAAATAAGTCCCTCTCGAAAGCGCCTATAACCTGTATCTTTATGAACCCATCCATACAAAGAACCTATAACAAAGTGCTGCCATGGTTGTAGAACTAACCTTTTATAGTCACCTTTTGACGGGCGACAGAACTTTTCGATATATCGTATAGGTCGATGAGCTTTTTCTTCATCGAATATCCAAGGGAACTCCTCAGTACCCTGTCTCTTCAAATCATTTAGATGACGTTGACAAGACAAGACATTTTTCTTACTAGCTTTTATGTTTCCATTAACAACTTGTTCTGCATACCAAGTTGTTCTTAGTTCAGGAGATGGATCTACTAAAATATAAAAATGTTGTATCTGTTCATTCCGCCAATTTTCATACCACTTTGCTATTTCAGATGGCTTAGAAGTCGTCGAAATCATCATCAGAATCTCCAGTTAACTCTTCCTGAAGTTTTTTACGGCTTGCCCCAGTCAACCCTAGCTCACCTAAATATTGACGGATTTGTTGTAAATACTTAGGTATCTCTGGTATCAAAGTGTGCTTAGTCAGATTTGTAGCACCAGCTTTATTTGTATACTCCATCGTCAGACCTTCTTTTTTAACATTAGCTGCCATCTCTCTAAACATTTGATAACTGAAGGCAATCGCTTCAACTACAATAGGATCATTGATATCAGCCTTTCCTTCAACTTCTAAAACAGACCAAATACGAATCCAAGTATCTTTTCCTACCTTTTTTAAATGCGTAGGCGGTCTCCGTTCAATTAATCCTTTATCCACGATATCACCTCACTTACATTTTATGGATAAAAAGTGCTGATTCCGAAATAAAAATCTCTTATTTTCAGACTTTACCCCCCTTTAGAAACATCACTTGTGATACCCACGAAGGAGGCGTCCGGTCTGGACGGAAACGGCTCTGAACAATAAAAGGAGGGGGGCTATATAAATTCTTTGTTCGCTTTTACTTTTACGAACTGAATCTTTCTTTTATTTTTCTTTTTCCCTCCAC
Source organism: Bacillus cereus group sp. MYBKT111-2 (assembly GCF_051915205.1). Classification (NCBI taxonomy): domain Bacteria; kingdom Bacillati; phylum Bacillota; class Bacilli; order Caryophanales; family Bacillaceae; genus Bacillus; species Bacillus cereus group sp. MYBKT111-2. Next base: position 649,781 of record NZ_JBQAEG010000003.1, read on the forward strand.
CCTTTTCAGGATGTTCTTTGTTGTGACATGCATTACATAAACTAATTAAGTTATCTAATGTTAGTGCAAGTTCAGGATATTCACTTCTTTCTTTGATATGATGTACCATATCAGCTGGTACTGGTATCAATGGATCATGCTTCATGCACTCTTGGCAACGATAGCTGTCTCGCATCAGCGCGAGCTCTCTACACCTCCGCCAGGCTGTGCTGTCATAGAATTTCTTTGCTTCTTTATCACGATTGTATTTATCGTAGAACTTACGTTGTTGTTTGATTTTGTTTTCAGTCATTGTTTTGAAGTATCTCTTGAGCTATTAATTCACCATCACAATATAATTCATTAGTTTCAACTACTCCTGTATACTTGTTCATAACCTTTTCTAACTTCTCGAATGCACTTACACATTCATTGATAGCTAATGTAAGTTCTTCAATATTCGCTTTCGCTTCTGTCGTATCAATATCGATTTGAGCTGAAACAATATTTTGTTCTCCCATTCTTCAACACTCCTTAATTGTTATTTGTTTAATCATTATTCTACTGATAATCCTAACTCACGCTGAATTCCTGAGAGCGAATAGCCATACGCATATCCAACAATACGAATACCTGGAGCATATCTATGTTCTAAATCCTCATTGTACGTCTTCTTGTAATACTCCAATTTTGATTCAATGTTATACTTATCATTAATAATTACTTCATCGCTAGGAAATCCATCCATTTCAATCTGAACAGCTACATAATTCGCCTCTTCATCTAAAGCCTCATTAAAACATTTTCCTAGACCTTCTAATGTTAAATCCATTTTTCAGCCTCCTTCAAAATAAAAAGCACCCAGTCGGGTGCTTCCTTCTCAATTATTAATTTGTTTTTCAATTGTGGTACGTGAAGTTTTATTCTTTTTCCAATCACCTAATGTTGTTACATTCATGTACACCAATATTATTAGGTAACTGGAAGAAGAGCAAAAGCTCTCCTTATTAACGGTAACATTCAATCAGTACCATCTGCTGGTTTCGGATTTTATGTGCCGTCATTATGAAGCCGTTTAGATTTTTAGAAACAACATAGTGAGTTGTGTTTTCCGCCACTTCTCACAATACAAATATATCATGTTAAAAACCAAAACGTGTCCGTAAATAGTTCACAAATAGTTCACGAATAGTTCGCGCTTTTCATTTTCTCTTTTTCCACCTCTTCCAATTCTTCTGCTGCGATTTATTCTTTTTAACAGATATCCTATTTCTTTTCTTACTAAAATCCCTATACGTAATATCGATATCATTCATTTTCCCCATAAATGAATCTACTATCTCACTACCAATCTTTCTAAAAAAATCCGAAGGTCCAGTAGCTTCTTTTTGAATCCTTTGTAATTGATGTTTATTTAAATAGATCATATTTCAGCCTCTTTTCGCACAGTTTTGATTAGATATGGTCTTTTATTCTTTAAAATGAATTAGCTATAAACTAGAGTGTGTTAAATTCACCTGTCCGCATTTATCTCATATGTATCAAGCTTTTATGTATTATAACGGAAATGAATTTGACACGTTCAGTTTGTAGCTAATTCAAAAATTGATAAAAAAAGAAAGAAATTAGATTTTAAATTTCCTTTGATAATCATTTAATGTATCTTGTTCAATTCCGATATACCTTAATGTTTCTTTTTGCTCTGTATGATTTAGCATTTGTTGTAAAACGGCCACATCTCTAAACTGTTGATAATGATGATATCCGTATGTTTTACGTAAAGAATGTGTTCCAATACGATCTAACCCAAACTCTTGCGCCGCTTGATTCAATATCACATAAGCCATTGCCCTTGTGATTGGTTTATTTTTCCCGTTCCTACTTTTAATCAAATACTCGTTTTTTGGCTTTCCTTTTGTATAATCACGAATTGCCTTCTTTAATTCAGATGGCATCTTGATATCCTTTATTTTCTTTGTCTTCTTTTCACGTATAACAATATTCCATCCTTCTACATCACGAACACGCAAGCGTAATATATCTGATATCCTAAAGCCTGTATTAATACCAAGAAGAAACAGAATGTAGTTCCTCTCATTCTGTTTCTTATAGAACTCTTTTATTTCTTGGATGATTTCTTTATTTCGAATTGGTTGTACAATGTTCATACCGTTTCTACCTCTTCACCTTGCGCCTTTTGTTTAAACACTTCTTTCCGCAAACTGAAAGCTAAACGTAATAAAGCTTTTCCTTTCACTTTGTAATACGTGGTTCTACCTAATCTCACTTCATCCATAATGTCTGGATCGTAACCCTTATCTTCCTCCATATAATACATATGAATAATTTGTCTTTCTCTTTTTGGTAGCCTGTTAACAGCTCTATGAACCCAATTCATAAATTTATCTCTAGCCATCTCATATTGTAACCTTTCAATCGCTATGTTTTCTGTAGAACTGTTGAATTCATTCGTTACAGATGGAGGAACAATTGAATATGATGCGGTTACTTTAGGTAAAATGTCACTTGGCATTTGAGATAAATACATACGATACTCCTCAAATACTTTTTCAACTTCATTCTTTGTCTCTTCTTCATCTAAAACAGGCATTTTAAATGATAATTGTTTATTCATATTAAATTCCTCCATTGTTATTATTTTTGTCTTAATGCTCCACGTCTACGTTCATAACGTGGCCCATGAATTCCCATTAAACCTTCAATATCACGAGTGCTTAACTTCTCTTTTCGTTTCTTTTTAGCTTTCTTTTTCTCTTGATTCGATTGCCTTTTCCATTCACGTAGCTGATCCTTTAACACCTTCATTTCCCCATCTCCCTTTTCAAAATAAAAAGGACACCTATTCCTAAAACAGCTTTAATTGCTGCTTCAATGAATTGGTGTCCTCTAGTTTTCTAGCCGGACTATATTCTGTTTGCATTCACTTTAAAATACCAGCTTGTACAAAAATATTTCTCCAAGCTTTATTCACTTGATACTTTTCCACATCTTTTGCACGACGAGCAATTGCTTTTCGAATTTTTCTTTTCTTCAAAGCTTTCATTCTCTCAGCCTCACTTTCTATTTCATTTGTTCTTTGCAACCTTCAAGAAAGTCAATAACTTCCTGAACATGCTCCTTTGTTGCCATACTTTCCAATACGTATCCTGCATCGTTATAAACATTAACCTTATTTCCTGTGAACTCCATTCCACACATTCCATCTGCACCTAATAGCTTTACGTTATCTTCCATTCTTTTAACCTCACTTTCTATCCAAAGGATTATTTTGTTGAGTTTTATTCTTTGTACTCTGTTTCAACAGCCTCAGCGACTTCAATTTCTTTTTTTACTAAGTCCTCTAAAAAATAAAACGCTGCCGCTTCGCCTTCTTCCGCTCTTACATGCTCAAACTACTCTCTTTGCTTATCCTCTAACTCATATTCAAATGTTACTTTCATTTCCCACTACCTCCTAGTTTATTAATGACGAAAAGCAATGTAATTTGGATTCACTCTATTAGTTACAAATGATTCGCAATAAAAATACTTTGGTTTAACATGAAACCTTCTGCATAGTACTTGTATTTGATTAAACGACGGAATGATTCTTGACCGCTCTATCTCAATCAACCTCTGGGTATCAACCTCCAACAATTCAGCAGCTTGCCCTTGAGTCATTCCGAATAAATGCCGAAGTTCCGTTAATTTTTGACCGTTGAATTTACTCATTTCTCTCCCCCCCCGAATAAAACTCAATATTCCGTCAATACTGTAGATGGAGGAATTTTTATATACCCATTTTTATTCCTCCCTTTCTCTAAAGGCTGGACAGTTAGCTTTCACTAGCTGTCCTTTATTAATTGGAATAATTAGCACAACTTTGTGCATACTATCTATAAGCTGCTTTCTTAACAGTGTTGGCAGCCCGGAATCTTTTGTCAAAAGGAGCAGTTAGCTTTTGCTAGCTGCTCTTTTATATTCCTGTAATTCCTTCTCGAGTCTTTCAATATGTTCATCCCTTATTTGAACATCATCTTTTAAAAACTCAATTTCCTCTTTAAGTTTCATCCGTTCATTAAACAATTGGCGACATTCGTGTATAGATGAGTCACGACCTGCTCTAAGAAGTTCAATTTCTTTATTTCTCAGTTCAATTTGTTTTACAGCATGATCGAAATCATCTTTTAATAGTTGATACTTTGTAGAGCCTTTCATCTGAGCACCTCATTTTTCTACAAAATGAAATTTTTATAAGCTTGTCACCATTTTGATAATACGAGCATATATTATTGTAGAGAAATCCACCTTAAAAAGAGCACATCTGTGCATATGCTCTTTTTCGGTTAACCAACATAGTTATTAAAAAAGCACATATAATATAGAGAACTACCCACCGGTTCTACATATTGAACACTGTTAAACAGTGTTCTTTTTTGTTTAAATTAGCGTTTTTGTTCAAAATAATACTCCTATCCATTTGGACACATTTACCAGTATTTTTACCAAAAAATTCATGATATGGTTATTTAGTCGAGTACGTCATTACTTGACAATTACCCTTAGGAACTCCGCAGACAAACGGGGTTTCTTTTATTTAAATAACGATTTTGTTTAATTTCTAACTTTTATCACATTAGTTTTAAATGCTTCACCCTTACGGTTAAAAGATACAATATTCATACCATGATAATCTCTGTGCCACCGGAAAGTTGGATCTAATCTATTATTAAACTCTCCATCAAACTTTCGTATCGTTGAAATTTTGATATTCTTCATTCCCATAAAATTTTCTTCACCTATTTTTGTCATTTGTCTATTTCTTGTATGTCTCATCCGTTCCATTCCCCTCCATATCTTTTATCACTAAATGTAAATATTAAGTTGTAAATTTAATTTACTTAGTGCTATAATTCGAGAGATCGATAGTTACATTCACTGATCAACCTCATGTAATTTTAATAAAAGTTCTCGAGATTCAGCCCCTAACAGCGCACCGTTAGGGGCTGAATTCTTTCCAAATAAAGATTTTATTGTACAACTACACATACCTAAACAACATGCATACATTATGGTGTGTATTCATTCAATATAAGTTTTGGTAAGAGAGTTCTTTGGCAAGAGCTCTCTATTTTTAAAATAAGAATTTTGTTAAAAAATTAATAAATTCTCCAGCATGGTGCACTCTATACCCAAAAGGACTAATTATGAAAATTCTAAAATACATTATCCTTACATTTGGCTGGATTATATATGCTGCATTTTTATATGCAATATTCTTTTTATAATTATTCTTCCTGTCCATAATTTTTAAATTTATATAGCACTTAAATTTTCCATCTTCCCAAAATAACGCTTTGGTTAAAATTTTTGATTCTGCCATTCAGTAATACAAGCTGGTTCAATTTCTTCAAATTCTTGTGTTTCTACATCAAGATCAATGACAGAATAGCTAGGTACTACTAAAAATTCTTTTCCGCAAACGTTACAAGTAGGATCATCAAGTGCATAAACTCCTTTAATTGTGTCAGGATTTTGCAAATCAAAATCAGCATTTTCAAAAACTACAAGACCATTACATCCTTTAACGTTACATTTATGTGCTTCAATAGCCATTTCTCATTCCCCATTTCTTAATAAAATTCAAATTTGGTCTTTATCAAAAACTTCAATATCATGTAAAACCTGCGTAAAGATTACATTGATTCACCCTATCTACCCAATAAACGTTATATAATGAACTTGCAAATACCCGATTTGCACAATACTTGCTTTCCATGCGACTTATGCTTGAGTGCTAGGAGAAATCCTAGCCTTTTTCATTTCACATCGACACGTGCTTGACTTGCTTCCCGACTAAATCCATCTGGATATCTTTTAGCCAATTTTGCTATGTTCATTTCAGCAATATCTTGTAACGTATATCCCAGTTCGTGTGCCATAATTGATACATAATATATAATGTCCCCTAGCTCTAATGCTAATTTATGAGTATTTCCATCCTCTTCTCCTGGGCCATGCGATGGTTGAAATCCATGACCATGATAAATTGCTTTTTTTACAATATCGGCAACTTCACCAGCTTCTCCTGTAAGCCCTAAAGCTGCATTTGAAACGCGTCCTCCAAAATCAGTTTTGTTATTCCAAGTACGTAATGTTGCTTCCTGATAATCATTTAATTCACCGATTGACAAGATACTTGCAATCTGTAAAACAGTAGCTTCTTTTATAACTTGCTCTTCTTTGTTTGCTTCACTAATTAATTTCGTTGCTTCCAATACACCATTTTCCATAACGTTCATTTTGTTTTCCCCTTCCTATTTAGCAAATTCCTAATCCTGTCGGACGATTTTTAATTAAATACTTATCAGCCTGATCTATTACAAGGAGCGCAACTTCCGCTTGGTGTCTCCTTAGTACTTCCGCCATCTCTGGTAAACTCATACCTTGATTCCACATTTCACGAAAACGAATTACATCTCTTTCATCCCAAATGAAGTTAGCTTCTTCTAAAGCGATGTAAATTTTCAATCTCGATTCCTTCATCGCCTCATGATTTCTTGCTACACTCATAAGCGAACCTACTTTCTAAAAATGATTATTTTATCTTTTCAGTAAACTTAGTATCCACACGATCAACTTTACCGTTTACCCAAACCGCGACTTGTTCACCAAATCCGCTCATTGGTGGATTTACTGCTGTTACATTTCCATCCTTTACTATTAAAAGCTTGTTGCTACTAACATCAATTTCTATTTTTTTCATATGTCCCTCTCCCTTTTACTACCGCATGTACTCGACAACATCAGGTTTAAATCCACTTCCTAAATAAATCCTTACCGGGATAATTTCTTTTTTATCCCTTGCTGCCTTACATAACTCTTCCGCTGTATCCCAACTAAAAAATTTATCTACAGCGCGTTGGAATCTCCAAATTGCCATTACATATTGTTCAAATATGTCATAGCGATCATCTTGTTTAGTTGTACGTGGTAACTCATCCGTACCCTTTGCATTTCTTGGAACTTGGACACGTACATCTGTATATGTAACGCGTCCATTTCCTTTTTTTACATTGGCTTTCATTACATCAAACTCACAAATTGCTGGCTCTACATCAAAAATATTTAGTTGCTTAGGCATGTACCTTCACGCTCTTTTCAAGAGCATTAAGTAACTCATTTGCTCCCGCCTTACTCAAAAACATTCGACCACCTAACAATTCCATGTTTGATTCAGAAACTTCACCTGTTACAAAACATGACTTTTCATGTTTTCTTAAAACGATGTTTTCCCCATCAACATGAAAGTTTAATGCTGTTCCTTCAGCAATCCCCAAAGTTCTGCGTAACTCTACTGGAATTACTACACGCCCTAGTTCATCTACTTTTCTTGCAACACCTGTATTTTTCATAGCTTTCTCCCCCTTGTTAACTAGCTTTTTGTTGTTTGTTTCTTTCTAATTCTTGTTTCATTGATTCGAATTTTATTAGCCATGCTTGCCAACGCTTATCGTTTTCTTCTTGCTGTTGCTTTGCTATTTCACAATTACAACCGTTCGTTTCAATTACTCCCGGATAAGTTTCTTTACGAATAATTCCTGTATCATGACATAATACACACATGTTTATTCCTCCTTAGAAACCAATATCTAAATTTAGAATCCTTTTATCTGTCGTTGTTTTAAATACGATTGTTTCATCTTTTGATACTCCATTTAACAACCTACTCGCTAATTTCGGATCATACTTTTGAAATAGCTGTTTGCTTGATAAATTTGATGTAGTAATTGTTGTTTTGTTCGCTCCTTGCCGCCCATTAGCAACACCATAAAGTATTTTATGAACAAAATCGCTCGCCTCTCCGTTTCTATTCATAGAGCCACTTTCAGCTCCTAAATCATCAATAACCAGAAAGTCCGCTTCAACCATTAAGCTAATACAATAATCCATCGTGTATTTTGACTCTTTATTTCGAAATGAGTCTTGTATTAAACGAATAAGTTTTTCTATCTCTACAAACAAGCAACTTTTCATTTCCTTAAATGCGTATTCATCATTAAGGGCTTCGCCATCAGAAATTGTCCAATAATGCCTTACCAGTTCATATAGCATTGCGTAAGCTAAATGGCTTTTTCCTACACCTTGAATTCCTGCAATATACACGTTTAGAGTTTCGCCCTTTTTAATACGCTCCAAAATTGCTATAGCTTTTTTCTTATTTGCTTTAGTTTCTGGACAATCCGTTTCATAGGATTCTAACCTTGATTCTGTAATTGATTGATTTTCAATAACACTATGTTTAAAAAGAAGATTCTTCTGCCGCTCTCTATTGATCTTCTTGTAATAGTTGTTGGCTTGTTGGAATAAGACTGAATCCTGCTGTTCTACTTTGCATCTTGGGCAATAAATCGAACCATCATTTTTATCAATCATCTTTCTTACTGGCTTTACAGTTACTTGTCCACCTTTACTAAATGTATGGCTTTCGCAATATTCATCTGCAAATTCTAATGCCGCTATCTTTTCAAATGATTTCTGCATTTTTTGCATTTCCGTTCACCTCGTTAAAATGGCATATTTCCTTTAAACCCCGGAATATCTATGTGATTACCGTATTGCTGTTGATTAGATTGAGGTTTGCTAACCGTTTCATTCAAATAATTATCGAAATGTTTTTGAGCGAATAATGTGCTTGGTCTTAAATACTGATCAAGAGGTTTTCCTTCTTTATCAAACTTTCCGAGCCATTGTGATACCTTGTTGTCAATGACGGTTTTGAAGTTTTCAACTGTATAACCTTCATTCCATCTAGCTCTAATTAGTTTTCTGTGACTTTCCGCTTTATGATTAAAGTTCTTATCCGCTTTTTCATTTAAGTAATTTAGGATTTCTTGATAAGGAATTGATACTTTTGTATCTGATTCGTCAGAAGAAGATGTATTATTTATTTCTAATTCTTTTTCTTTATCTAATTCTTTATCTTCTTCTATATCTGTATCGTCACGTGACGTCACGGCAACGTCACTTTCACTGCCCTTATTTTCTAGTGATAATTGCTGTTGTTTCTTACGCTCACGGTACTTTCTATTCCGTTCTGCATTTAATTGTTTTACACGTTCTAGACCATCAACATTCTGGTGTTTCTCCCAATTCGAAATACAAATGTACTGATCCTCTGTTATCTCAATCATTCCAAATTGCTGAAATGTTTGAAGCGCCAACCTTACTGTCGCAATTGGTCTATTGAATAGAGTTGCAAGCATTTCATCTGAATAAGGAATGTTTTTACTAAGAAAAATGTACCCACTCGCATTTGTTTTCCCGGCTTGCGCTAATAATCTAATCCATATAATTAATAAGGTATCAGCTTCAGGCATGCTCTCAATTAAACGTATTTTTTCATCCTCAAACATACTTGTTGAAAGCTTTATCCATTTAACTTCTGCCATTATATTTACCTCCTCGTACAAACTGCCACATATGCTTGTCCACTTTTGATTATTCGTTGAATTTCATAATGCGGATAACCAACTTTGAAATACTGTTCAATCATTTTCTTTAATTCATCTTTGCTCTCTGCTAAATTCCAGAATTTATTAGGTAATAGCACTTGATATTCAGTTAAACGCATGTACTATTTCCCTACTTTCCGTGATATACTTATAGAAACTTGTTTTTTTTAAGGGACCCACTGCCATGGGTCTTTTTATTTTCTTTAACATCACTCCAAGCCCATTGTTTTATTGGTTCGTAAGTGATGTATCCTAACCCAACACTACATGCGATAAACATTGCGAATATAACTAACGATGTTGTATCTTCCACTAGATCACCTCCTTATCTTTCAGATAGCCATTGCAACAGAAACTCTTTAGCTTTTTGAGATGGAAAGTACCATTTTGAACCAACTTTAAATTTTGGGAACCTTGGATCAAAGAAAAATTCTTTTTGAATTGTGTTCCAACTCATACATGTTCTTCTTTTCAATTCGTTCGTGTCCCAAAATACCAACTCCGCATCGATAGTCCTTACTTTTTCTTCGACTTTTTCTAAGTAGATTTTTCTAACTTCTTTTTCATCAACTTGTACGCTAATCATTTTTCACATCTCCTTTTCTATAAAGTACCTATTAAGAAATGAAATCATCTAATGCGACAGGTCTTTCTGGCGGATACCATCCTGCGATAAATCGCATAGCATTTTGATAATATTTCCTTGGGATTTTATCGTATTTAGCTACACCAAAATGTCTTTTCAGTGCTCCATATATCCCCTGATACGATGCATTGACATAACCTTCTTTTTTAAGTTCAAAAACACGTTGTTTTACCTTACGTTGCACAGCACCTTTATGTTGCTCGGTAAGCCATAGTTCGTTATCTACTAAAAGTTTCATTTTGCTCATTTCTTCTTCTGTGTGATCTTGTCGTGATTTTATTTGTTTGAGTTCAGTCATACTATAGATAATTGCATCTTCAACACTTTTAGGTTGTTGCTGTAACTTTTGGATGTACTCTTTCATTCGCTTAAATTCTTGTAAGAACTTAATTTTCATTTTCATTGCTTCTGGTGTTATGTAACTCATTGCAACAATTGCGAATGCATCTTCTGTAAGATTAAATTTTGGATACCACTGTTTATTTTGATAATGCTGGTATTGGGTATGCTCAAAGTTGAGCTGCCCCCATTCCATTTCATTTGCTTCAGCCAATTTTTCTAACTGGACCTCAACATCTCGAATTACATTTTTATGTTCTTTCCCAAACATTTGAGCCATTGTTAAACTGTCTGTAACAACTTGGTTTCCTTCCATAAAAACAAACTCACTTACCGGATGGTGCAAAACTTGTAATTGTTTCATTATTCTTCTCCTCTCTCTATGCGGTTAAATTAAAGTTAACCTTTAATTAAAAAAATAAGGTAACTATTGGTTAGCCTACTAATAAATCATCAACTTTTATTTCATATAACTTAGCTAACATCCCTAATTTAGATACACTTGGTTGCCTGTCTCCAGATTCTAGAAGCGAATATGCACCTTTGTGTGTATAACCTAGGTATTTCGCTACAAAATGTTGACTATAACCATGTTGTTCCCTTAAGGATTTCACCTTCTCTGTATTAAGTTTTATCATGTCATCACCTTTTGTTTAATTCGTTAATTTGAGTATACATAAAGGTTAACTTAAAGTAAACCCCTAAATGTAAAAAAATTTAAAGGTTGTCTTAGAGTTAACTTTTCTGTTACATTTTATATAGAATATTACTGCAGTACTATTACAGTAAAACACAATATCGGAGTATCTACGTTGCTGTAGAAGGGGAGAATTTTATATGAATCATGAACTAATTAGTCGGAGGGTAAAAGAAATTAGGACTGAAATATTAAAGATGAGTCAAAGAGAATTTTCTGAGGCATTAGGGGTTAGCAAACCTCTTATATCTATGTGGGAAAATATTAATAATGAAAAAGGCCCCTCTAAAGAGATGGCGATTAAAATAGCAAGATTGGCAAATATATCGGTAGCTTACGTACTGGGAGAATCCGATGAAAAGAACTTTATTACGAGTGTTCAAGATGAATTCGAAGAACTAATAACTCAATTTAGAGAAAAAGATCCCGAAAAACAAAAAGAAATCATGAAATTATTTAAAGACTTAATGAAAATAACAGGCGATTAATAGCTTTAACAGCTACTGATCGCCTGTTTCATTTTTAATATTATTTTAATGGATTTTTCATCACCTTCGTGCGCTGCTTTCATTACATCCAATAATTGTGATTCAAATTCCACAACTTCTTTTAATGTTACGTTCTCTAATTTCTCTTTTCTCATCCCTAAGCCCCCAGTATTCTTATATAGTTTGTGAATGTTTCACAAACTATAACTATTTTTCAAATTCGAAATTTAGTTAAGAGTCCTATAAACGACGAATGCGATTGCCTCTTTATGAGACAATCGCATTCAATCTATTTGTATAACCTTGAAACTTTTGAGTTAACCCATTCCTGTTCCAGGGTCCATTTTAAGCATAATTTGAGTTTGAGCTTCCTTTGCTACTTGTTTAGGTTGCTCTTTTTGATCTTTAGTAGGAGTTACATATAATACTCCAGCCAAAGCCAAAATTGTTACTATAGATAATACTTTTTTCATTTAACATCACCCTTATATATTATACCATTTTTATTAATATCTACCAATATCTTTCTAGGTAAATAACTATAAAATTTACATCCTTGTGAATAAAATAATTCAATTGATTTTTTCAACAATTTTTCATCTTCTAAAGCCATTCCTAAATAACATAACTTCATTGGAGAAAGACTACCATTCTCTTTTTCGTAATTTCTTAATATAGTAACCGCCTGTTCCTTCTCTCCCTTTACTATATACCAGAGTGCTTCTTCACCTACGTCAAAAATTTGTAAATCATGCATATCTTTTTGATGGATCATTCTAAGATAAGACCTCATATTTAAAAATTCTTTTTTTCGATTGTCAGCCTTCTCAAAATACAGTTGATCTAGTATTTCAATCCCCTTATTTAAGTACCACAAGGATTGTTCGTAATTTTTAACATGCGATTCTCCTAAATATCCTAGTGCGGAAACCTTAAGTAATCGTAAATAACCACACTCGTCATTAACGTTTAAAATACTGTGACATAAATCTCTGGCCTTCTCTATTTGATTATCCATTAATAATGCATAAGCTAACCATTCTTTGATACGATTGCTATATAAATCTTTTATAAATTGATTAGAAACTTCTTCAATTTTTGCTTGCAATGTTTCTGTGTACCCATTCAAAAAATTAAAATCTCTACAATCATACATTGAATATAAAGTCAAAATATCATACATTATTTTAGTTTCTTTATTTTTAAGTACTTTACTCTTTTTTCTGTTTTCAGTTTCCTCTAAAAATTCATCTGTCTTCAAGATTTTCTTAGCTCTTAACCATACAAGTTCATATACATGTGCCCATTCATAGGTTTTAGCATTATTAGATTCGAACCCTCTTTGAATAGCTATTCTAAGTAATTCTAAATCACCTAAGGCATTTCCATACTCCATTGCTATTCTTATATTTTTTTTACTAGTTGTCTTTTTACAAAACTCATGAATCATATATTTTATTTCTAACGAATCTTCATATAAGTCCTCAACTAACTTCACCATATTCAAAAAATCTAATTCACTCTTTCCAGATAAATTCTTTGAGAATGCAGGTCCACTAATTCCTAATGACTTAGCTATTTTTTCTCTACTTTTCTTTTGAAAATCAATTTTATCAATAATTTTAGCTAACCAATATTTCATTTTGCTCCTCCTTGTCGGAACAAAAAGACACGTAAACCCCATTTTGTTACATATAAAGGAAAACGTGTCACTCTCAATCTAAGGTGTGTTATAATAGTTATGTACAAGATCCGCGACAATGTTCCCTAGGTGGATTAGGGGGCAGTGTAAGAGTGTTACCAGCACTACTTACACCGTGGGTCTTTTTTTGGTCCGTTTATTTTATTATTATCATAATATCACATTTTTTCCAAAATTCAGTCGTGTTGTTATCAGATAATTATTGAGAAAGTTGAAAAAGTGCTATATATCAACATATCTCAAATTAAATAAAAATAAATATGCAATTATACATTTAACGTATGAAGACCTCATATGCATATTTTACCACAAAACCGAACTTTTGTTCTATTTTATTTCAAATTAAAATAGATTTTCTATCAATACAATATAAATGACAGTAAATCTATCATTTATAGTATATCGATATGTATATAATTATACTTGTACTATGAAAACATTTAGTGAAACTTTAAAAGCGTTAAGAAAAAGTCGTTCATTACGGCAAGAAGATTTAGCTCACGAACTAAACCTTAGTAGAAGCCAAATAAATAATTACGAAAATGGTTTTTCTGAGCCTGATCTCACTACATTATTTCGCCTCGCTTCCTATTTCAATGTAACACTAGATGTACTTACAGGATACATTGATAATTCGGATGATGAAATGTTACATAATACTTTGCTTGGTGTTCAGAAAACATATGGGGTGTTATCTGAACATCAAAGAAAAAATTTCTGCAAACAACTAGATTATTATGTGCGTTTCCTTGGTGAGAATAATGAAATATTATGATTTGATTTCATCATAAAAGAAATCATTTCCAATTTCAAATTGTAAAATATTCTTTTTTTTACAATTTGAGCAAGAGAGCTATTCAGCTCTCTTTAATCCGAAAATAAAAAGCACTCATCAGAGTGCTTTTTAAATACCTAATAATTGCTTTTTCTTTTCCTGAAACTCTTCTTCAGTAATAATACCTTGGTCTAACAATTCTTTATACTTCAATATCTCATCCGCTCCACTTATAGTTGCTGCAACTTGCGACTTACCTTTATTAGCTAAGAAACCTTCAATGTATTCTTTAATTTCATCAGCCATTTTTTGTTCTTTTTTTACAAACATAACTGTATTTTCATCTTGAGTTGCTGCAAATACACCTTTTTTACTTTCTTGACTTCCCATGAAAATGAATTGTATATAACCACTTGTAAATCCAGCCTTTTTGACTTGAATTCCAGTTAGGTTATTAATATCAATAGTTTTTTCGCCGTCCAAACCATGATTCATAAAGTTAACAAAACCTTTTCTCTTTATACGGATAAAGTTTCCATCAATAGTAATAATAGATTTCCCAGAACCTTTAAATTCAAACGTTTTATTCATACTTTCATCCCCTATAAAATATATTATTTCATTAACATTATAACCCAATTTCTAAAATCCGGCTTTATGAATAGTGATATATATCCAAAATACTGATTTTATTTATAACAAAAAGACACTTTTAAAGTGTCTTTTTGTTATACCCCAGTGACGGGTCCAAATAACTTTTGTTTACCCATTCCACCACCTGGTCCATATAAAGATGACCATCCTCCTGGATCAGCTGTTTCGTGACCACCTGGGTCACCAATAAAACTCTTCATCTTTCCATTCCCCTTTCTTATTCTGAATAAGAATTATTTTAGCACGTACGTTCTATATGTGTAAGTTTTCTTTTACAGTAATTAGGTTAACATGCTATTATTCAATTACAATTAATGTACAATCTGTATGTTAACTGTAATTTTATATAAGGAGGATTATTATGGCTAGCTTTAGAAAAGTGAGCAATGGTTGGCAATATAGAATTAAGTTCAAAGACCCCTATACTCACCAGTACAAAGAAAAAACTAAACGTGGCTTTAAAACAAAAAAAGAAGCCCAAATTGCGGCTGCTGAAGAAGAGCAAAGGATATTGAATGGTTTTGAAATTGAAAATGTTCCAACGTCTTTAAAGTACTTTTTAGAAGATTGGCTTAAAGTGTATAAAGAAAATACCGTTAGAAAAAACACGTTCATCCTACACAAACGAAACATTGAAAAACACATCATCCCGTACTTTAAAAATATTAATTTAAAAGATTTAAAACCGATGATGTACCAAAACTTTATTAATCATCTCACTGATCAAGGATACAGCAAGGGAACTGTAAAAATAATTCATCGAACTATGAATAATGCAATGTGTAAGGCTGTTAGCTTAAAAAAGATTGGAACAAATCCTTGTGATGATGTTGTAATTTCGAATAAAAATCAAAAAAAAGAGGAAGGTCTCAAGTATATGCGTACAGAAGACATTCCACTATTCTTAAAAGCATCTTATCAATATAATTATATCTATTATATCTTTTTTAAGACACTTATCAATACTGGAATGCGAAAAGGTGAAGCTGCCGCACTTCAATGGAGTGATATTGATTTTAAAGAACAAACGATAAATATTACAAAGACATTAGATTTCACAGCTAAAGATGATGAAGAACTATTCGGTGACACAAAAACATTTTCATCTAGACGAACAATTATGATTCCAGCTCCACTCGCTAAAGATTTGTTAAATCATAAGAAATGGCAAAATGAGAATAAATTAGTATTACAAGAAAGTTATAAACATAATTTAGATTTAGTTTTCACCCGAACAGACGGTAATTTTTTACCAAAATCAACTTTATTTAATGCCTTTTCAAGAATTTTGAAAAAGGTTAACATACCTAGTCTTGATATCCATTCTTTAAGACATACGCATGCTGTTTTGTTATTAGAATCCGGTGCTAACTTAAAATATATACAAGAACGATTAGGTCATAAAAGTATCGAAATGACATCTAATGTCTATTCACATATTAGTGATAAAATCAATAAAGATTCTATTTCTGAATTTGAAAAGTATATGAGTAATGTTTTAGAGTAGAATTTTTTTTGGTGTTTTTCGTGGCTGTTTTGTGGCTGTTTTTCATTTCGCAACCACATAACATTGTGACGAGAGGGGAATAAAAAACCCTTGATACCAGTTGTATCAAGGGTTCAAGCCTCTTAGTAAAGAGACATATATTGATCGCGTTCCCATTGGTGAACTTGCGTTCTAAAGATATCCCACTCAATTTCCTTCGCTTCGATGAAGTGCTCAAGTAAGTGATCTCCTAATGCGTTACTAATTACTTCGTTAGATTGTAATGTAACTAAAGCTTGCGCTAATGTTGCTGGTAAGTCAACGATACCTGCTTCTTCGCGCTCTTCTTTTGTCATTACGTAGATGTTACGATCTACTGCAGCTGGTGGAGTTAATTTGTTTTTAATTCCATCAAGACCTGCTGCTAATAATGTAGCCATTACTAAATATGGGTTTGCAGCTGGGTCAACACTACGTACTTCTACGCGTGTACTAATACCACGAGATGCAGGGATACGTACTAATGGACTACGGTTTTGTGCAGACCATGCTACGTAACAAGGAGCTTCGTATCCAGGTACTAAACGCTTGTAAGAGTTTACAGTTGGGTTTGCCACCGCTGTAAATGCCGGTGCGTGTTTTAAAATACCTGCGATGAAGTGACGAGCATCATCACTTAATTGTAAGTCACCGTTTTGATCATAGAATACGTTCTCACCATTTTTGAATAGTGATAAGTTACAGTGCATACCTGAACCGTTCACACCGTATAATGGTTTTGGCATAAATGTTGCGTGTAAACCGTGTTTACGAGCAATTGTTTTTACAACAAGTTTGAATGTTTGAATGTCATCACATGAACGAATTGCATTTGCATATTTGAAGTCAATTTCGTGCTGCCCTGGAGCAACCTCATGGTGAGACGCTTCAATTTCAAAGCCCATTTCTTCAAGTTCAAGAACGATATCACGACGACAGTTTTCCCCTAGATCCATCGGCGCAAGGTCGAAGTATCCACCGTTATCGTTTAATTCTAATGTTGGATTTCCTTTTTCATCTACTTTGAATAGGAAGAATTCTGGCTCTGGTCCAAGATTGAAATCTGAGAATCCTAAAGCTTCCATTTCTTTTAATACACGTTTTAAATTGTTACGTGGATCCCCTTCAAATGGAGTTCCATCTGCATTGTAAATATCACAGATCAATCGAGCTACTTTACCTTTTTCAGCTGTCCAAGGGAAAATCACCCAAGTATCTAAGTCTGGATATAAGTACATATCAGATTCTTCAATACGTACGAAACCTTCAATAGAAGATCCATCAAACATCATTTTGTTATCAAGAGCTTTTGTTAATTGGCTCACTGGAATTTCTACGTTTTTAATTACCCCTAAAAGGTCCGTAAATTGTAAACGGATATACTTTACATTCTCTTCTTTCGCCAAACGGAAAATATCTTCTTTTGTGTACCTAGCCATTATAAATTCCTCCTTAGTCCCTCTAAACACCTTCAGAATCAGTTCTCTTTAGTGAAAAAACCTTGAAATATCACCTTGTCGCAATGAAGTTCGATTAAATCTACCTGTATGTTGTAGTTCGTCTCGAAGTATTTTGCGAAGCTCAGTTTTTGAAATTTCTTTCGTTTCTTCTTTTACTTTCACTGCTTCTGTTTGATTTTCTTTCATTAGTAACACTTGTTTAATACCAGCCATATTCAAGCCTTGATCTAATAAATCTTTAATCTCTAACAACTTATCTACATCGTTAAATGAAAATAATCTACGATTCCCCTTTGTACGGGTTGGAGAAACAAGATTATGCTCTTCATAGTAGCGAATTTGACGTGCAGATAATTGTGTTAAATCCATAACAATACCAATAGGAAACAGCGGGGCAGAACGTCTATCTTCTTTCATCGTTTCAGTTCCTCCTTCGCCTTAACTGCTTCTCATTTTATACCATGTTATGTTTGATGTCAATAGATGTTAGCTTTTCTTACATGATTTTTTAAAAAGTTTTTTCATTCTTTTTTCTAATGAAATAAATCATTACTTTCACGCGAAAAAAGCTGTCGAAATCGACAGCTTCCCTTTAAGAAATTGTTAATAATTCTTTTTCAATTAATGCATCAATTGCAGAACAAATCGCAATCTTCACATGCGAATAAGTTAGCCCACCTTGTACGTAAGCAACATAAGGCGGACGAATTGGACCATCAGCCGACAATTCAATACTTGCACCTTGAATAAACGTTCCCGCAGCCATAATTACATCATCTTCATACCCCGGCATATAGTTGGCATATGGAGTGAAGTGAGAGTTAATCGGAGATGCATATTGAATTGCTTGGCAGAATGCAATCATGCGATCTTTGTCATCAAATTGAACAGATTGAATTAAATCTGTTCTTGGTGCATTCCACGCTGGTGATGTATTCATTCCTAACTTTTCTAAAAATGCAGCTGTAAAAATCGCACCTTTTAGCGCTTGTCCTGCTACATGCGGCGCTAAGAAGAAACCTTGATACATTTCTTGCAGACTGTATAAAGATGCCCCTGCTTCCGCACCGATTCCTGGAGATGTTAAACGATAGGCGCACGCTTCAACATACTGTTCTTTACCAACAATGTAACCACCAGTTTTAACAATTCCCCCGCCCGGGTTTTTAATAAGCGAACCTGCCATTAAATCTGCACCAACATGACATGGCTCTTGTTCTTCAATAAACTCGCCATAACAGTTATCTACAAACACGACAACATCCGGTTTAATTTCTTTAACAAACGCTATCATTTCTTTAATTTGAGAAATAGTAAAAGACGGACGAGTAGCATAACCTTTTGAGCGTTGAATTCCAATCATCTTCGTATTACTATGAATGGCAGCCGCAACAGCTCCTAAATCAACAAGCCCCTCTTCAGTAAGCGGAACTGCATTATAACCAATATTATATTCTTTAAATGATCCTACACCTTTTCCGCGTACACCAACGATTTCTTCTAACGTATCATACGGCTTACCAGTGATGTACAATAACTCATCTCCTGGACGTAAAATACCGAATAGCGCTGTAGAAATAGCGTGAGTACCTGAAATAATTTGCGGACGAACAAGACCAGCTTCCGCTCCAAATACATCCGCATACACTTTCTCTAACGTATCACGACCAATATCGTCATAACCGTAACCTGTCGTCGGAATAAAATGTGAATCACTAATTTTATGTTTACGAAAACTTTCTAATACACGAAACTGATTACTTTCAATTACTTCATCCGCACGTTTATGTACTTCTGTAATTTGGCTCTCTACTTCTTTTACGATTGGAGCAATTTTTTCTCCATTTTTCAAACGATCAAACATTTTTATTTTCTCCTTCTTCCACTAAAAATCTCTTTAATTGCGCATTAAGTGATGAATGAGCAAAAATATACCCTGCGCAATCATACACAAATTTATCTTCCAAAAACTCCATTTTTGTTAATAGCGTCTCCGTCTTTAATAGAGTTAATAACTTACCTTCACTCGGAGGAATCTCCACTTGATAACGATTCATTTCTTCCTTCATTTTCGTTTCTATCGCTTCTTTTATATGTAATAGATCCTTTTCTTCAAAAGCACTAGTCATTAAGAAGTCATTTTTCGGAAACGGAATAAAGTTTTGATGTAATTCATCTTTTTTATTATATAACGTAATAATAGGAATATGATTTATTTCGAGTTCTGACAATAATTGTTTTACTGTTTTCTCATGCCCTACATAATTAGGATCTGCAGAATCCACAACATGTAAAATAACATCCGCTTCACCAGCTTCTTCTAAAGTCGAACGGAATGCAGCAATTAATGACGTAGGTAAATCTTGTATAAAACCAACTGTATCAGTTAGTAATACTGTATAACCAGAAGGTAGCGGCATCTTCCTTGTTGTCGGGTCTAGTGTTGCAAACAACAAGTTTTCTTCAAACGTATCAGCTTCCGTTAATCTATTAAACAGTGTAGATTTTCCCGCATTCGTATATCCTATTAACGAAACTTGAAATACTTTATTATCTTTTCTTCTCTCACGATATCTTTTTCGATGTTCCACAACAACTGCAAGTTGCTTCTTTATTTCATCAACGCGCGCTCGAATATGACGACGATCAGTCTCAAGTTTCGTTTCACCTGGCCCTCTCGTTCCAATACCACCACCAAGACGTGATAAAGACAATCCTTGCCCCATAAGACGCGGCATTGTATATTGCAACTGAGCTAATTCTACTTGAAGCTTCCCTTCTCTCGACTTCGCACGTTGCGCAAAAATATCTAATATGAGTTGCGTTCGATCAATTACCCTCGCATCTAATACTGCGGATAAATTCCGAATTTGACTCGGTGTTAATTCGTTATTAAATACGATAACATCCGGTTCTAGTTCTTCAGTTAACATTGTAAGCTCTTCTAATTTACCTTTACCTATATAAGTCGCCGGATGAAACTTCGGTCGTTTTTGCGTTGTAGACACTAACAATTCTGCTCGTGCAGTTTTCGCTAATGATGCAAGTTCTTTCATGGAATGCATAAATTTTTCATCATCATCTTGCGGCAATTGACAGCCCACTAATATGACTTTCTCTTTTTCTTCCATCAAATATATTCACTCATCCTTTTCGAAATTTAAACCTTCTAATATAATAGCAGAGGAAGCACATTTCATCTAGTTAGCGGGGGAGAAAATTCATGGCATGGGAGATTTTTAGCATCATAGGCACAATTGCTTTCGCATTAAGCGGGGCTATTGTTGCAATGGAAGAGGATTATGATATTTTCGGGGTGTATATTTTAGGAATGGCAACCGCATTTGGGGGAGGTGCCCTTCGTAATTTATTAATCGGTTATCCGATTATCGCGTTTTGGCAACAAGACATGTTATTCCAAATCGCACTTTTATCAATGACGATTATTTTTCTTTTTCCAAATAAATTAATTAGACACTGGAAAAAGTGGGAAAACATCACTGATGCTATCGGCTTATCAGCATTTGCCGTACAAGGGGCATTATACGCTCAAAAATTAAATTTACCAATTAGCGCTACAATCGTAGCAGCCGTTTTAACTGGCATTGGAGGCGGTATTATCCGCGATCTTTTAGCTCGTAGAAAACCTCTCGTTCTTCGAGCTGATGTATATGCTTTTTGGACGATTCTGGCAGGTTTCTTAATCGGCGCTCAAATTATTGTTAGCGATTGGGCTCTATACACCTTATTCATTTTAATTGTTTGCTTCCGCATGGTTTCTATTCATTACAAATGGCATTTACCGCATAGACGCATCGACACAAACGAACGTTCAATGCATAAATAGCAATCCAACCTCTTTACAGATCGTAAAGAGGTTTTTCTTTTCTAACGAGTTTTTCCTTACATAATGTTTATACTAATTCTCAAAGTGAGGTGAACACAAATGACAAACCATGTGAATAAAAGGGCTCAAAAAAGCTCACTAGATCAAATTGGACATGATCCTAATTCTGCACACGAAAAAAGCGCTAAAATGGAACGTTTCCATAAATCTTATCAAGAAAAAGCAAAAAAATAGTAAAGCACTTATATAAAAAACAGACGCACAGTTTACGTACTGTGCGTCTCCTCTTCAAGCATCAAATCACTACTTGATATTCCAATCAAATCATATTTATCATACGCATCCTCTTGTAACAACCGCATAGCTTGTGTACGAATTGATTTTTCAACAATATTCCGGACATATCGCCCATTACTAAAGGATGTAATTTGCGATGAGTACTTTACAGCATGTAAATGATCTCTAAATTTCCATTCAGCCTCTTTCGATAACTGATATTCACGTTCTTCATACATCCTCTTCCCTATTTCTAACAGCTGATTTACTGAGTAATCCGCAAACTCAATTATAAACGGAAAACGAGATTGCAGTCCTGGATTCAATGAAAGAAAGTGATTCATCTCTCTGGAATATCCAGCTAAAATCAATACAAAACCGTGTTGTTTATCTTCCATATGTTTTACGAGCGTATCAATTGCTTCTTTTCCAAAATCTTTTTCTCCCCCTCGTGCTAATGAATAAGCCTCATCAATAAACAAAATTCCCCCCATTGCTTTTTTTATTAAATCTCTTGTTTTTTGAGCCGTATGACCGATGTACTCTCCTACAAGATCTGCACGTTCAGCTTCAACTAAGTGCCCTTTTGATAGAATATTCATCTCAAATAACAATTTTCCTATCATTCTAGCAACAGTTGTCTTCCCTGTACCCGGATTGCCTTTAAACAACATATGGAGTACTTGTTTCTCAGACTTCAATCCTATTTCTTGTCTTTTTTTATTCACATAAATCCAAGCATATATTTCTTTTATTATCTTTTTTATATCATCCATCCCAACGAGTTTTCCCATCTCTTCTTCAATTCTTTGCAGCATCTCATGTTTCGTAGTAGTTTCATTTGAAATTACTGTTTTATTTTCTGCAGCCGGTA
The DNA here is from genome assembly GCF_051915205.1 of Bacillus cereus group sp. MYBKT111-2. Taxonomy (NCBI): domain Bacteria; kingdom Bacillati; phylum Bacillota; class Bacilli; order Caryophanales; family Bacillaceae; genus Bacillus; species Bacillus cereus group sp. MYBKT111-2. Next base: position 672,557 of record NZ_JBQAEG010000003.1, read on the forward strand.
AAGAAATTTTCTTTCGATGATTTAACACAATGTTAATTTGATTATTATTTTTCTTTCGCATCGATTGTTCCATACAATCACCTCATTTTATCCACTCACCAAATATTATTATTCTTGTCTCCTTTGCAAATGACTATTTTCAGAAAAGTTTGCTATAATAAAAGAAATAATGAAGGTGGTGGGACTATGGAGACAACGGAATTCCATGATACAATACAAGCCTTTTCTATTTTTTTATTGAATAAAGGCCGAAAACCTTCAACCATTAAACGTTATGTTTATGACATTGAAGATTTCGGACATTGGTTAGAAAAAAACAAAAAGCTCCCTTCCAGTAATATATGGGCTACACTTTGTACAAAAGACTACGAAGATTACTTTTCCGACTTAAAAAAGAATCGACATTACTCAGAGAAAACGATGCACCGTGTATTCATTGTATTAAATCGAATGCATCACTTTCTAAATATTCCCAACCCATTAAAGAACATGGAAATTTCTATTCAACCAGACCGAACACTCCGCAATGAAGATTTCATTTCATCTGATGAAGAAAAAAGATTAAAACATATAGTCACTTCATTAGAAGGACTTTCAGAAAAACAACGTCCTGTACGCCCTTTATTGATGGATCGTAATATCGCTATTTTAAATTTATTAATTGACTATGGATTATCCTTACAGGAACTTACAGCATTAACTATGCATCACGTCCACTTTGAAACTAACACATTATCTATACCTGCAACCGCAGGAGTAGAAAGAACAATTACTTTAACTAGCGAAGACAAAAAACAACTATATACTTATTACAAAAGCATCCCCGAACCCGTTCGTCCAAAATATCATAGTAATGACCCATTATTTGTCGCATTCGATTTTAATCGCGGAACATATAGATGGGTATACGAAAATGATGCACCGAAGGGATTAACAGAAATCGCTATCCAAAAAATGATTCGCCTTGAAGTATCCAGAGCTAATTTACGCAAAGGAATCTCAGGACAACACTTTCGTAACACCTATATTTTAAACTTAATAAAAAAAGAAACTCCGGAGTCAGAAATTATAAAGCTAGCTGGCTTCAAATCAAAGATTTCACTAAAACGATATTATCAATACGCAGAAAATAGAAAAAACGCCTTATTATAAGGCGTTTTTTCTATTTTTTCTTCAAACAAACGATTTTACTATGACCATTTAACTAATTTTTGCATCTACTATGATGAGTTTCGTTCATATCCTCATTAGAAAGGAGAGATTTAATGTCTCATTATAACGACAGTCAGAACAAATTCTCCAAACCATGCTTTCCAAGTAGCGCTGGACGAATTCCAAATACTCCATCAATCCCAGTTACTAAGGCACAACTTAGAACATTCCGCGCAATCATTATCGATTTAACAAAAATAATCCCAAAACTTTTCGCAAATCCATCTCCCCAAAATATTGAAGATCTAATTGATACATTGAACCTACTAAGTAAATTTATTTGTTCACTAGATGCTACTTCCTCCCTGAAAGCACAAGGGTTAGCTATTATTAAAAACTTAATAACTATATTAAAAAATCCAACTTTCGTAGCAAGCGCTGTATTTATCGAGCTTCAAAATCTAATTAATTATTTACTATCCATTACAAAACTATTCCGAATTGACCCTTGCACACTTCAAGAGCTTCTTAAATTAATCGCAGCATTACAAACCGCTCTAGTTAATTCTGCTTCATTCATTCAAGGACCTACTGGACCTACTGGGCCAGCAGGGGCTACCGGTGCTACTGGACCTCAGGGTGCTCAAGGTAACACGGGGGCTACTGGTGCTACTGGCGCTACTGGACCTCAAGGTGCTCAAGGTAACACAGGCGCTACCGGTGCCACTGGGCCTCAAGGCGCTCAAGGTAACACAGGCGCTACTGGTGCCACTGGACCTCAAGGTGCTCAAGGTAACACAGGCGCTACCGGTGCCACTGGGCCTCAAGGTAACACAGGTGCTACTGGTGCCACTGGACCTCAAGGTGCTCAAGGTAACACAGGCGCTACTGGTGCCACTGGACCTCAAGGTGCTCAAGGTAACACAGGCGCTACTGGTGCCACTGGACCTCAAGGTGCTCAAGGTAACACAGGTGCTACCGGTGCCACTGGACCTCAAGGTAACACGGGCGCTACTGGACCTCAGGGTGTTCAAGGTAACACAGGCGCTACCGGCGCCACTGGACCTCAAGGTGCTCAAGGTAACACAGGTGCTACCGGTGCCACTGGACCTCAAGGTGCTCAAGGTAACACAGGTGCTACCGGTGCCACTGGACCTCAAGGTGCTCAAGGTAACACAGGCGCTACCGGTGCCACTGGGCCTCAAGGTAACACGGGCGCTACCGGCATAGGAGTTACCGGACCTACTGGACCTTCTGGTGGGCCTCCTGGACCTACTGGACCTCAAGGACCAGCGGGTGCTACTGGTGCCACTGGACCTCAAGGTGCTCAGGGTAACACAGGTGCTACCGGCGCTACTGGACCTCAAGGTGCTCAGGGTAACACAGGTGCTACCGGCGCTACTGGACCTCAAGGTGCTCAGGGTAACACAGGTGCTACCGGCGCTACTGGACCTCAAGGTGCTCAG